>NZ_JBFPKI010000100.1:0-255 GCF_040948675.1 Paraburkholderia sp. BR14312
TCACAAGGGGCGCGTCCTGCTTGCGGCAGGCATCATGGCGGTGTCCACGGCGGCCAGTTATCTGATGATTCTCTTTATGCCGACGTATGCCGTGAAGCAGTTGCATCTGCCAGCGTCGACGGGTTTTTCGGCGACGGTGCTGACGGGCGCGATCCTGATGGTGTTAACGCCGTTCATGGGGCATCTCGCCGACAAATATGGACGCAGCCGGATGATGACGGTCTCCGCGCTTCTCACGCTGCTGACCATCTATCC
>NZ_JBFPKI010000101.1:0-255 GCF_040948675.1 Paraburkholderia sp. BR14312
TCACAAGGGGCGCGTCCTGCTTGCGGCAGGCATCATGGCGGTGTCCACGGCGGCCAGTTATCTGATGATTCTCTTTATGCCGACGTATGCCGTGAAGCAGTTGCATCTGCCAGCGTCGACGGGTTTTGCGGCGACGGTGCTGACGGGCGCGATCCTGATGGTGTTAACGCCGTTCATGGGGCATCTCGCCGACAAATATGGACGCAGCCGGATGATGACGGTCTCCGCGCTTCTCACGCTGCTGACCATCTATCC
>NZ_JBFPKI010000102.1:0-255 GCF_040948675.1 Paraburkholderia sp. BR14312
TCAAAGCCATTTTCAGATGTCGGGGTCCCGGCTAAATACAGATGTCGGGGTTGAGGTTGGTTCTGGGTGTGGTTGTTTCGCAGTCCTTTATATCTATCTGGAGGGGGTTTTTAGCACCGAGCCTCCCGGGTTGCGGTGAGTCCCCTACCGCCGCATTCAAGTCCTCGAGCGTCACTTCGCGCTGCTTCCGTGCGCCAGGCAATGGTTTCGGTTTGCGTACCGCGGCGCCGCGATTGGTGCGGGATGGCGAGCCTG
>NZ_JBFPKI010000103.1:0-255 GCF_040948675.1 Paraburkholderia sp. BR14312
GCGGCTTCACGTTGAAAACGGTGCCGGTGCGCGCCGGTGAAGCCTACGTTCGCGACGAGGACTTCGTCGCGGCGTGGGATGCCCAGGTCGGGCTCGCGCTGATCACGTGGGTATCGTCGCTGACGTCCAAACGCGTCGATCTGGCCGCGCTCGCTGCGCACGCACGAACCACGGGCAGCCTTGTCGCGGTCGACATCACGCAGGGCGCGGGCATCCTGCCGTTCAATCTGCGTGAGATACCGTTCGATTTCGTCT
>NZ_JBFPKI010000104.1:0-255 GCF_040948675.1 Paraburkholderia sp. BR14312
GCCCGTAAGGCTTGATCCTATAACAGGTGTGTTTTTAAAGACGCACGGTTGAGATCACGTGTCGGTCTACGTTAATGCTTCAGCATTTACGTAGAACCCACACTATGTGTGTTGTGCCTGAAACAACGCAACCCCAATTCAGCATCACCCTCTTTACGCTTCTTCCCGATTGGCTGTGGCGCGAGCAAGACCGCGACGCAGCAACCCGTCATGCCTGATGACCATAGCGAGCTGGTCCCACCCCTTCCCATCCCG
>NZ_JBFPKI010000105.1:0-255 GCF_040948675.1 Paraburkholderia sp. BR14312
CTCGAAGCGGAACAGGCGTTCGTCGTGCGCGAGCGGCGAGCGTCCGCCCACCATGTAGCGGATGTGCTGCTTCGACAGTTCGTCGCCCGTGAGATCGACGCTCGGAAAGCCGTGATCGACGAAGGTCTTCGCGATCTGCTGCGACTCGCCGCGGTTGCGGATCTGCACGCCCACGAAGATGTGCGCGCGCTCGGCGTCGTCGATGCGGTAGTTGAACTCGGTCACGCTGCGCGTACCGACCAGCTCGCAGAAGCG
>NZ_JBFPKI010000106.1:0-255 GCF_040948675.1 Paraburkholderia sp. BR14312
TTTCGAGCGAGCCCTTCAGTTCGTTGATGAGCGCGACGGCCTTCGAGTTTTTGTGCTCGAGCTCGGCGCGCTCGCCGTCGGTGAGCTGGTCGTCTTCATCCTCCTGCAGCGCCTGCTCGGTCGCGGCGGCTACCGCCTCCAGTTGCTCAATCTCCGCCTGTTCTTCGGCCGTGAAATTGCGCACCCTGGGTTTGCTGCGGTTGTACGCCTGCGTCACGCTCCAGCTCATGTCGGGCACGATCTTCACAAACGACC
>NZ_JBFPKI010000107.1:0-255 GCF_040948675.1 Paraburkholderia sp. BR14312
CAGGCTTGACGTGGCCCTGCGAGAGCAGCAGCCCGAACGCGCGCAGCCGTCGGCCGCCGTCGGCCACGCCATAGTCGTCGCCATCGGGGTGCACGACCATGTTCTGCAGCTGACCTTGCGATCGCAGTAGCGCCGCGAGCCCGGTGACGTCGGACGTGTCGTTTGGGCGTGCGTTGCGCGCGGAGACATGAAGCTTGTTGAGCGGGATCGCGATGATGCGGCCCGCGGCAGAAGATTTAGCCATATTGGATCCGG
>NZ_JBFPKI010000108.1:0-255 GCF_040948675.1 Paraburkholderia sp. BR14312
GGGGGGGGGGGGGGGGGGGGGGGGGGGGGGGGGGGGGGGGGGGGGGGGGGGGGGGGGGGGGGGGGGGGGGGGGGGGGGGGGGGGGGGGGGGGGGGGGGGGGGGGGGGGGGGGGGGGGGGGGGGGGGGGGGGGGGGGGGGGGGGGGGGGGGGGGGGGGGGGGGGGGGGGGGGGGGGGGGGGGGGGGGGGGGGGGGGGGGGGGGGGGGGGGGGGGGGGGGGGGGGGGGGGGGGGGGGGGGGGGGGGGGGGGGGGGGG
>NZ_JBFPKI010000109.1:0-255 GCF_040948675.1 Paraburkholderia sp. BR14312
CGCGATCTGCTGCGACTCGCCGCGGTTGCGGATCTGCACGCCCACGTAGATGTGCGCGAGCTCGGCGTCGTCGATGCGGTAGTTGAACTCGGTCACGCTGCGCGTACCGACCAGCTCGCAGAAGCGCTTGAAGCTGCCGCGCTCCTCGGGGATCGTCACCGCGAACACCGCTTCGCGCGCCTCGCCCACCTCGGCACGCCCGGCCACGAAGCGCATGCGGTCGAAGTTCATGTTCGCGCCCGAGGTGATCGCCAC
>NZ_JBFPKI010000010.1:0-381010 GCF_040948675.1 Paraburkholderia sp. BR14312
CTACACGATCACGCAACGACAACTATGAAGGAGCAACGTCAAATATGACCTGATACCCAACGACAACTACCCCGTTGACCGGCCAAGATAGTTGTCGCTGACCGGCCATGCTGCTTGACGCTCTCTAACAAGCGGATCGAGAAATTTCAAAAGCAGTCCACGGGCCTTCGAAATCTGAGCATGAGGCAGTTGGCGGCTGAAACAGTGACCGTGCCAGATGCCGCCATCCTTGCGTCATTTGGCAAATCGACTGTTCCATTTCTGGAAGCCGCAAGCCTCCACAGGCACGAATGCTCGACATTGAGTGCCGCGCGCGACCTTCTCCTCCCTCGCCTGATCTCCGGACAGCTTTCCATCACGCAGGCCGAGCGGGAGCTGGAGGCCGTCGCCTGACATGACGCCACGTTCACTCTCCGGTGAATTTTCCGAACACAGCTCCGTGGAGCAGCCGGCACTGGCGTTGTTACAGCAACTGGGCTGGCAACACGTCAACCTGATGGAGGAGAAGCCGGGGCCGGATAATCCGACCGGCCGCACCAATTTTCGTCAGGCCTGGCTCCCGTCGCGCTTGCGCGCGGCGCTCACTAAACTCAACCCTGGTTTGCCGGCGGACGCACTGAAACTGGCCGAGGAGGCGCTGGTGCAGGATCGCTCCGCGCTTTCGCCCATCGCCGCCAATCGCGAGCTTTATTACTTGCTGCGTAATGGCGTCCGCCTGGAGGTGAAACACCCCAATGACGGCAAGAGCGAAACCATCAACGTCCGCGTGATCGATTGGCGCGATGCGGGGGCCAATGATTTCCTTGTCGCCAGCCAGGTTTGGATCGAGGGGCTGCTTCACAAGCGCCGTCCAGACACCCTCGGCTTCGTCAATGGCCTGCCACTGCTCCATGCGGAGTGGAAGGCGCTCTCCAAGCCGATCTTCAACGCCTACGATGAAAACCTGCGCGATTATCGCGACACCATCCCGCAACTATTTCCCTTCAACGGTTTCGTGATCCTTTCCAACGGTCATGAATCGCTGATGGGCGGCTCGCATACCGATTTCGATTTCTTCGCGCCGTGGAAACGCCTTGATGAGGATGGCCCGGAAGACCCGAGCCTTGAGACGATGCTCCGAGCCACTTGCGAGCCGGCGCGATTCCTCGACCTGATCGAAAACTTCCTGCTGTTCGATGAAGCTAAGGGTGGTCTGCGCAAGGTGGTGGGCAAATACCATCAGGTGCTGGGCGTGAACCGCGCGATGGCAGCGGTGGAGCATGTCGGCCAGAATAAGGGCCGCCTCGGCGTGTTCTGGCATACGCAGGGATCGGGCAAATCTCTCTCCATGGTGATGTTTGCCGAAAAGGTGCTGCGGCGCCTGGGCGGCAATTACACCTTTGTGATCGTGACCGACCGCACCGAGCTGGACGACCAGATCGCCGGGCAATTCGCCAGCGTTGGCGCGCTCACCAAGGATACGCAACAGGTGCAGGCGGATAGCCGGGTGCATTTGCGGGAATTGCTGGCAGGAAACGAACGTTACGTCTTCACTCTGATCCAGAAATTCTCGACTGCTGATCGGGAGCCAATGCCCGTACTCTCCGACCGTTCTGACATCATCGTGATTACAGACGAGGCGCACCGCAGTCAGTATGACCAGCTCGCCGCTAATATGCGCGCGGCGCTGCCCAACGCCGCTTTCATCGGCTTCACTGGCACGCCACTGATCCAGGGCGAGGAAAGCCGCACTCGTGAGGTGTTCGGCGATTACGTCTCGGTCTATGACTTCGCCCAGTCCGTCCGCGATGGCGCAACGGTGCCTCTCTACTATGAATCGCGCAAACCAGAGCTTCAGCTCAACGCTACCGAGTTGAAGGAGGAACTGGATGAACTGCTCGATGAGGTGGAGTTGAGCGAAGAGCAGGAGAAGAAGCTCCAACGTGAATTCGGTCGACAATATACGCTCATTACCACCCCCGACCGGCTCGACAAGGTGGCCGATGATGTAGCGCTGCACTTCGCCATGCGCGGCTATCGCGGTAAGGCAATGTTCGTAGCCATCGACAAGGCAACTGCGGTTTCCATGCATGATCGCGTCAAGGCTGCGGTCGCCCGGCTGATCGCGGCGGATGAAAAGGCGCTCAAGACTGCGCATGAGGCGGAGGGCGCGGCTATTGCCGAGCGGCTAGTGTGGTTGCGTGAGCTTGATATGGCCGTGGTTGTCAGCCAGAGCCAGAACGAGATTGGCGACCTCAAGAAAAAGGGCCTAGATATTCTCCCTCACCGCGAACGGATGCAGAAGGAAGACCTGGAGGAGAAGTTCAAGGACAAGAACGACCCGCTGCGGCTCGTCTTCGTCTGCGCGATGTGGATCACTGGCTTTGACGTGCCCAGCATCGGCACTGTCTATCTCGATAAGCCGATGAAAAACCACACGCTTATGCAGACCATCGCGCGCGCCAACCGCAACGCGCCGGGCAAGACCAGCGGTGTGATCGTCGATTACGTGGGCGTATTCAACAATCTGCAAAAGGCGCTGGCTATTTACGCAGGCAGCGCGGGCGGTGCCGACGAAGACGAAACGCCGATCAAGGACAAGGAAGCCTTGGTGAAGGCGTTAGAAGAGGCGCTGGAACAGGCGCGCAGCTTCACGCAGCTGCTCGGCGTCGATAGCGATGCGATCATGGCGGCGGATGCACTTTCGCGCCTCGGCCTGATTGCCAAGGCGGTGGAGGTGCTGGTCGCGCCTGACGAGCGGCGGAGGGAGTTTGGTCAGCAAGCCAGTGCAGTGACCAAGGCATATAAGGCGTTGCTGCCCGATGAGCGGGCCGCGCCCTATCTTAAGCCGGTCGCTGTGTTCCACATGCTAGCGGACGCCGTGAAGGCGAAGCTCGGGCCGACGGATATCTCCGCCATTCAAGCGAGGATCGCCGAACTGCTGGACGAGAAACTGGAAGGCGTCGCCATCCTGACGCCTATCGTTGAAGGTGCAGGCGCCGAAGGACGCGTCGATCTATCCGGTATCGATTTCGGCAAGCTGGCCGAGTTGTTCGAGACGAGCCCCAAGGTCGCTATCGAACGAGCGCGGGAGAAGGCCGAGGACAAGGTCAAGAAGATGGCAGAGGCCAACCCGACCCGCGTCGATCTGGTCGAGAAACTGGAAAAGCTGGTCGCCGAACACAACGCGGGCTCCATCGACGCGGAAAAGTTCTTCGAGGCGCTGAAAGAATTTGTCGCCGGCCTCTCCGAGGAAGAACAGCGGGCCGCCCGTGAAGGGCTGACCGAGGAGGAGCTGGCGATCTTCGACCTACTTACCACGCCGGAGCCGAAGCTGACCGGGGCCGAGGAGACGGAGGTAAAACGCGTGGCGAGGATGCTGCTAGCCAAACTCCACGAGCTGGTGGACGGCGTGGACTGGTTGCGCGGGCAGGAAACGCGCGGCGCGGTGTGGTCGGAAATCCGGCAGCGGCTGAACGAATTGCCGCAAGAACCATATCCGGATGCCCTGTGGAACGCAAAGGTCAGCCAAATGTGGGATTTCGTGACGCAGCGCTATGCGGGCGAGGGCGCGCATATTCACTAGTGCGGGCTCGGATAGCGGTTTGGTGTTCATGTTCATGCAACCTGTGCTGCATGCGGCCAGCAAATGGCCGTCACGGGATTACTTCACAATATCAGAGGATGAGCGCCCGGCAGCTCACCCCGCGGGACACACGTCATCGTGCCTCGACTTCTGCTGGTCGAGGCGCCGGACCAATTGAGCGTGTTTATGCGGCGTCGGCATGGGGGTTCATCGAGCAAAGCTGGGCAGGCCTGCAGCCCGGAAAGGCAAGCAGGCCACGCCCCGATCAGGCGCGCGAGCGGAACGGCAGTACGTTGGCAGCCGCGGCGCCTTTGGCCACCGCCGCGTTTGCACGGTTCAGAGCATTGCGGACCGCGTCCTCACAGGCATCGCGGACGATATTGTCGACCGAGCCGCGCATCGAGATGCGGATCTCTCTGGCGACGGCGCCGGTATAGGTGCGGCCGTCGACCGTGATCGCGCTGCACCAGCTGTCCATCGGGTCATCTGGATTCTTCATGGCATACCTCCAGTAGAAAGGACGACTTTGTCGGGAGTATCGCTAACTCCCACAGCAGAAGGCTACCGCGGGATCCGGTTTAAAGGGGGCTTAAATCGTGGAGTTCGCAATGCTCGCGCTGATCAAGTGTCGCTTGAGCGGGTACCGGAAATCGCCGTCATGCATCGCCATCCCATTGCGGACTCAGCTCATACAGGACCGAGTCCACCTCCTCCGGCTCGGTGTCGATGCGCGAAATTCTCGAATCCCCCGGAAATCCACAGTGGAAAGCCCCGACCAAGGCGGGGCAGTCACTGTGGGAAGCGCCATTTCCGCCTCCGCTTGCAGGAGCCACGACCAACCTTGGCACTTATCCACAAGGCAGCTGGGTAGAAAGAAGGTAGAAGAAAGGTAGAGGGCAAAAGTAGCCCGAAAAACTCAACGCCACCAATGGGTTATAAACATGTCGTGCGACGTAACCCCGAAAAGTCGCGACGCAACCCCGATAACGCGCGACGTGCCCCCGACCATGGAGCGACGCAACCCCGACTGCTTTCATAGCTTTCTCCACAAGACTTGAGATTTTCCCTTTGTGCTGATCTCGATCCGGCCGCCCACAATGATCTCCACCCGCTCGAGCTCCCGCATGGCGCGGTCGAGCGCGCCTACGAAATCTCTCATTCGCCCCATGTATTGGAGCTTGCTCTTGAGCCAGTCCATGGCGTATCGCTGGATGGTTTCGTTGGACGTGGCTACTAGCCTTTGTAGCGCCTTCGCCATATCTTGACCCGGCTTGATTCGTAGACGTTTGTCCCAGTCAATCAATGCGAACTCGCGATTGCCAAACATGAGTCGCCATCGAGGGTCGAGACGCAACGTGTAGGCTTCTGCCTCGTCATCGAAGTCGAAGCCATCGATCATGTGCAGAGCTCGGTTCCTACCGACCGACAACTTGGGCCTGCCATCTTTGTCTCGAACCTCGATCACCAGCATGGCGAAGGTGAGCGCCTGCATGGCCCTGTTCAACCAGTTGTACTCGTAGTTTCCCGTTTGCCGCCCGATGGAACGCAAGAACGCCGCCCGTTTGATGATGACCGGTCCGCCCAATGGGCTGCGGCTGGCCTCATATACGGACTGCATCCAAACATCCGCCTGCCCCTCGTCCAATTGCTCGCCCCAAAACTTCATTACTGCGTCAGCGCGGCTCACAAGTACGGTACCCTTGTGAATCCCCTTGTGGCCCCGCGCCACAGGTGCGTAAACGCTTGAACGCGCAAGATGATTTGGCATCGCCCGCATAAACTCGTCCATGCCTGGCACGAAAAATTGAGGCTCGTCGCGCCCACTTCCTCGAGTAGCTTCTCGTGCCACAGACTCGGCCGCGCGTAGCTTCATGCGCTCGAAAGCGTTGCTGGCTTGCTCAACATGGGCATTGGCAATCGAGACGGTCGACGCACCTTCAGTCAGTCGGCACTCATCCGAAGTGGACGTCCCGCGCTCCCCGATCTCCGCTAGCGGGAGCAGACTCTCAGGTTGACGGAGGCTCATTTGGTCCCCCTTGCAACCAGCTGCTGCGCTCGTTCCCGCTGTTGCCGTTTAGTTGGTCGTCCAACCCGCTGCACATTCACATCTTCTTTGGTTTGGGCCGGTTCAACCGGCCCACGCGACGCATCCGCTAGCTGAACGTTAGTCCCGAGCGGTGGTTCTTGATGTACTACTTCAGACTCAAGCCAAACACGACCACGCCGGCCCGGAATCTGGATGGACGGCGGCAGCCTATGCGGAGCTCGAGTGAGGTCTTTGAAAACAGTATCGGCGGCGCAGCAAAGATAGTTCGCCGCGAGTTCGTGCGCGTTGAGCGCCCGGTCAGCAAGCTGGCCAAGAGGAGGTTTGTTGGATTTTCTGGACACGGCTATCCCCAGCTCCCAGGAGCAACCTGGGTGACGCCGCGGCGTCTTAGCTAGAGATTGGGGTTAGGTTCGTTCGAGCGAACTTTCGGAGTTCTACCGAGCCCAGGCGACGACCTGCAAAACCTGGGTTGCCACACCGCATACTTGGCTGTCGTACTGGCGATCTATGTTAGGCCGCGGCCAGCGAGATCAACCATCGCCCATGAGGCTATACGAAGGGTATACGCTTGCATGCTGCCGGTTCGGATACCCTCAGGGAGTCGACCCCCATCGACTATGAATGGCTCCGCTCAACCTCAAGTTAATTGGCTCTCCCTTGAGGTGCCGCTATCGCATCTCATTGTGCGTAGCGCGGCATTGACCCTTTTATATCGCCTCCAGCATCCCGCGACAACTTCGTTGTCGCTTTTTTGCCGCAGATTCATCCAATCACGTCCAGTCCCGGGACACTTTTGGGACACACGGGCAGGAAATGTAGGGAGGTGTGAGGCAGTGTGACCGTAAAAACAAAAACCCGCGAAGCCTTACGCCACGCGGGTTTCCGTGAAATCTATTGGTGGAGCGGATGAGGATCGAACTCACGACCTTCGCATTGCGAACGCGACGCTCTCCCAGCTGAGCTACCGCCCCAACGAATCACCGATTCTACACACACAAAATCCGTTTTGCCAAGCGTCAAATGTGACCCCAGGCAAAACTACTTTGAAGGCGCTCCGGCGAGCACCCAGGCCACAACGGAATGGATATCGCCGGCGCTCATCCCGGGGTGAGAAGGCATAGGAATAGCTCCCCAAACCCCGGCCCCACCGTCCCGAACCTTCTTCTCCAGCTTGCCCTGAGCCCCAGCATCGCCCTTGTACTTCGCGGCGACATCCAGAAACGAAGGCCCAACCAGCTTGCGATCCACCGCATGGCACCCCATGCAAGCATTCGTCTGAGCGACCTTCAACCCATCCGGCACAGCAGCAAAAGTCGGCAAAGCGAAACCCAAACCTGCTCCAGCGACCAACACCCCAGCCACAACCCCACCAACCAAACGCCGCATCACAAAGCCCCCGTATTCCCCGGCTTCGTAGCCGACGAATTAGTCACGGGCGCGGGCGCCTGGTGCTCAATAGGCTGCGAGGTCACGCCCGAATCAGGCACCGCCCCCACCGTCGGCGCATCGGCAGCAGGCGCCGCCGCCGATGCACTGGGCGCAGCCGCCGTCGCCACCGTCGCCTGTTGCGGGTCGATGTACTGGTAGCACTTCACCACCTGCGTCACGCCCATCACCCCGGCCGTCGCGTTGGCGGCGATATTGCCTTCCTGCGGCGTAACCAGCCCCATCAGATAGATCGTGCCGCGCTCGCTCACCACCTTGAAGTTGTTCGCGGAGATGTCCTTATAGGCAATCAGCTCTCCCTTCACGCGTCCTTCGAGGTACGAGTCGTTTGCGCGCGAGGAAAACGAGCTGGCCGGCTGCACCGCCAGCTCGTTGACGATCGATGCAACGTTCGTCACGGCTCGCACAATGCTCTCGGCCTTCTGCTTCGAGGCGTCGTCGGGCACTTCACCCGTGATCAGCACGCGCTGGTTGAACACCGCCACGTTCACGTGCGCCGTGTCGGGCAGTTGCTTGCCGAGATCGGCCAGCGCCTTCACCTGGATCTCGCGGTCTTCGGTTTGCGATCCCACCGTGCGGCGGTCGGTTGCCACCAGTGCTGTGCCGCCCGCCGCGCCCGCCAGCGCCAGGAAGCAGCCCTGCAGGCTTGCGCAGAGCGAGGCTGCGAAGCCGATCGTCAGCGTGGTCCGTGCCAGCGCGCGCGTCATGCCGTATCTGCTCATCAACTTCCCCTCTCTTCGTCTTACGGTGTCAGTCTTCGCCCAGCAGCATCGCGTCGATGCCGTCGCACAGGCAGTGAATAGTTAACAGATGCACTTCCTGAACACGCGCCGTTCGGTCGCTCGGCACGCACAGCTGAATGTCGGTATCGGCGAGCACGCTGTTCACGTCGCCGCCGCCCTTGCCGGTCAGCGCGATCACGACCATTTCGCGTTCGTGCGCTTCCTGAATGGCGGCCAGCACGTTTACGGAGTTGCCCGAGGTCGTGATGGCGAGCAGCACGTCGCCGGGCTGGCCGAGCGCGCGCACCTGCTTCGCGAATACCTGCTCGTACGCGTAATCGTTGGCAACGGCGGTGAGCACCGAGGCGTCAGTGGTCAGCGCGAGCGCGGGCAGGCCCGGGCGTTCGCGCTCGAACCGGCCGATCAGTTCGGCGGCGAGTTGCTGGGCAGTGGCGGCGGATCCGCCATTGCCACACGCGAGAATCTTGTTGCTGTTCGCGAGCGCGGCGAACATCGTATCGACCGCGGCGGCAATCGGGACCGCCAGGGTTTCCATGGCCGCGAGCGTAGTGGCTGCGCTATCGCGGAAGTGCTGTTGAATGCGTTCGACGGACATCGACTCTCTAATCTGTACTGCGGGTATCGCAAAATTTCCGCGCGGTGCGGCGTGCCGCAAGTTTAGCGCACTCAGGGGCGTTCATTTTCACCCTTCTTTCTATTGCGTAAGTTTTAGCTCTCGTGCGCTTCCGGTTGAAACGCGTCGCGCAGCCAGACGAGCCGGCCGCTCTCGAACGCGATCACGTCGAAGCGGCACGCGGGCGGCGTTCGCGCTTGCGTGGCCGCTTTCCCATTCGCATCGGCGGCGCGCCACGTCGCGAGAAAGTAGCGCGCCGCGCGCAGCACGCGCTGCTGTTTGCGCCACCCCACGCTCGCCGCCGCGCCGCCGAATTCCGGCCGCGCGCGGGCGCGCACTTCCACGAAAACCAGCGTGCCGTCGCGCTCACGCATCACGAGATCGAGTTCGCCGCCGCGGCAATTCACGTTGCGCGCGACCAGCTCCAGGCGCTCGCGACGCAAAAACGCCAGGGCGTGCGCCTCGAAACGCGCGCCCGTCGCGCGGCGTTGGGCATTCGACTGCGCTCGCGCGCAAAAGTTGTCGACGCGTGCACTTTCGTTCGCGCCGCTTCCCTCGGGTGTACTCGCGCCCGCGTGGCACAATGTCGGCCTCTTTTCCTGCTTTCGCGCGTTGCGTGTCATGACGTCCCTCTCGTCCCCCTTCGAACTCGCACAGGCCCAGCAGTATCCGGCCGCCACGCTGTACGTCGTGGCCACGCCCATCGGCAATGTCGCCGACATCACGCTGCGCGCCCTGCACGTGCTCGGCCTCGTCGATCGCATCGCCGCCGAAGACACGCGCAACACCGGCCAGCTCCTCGCGCGCTACGGTATTTCGAAGCCGCTCGTCGCCGTGCACGAGCACAACGAGCGCGAGGCGGCGCAGCGTGTGATCGAATTTCTGCGCGCGGGCGAGCGCGTGGCCTGCGTTTCGGACGCGGGCACGCCCGGCATTTCCGATCCGGGCGCGAAACTCGTGGACGCCGTGCGCGCCGCCGGCCTGAACGTCGTGCCGCTACCTGGCGCGAGCGCACTCGCAACGGCGCTTTCCGCTGCCGGCGACTGGGTCTCGACCTTCACGTTCCTAGGTTTTCTGCCGCCCAAGCCCAAGCAGCGCGCAGCCGCATTGCAGCCGCTCGCCTCGCATACGCACGCGATGGTGTTCTACGAAGCCCCGCATCGCATCGTCGAAACCGTGCAGTCGCTCGCCGATGCGTTCGGTCCCGCGCGCCGCATCCTCATCGCCCGCGAATTGACGAAGCTACACGAGTCGCTCTGGAGCGGCACCCTGGCCGAAGCGCCAACGTGGCTGGCAGGGGACGCGAACCGTCAGCGCGGCGAGTTCGTGCTGGTGGTGGAAGGCGCGAGCGAGCAGGCGGAAGGCGAAGCCGATCACGACGCGCTCTTGCGCGTGCTGCTTCAGGAAGTGCCGGTGAAGGGCGCGGCGAAGATCGCGGCGGCGCTCACGGGCGCGTCGCGCAATGCGCTCTACGCGCGGGCGCTGGAATTGAAGGGTGAAGGCGGGGAAGAAGCGGACGACTGAACCGCGAGCCGACAACAGTCAAAAGCACGTGCCAGAAAAACCGAAGGGCCGCCTGAGTCAATCAGGCGGCCCTTCGCATGTGCATTCGACTCTGCCAGGCGGTTCAGCCTCGGGCGCGTCGCGGCGCACTCAGCGCCACGCCCAAACGAGATCGCTTAGTGATCGATGTTCGAGTTCGCGGCAAGCATATCCGCTTGCGCGGCCTTCGCTTCCTGGCGCGTGAGGCCTTCGATGTCCACCTTCGCCGTACCCGCATGCTGCACGCCAAGGAGCTTGGCGGCGGCATACGAGAGGTCGAGCACACGGCCACGTGCGTACGGGCCACGGTCGTTGATCTTCACCACTACCCACTTCGACGTGCCGGGCACGCTCACGCGCACATACGAGCCGAGCGGCAGCGTGCGGTGCGCAGCCGTGAGCGCCTTCATGTTGAAGCGCTCGCCGCTTGCGGTGCGGCGGCCGTGGAACGCGCGGCCGTACCACGAGGCGCGGCCGGTCTGGTGGAACGAGTGGACGTCCGGGCCGTTCTCGTCGATCGCCTCGGCGTTCGCGAGCGAGTTGTCCTTCGCGGTGCCCGATGCGGGCAGCGCAGCGAGCGCGGAGCCGTAGCCCTGCGGCGCAGTGAAAGCCGCGTCCTTCGTGCGAAGGGCGTCGCTGGATGCCTGGTCCTGCTGGGCAGGCGGCACGGCGCAACCGGCCAGAATGGACACGGCTGCGAGACTCCCGAGTCGTCGTCGAGTCAGTCTAAGGTTCATAACATTGCCATCACGTTCTCGAAGCCTGTCCCGCGCCATGTGTGCGCGTTGTCGGAAAGGCTTCGGCGGTCGCGGGCAAAGCTTCGCCATCGCTCGCCTGGAATGAAAAAGGCGAACGCGTGCCAATGCCCGGATGCAGCCCTAATAAGCCGCTAACCGCTAGTTATCTTTCACGTCTGGCGCAACCTGTCCCCGGCAGCCTGACCAGACCCCACATGCCGCCATCGAACGATGAAGCTCGTTCAGGCGCGCCGGAAACTCTCGGCGCACAGGAACGGCGGCGTAGGCCCCACCCAGCGTCACGGCATGTAGGCCGTTGCAGGCGCGTGGCACCTGGCTGGGCAAGACGTGCGGCGTCGAACGGATCGACACCTGATTTGCTATCTTGTAAGGCAGCCTGTTGCGGCCCGCCTAGAACGACAGCACTGCTTGACGGCGATGTATGCGACCTCTTTTTTTTACGAAGGTCACACCGCCCTTTGAAAGCACGAATTCCGTGCGTGATGGGTCGCATTATACCCAAAAGTTATTCCTGTCACGCCGGTGCCTCACAAATCTCCATGATTTTTCACTATTGATGTAACAAAGCCGTTCGCCTTGCGCCGCCGCATCCCTTGTCAGACAAGGGACTGAGGCTGTCGCGAGCGGCGTCGGCGGCGCTTCCTGCACCCCGGTACAATCGATCCTTTGGCTGGGGCCTTTGGCACGCGACGTCGATTTCGACGCGTCGCTGTACCCGCCCCGCGAGACCCGAACCCCACGATCCCCGCATGAAAGTCACGCTGATTCCCGTCACACCGTTCCAGCAAAACTGCTCGCTGCTCGTCGACGAAACGACGAACCGCGCCGCCGTCGTCGATCCGGGCGGCGACCTCGAACGCATCGAGGCCGAGATCGAACGTCAGGGCGTGCAGCTGGAAAAGGTGCTGCTCACCCATGGCCACCTCGACCACTGCGCCGGCGCGAAGGCGCTCGCCACGAAGTTCGGCGTGCCGATCGAAGGCCCGCAGGAAGACGAGCGCTTCTGGATCGACCAGTTGCCGCAGCAGAGCGTGCGCTTCGGCTTCGGTCACGCCGAGGCGTTCGAGCCCACGCGCTGGCTTCAAGACGGCGACACGGTGCGCTTCGGCGGCGAGGAACTCGAGGTGTATCACTGCCCCGGGCACACGCCGGGTCACGTGATCTTCTTCAGCCGCAAGCACCGGGTCGCCACGGTCGGCGACGTGCTTTTCGCGGGTTCGATCGGCCGCACGGACTTTCCGCGCGGCAATCATGCGGACCTGATCCGTTCGATCCGCGAAAAGCTCTGGCCGCTGGGCGACGACGTCACGTTCGTGCCGGGCCATGGCCCCGTTTCGACATTCGGCGAGGAGCGCCGCTCCAACCCCTACGTCGCAGATGGCGTACCTGGATGAGAGTGAAAAGTAAGATGAATCAAGCCGCAATTGAGGAGATTTACGTCAGCACTGACGTCGAGGCCGATGGTCCCATTCCCGGCCCGCATTCGATGCTGAGTTTCGCTTCGGCGGCGTACACCGCCGACAAGCGTTTGATCGCCACGTTCTCGGCCAATCTCGAGATGCTCGAAGGCGCGGCGCCGCATCCGGTGCAGGCCGCCTGGTGGGAGACGCAGCCCGAGGCCTGGGCCGCATGCCGCAAGGATCTGCAAGACCCGGCGGCTGCGCTCGTCGCCTACGTCGAATGGGTGGAGGCGCTGCCCGGCAAGCCCGTGTTCGTGGCGATGCCGGCGGGCTTCGATTTCACCTTCATGTTCTGGTACATGATGCGCTTCGCCGGGCGTTGCCCGTTCTCCTGGTCGGCGCTCGACATCAAGACGCTCGCCTTCGCGATGACGGGCTTGCCGTACCGCAAGTGCATCAAGCCGCGCTTTCCGAAGCACTGGTTCGACGATCACCCGCACACGCACGTCGCGCTCGACGACGCGATCGAGCAAGGCGCCCTCTTCTGCAACATGCTGGCCGACCTGCGCGCACAGCAAGCCGCGCTCGCCGCTGATGGGGACGACTCAGGACAAAACGCCGCGAGCACTCCGGCAAATTAGGTAATCTCCCTCATCATCTGCGCTTTGCATTGCGTTCTGTTCTCCTGGCCTCTAACATTCAGGAATACAGCGACGCAATGGAGGCGCAGTTGACACTCGATACGTTCTCTCAGAAGATCCTGCGCCTGCTGCAGCTCGACGCGCGCCGCTCGGTCCAGGAAATCTCCGACCAGGTGGGGCTCTCCAGCACCCCTTGCTGGCGCCGTATCAAGGACATGGAACAGTCGGGCGTGATCCAGCGCTACACGGCGCTGCTCGATCGCGAAAAGCTTGGCCTGCACGTCTGCGCGCTCGCGCATATCCATCTCACGCGCCACACCGAAGGCGGCGTCGAAGCCTTCGAACGCGAGATCGCCACCTGCCCCGAAGTCACCGAGTGTTACAGCACCACGGGCGAATCGGACTACATCCTCAAGATCGTCGCGCCCGACATCAAGGCCTACGACGCCTTCCTGCACGAGCGCATCTTCCGCATTCCCGCCGTGGCGCAGGTGCGCACGAGCGTCGTGCTGCGGGAAATCAAGTTCGATACGCAATTGCCGCTGTGAAGCCACGACGGCGCGGCGGCTTCTCCGCCGCGCCGAGCGCACTCAATGCGACTCGCGCGATTTGCCGTGCGCGGCCAGTGCGCCATGCGCATCGAGCGCCTGCATGACGACGAGCTTGCTCGCGCCGAGGCGCGCGCGCAGCGCTTCCAGATCCATGGCGGCCACGCGCCGCGCGTCGTCCGCCGCGGCCAGCACCACCTGAATCTCCAGCCCCGTGCTCAAGTAGTGCAGCGTGATGCCTTCGACATGCACGTCATGCTCCGCCAGCTCGCTTCGCAGGCGCCTGGCCACGTCGTCGCGCGCGGGCAGGTTGGCCACGGAGCGCACGTGCATGTCGTCTTCGGGATCGACGTGAATCAGTGCATCTAGCACGCGTGCATCGGTGAGCAGGCGAGCGCGCGCCGTCTCCGCGATGTAGTGCCCTTCCGAAACCGAAATCAGCGGATCGACGAGGATGTGCGCATCCACTAGCGCGAGGTCGCCGGTCTTGCGTGTGCGCATCTCGTGCACGTCGAGCACGCCCGGCGTGCCCATCAGCAGCGCGCGCAGGTCCGCGGCGGCGGCTTCATCGAGCGCGCGGTCGGAGAGGTCCTGCAGCGCGTCCCAGCCGAACACCCAGCCCATGCGCGCGACCATGAAGCCGACGATGGCCGCCGCGATCGGATCGAGCAGCCGCACGCCGGCGAGGCTGCCCACGATGCCGATCGCCACGACCAGCGACGAAGCCGCGTCCGAGCGCGCATGCCATGCATTGGCGATCAGCATGGCCGAGCGCACGCGCTGCGCCTCGCGCAGCATGTAGCGAAAGAGCCCTTCCTTGGAAACCAGCACGAGGAGCGCCACGACCAGCGCGCTCACGTGCAGCGCCGGAATATCGCCGAGATTCATGATGCGCGTGCCGGCGCGCACCAGCATGCCGACGCCCACCGCAATCAATAATGCGCCAAGGAATAACGACGCGACCGTCTCGTAACGGCTGTGGCCGTAGTTATGATCGGCGTCCGGCTTGGCGCCGCTATGCCGGTTGGCCAGCAGCACGACGAAGTCGGAAACGATATCGGCGAGTGAATGTACGCCATCGGCAATCAGCGCCTGCGAATGCGCAAACACACCGATGACGATTTGCAGCACCACCAGAACAGAATTGACGCCAACGCTGACCCACGTCGTACGGCGTGCGACCTCGTGTTTATCTGAGAACGGGGGGGCGGCGGAAGAAGTCATGCGCGGCGAGAGAGCAAATTAGGGAATAACCGCGATTGTAGCGACTGCATGCGACGATTTTATGGATAGCCCTAAAAATCTCTTTTAAATCAGATGCCTACAAGACCAGGAAGCATTCTCATTCAAGCCGTGGATACGGTTCGAACCAAACCGCACATGGTGCAGAAAATCAAAAAGCCGCGCGTCCCCGGACTGCGCGGCTTCTTGTTTTCGAGAATCAGGAGATACCTCGCCCGACTCCGCTCCTGCTTTCACTCATGCGCAGCGCGTTCAAACGCGCCGCTGACAAGTTGATTTACTTCTGGATCAGAAAACGATCGCGGTCTTGACCGGCGATCCAGCGCGGCGGCTTGCCACGGCCCGACCACGTGCTGCCGCTGTCGGGATCGCGGTATTTCGGCGCAACGCTCGCACGCGAACGGCTGGCTGCCTTCGCGGCTTTGGCGCTGGCGCGGCCGCCACCGAGTTCTGCCAGGGTAATGCCGTAGTCGGCCATTTTCTGCTTGATTTCATCGAGGACCTCGGCATATTCGCGAGCCTTCGCCTCTTCAATCTGCTTTTCCAGCTTCTCTCGCTGAGCGAGAAGTTCCTTGTAGGAAGACATAGGTGCCCTTGTGGTTTGATCTTAATGGCTACTGATCTCGCGTCAGTATGCCGATTGATAGATGCGTGCCTCGGAAATCGGTGGCGAGATTAACACAGATTTGAATGCCGGGTTGCGTGTAAGCAATAAAAATAATTAAAGCCAGATTTCCAATCCCGCGCCTTCCAGCAAGCCTCTAACTCATTGTCATTTCGTGCAAATCGGTATTTTTACTAAATCCCGCTTTTGCCAGATAAATCCACATCTCATAATTAGCAGCGGATGAAAATTAAATGCGTTGAAATACGTCAAACATTTCATCGCATGACAACTTCGAGCCAATAAACGGGGATAGAAACCGGTTGCTGCTAAGCAGCATGAGGCGACGCGCTATACAGGACGGCGGACAACGCCCGCATGGGTGGAATAAACCGTCATTGCGTATGGCGCTCAATGCAGTCGGCTAGCACCGCATGCAAGGATTGCAAATCAAACTGTGGCGCATCGAAAACAAAGCGCGTGCGGGCGCCGTCGATCACGAGATCCGCGCCGTAGCGATCCACGCCTGCGAGATCCAGGTCAACGCGGCGCGCGGGGTGCGTTTCGAAAAAGCGGATCAGCGTGGTTTCCTCGGCGGGAGCGAGCGGCGCCAGCGTGTCGAGATCGGCGCCGTCTATCCAGCCCATCGCGCCAAAGCCGCCGATATAGCGCAGCCGCTCGACGTGCATGACCCAGAACGTGAAGTCGCCGAGTGCGAGATAGCGCTCGGCGTCCGGGTGATAGCGCACGTAGCGCCGCGCCAGCGCCTCGCTCGCTTCGTGGGCGGCTGATTCGACCGGTGCGACCGGTTCGAAGCGGCCGAGCAGCGTGGCGCGCGGGGCGTTCAGCACGTCGGCGTCGGGTGCGTGCGCGACGAGAAAGCCCGCGCGCGGGTCGTCGAGCAAATTGCGCGTGTGCTCGGCCAGACGGCTCACCAGGATCACCGGACGGTGCTGCGCGTCGGGCGCGAACGGCAGCAGCGTCGGATACGGAAAACCGCGCGGCTCGCGCGAGTGGGTGGCGAGCGTGCCGACAGGCGCCTGGTGCAGCAGATGCAGCGGGGCGTGAGCGGGAATCTTCAAGGGCGCGTCCTCGAGTCGAACAATGGATGCTCCTGATATTAGAGCAGCCGGCCCGGCCAACGCGCTGCGACAGGCCAGTCGCACCTTCGTTAGAATCATCGTTTGCTTTCAGGCGCCTTCCTGGTCCCTTTTCTTCCTTCTGCCCGGAATTCCCGTGTCCGACCGACCGACCGACCCCGCCCTCGCCGTTGCGAGCCCAGCCGCCCACCATCGGGCGCTGCCCGCCGCCACGCGTCATCGCGCGCGCATCGCGACCATGGCGCTCTTTTTCGTCGCCGGCATGATGTACGCGTCGTGGGGCGTGCACGTGCCGACCGTGCGCGACAAGTTTCATCTAAGCCCGGCGCTGCTCTCCTATGCGCTCTTCGCGGTCGCGGGGGGCTCGATTGCCGCGATGACGACCATCGGCGGCTGGATCGCGCGCGTGGGCTCGCGCCGCGCCTGTCTCACCGGCGGCCTGACGATGTCCGTGTGCGGCGCGCTGATCCTGGTGGTCCCGTATTACTGGATGCTGATCGTGGTGCTCGCCTTTTTTGGCGTGGGCATGGCCACGCTCGACGTCGCCATGAACGCCGAAGCGAGCGCCGTGGAAGAAGCCGTCGCCAAGCCGATCATGTCGGGGCTGCACGGCATGTTCAGCCTGGGCGGCATGGCGGGCGCGGCGATTGGCGGCGCGCTGCTCGCGCGCGGCATGGCGCCGGCGCTGCATCTCTTTCTCGCTTCGGCGCTGGCGGCGCTCGTGCTGTTCGTCTCGTGCCCGGCTGTCCTGCCGCACGTGCCGCACGCTACGCACGGCGAGCACGCGAAAACCGGCAACCGCTGGCGCACGCCCGCGCTCTGGGCACTCGGCGCCATCGCGCTGATCGCCCTGATCGCCGAAGGCGCGATGTACGACTGGGCTACGGTCTACATGCGCGACGTGGTGCTTTCCACGCCAGCGCTCGCCAGCGCGGCCTACGCGGCGTTCTCGGGCGGCATGGCCGCGGCGCGCTTCGCCGGCGACGCCGTGCGCGCGCGCTTTGGCGCGCCGCAGCTCGTGATGGCGAGCGCCTCGCTCGCGTGCGCGGGCATGATCGGCGCGCTGTTGCTGCCGTTCTCGTTTACCGCGCTCACGGGCTTCACGCTGATGGGGCTCGGCCTCGCCAACATGATGCCGGTGCTGTTCGCAGCCGCTGCGCGCGTGAAAGGTATCCACGCGGCCGAAGGGCTCGCGCACGTCGCGGGCATCGCCTATTTCGGCTTGCTGTTCGGGCCGGTGGTGATCGGCGGCATCACGCAGGTGACCAACCTCACGGTCGGGCTCGCCGTGGTGGCGTTGTGCGCGGCGCTCGTGGCGTTTGCGGGGCCGAAGGTGCTGCGGCGGCTCGGGATCTGAAGGCGCATCGATAACTGCGTCACGCGCAGCCCCAAACGAAAAAAAGCCCGCAGGCCGAAACCTGCGGGCTTTTCCAATCGCGTGAGCGAAATGGGTAAGTACGCGCTAAGCGCGAATTACATCTTCACGACGTCGAGCAGCGACTTCTTGCCCGACTTGTAGTTGTACAGCGAGATCACGCCGTGCTTGAGGTCGCCCTTCGAATCGAAGGTCGTCTCGCCAATCACGCCCTTGTAGTCCGTCGTCGGCATTTCGGCGAGGATCTTTGCCGGATCCGTCGAGTTCGCACGCTTCATGGCGTCGACGATGATGTACACAGCGTCATACGTGAACGGTGCGTAGATCTGGATCGGCTGGCCGAAGCGCTTCTCGAACTTGGCTTCGAATTCCTTGCCGCCCGGCATCTTTTCGAGCGCCATGCCGGCTTCCGAGCACACGATGTTGTCGGTCGCGTCGCCGGCGAGGTCGGCCAGCTTGTCGGTACAGACGCCGTCACCCGCGAGCACCTTCGCGCGCAGGCCAAGCTGCTTGGCTTGCTTGGCGAACGGGCCGCCGGTAGCATCCATGCCGCCGTACATGATCGCGTCGGGGTTTTCGCCCTTGATCTTCGTCAGAATGGCGCGGAAGTCCACGGCCTTGTCGTTCGTCGCGTCATGCGACAGCACGTTCATTCCGAGCGACTTGGCGGTCTTCTCGAACTCGTTCGCGAGACCCTGGCCATAAGCCGTCGAGTCGTCGACCACGGCAACGGTCTTGACCTTCAGGTTCTTCGCCGCGTAGTTCGCGAGCGCCGGGCCCTGCTGGGCGTCGGTCGCCACGACACGGTAGGTCGTCTTGAAGCCTTGTTGCGTGTAGGCCGGGTTCGTGGCCGACGGCGAGATCTGAACGATGCCTGCATCGCTGTAGATCTTCGATGCCGGGATCGACGTGCCCGAGTTCAGGTGGCCGACGACGGCAACGACTTTATCGTCGACGAGCTTCTGCGCGACCTGGGTGGCCGTGCGCGGGTCAGCTGCGTCGTCTTGTGCGTCGAGCACGAGCGTGACCTTCTGGCCGCCGACCATGAGGCCCTTCGCGTTGATCTCTTCGACTGCGAGACGTGCGCCGTTTTCGTTGTCTTTACCGAGGTGCGCAATCCCACCCGTAAGCGGCGCGACGTGGCCAATCTTGACCGTAACGTCTGCGCTCGCTGCCGTTGCGAACGACGCGAACATAATGGCCGCAGCGCTGATCGGCAACAGCTTGTGAAGCTTGATAGTCATGTAAGTCTCCAGTTTCGAACCCAAAAGCTACGTAATCGCCCAGTGCTCCCGCGCCCCGAACGTGTCGCTCCCCGTGCGGACGACCACGCAGGATGCATCCTTGATGCACCTGGCCAGCATGGCGAATGGTCCGTTCATGGCGGGCCGCCCATCCATACTTGCGCGCAAGTGTAGGTGATCAAATTAATTTGGGGGACTTTTTTCAGATATTGGTGCGAGTACCAATATGCGTACTGCAAGAACAGTTCGAAACCCTGATCAATCGACCGCAAGCCTTATGTAATAAGGCATCCGGACTTTGGATCCAATTATGGGGAGATTCCCTGAGGGGTCCCGCGCGAATCGTTTTTTGGATTATTTGACGGGAGTTATTGGTGTGTTAGCGCACGCGTTCCGGGAATACACCAGGGTGCCGTGCGACCATATGAAAACCCCTCCCATTCGCGATAACGTTTGCGAGTCGCACGGACGCCCGGAACGCACTTTTTTGCGCGTGCCGGTTCAAGTAAGCATTCGATTAATTTTGCACGCCGATGCGTTGCGGTCTCGCCTCTCATGCGGCTACCTGCCTCACGCGTCGTGACTCAGTTTGCCGGGTAGTTTGCCTGACACAGCACGCCATTCGGCATCGAGCGCAGCGACGATTTGCGCGGCGCCGAGACCGGCCTCGCGCGTACGCGAAAGCGGTGCGCCCTGCCCCGACCACAGCGACAGATAATCGCCGTCGTTCTCGCGCGCCGCGCGCTGCCGCAACGGCTGCGTGAGCGCGTTCTGCACGGGGTACGGCGCGACCGTCTCGGGCCGAGCCTCGAGCTGCTGCATGAGCGGATTGCGAATGCCGCGCGCGTGGCGTCCGGTGATCGCGCGCGTGACCGAGGTCGCGGTATCCGTCGACGTACGCAGCCGCGCCTTCCAGTCGGCGGGAATCGCACTTTCCGCGCAGCCGAGAAACGCGGTGCCCATCTGCACGCCTTGCGCGCCCAGCGCGAGCGCCGCGACGATGCCGCGCCCGTCCATGATGCCGCCCGCCGCCAGGACCGGCAGGCCGACCGCACCGGGCGCAGCGACCGCATCGACGAGTTGCGGCACCAGCGCCATCGTGCCGATAAGCGCGTGCGGCGCCTCGCCGATGAACGTGCCGCGGTGGCCGCCCGCTTCGGCGCCTTGCGCGACGATCGCATCCGCACCCGCGTCGCGCCACGCGATGGCTTCGGCCACGTGAGTGGCCGTGCCCATCACGTAGCTGCCCGCCGCATGCAGGCGCGCGACGTCGGACTTGGGCAACAGGCCGAACGTGAAGCTCACCACCGGCACGCGCAGCTCGATCACCGCGTCGAGTTGCGCGCGAAAGTCGGGCGCGTAACGTGCGAGCGCCTCACCGGGCGGCAAACCGTGCTGAGCCGCCACCGGATCGATCGCTTCGAGCGCGCGGCGCACGGTGGCTTCGTCTGGATTCGCAGGGTCGAGCACGAAGAGATTCACGCCGAAGGGCTTGTCGGTAAGCGCGCGAATCGCGGCGACTTCGCTCGCGATCTTTTCGGGTGCGAGCGCCGCCCCGGCGAGAAAACCGAGCCCGCCCGCGTTCGACACCGCCGCGACGAGCGCGGGCGTGGTCGGGCCGCCCGCCATCGGCCCCTGCACGAGCGGCAGGCGCAAACCGAAGCGGCGGCTGAACGGCGTGGAAAAGTCGGGCGACGTGCGCAACGCGGGAGCAGAACTCATGAGGCGATCCTTGTATGGCTGAACGAGCGATGACGATGCAATCGCTACCGACTCTAGCCAAAGCCCTCCTGCCCGAAAAATGAATAATCGAGATCATTACGATCCGCTTGCGAGAACGGGTTTTCCGCGGCGTGCGCTGCAGAGGTTCAAGGGCCTATGGCAAACTGGCTCCCCGATTTCGCGACGCGCCGCGGGCAGTGTGCGAGCCGCCTGCCTGAGCGCTGCGGCGCGTCGCATGACTCATTGATGAAGACGGAGAAACAACATGAGCGTTTCGACCAAATGGATCGACATTCCCGCCGGCAATGACAGCTTCGGCGCGTACCTCGCGCTGCCCAGGGGCGGCAAGGGTCCGGGCATCGTCATCCTGCAGGAGATCTTCGGCGTGAACGGGCACATCCGCGACGTCGTCGAGCAATATGCGCTCGACGGCTACGTGGCGATCGCCCCCGACGTGTTCTGGCGCGCGGCCCCGCGCGTCGAGCTCGACTACGTCGGCGCGGACCGCGATCGCGGCATCGCGCTGATGCAGAAGACGGACGTCAACCTCGTGGTCGAGGACATCGCCGCGACCGCGACTGCGCTGCGCGCGCTGCCCGAGTGCACGGGCAAGGTCGCAGCGATCGGCTACTGCTTCGGCGGCCGTCTTGCCTACCTCGCGGCCGCCAGCGGTTCGGTGGATGCGGCGGTGTCGTACTACGGCGGCGGTATCCAGAATCAGCTCGATCTCGCCGACAAGGTCACCAAGCCGATCCTCTTCCACTACGCCGAACTCGATCACGGCATTCCGCTTTCGGCGGTGGGTCAGGTGAAGGAGCGCTTCGCGGGCCGCCCGAACGCCGAGTTCCACCTGTACCCGAACGCCGATCACGGCTTCAACTGCTCGGTGCGCGCCTCGTACAACCAGCACGCTGCGGCGCTCGCGCACGGCCGCACGTTGAGCTTCCTGGCCGAGCATCTGTAATACCCTTCGGGCGGCAACGACGGTTGTCGCCCGGCCGTCGTTGCGCACGCCTCGCTGCATCGATGCGCGCGCAACGACAAACCCCGCAGGCGCGCCGCCCGCTTACACTCCTTGCGTAGCCGTATCGCTCAAGCCCGGCCCCAACCCGACGACGAGGAGTGCGCGCCTTGCAATCCGACTATCTGGAATACGACGCCATCGGCCTCGCCGATCTCGTGCGACGCCGCGAGGTGAGCGCGCGCGAGCTGCTCGACACCGCCATCGCCCGTGCGGAAGCCGCCAATCCCGCGATCAACGCCATCGTCCTCAAGGACTATGAAGCGGCGCGCGAGCGCGCGCGGCGCATCGAGGCGTCCGGCAACGGCGTGAGCGCGCTGAGCGAAGGGCCGCTCGCCGGCGTGCCGTTTCTCGTCAAGGACCTCGGCGCGGCCGTGGCCGGGCTGCGGATGACGCTCGGCAGCCGTCATTACCGCCACTACATTCCCACCGCCGACGCGCCCGTGGTTGCGCGGTTTCGCGCCGCGGGCCTGAATATCTTCGGCAAGACCAGCGCCTCGGAACTCGGGCAGATGCCCTATACCGAACCCGAGCTCTTCGGCCCCTGCCGCAACCCGTGGAACCTCGATCACACGCCCGGCGGCTCGAGCGGCGGCGCGGCCGCCTCGGTCGCGGCAGGCATCGTACCGCTCGCGCACGCGTCCGACGGTGGCGGTTCGATCCGCATTCCGGCGTCGTGCTGCGGGCTCTTCGGCTTCAAGCCGTCGCGCGCGTTCCAGCCGGCGTCCGACGTGCCGCCCCCGCCCGGCGCACTCGGCGTCGATCTCGCGGTGTCGCGCAGCGTGCGTGACAGCGCGCTGATGCTCGACCTGATCGCCGGCGACCCCGCGCTGCCTGCCGGCGCGCCCGGCACCTTCCTCGCCGCCGCGCGCGCCCCGCTCGACGGCTCGAAGCCGCTCGCCATCGCGCTGTTGACCGAGCCGATGTTCGCGGACACACTCGCGCCCGAAGTGCGCAGCGCGCTCGACGATGCCGCCGAACTGCTCACGTCGCTCGGCCATCGCGTGGAGCCGTTTTCGCTGCCCGTGGATTACGCACAGGCGCGCGAGGCGTTCCTGATGCTGTGGTCGGTGGTGGCCGAGCAGTACGTGCTGCACGCGGACGACATCACGGGCACGAAGCCGCACCGCCGGGAGTTCGAGATCGCAACCTGGGCCATGGCGCACATCGGCCAGAAGCTCGGCGAGCGCGAGCTGCCCGCGGCGCTCGACGTACAGCAGCGCATCACGGCGCAGCTCGCCGACCTGATGAAGCGCTACGACGTGCTGCTGTGCCCGACGCTCGCGGCACCGCCGGTGAAAATCGGCGAACTGAAGCCAAGCCAGAGCGAGCGCATCCAGATGCGCGCGGTCACGGCCATGCCGGTGGAAGTGCTGATGAGAAAGCTGCTGACCGAAGCCTCGAACAAGGCATTCGCGTGGGCCGGCTGCACAGAGCTTTTCAACTTGACGGGCCAGCCGTCGATGTCGGTGCCGCTCGCGTGGAACGCTCGTGGGCTGCCGATCGGCGTTCAGTTCGCCGCACGCGAGGGCAACGACGCATTGTTGCTGCGCCTCGCGGCGCAACTGGAGGCGGCGCGCCCGTGGTTCAACCGTCGGCCGCCGTTGCTGCAGGCGCGGCGCTAGCGCGCTCGCGCTTTCATGAACGACGTGCGCGGGCAGTGAAGCGTGTGGGGTCTACGCATTGCAGTGCCCGCACCGTTCCATCACGCCTTCTTGTTATAAGCGCTGCACCAGCCCTTGCCCGCGACCTGCTTGCCGCCGAACATCGGGCACGGCGCGAACGCGTCGGTGGCCTTGCCCTGGTAGAACGTGCAGTTGCTGCAGTCCTGGCCGGCGGCGTACTTCGCGAACTTCGCTCGGTCGACCTTGGTCGCGTCGAGCTTGTAGCCGAGCGCCTGGGAAGTGGGATCGGATTCGGCAGCCTTGGGCGCGTCGGCGAGGGCCTGGCGCGAAAGCGCGAGCGTCGAAGCGACGCCGATGCTCGTAATCAGAAAGCTGCGGCGGGACGATTTCATATGACTCACTCCAGTATTGTGGCGATTCGTTCGCTGGGTTTTCGCGCGGCGCTATGGTGTGGCGCGTGCCGCGCATGCCTCTGAGCCGCTCTGGTGGCGGCGTCGCGAAGAAGCTTAACAACGAAGCAAGCCCCGGTGACGCTGCAATGCTGGAGATAAGTGAGCGGCATGATGCCGCTCGGCGGAAGAAGGGCGCAAAGCCCGATCAATCGAACGAAGCCATCTCGCACACGCGCTGTGCGATCGCCAGTGAAGCCGTGAGCCCCGGCGACTCGATGCCGAACAGGTTCACGAGGCCGCGCACGCCGTGCGACGCCGCGCCCTGAATCATGAAGTCGGCGGCGGGTTCGCCCGGCCCGGAGAGCTTCGGGCGGGTGCCCGCGTAAGCGGGCTGCAGTGCGCCGTCTGGCAGCGCCGGCCAGTAGGTGCGGATCTGCGCGTAGAAGGAATCGGCGCGGCGGGGATCGACGTCGTAATCGACCGCATCGATCCATTCGACGTCGGGGCCGAAGCGCGCCTGGCCGCCCAGATCGAGCGTGAGATGCACGCCGAGGCCCGCGTCGTTGGGCATCGGATAGATGAGGCGCGAGAACGGCACCCGACCCGAAACGCTGAAGTAATTGCCGCGCGCCAGATAGAACGGCGGCACATGGCGCGCGTCGAGCCCGCGAATGCGTTTGGCGAGCTTCGTCGCATAGAGGCCTGCGCTATTGATGACGCAGGTGGCTCGAATGTCGATCGGCGCGTCGCCGCCGGTTCGCACCGTGAAGCCGCCGCCCAGCGCATCGATCGACTCGACCGGCGACTTCAGCGCGATCACGGCGCCGTCGCGCTCCGCGTCGCCTTGCAGCGCGAGCATGAGCTGATGGCTGTCGACGATGCCGGTTTGCGGCGAGTACACGGCCGCGACGCATTCGAGCGCCGGTTCGAGCGCGAGCGCCTCGCTGCCGCTGATACGCGTGAGGTCGAACACGCCGTTTTCCTTGCCGCGCGCGCGAATCGCCTCGAGTTGCGGAATCTGGTTCGCCGCCGTGGCGACGAGCAGCTTGCCGCAGCGCGCGTGCGTGACATTGTGCGACGCGCAGTACTCGTAGAGCATTTCGCGCCCGCGCACGCACAACGTCGCCTTGAGCGAGCCGCGCGGGTAGTAGAGCCCGGCGTGAATCACCTCGCTATTGCGCGAACTGGTGCTGGTGCCGATGGCCTCGGCGGCTTCGAGCACGATCACCTCGCGCCCGCGCGCGGCAAGCGCACGCGCAACGGCGAGGCCGACCACGCCCGCGCCGATCACCACGCATTCGATCTGGTCCATGTCCCTGCATCCCGCCTTCGCAGCGCCGGCAGGCAAGCCGGCCGCACCGCGATCCTCTCTGCCATGGGGTGGGCAGCGCACCACGCGCGCCGCCGCCTGACAAAAATTGTACGCCGCCCGGCGGGGAGGCTACGCCAGACTCTCGCAAGGAAAGAGCGGAAGGGAACAGAGCAGGGCTGTCGGCGCGCATGCGCCGAAGCGTCAGTTGGCGATGTTGTGTGCGTGGAAGAAGCCCGCGGCCTGCTCGCGAGGCGCGGTATAGCCGCCCATCGCGTATTGCTGCGGATAAGCCGGCGAATTCGGGTCCAGACTCAGTTCACCGTGAGCACGGGCGCTGGCCAGCTCGGCCTTCACCTCGGCACGCGTCTTCGGGGCGTTCGTGGCGACCGCCGCGACGGGAAGCGATTGAACCGCCGGCGTCGCCGCATCGCCGCCAGCGAATGCGGGCGCAGTGGCAAGAGCGGTGGCGGCGCTGACCAGCAGGACAGCAAGCGTAACGGACTGCTTCATGGCGATGCTCCTTCGAGACGATGCCCGGCAAGCTTTGCAACCGATGCTGGCCAGCCGGCGGAATCCGGACAACGCGTTGGGCGCGTGGAAGCCAGTGTAAACACGGGCTATCGAAAAGCCATCCCGATAAGGAACAAGTCAGCGTTGCAGCAACGACAACAATTTTCGCCAAAACACCCCAAACATATTATGTTTGTTGCGCTTCAATAACCAATCACTCGGCACGCGATGGTTGAAGCGCGCCTGCCGCGCCCCCATCTCTGATGAACCGCTGCGGTCCGGCGTTTGCGAACCCGGTATAGGATCGATGGTCAGAACGTACCCGCCCCGCCGTAGCGTTGCCGACACTGTCGCCTCGCGCGGCGCCGTGCACGGAGCCACCTATATGAAGTTGTGGAAACATTGCCTTGCCCTGCTGCTCTTAGCCGCCCTCGCCGGAACGAGCGTGTGCGCGCTGGCGCAAACAACGGCGCAGCCGGCTTATACGACGCCTTCGGAGCCGCCCATCCTGCCGGGCACGCAAGCGCCGGCGGAGCCACCTCCGCCTCCCCCGCCGCCGACCTCACGCGCCGTGACGCCACCGCCCCCGCCGCCGCCCACTGCACCCGCCGGGACCGCCGGTGCGCCCGCTCCTGTCACGCAGGGCGCTGTCCAGTGGGAGTTGCAGGTGATGCGCGACGGCCAGCAAATCGACGCGTTCAATGGCACGACCTCGATCGGCCAGGCGCACACGGACACGCATCACAAGGTCGTCTCGCACCGCGTGGGCTGCAAGGATCAGCCGGCCGGCAGCATCGATCTGTCGCGCACGATCACCGTTTCGCCGCTGCAGGTTCGTGCGAACCTGGTCGTCCTGTCGGTCGACGCGCAGGAAACTCTCGAGAACGACACCGTGCCGACTACGCCCGAAGGCTGCCGGCTGCCACCGCAGCCGCGCCAGGTGAACGCGAGCCACCCGGGCCTGATCGTGCCCGATGGGCAGTGGGTGACCTGGCAGATCGTCGACCAGAACCCCTCGCTTGCGTACCGGGTACGCGCAACGCTCGCGCCGCCGTCCGCATCCGCACAGTGACCGCACCGATTCAATGCACGACCCGGCGTGACCCAATCCGTTAGAAAAAAACGCATGCGAAATCCCGAACAACCGCTCATCGACACCTCACTGAGCAAAGACTTCGTCGCCGTGAGCTGGAATCTGCACAAGGGCCGCTCGCCGCTGGGCTTCGAGGCCTGGGAGGCGATGCGGCGCTGGGTGCAGTCCACCCATGCCGACGCCTGGTTTCTCCAGGAAGCGATGGCCCGCCGCTTGCCGCAGCCGGTGCTCGCCTCGGCCTTCGGCGCGCAGCTGGGCGACCCGCTCGACGACGTCTGGCACTGCCAGGCCACCGAAATCGCCACCGCGCTCGAATTGCAGATCGCCCTCGGGCCCAACGTGTTCAAGCCTTCATGGCGGCACGGCAATGCGATTCTTTCGCCGCATCCGCTCGATCTGGGCGGACGCTGGGACATTTCTGCGCACCGCTTCGAGCGGCGCGGGCTGCTCGTTGCGCGCGCAAACATAGCCGGCCAGTCCGTCACGCTGCTGTGCGCGCACCTCGCGCTCACCCGCAGCGCGCGGCTGCGGCAGATGAACTGGATCGCGCACTGGATCGTGAAGGAGGCGCCGCAGGGGCCGCTCGTGCTGGCGGGCGACTTCAACGACTGGCGCAACGATTCCGTGCCGCTCTTTGCGGAGCATGGGCTGCAGGAAGTCGCGACGCTGCTCGGCGAGCCGGCGCGCACCTTTCCGGCCTTTTCGCCGGCGCTCGCGCTCGACAAGATGTTCGTCCGGGGCCTCAAGCCCGTCGAGCTGATCCAGCCCGCGCAGGAGACCGCCTGGCTCTCCGATCATCTGCCGTACATGGCGCGCCTGCGGCTCGAAGACTGACGCACTACGCAGTAGTGGCGGCGCGCGGCTTCCACCGAAGCATCCGCGCGACACTCCCCCGATCGCGGCCCGCGGCGCGTGCAAGCCCGCGCTAATATGTCGCGTCGCGCGCGCCGCGCGTTTCGTCAGGTCTCCTCAGATGCATTACCTCGCCACGCTGTCTCGCGCGCCGCGGCGCACGGTCGCAGCACCGCTGCAGCGTCGAAAATGGCGCCATTGCGCGCGCATCGGCGCCTAAAACCCGCGCCGAAACAGCCCCGCCAGCAGGGTCAATGCTGCGGGCTGTCAGACCTTCCGGTATCATTTAGCGGAAAATTCGCACAAGCCGATCGCGTTTTCGCAATCCGGCGCGTGCCGCCAGCAGCAGGAGAACCCGCTCTCGCGGGTCCTGGCAAGCTCCGCTCCGGCCCGCGAGGCCGGGTGAAGTTTGACCCGCCGCCCCCCTTTTGCCGTCGCCAGCCGTCCCCGCGAAAGCGTGTTGCGCCCGCGCGCGGACGCCAGCACACCGCCGCAGCGAGCCACCCTCCCTTGCCGCGCAGCGGACCCAACCCGGTCCAGGCAGATCGACAAAGCAGGATCGACCGGGTCCTTGCGGCGCGAGCGCGGTAAAATAGCGGATTGCGCCCCGTTCGCAGCGGGGCAAACTGGCAAAACAACAGGGACTTGCCTGCCGCGGCGTAAAGCCAGGCCGACGGGTCCCGGGCATATCGTCAAAGCTACGCTGTACTGGACAGCAGGCCGGCAGGATCGCCGCAGTCAGGCGGCGCTTGTTTCGCACTTCAGGAACCATGAGCAAATTCACCGAAGAAACCGTTCTGAGCGTCCATCACTGGACCGACACGCTTTTCAGCTTCACCTGCACGCGCGACCAGGCCCTGCGTTTCGATAACGGCCAGTTCACCATGGTCGGCCTCGAAGTGGACGGCAAGCCGCTGATGCGCGCGTACTCGCTCGCGAGCGCGAACTACGAAGAGCATCTGGAGTTTCTGAGCATCAAGGTGCCGGACGGCCCGCTCACGTCGCGCCTGCAGCACCTGAAGATCGGCGACAAGGTGCTGATCGGCAAGAAGCCCGTCGGCACGCTGGTGGCCGACAACCTGCTGCCCGGCAAGGTGCTGTGGCTGCTCTCGACCGGCACGGGCCTCGCCCCGTTCATGTCGATCATCAAAGACCCGGACATCTACGACCGCTTCGACAAGATCGTGCTCACGCACACCTGCCGTTTCGTCGACGAACTTGCGTACAAGGACTTCATCACCGAAGAGCTGCGCGAGCATGAATACCTCGGCGAGATCGTGCGCGAGAAGCTCGTGTACTACCCGACCGTCACGCGCGAAGTGTTCGACAACCGCGGTCGGATCACCGAGCTGATCGACACGAAGAAGCTGTTCGAAGACCTCGATCTGCCGTCGTTCTCGCCCGAGCGCGACCGCATCATGCTCTGCGGCAGCACGCACATGCTGCGCGACACCGTCGATCTGCTGGAAAAGGCCGGCCTCACGGAAGGCAGCAACAACCAGCCGGGTCACTACGTGGTGGAAAAGGCGTTCGTCGGTTAAGCGCCCACCTCAGGTCGCTCGCGACAAGAAGAACCGGAGCCTCGTGCTCCGGTTTTTTTTCGCCTGCGCATTTTTAATTGGCCCTGTATTTTGTCGTTGACGCAGTTACAGTTGTCACACAAATACGATACCTTTCCTGTCAGTATTTTTCCTACATGACAAAGCGCTGCGACCTCATGCTACACCTGAAGTTTGGCCGCTAACCCTTGTCCAGTCTGAAGTTTTTCTTTTTTTAAGATATTATCGCAACGCAACATTGGACACACTCATACGTGTCCAGGGGCAGAGCCAGGTTGTTACTGGTTGTAAATTTCGTTACGCTGCGCCGTGCTGTTCGCCGTCACGCGGGGAAGCCAAATCCCGACGGACGTCTGACAGCAGGAACCGGTTCCTGAACGGGGGAATGATGGATACGTCGAGATACGCCGCGCCGAACGCGCGCACGCCCGCCGGCGATGCGCCGCGCGCCGCTCATGGCGTCGACGGCCTCGCCCTCCTCGCCTGGTCCGCTGCCGCCGACGAGGCGGCCACGGTGGCCGCGCTCGAAGGCCTCGAGCGCGCACATCGGCAGATTGCCGCGCCAGCGCGCGGCGCACGCCGCCGCGCGAGCCGCACGCTTGCCCACGGCAGCGCCGCCCAGTCCATTCACGCCGACGAAGCCGTGCGCCACCAGCTCGCGCGCGACCTGCACGACAGCGTCGGCGCGGAACTCGCCGCCACGCACTTCGCGCTCGCCAACGTCCACACCTGGCTGCCCGCCAATGCCCCGCCGCAATGCGCCGAGGCGCTCGCGCTCGTCGCCCGCTCGCTCGAAGCCGCCACCGGCGCAATGCGCCAGGTGCTCGACGGCCTGCACGCGCCGCACCTCGACGCGGGCCTGGCACCGGCGCTCTCGTCGTGGGTGCACAGCTTCGCAGCGCGCACGGGCCTCGCCGCAAGCGTAGCCGGCGCCGGCGACGACGCGCGCCTTGCCCGCCTGCCCGCCGAGGCCGCGCTCGCCGTGTTCCGCGTCGCCCAGGAGGCGCTCGCCAATGTGGCGCGCCACGCGCAGGCCACGTGCGCCGAGGTGCGGCTCGAAAGCACGGCGCGCCACCTCACGCTCACCATCGCCGACGACGGCATCGGCCTCGCGCGCGCCGCGGGCCGCACGCGCCGCAGCCTGACGAACGGTCATGGCGACGACAGCACAGACAAAGGCGCGAGCCGCACCGCCCACTACGGCCTCGCCGGCATGCGCGAGCGCTGCGCCGCCTTCGGCGGCTCGCTGCGCGCCGTCAAGGGCGGCATCACGCACGCGCACGACGACGACGCACCGCAGGAAGCCGCCCCACGCGGCACGACCGTGCGCGCGCGCTTCGCCTGGGACGCGCTGCTCGGCGCCGCCCATTCCGCGTCGCCCCTCCTCATGAAACAAGGCGCCCGCTCATGACCCATCGCATCCTGCTCGTCGATGACCATGCCGTCGTGCGCCAGGGCGTTCGCCAGTTGCTGCTCGACCGCGGCATTGCCACCGAGGTGATCGAAGCGCAAACGGGCGCCGAGGCGCTGGCCGCGATCGCGAAGCATGTGTGCGACGTGGTCCTGCTCGACATCTCGCTGCCGGACATGAATGGCGTGGAGGTGCTCAAGCGTGCCAAGAAAAAGGCGCCGCGCGTGCCAGTGCTGATGTTCTCGATGTATCGCGAGGATCAATACGCGGTGCGCGCGCTGAAGGCGGGCGCGGCCGGCTATCTGTCGAAGACGGTGGACGCCGCGCAGATGATCTCCGCGATCCAGCAGGTCGCCGCGGGCCGCAAGTACGTGAGCCCGGCCATGGCCGAAGCGCTCGCCGACTACGTGCTGGTGGACGGCGAGCAACTGCCGCACGAGAAGCTTTCCGACCGCGAATACCAGACGCTGTGCATGCTCGCCTCGGGCAAGCGTCTCACCGACATCGCGCACGCGCTCTCGCTGTCGGTGAAGACCGTGAGCGTCTACCGCACGCGCCTGCTCGAAAAGATGAAGCTCACCAATAACGCCGAGCTGACCTTCTATGTGATGAGCAACCGGCTCGTCGACCTTTCGCCTACCGTCAACGCCTGACGTTGCGGCGCCCCTGCGGCATCAAGGCGGCCTTTCGCCACAACCCGTTGATCCGGAAATGAATCTCGCCGTTTGCGCGGGTCCCCGCAAGGATCGCGCGCGGGCGTCGCGGATTGCGGCGGAATCGTCCGCGTCAAACGAACGCTTCCGACCCTGCTCGACCGGTCTCGCGCGCGAGTTCCGCTAAAATTTAGGGTTTCCCCCAAAGGCATCCGGCACGCGAAGCCGGCGCAGGCGGGCGTAGGTCAATCATGGGTCAACCACGGGTCAACCACCGCTCCAGCTCCTCGCCTTCGCGCGTTTTACGTGGAGTTCCCCGCCAAATGTCCCTCTTTCGCAAGAAGAACGTCGAGCACATGTTGCAGGCAAGCGCCCAGGGCGCCGGCCTGAAAAAAGCACTCGGCGCACTTGACCTCACCTTTCTCGGCATCGGCGCGATCATCGGCACCGGCATTTTCGTGCTGACCGGCACCGGCGCCGTGCAGGCCGGCCCGGCGCTCATGATCGCGTTCCTGATCGCGGCCGTGGCCTGCTGCTTCGCCGCGCTCGCCTACGCCGAGTTCGCCTCGACCATTCCCGTGGCCGGCTCGATCTACACCTATTCGTACGCCACGCTCGGCGAGCTGGCCGCGTGGGTGATCGGCTGGGACCTGATGCTCGAGTACGGGCTCGCCACTTCCGCAGTCTCGGTGGGCTGGTCGGGCTACCTGCAGTCGCTGCTTTCGGGCTTCGGCCTCACGCTGCCGGCCGCGCTCTCGGCCGCGCCCGGCGCCGTGCCCGGCGTGCACACGCTCTTCAATCTGCCCGCCTTCCTCGTGATGATGGCGATCACGGGGCTGCTTTCCGTGGGCGTGCGCGAATCCACGCGCATCAACAACATCATGGTGGCGATCAAGGTGACCGTGGTGCTGCTCGTGATCGCCGTGGGCGTGTTCCACGTGACCCCCGCGAACTGGCATCCGTTCATGCCCAACGGCTGGCGCGGCGTGTTCGGCGCCGCGGCCGTGATGTTCTTCGCGTTCATCGGCTTCGACTCGGTGTCGTCCGCCGCCGAGGAAGTAAAGAACCCCAAGCGCGATCTGCCCATCGGTATCATCGCCTCGCTCGCCGTGTGTGCGGTGCTCTACGTCGCCGTGGCGGCGGTCGTGACCGGCATCGTGCCCTCGCCGCGCTTCGCCCATGTCGGCCACCCGGTCTCGTTCGCGCTGCAGGTGGCGGGCGAAAACTGGGTCGCGGGCTTCATCGATCTGGGCGCCGTGCTCGGCATGCTCACCGTGATCCTCGTGATGAGCTACGGCCAGACCCGCATCATCTTTGCGATGTCGCGCGACGGTCTCTTGCCCGCGAAGCTCTCGAAGGTGCATCCGCGCTTCGCCACGCCGTTCTTCACGACCTGGCTCGTCGGCATTTTCTTTGGTCTGATCGGCGCGCTCGTGCCCCTGAACGTGCTCGCCGAACTCATCAACATCGGCACGCTCGCCGCCTTCTCGATGGTGTCGATCGCCGTGCTCGTCCTGCGCCGTACGCACCCGCACCTGCCGCGCGCGTTCCGCTGCCCGGGTGTGCCCGTGGTGCCGATTCTCGCGGTCGCTTCGTGCCTGTTCCTCATGATCAATCTCCAGCCGCTCACGTGGGTCGCGTTCCTGGTCTGGACCGCGTTCGGCCTCATCGTCTACTTCGGCTACTCGCGTCGCCATTCGCGTCTCGCGCACGCACCGCACGAGCACGTGCATCACGACTGATGCGCGTGATCTCGCGGTGACTCATCGCTGCACTGCAACGCAACGGCCCGCCCGAGTCATCGAGGCGGGCCGTTTTTTTGCTGGCCGCAAGCATTCTGGAGGGTAAAACTCCGCGCAGCGAAATTCGGCAAATTGTGCTTTACTGTCCGGGCGTCACCCCAGGCTTCACTGAACAGCAAGGCACCAGCCGGACCCAGATTCCGCTCCACCCGCAATGGTTCGATCCGCCCGAAGCGCCCCGCGTGGTTTGCGCGGCGCCGTGCGTTGCGCGCGCGTTGAGGCGCAACGCGTTAAACGGGCGAGTTTTCCCACGGGCGGTTATAGCGGTCGATTCAGTGTAAAAAAGCGGGCCCAGGCAGGTCTCTATCCCATCATCTGGCATGGGACCGGAGCCACACGCAGCGCCGTGCTCCGGTCGACATTGGAGACAATCAATGGCGATCAGTATTAGCCTCACGGTCAACGGCGCGCCCGTGACCGCCGAGGTCGAACCTCACACGCTCCTGGTCCAGTTCCTGCGCGAACAGCAGCGTCTCACCGGCACGCACGTCGGCTGCGATACTGCCCAATGCGGGGCCTGCACCGTCCACCTGAACGGCCGCGCGATCAAGTCGTGCAACCAGCTCGCGGTGCAGTGCGACGGCATGGAGGTGACGACGATCGAAGGCCTCGCGAAAAATGGCGAGCTGCATCCCATGCAGACCGCGTTCCGCGAATGCCACGGCCTGCAATGCGGTTTCTGCACGCCCGGCATGGTGATGTGCGCGACCGCGCTCGCCGCCGCCAATCCCGACCTCACGGAAAGCGACATACGCGAAGGACTCGACGGCAACTTCTGCCGCTGTACGGGCTATCACAACATCGTGAAGGCCGTGGCCGCGGGCGCGCAGGCAATGCGCACCGGCGCCCCCGCTGCCGCCACGACGGCGTGACTCGGGAGGCCACCATGAACGCACCCGAACCCAATCGCATGATCGGCGCACCCGTCAAGCGCAAGGAAGACTTCCGCTTCCTCACCGGCGTCGGCCAGTATACCGACGACGTCGTGCTGCCCGCACAGACCTACGCCGTATTCGTGCGCTCGCCGCACGCCCATGCGCGCATCAAGCGCATCGACGTCAATGCCGCGAAGGCCTCGCCCGGCGTCGTGGCAGTCTTCACCGGCGCGGACCTCGCCGCGGAAAACGTGGGCGGCCTGCCGTGCGGCTGGCTCATCCACAGCATCGACGGCACGCCCATGAACGAGCCGCCGCATCCCGTGATCGCGCACGAGAAAGCGCGCCACGTCGGCGACCAGGTCGCACTCGTGATCGCCGATTCGGTCAAGGCCGCGAAGGATGCCGCCGAACTGGTCGAGGTCGATTACGAAGAGCTGCCTGCCGCCGTCGACACGGCGCACGCCGCCGACGCCGGCCAGCCTCTCGTGCACGACGGCGTGCCGAACAACACCTGCTACACGTGGGGCCACGGCGACAAGGCCGCGACCGACGCGGCTTTCGCACAGGCCGCGCACGTGACGACGCTCGACATCGTCAACAACCGGCTGATACCGAACGCCATCGAGCCGCGCGCCGTGAACGCGAGCTACTCGCAGCACGACGACAGCTACATCGTGTACGTGGCGAACCAGAACCCGCACGTCGAGCGCCTGCTGATGGCCGCGTTCGTGCTCGGGCTGCCGGAAACGAAGCTGCGCATCGTCGCGCCCGACGTGGGCGGCGGCTTCGGCTCGAAGATCTTTCTGTATGCCGAAGATGTCGCGCTCACGTGGGCCGCGAAGAAAATTCGCCGGCCGGTGAAGTGGACCGCCGAACGATCGGAGTCCTTCGTTTCCGATGCGCACGGCCGCGACCACGTGACCAAGGCCGAACTCGCCCTCGACAAGGACGGCAAGTTCCTCGCCATGCGCGTGCACACCACGGCGAACATGGGCGCGTATCTCTCGACGTTCGCTTCGAGCGTGCCGACCATCCTCTACGCCACGCTGCTCGCGGGCCAGTACACCACGCCCGCGATCTACGCCGAGGTGAAGGCCGTGTTCACGAACACGGTGCCCGTGGATGCGTACCGCGGCGCAGGGCGTCCGGAAGCGACCTACGTGGTCGAACGTCTCGTGGAGACGGCCGCGCGCGAGATGAACATCGACCCGGCCGAAATCCGCCGCCGCAACTTCATCAAGAGCTTCCCGTATGCCACGCCCGTTGGCCTCACCTACGACACGGGCGACTACGAAGCGTGTCTCGGGCGCGCACTGGAGCTCGCCGACGTGAAGGGTTTCGCCGCGCGCCGCGACGCATCGAAGGCGCAGGGAAAACTGCGCGGTCTCGGCTACTCGTGCTACATCGAGGCATGCGGGCTCGCGCCGTCGAACATCGCGGGTGCGCTCGGCGCGCGTGCGGGCCTCTTCGAAGCCGGCGAGGTCCGCGTGAACCCGACCGGTTCCGTCACCGTGTTCACGGGCTCGCACAGTCACGGCCAGGGCCACGAGACGACGTTCGCGCAAGTCGTGGCCGATCGCCTCGGCGTGCCGATCGAACAGGTCGAGATCGTGCACGGCGACACGGGCCGCATTCCGTTCGGCATGGGCACCTATGGCTCGCGCTCGATCTCGGTGGGCGGCTCGGCCATCATGAAGGCGCTCGACAAGATCGAGGCGAAGGCGAAGAAGATCGCCGCGCACATGCTCGAAGCGGGCGCGGAGGACATCGAGTTCGCCGACGGCGTGTTCCGCGTCGCGGGCACCGACCGCACGAAGACCTTCGCGGAAATCTCGCTCGCCGCCTACGTGCCGCACAACTATCCGCTGGAGACGCTGGAACCGGGCCTCGACGAAAGCGCGTTCTACGATCCGACCAACTTCACCTATCCGTCGGGCGCGTATCTCTGCGAAGTCGAAGTCGATCCCGAGACGGGCGAGACGCGCATCGAACGCTTCACCGCGGTGGACGATTTCGGCAACGTCATCAACCCGATGATCGTCGAAGGCCAGGTGCATGGCGGTCTCGGCCAGGGCATCGGCCAGGCGATGCTCGAGCAGTGCGTGTACGACAACGAGAGTGGCCAGTTGCTCTCCGGCTCGTACATGGACTATGCGATGCCGCACGCGTCGGATGTGCCTTCGTATACGGTCGAAACCGCGAAAGGCACGCCGTGCACGCACAATCCGCTCGGCGTGAAGGGCTGCGGCGAAGCCGGCGCGATCGGCTCGCCACCCGCCGTCATCAACGCGATACTGGACGCACTTAGCTCCCTAGGCGTGAAGGACCTGCAGATGCCGGCCACGCCGCATCGTGTATGGCAAGCGATCCAGGCCGCGCAGGCCCCTTCACAACCTTGAGCGGAGGCGCTCCATGTACGCATTCGACTATCAGCGCGCCAGCGACGCGCAAGGCGCCGTGAAAGCCCTCGCGGCCGACGCCGACGCCAAATTCCTCGGCGGCGGTCAGAGCCTGCTCGCGGCGATGAAGCTGCGGCTCGCCCAGCCCACCACGCTCGTGGACGTCACGCGCATTCCCGAGCTGAAAGCCGTGCAGGTGGACGGCAAGGTGGTGAAAGTGGGCGCGGCCGTGTGCCATGCCGACGTCGCCGAGAACGCGCAGATCCGCAACACGCTGCCGGCACTGGCGGACCTCGCGGGCATGATCGGCGACCGCCAGGTGCGCGCGCTCGGCACGCTCGGCGGCTCGCTCGCGAACGACGATCCGGCCGCCGACTATCCCGCGGCGGTGCTCGCGCTGAACGCGACGGTGGTGACGGACCGGCGGCGCATCGCAGCGGACGACTTCTTCCTCGGCATGTACGAAACGGCGCTGGAACCCGACGAGCTGATCGTGGCCGTCGAATTCCAGGTGCCCGAACGCGCGGCCTACGAGAAGTTTCGCAATCCGGCCTCGCACTTCGCGCTCGCGGGCGTGTTCGTCGCAAAGTACGCCGGGGAGGTGCGTGTGGCGGTCACGGGCGCCGGGCCTTCGGTATTTCGCGCGGGTGCGCTGGAAAGCGCACTGAAGACCAACTTCGCGCCCGAAGCCGCACGCGCGGTGAAGATGCCCGCCGACGACCTCAACACCGACCTGCACGCGAGCGCGGCCTATCGCGCGCACCTCATCCCGGTGCTTGCGGCGCGCGCGGTGGCGAAGGCCGACGGCTAGGCTGGTCCCGAGGGCGAGCGCTTCCAGGTGAACATGGGAGCGCTCGCCGCCTTTGATTCGCGTTGCCAGAATCCCGCATGCAATCCGCCTCGATCGACGACACCCTCGCACAACTCGAAGCGCACGGCTATTTCGCGAGCCGCGAACTCGCCACGGCGCTCTTTCTTGCGCTGCGCATGGAACGCCCGCTGTTTCTCGAAGGCGAGCCGGGCGTGGGCAAGACCGAACTCGCGAAGGCCGCGGCGGCGATGCTCGGCACGACGGTCTTGCGCCTGCAATGCTACGAAGGACTCGATACAGCCAGCGCGCTATACGAGTGGGACTATCCGCGCCAGATCATGGCGCTGCGACTGGCCGAAGCCGCCGGCGAAAAGCCCGGCAACGACACGCTCTATCGCGACGAATTTCTGCTCAAGCGCCCGCTGCTCCAGGCGCTGCAACCCGACCCGCAAAACCCGGGCGCGCGCCGCGTGCTGCTGATCGACGAAATCGACCGCGCCGACGAACCGTTCGAAGCCTTCCTGCTCGAGCTCCTTTCGGACTTCCAGGTATCGATTCCCGAATACGGCACTGTGCGCGCGAGCACGCCGCCGCTCGTCGTGATCACGTCGAACCGCACGCGCGAAGTGCACGATGCGCTCAAGCGGCGCTGCCTTTATCAATGGCTCGGCTACCCGGACCGTGCACGCGAACTCGCGATCGTGGCCGCGCGCGCGCCTGAAACTGCCGCGGAATTGCAGCAACGCGCCGTGGCGTTCGTGCACCATTTGCGCACGATGGATCTCTTCAAGGCGCCCGGCATTGCGGAAACGATCGACTGGTGCCGCGCGCTTAGCGCGCTCGCCGTGACGGAACTCGATCCGCAGTCGGTGCAGAACACGCTAGGCGTGCTGCTGAAGTACCAGGACGACCTCGCGCAGCTCGACGCGCAACGCATCGCGCAAACGCTCGCGCTCGCGGAGTGAGGACGATGCCCCGCGCCACATCGCCCGCCGCCATGCCCACGCTCGCGCCCGTGTTCGCGCGCAACGTCGTGCATTTCGTGCGCGTGCTGCGCGGCGCGGGCCTGCCGATGTCGCCTTCGCGCGCCGTCGACGCGATCGACGCGCTGCGCCACATCGACCTCGGCCGCCGCGACGACGTGCACGCAGCGCTCGCCGCGCTCCTCACGAGCGCGCCCGACGAGCGCGAGATCTTCGACGCGGCGTTCGCGCTGTTCTGGCGCGATCCGGATTTCGAAGGCAAGCTGCGCGCGCTGCTGCTGCCGAAGGTGCAAGGCGGCGTGCCGCCGCCGCGCCGCAACAACCGCCTCGCCGACGCGCTCGCGGCGCGCCCTGCCCATCGCCCGGGCGCGAAGCCACCGCCCTCGCACGAAGAACACGAGTTGCGCGCACACGCCACGTTCAGCGCCGAAGAGCGCTTGCGCCAGCGCGACTTCGATACGCTCACCGCCGACGAATGGCGCACGCTGCGCCACCTGATCCGCGCGCGCCGCCTGCCGCTCGCCACCGTTCGCACGCGGCGCCTGAAGGCATCGTCGCGCGGCACCCACGCCGACCTGCGCGCGAGCGCGCGCCATGCGGTACGCGCGGGCGGCGACTGGACCGTGTGGAAATATCGCGCGCCGGTGGAACGCAAGCTGCCGCTCGTGCTGCTGCTCGACATCTCCGGCTCGATGAGCAGCTACTCGCGCGCGGTGCTCTACTTCTGCCATGCGTTGCTGCAATCGCGCGAACGCCTGCAGGTGTTCCTGTTCGGCACGCGCCTGACCCACGCCACGCGCGCGCTGCGCGAACGCGACCCCGACGTCGCGCTCGCCCAGCTCGCCACCCAGGTCGCGGACTGGTCCGGCGGCACGCGCATCGGCGCCACGCTTGCGGAATTCAACCGCCGCTGGGCGCGCCGCATGCTCGGGGGGCGCGCGACAGTGCTGATCGTCACCGACGGGCTCGATCACGATGAATGCGGTCTGCTCAGCGAAGAGATGGCGCGCCTGCACCGCTTCGCGCATCGCGTGATCTGGCTCAATCCGCTCTTGCGTTACCGCGATTTCGCGCCCAAGGCGCGCGGCGTGCAGGCGATGCTGCCCCACGTCGACGCGCATTACCCCGTCCACAATCTCGACAGCCTCGAAGCGTTTGCGCGCAGCTTGTGCGAAGCCGCGCCGATCGGGCCCGCGCCTCGTGCAGCAACGCATCTGGCGACTCATCTGCCAAAACCGGCACGCGCATTGCATACTCTGGAGGCGCGCCCGGCACAAGGAGACACACGATGGAGCTGACCGAAAGCCACACGCTGCCGGTGCCGCAACAGCGCGCCTGGGAAGCGCTCAACGACACGGCGATCCTCAAGGCGTGCATACCGGGCTGCGAAAGCATCGAAGCCGACGGTGAGAACGCCTACGCCGTCGCGCTAACCGCCGCGGTGGGCCCGGTGAAGGCGCGCTTCAAAGGCCGCATGCAGCTCGCCGATATCGACGCGCCGAACAGCTACACGATCGTCTTCGAGGGCCAGGGCGGCGCCGCAGGCTTCGGCAAGGGCGACGCGCACGTGAAGCTCGAATCCGCCGGCGACGAATCGACCACGCTCACCTATACCGCGAACGCCCAGGTGGGCGGCAAGCTCGCGCAGATCGGCTCGCGGCTCGTGGACGGCGCGGCGCGCAAGATCGCCGGCGAGTTTTTCAAGCGTTTCGGGGAACAGCTGGGCGGCGGCGCGCAGGAAAATACCGACGAGACGGCGGAACCCGCCGCGGGCGACGCAGAAGGCCAGCCGCAAGGCGAAGGCGCAGAGGAAACACCGAAGAGGAAACGATCATGGACAGCGTGGATCTCGAAGTCCTGAAATCCAGCGTGCGCTGGCTCGACGCAGGGCACCGCGCGCTGCTGGTGACAGTGGTGAAAACGTGGGGCTCGTCGCCGCGTCCCGAGGGCGCGATGCTCGTGGTGCGCGGCGACGGCCTCGTGGTCGGCTCCGTGTCGGGCGGCTGCATCGAGGACGATCTGATCGACCGCGTGCGCCGCGAAGGCGTGACGATCGTGAAGCCCGAAGCCGTCAAATACGGCATCACGGCGGAAGAGGCGCATCGTTTCGGACTGCCGTGCGGCGGCACGATCCAGCTCGTGCTCGAACCGCTCTCCGAGGCCTCGGGCATTCGCGAACTGCTCGAAACCGTCGAGCGCGGCGAACTCGTTGCGCGCACACTCGACATGGCGACCGGCCGCGCCACGCTCGGCCCCGCGAAAGCGACCGATGGCGTGGACTTCGACGACGTGCGCCTGCTCACGATCCACGGGCCGCGCTACCGCATGCTGGTGATCGGCGCGGGGCAGCTCTCGCGCTATCTCTGCCAGATCGCGGTGGGGCTCGATTACCAGGTGACGGTGTGCGACCCGCGCGAGGAATACACCGACACCTGGGACGTGCCCGGCACGGCGCTCGTGCGCACGATGCCCGACGACACGGTGCTCGACATGAAGCTCGACGAACGCTGCGCCGTGATCGCGCTCACGCACGACCCCAAACTCGACGACCTCGCACTGATGGAGGCGCTCAAGACGCCCGCGTTCTACGTCGGCGCGCTGGGCTCACGGCGCAACAACGCGGCGCGGCGCGAGCGGCTCAAGGAGTTCGACCTGAGCGAGGCGGAACTCGCGCGGCTGCATGGGCCGGTGGGCATTTACATCGGCAGCCGCACGCCGCCGGAAATCGCGGTGTCGATCCTCGCGGAGGTCACGGCGGCGAAGAATGGCGTCTCGCTGCCGACCATTCTCCAGGTGGAAGGCGCAAAGGCCGCGCGCGAACACGCAGCAGGCGCGGGATCGACGTGCGACGTGTGAGGCCGCTGCGCGGCCGCCTTCACGCGTGAGGTGAGCGCCCGTCGTCGTCTGTCTCGCGCTCGTGTCACTACTATGCCCCCCAAAAAACTGCGGGCCGCGACTTTCGTCGGCGGCCCGCAATAGGGTGTTTCTGGCGGGCGGCTTGCGCCGCCTCGCTTCACCTGAGCGTCACGGCATCAGCCGAACAGCTTCATCGCCTGCGTGAGCGTGTTGGTCACGCCCCACACGAGCGGCACCAGCACGTAGAGCCAGAAGATCGCCATCAGCGTCTTGTTCGACGATTTCGGGGCAGCTTGGGTAGACATTGCGCGTTCCTCCTTATTTACCGGCGGCGAGTTGCGTCTCGCTCATGTGATGCTTCGCGTCCACGCGGCGCACGAGCAGGTTGCAGATGAAGCCGACCACGAGCAGCGAGGCCATGATGTGCACGGTCATCGTGTACGCATCGGCCTTCGCCACGCCGTGTGCGACCTGATACGCACGCACGTAGTTCACGAGCACCGGGCCCGCCACGCCTGCCGCGGCCCACGCGGTGAGCAGACGGCCGTGAATGCCGCCGACGAACGCCGTGCCGAACATATCCGCGAGATACGCGGGCACGGTCGAAAAGCCGCCGCCGTACATCGAGAGAATCAGGCAGAACGCGAGCACGAAAAACACGATGTTGCCGCTCTGCGCGAACTGCGGCACCGCGTAATAGAGCACCGCACCGAACACGAAGAAGATGAAGTAGGTGTTCTTACGGCCCACCCAGTCGGAGGCCGACGCCCACACGAAGCGGCCGCCCATGTTGAAGAGCGAGAGCAGGCCGACGAAGCCCGCCGCCGCGCCGGCGCTCACGGTGTCCTTGAAGCTTTCCTGGATCATGACCGAGGCCTGACCCAGAATGCCGATGCCGGCCGTCACGTTGAGGAACAGCACGAGCCAGATCAGGTAGAACTGCGGCGTCTTGAGCGCCTGGTCGATATGCACGTGCTGGTTCGACACGAGTTTCTTCGCCACGACGGGCGGGGTCCAGCCCGCCGGCTTCCAGTCCGGCGCGGGCACGCGGATGGTGATGGCGCCGATCGTCATCGAGATGAAGTAGGCCACGCCGAGCACCACGAAGGTCTGGGCGACGCCCACGCTCGTGTCGCTCGCGAAATGCTTCATCAGCATGACGGAGAGCGGTGCGGCGATCATCGCGCCGCCGCCGAAGCCCATGATCGCGAGGCCCGTTGCCATGCCGCGGCGGTCGGGGAACCAGCGGATCAGCGTCGAAACCGGAGAGACATAGCCGAGCCCGAGGCCGATGCCGCCGATCACGCCGTAGCCGAGATAGAGCAGCGCGATCTGATGCAGATACACGCCGAGCGCGGAAACGAGGAAACCGCCGCCAAAGCAGCACGCCGCGGTAAACATCGTGCGGCGCGGGCCTACGCGTTCGAGCCACTTGCCGCCGAACGCGGCGGAAAGGCCGAGAAACACGATGGCCAGCGAGAAAATCCAGCCCAGCGTGGTGAGCGACCAGTCATCGGCCGCGGACTGCGTAATGCCGATCACCTTCGTGAGCGGCGCGTTGAACACGGAAAACGCGTAGGCCTGGCCGATACACAGATGCACGGCCAGCGCCGCGGGCGGCACCATCCAGCGCGAAAAGCCCGGCGGGGCGATGGTCGCCTCTTTGGAAAAGAAAGGTGCGCTTTGCGCACCGCGCGTCGAATCTGCAACGCTGCTCATGGGATCTCCCGAATCGACCAGAGGTTGAGAGCGCGGGGTAAGCGCTCGCTCTGGTCCCATCCAAAATGGCTGTTGGTAGGCGTGGTCTTTCGTGCTCTTTATATGCGCAAACGCATAGAACACTTAATTGCCGCTTGACGGCTGCACGAACCTTAGTCCCCAACCGCCTCCTTGGCAATATGAGGTAAACATACATATGCCCTACAACGGCCCGCGCGCCGCCGTGTTTCCTCGATTGTTGCGTGCGCAGCAAATCGGTGGGGGGACCTATGACGCCGCGGAGAACGTTGCAGGCGGGCATGTCGTTGCGCGGCCCAGCATTTAGACTCAACACTCGATTCAGGGCCCCCTGCGGGCTGTGTGCGGGCCATCCGCTTGACAAGCGGGTTGCATGACTTTTAAGTGGCAGAAGTAGCGCCTATCTGCGACCCGCCACCTGCCGAGCCCCCCATGCGCCTCGCTCTCGCTCTTTGCCTAGCCTTGCTCGGCCCCGTCACGGGAACCTTCGCCGCCGACCTGCGCCCGGGCGTGGCGCAGCTCACGCCGGTGCCCCTCGAAGCGGGCACGCTGAATCCGGCAGGCAGCGCCGCGCAGGCGCCCTACACCAACGAAGCGGAAACGCAGACCTTCACCGTCAACGCGGACGGCTCGTACACCAAGCTCGACTCGCTCACGCTGCGCGTGAACACGGAGGCCGGCATCGCGCGCGCGGGCCAGTATTACGTGTGGTTCAACCGCGAAATGGCCCACGTGGAGGTGCTCGAAGCGTGGACCGAGGACGCCCAGGGCGGGCGACACGACGTGCGCCCCGAGCAGATCCGCGACGTGCAGGAAGTGCGCTCGTTCGACGCCCCGATGTTCCAGGACGTGCAGGACAAGGTGATCGTGTTCCCCGCCGTGGAGCCGGGCGCGCGCGTGCATCTCACGTGGCGCAAGATCCAGCGCGTGCCGCTCGTGCCGGGCTGGTTCAGCGACTTCACGCCGCCCGACCTCGCGCCCACGCACCGCTTTCGCGTGATCTACGACCTGCCCGCGAAAGTGCCGCTCCACGCCGACGCGCGCGGCTTCACCGTGCTGCCGCCCGCCACAGTGAACGGCCGCACGCGCTACGAGTACCGCTACGACAAGTCGAACTTCGAGCGCCTCGAATATGGCTCGGTCGCCTACGTGAGCTACGGCGACCGGCTGATGGTGTCCACCTTTCCCGATTACGCGGCCTTCGCGACGGTCTATCGCGAGGCGGCGGCGGATCCGACCGTGCGCGACCCGGCCATCGTGCGCCTTGCGCAGACGCTCACGGCGCACGACGATACGCCGCGCGCCAAAGCGCAAACGCTCTATGACTGGGTGCGCCGCAACATCCGCTACGTGGCGATGAATATCGGGCGCGGCGAGATCGTGCCGCACCACGTAACCGACGTGCTCGCGAACCGCTACGGCGATTGCAAGGACCACGTCGCACTCTACGGCGCGCTGCTCGGGGCCGTCGGCATCCGCAGCACGCCGGCGCTCGTGAACAGCGGTACTGTCTACACGCTGCCGAGCGTGCCGGGCTTCGGCGTGATCAATCACGTCATCACCTGGTTGCCCGATCTGCAGATGTTCGCGGACTCCACGGCGAGCAACATCGAGTTCGGCTATTTGCCGTCGACGGACATGGACCGCGAGGCCGTGCTCGCCGGCGACGGCACGCAGGTCCGCACGCCCGCCACGGCCACGACCACGCGCGAGAGCGATCTCGACATCACGGTCGCGCCCGACGGCTCGGCGCGCTTCATCTACCGCTTGCAGTCGGAGGGCTGGTCCGCCGAACAGACGCGCAGCGTGCTGCGCCTGCAAACGCCCGCGCAGCGCGAGGAGTCGCTGCAATGGGAGCTGCGCAACGCCAACCTGCGCGGCAACGCCACGCTCGCCTCCAGCCCGCTCGACGCCACGGCGGGTCCGCTCGTGCTCACGCTCACGGGCACCTTCGACGGTTTCGTCGACCCGGAAATGACCACGCCCGTGCCCACGCTCACGAGCTTCGTGGGCGGGCTCGACGCGAATCTGCGCTACTGGCTCGGCGAATCGCGGCGCACGCAGCCCTTCATGTGCCGCAACGTGGTGGTGACCGAGCGCACGCGCATCGTGCTGCCGCCGGGCATGCGCGTACTCGACGTCCCCATGCCGCAGCACGCCGACAACCGTTTCATCGATTTCAGTTCGCACTACGCGCTCGACCCGCAGGCGAATGTGCTGCGCGTCACGCGTACGGGTCAAACGCATTTCGCGAGCGACGTATGCAGCGCCGACGATTTCGCGCAGATGCGCCCCGCGTTCGAGACGATGGCGCGCGACCTGCGCGCGCAGTTGATCGTCAAGCCGTCGGCCCAGGGCGGCGCGCTGGATAGTCCGGCGAGCGCGCAGTGAGCCGGCGCACGACGTTCACACGGGCCAGAGCGGTCCTTCCTGCATCGCGCCGATCTGCTCGCGCAGTTCGAGAATGCGCTCTTCCCAGTAGCGCTGCGTGTTGAACCACGGGAAGGCGGCCGGAAACGCGGGATCGTGCCAGCGGCGGGCGAGCCAGGCCGAGTAGTGGATGAGGCGCAGCGTGCGCAGCGCTTCGACGAGATGCAGCTCGCGCGGCTCGAATTCGCAGAAGTCCTCGTAACCCGCGAGCAAATCGGCCATTGCACGCGAAGCGCCCGCGCGATCGCCGGGCAAAAGCAGCCACAAATCCTGGATAGCGGGACCCATGCGGCTGTCGTCGAAGTCCACGAAATGCGGGCCGGCGTCGGTCCAGAGCACATTGCTCGGATGGCAGTCGCCGTGCAGGCGCAACGACCGCACCTCGCCCGCGCGCTCGAAGGCCGCCTCCACGCCTTCGAGCGCGAGCGTCACCGCGGCCTGCCATGCTTCGCGCACGTCCTCGGGCACGAAGCCGTGTTCGAGCAGATACGTGCGCGGCTCGTAGCCGTAGGACTGAATGTCGAGCGTGGGGCGTGCCTCGTACGACCTCGTTGCGCCCACGGCATGAATGCGCCCGATGAAACGGCCGAGCCATTCGAGCGTGTCGCTGCGGTCGAGATCCGGCGCGCGGCCGCCGCGCCGCTCGAACAGCGAGAAGCGATACCCGTCGAACTCGTGCAGCGTGCGCCCTTCGAAGGCGAGCGCAGGCACGGCCGGAATCTCGCGCGCGGCGAGTTCGGCGACGAATGCGTGCTCCTCGAGTATCGCCTCGTCGCTCCAGCGCTCAGGGCGATAAAACTTGGCGATGAGCGGCGGGCCGTCTTCCACGCCCACCTGGTACACGCGATTCTCGTAGCTGTTGAGCGCGAGCATGCGGCCATCCGTGCGGCGCTCGGCCGGGATCAGCACGCCATCGACGGCGTCGAGCACGCATTCGGGCGTGAGGCGCGTGTACGGCGCGGCTTGCTGGTCGCCGGGACCGGAGGGGCCGCCCGGGACAGGAGAAGGATCGTAATTCATACCCGCAATTGTGCCTCTTGCGGGCAGTGCCGGCGAGCAATCGCTGCGCACGGCAGACATGATGAACACAAACGCGGCGCACAACCCTGCGACGAGACGCAGGGCGCCTCGTCAACGTGTCACACGGCCCAGACTCAGTGGATCTGCGCGCCGGCGGGCATGACGTGCTCGCCCGTATCGATCAGATCTTCGAGAAAAAAGGGCTCGGTATTGAGCTGCGCCGACGTGCCGGGCTCCCCGGCATACCACGTCACCATCGCCATGTCGCCGAGAATGCGCATCACGATGCCGCGCGCACCCTGTGGCACCGCGATATGAACGGAACGGACAATAGAACCGATTTGCATGATGTTTCCCCGTTACCTCGCTACCTTCGCCGGCTCCCTCGAAGGAAGTCCGGTCGGCATGCTGACAAAAAAACCGATGCGCACGATCAGTTGCGCGCGCATCCAAACCCGCCTCGGGCGACCCGCTCTCGCCGCGCGCTTAAGCACGGCCGGACCCTTGGCAACCCCATTGTTGCCTGTTTGAGCGCGCGAGCAAAGCGAAAAAATAGGGGGGTGTATCAACGGCGGCATGCATTTGGCGCCTCGTGCCGCCACAGCCCCGCCCCGCTTCGCTCACGCATCTTACGAAAACCTGACTGTAACAGATGGTAAACCCCATTCTTCGCGACCTTGCTAGGGCAGTCCCTGAAAAAGTACGCTGATGCAAGGTGAGTGGCGCTATAGTCCTGTCCCAACCGTGCACCACAAAGGCCCGGCGCAGCACAGGCAAAGACCGCACGCGCGCCACAACAGCCGGCCACGATACCGATAACCTGAACGCTCGCCACCGCGGCCAGACCAGCCGCGCGAGCCAGACTCCGCCACCAGCGAAGGAACCCGCCGTTCCATGTGGATCGTTCGACTCGCGCTCAAGCGCCCGTACACGTTCGTCGTGCTCGCGTTGCTGCTTTTGATTGTCGGGCCGCTGACGATCCTGCGCACGCCCACGGACATCTTCCCGAACATCGACATTCCGGTGCTCTCGGTGATCTGGACCTACACGGGTCTGCCCGCCGACGAGATGGAAAAGCGCATCGTGCTCAACTACGAGCGCGGCCTTTCCGTGGCGGTGAACGATATCGAGCACACCGAATCGACGTCGCTGAATGGCATTGCGGTCGTGAAGATCTTCTTCCAGCCGCATGCCAATATCCAGGAAGCGCTCGCCGAAGTCACGGCGCTGTCACAGGCGCAGTTGCGCTCGCTGCCGCCCGGCATCCAGCCGCCGTTCATCCTGCGCTACAACGCCTCGACGGTGCCGATCCTGCGCCTGTCGCTTTCATCGCCGCAGCTGACCGAGCAGGAACTGTTCGACTACGGTAACAACTTCCTGAAGACGCAGCTTGCGACCGTGCCGGGTGCCTCCGCGCCGCTGCCCTATGGCGGCAAGCAGCGGCAGATCATGGTCGACATCAACCAGCGCGCGCTGCAGCAGCACAATCTCTCGCCCATGGACGTGGTGAACGCGATCAGCGCGCAAAACCTCATCCTGCCTTCGGGCACGGCCAAAATCGGCGCAACCGAATATTCGGTGACGATGAATGCAAGCCCCGAGAGCTTAGCGGGCCTGAACGACATTCCCGTGAAAACCACGGAGAGCGGCACGATCTACATCCGCGACGTGGCGCACGTGCGCGACGGCTATGTGCCGCAAACCAATATCGTGCGCGTGGACGGACAGCGCGCCTCACTTCTCACCATCAACAAGAGCGGCAACACGTCGACGCTGGAGATCGTCGATCGCATCAAGGAAATGATGCCGACGCTGCGCAATCTCGTGCCACCGTCGCTCAATATCGATCCGGTCGCCGACCAGTCGCTGTTCGTGCGCGCCTCCGTGCAGGGCGTGCTGCGCGAAGCGCTCATCGCCGCCGCGCTAACGGCACTCATGATCCTGCTGTTTCTCGGCAACTGGCGCGCCACGCTCATCATCGCGATCTCGATTCCGCTGTCGATGATCACCTCGGTCATCGTTCTCGCGGCGCTCGGCGAGACCATCAACATCATGACGCTGGGCGGGCTCGCGCTCGCGGTCGGCATTCTGGTTGACGACGCAACGGTCGCGATCGAGAACATCAGCCAGCAACTGGAGCAAGGCAAGACGCTGGAACAGGCGATTCTCGACGGCGCGCATCAGATCGCGATCCCCACGCTCGTCTCCACGCTCTCCATCTGCATCGTGTTCGTGCCGATGTTCCTGCTCACGGGCGTGGCGCATTACCTCTTCATTCCGCTCGCGGAAGCCGTGGTGTTTGCGATGCTGGCGTCGTACTTCTTCTCGCGTACGCTCGTTCCAACGCTCGCGAAGTACCTGATGCGCCACCATCGCAAGGCCGCCGACCTGCATCACACGCATGGCGCGACGCGCAATCCGTTCATGCGCGTGCACCTCGCGTTCGAGCGCGGCTTCGAGGGGCTGCGCGAGCGCTATCGCGGGTTTCTCACGGCGCGCGTGAAGCATCCCGTGTGGTTCGTGGTGGCGTTTCTCGCCTGCTGTGGCGCGTCGTTGCTGCTCATGCCATTCCTCGGGCGCGACTTCTTTCCGCAGGTCGATGCGGGCACCATCGCGCTGCACGTGCGCGCGAAGACCGGTATGCGTGTGGAAGAAACCGCCGTGCTCGTCGACCGTATCGACAAGCGCGTGCGCACGCTGATTCCGCCGGGTGAGCTGCATTCGATCATCGACAACATCGGCCTGCCGGTCTCGGGCATCAACCTCTCGTACAGCAACACGGGCACCATCGGCACGTCCGACGCGGACGTGCTGATCTCGCTGAACGAGGACCATCACCCGACCGCCGGTTACGTGCGCCTCCTGCGGCACACGCTCAACGACGAGTTTCCGGGCGTGCAGTTCGCCTTCCTGCCCGCCGATATCGTGAGCCAGACGCTGAACTTCGGCATGCCCTCGCCCATCGATGTGCAGATCGTCGGGCGCGACGTGGCCGGCAACCGCGCGTTCGCGGCGAAGCTGCTCGCTCGGTTGCGCGGCGTGCCCGGTTTCGTCGACGCGCGCATCCAGCAGCCCGCGGACCTGCCGCGCATCTTCATCGACGTGGACCGCACGCGCGCGCAGCAGGCGGGCTTCACGCAGAAGGACGTGGCGAGCGACCTGCTCATCACACTCTCGGGCAGCCAGCAGACCACCCCCACGTTCTGGCTCAACCCGATCAACGGCGTGAGCTACAACGTCGTCACCGAAGCCCCGCAATACACGATCGATTCGCTGCAATCGCTCGCCAACATTCCACTCACCGCGAACGGGCGCAGCAACATACTCGGCTCTCTCGCGAGCATGCAGCGCATCTCGGGCGACGCGGTGGTCACGCACTACAACGCGCAGACCACCATCGACATTTACGGCACCGCCGACGGGCGCGACCTGGGCGCCGTTTCCGACGACATCGCGAAGATCGTCGACCAGACGCGCGGCGAACTGCCGAAGACGTCGAGCATCAAGCTGCGCGGCCAGGTGCAGACGATGAACGATTCGTTCTCCGGACTGTTCGGCGGGCTCGTCTTCGCGATCGTGCTCGTGTATCTGCTGATCGTCGTGAACTTCCAGTCGTGGCTCGATCCGTTCATCATCATTACGGCGCTGCCGGGCGCGCTCGCGGGCATCGTCTGGATGCTGTTCCTCACGCACACCACGCTGTCCATTCCCGCGCTCACGGGCGCGATCATGTGTATCGGCATCGCCACGGCGAACTCCATTCTCGTCATCAGCTTCGCGCGCGAGCAGTTGCGCCTGCACGGCGACGCGGCGCGTGCCGCGATCGAAGCGGGCTACACGCGCTTTCGCCCCGTGCTCATGACCGCGCTCGCCATGGTGATCGGCATGGTGCCGATGGCCATCGGCCTGGGCGAAGGCGGCGAGCAGAACGCACCGCTCGGGCGCGCCGTGATCGGTGGCCTCGCGGTGGGCACGCTCGCCACGCTGATCTTCGTCCCCGTGGTGTTCTCGCTCATCTACCGCAAGCTCGGCGAGCGCCGCCAGCGCGCCAGTGAAAACGTGGTGCCCAAATCATGAATACCCTGTCATGACGAATCATTCGCAAACGCCATCGCCGCAAGAGCCGTCGCGTCATCGATCGCGGCGCTGGCCCCTTGTGCTCGCCGCGCTCATCGTGCTCGGCCTCGCGGCGCAGGGTATCTGGTCGCGCCATAGCGCGCATGCGGCGCTCGAACGCGAGGCAAAAAGCGCGAGCACGCTGACCGTGCAGGTCGTCACGCCGCAGCGCTCGACGCGCGCGCTCGACCTCGTGCTGCCCGGCAACGTGCAGGCGTTTCTCGACACGCCGATCTACGCGCGCACGAGCGGCTATCTGCGCAAGTGGTACTTCGACATCGGCGCGCACGTGAAGGCGGGCCAGTTGCTCGCCGAAATCGACGCGCCCGAAGTGGACGACCAGTTGCGCGCCGCGCGCGCCGATCTCGCCAATGCCGAAGCGAACTACGCGCTCGCGAAAACCACGGCCGACCGCTGGACGCAGATGCTGCAAACACGCTCGGTGGCGAAACAGGACACCGATGAAAAAGTCGGCGACATGCTCGCGAAAAAGGCCACGCTCGACTCCGCGCGCTTCAACGTCTCACGGCTCTCGCAGCTGCAGTCGTACGAACGCGTGACGGCGCCCTTCGACGGCATCGTCACGGCGCGCAACGTGGACGTGGGCGCACTCATCGACGCGGGCAACGGCGGCACCTCGCAAAAGGAGCTGTTCCATCTTGCGCAGGCCGACCGTCTGCGCGTGTACGCGAACGTGCCGCAGGCTTACGCGCAGCAGATCCGCGTGCAGCAGCATGCGTATCTCACGCTCAACGAAGAGCAGGGCAAGCACTTTCCCGGCATCGTCGCGCGCACGGCGGGTGCCGTCGATGCGCAGCAGCGCACGATGCTGGTCGAAGTCGATGTGGACAACCGCAGCGGCGAACTGTTGCCCGGCGCCTACGCGCAGGTCCACTTCGCGCTCGACGGTTCGGCCACGCCGATCACGCTGCCCGGCAACGCGTTCCTGTTCCGCCCCGACGGCGTGAAGGTGGCGACTGTCGATGCGCAAGATCGCGTGAAGCTCGTGAATGTGACGCTCGGCACCGACTTCGGCACGCGGGTGGCGGTAGCGGCGGGGCTCTCCGGCGACGAGCGCGTGATCGTCAATCCGCAGGACGCGATCGTCGACGGCACGCCGGTGCGCATCGTGCAGCCGCACGGCGAGCACGAGGCCGATGCGGCGCATGGCGCGAGCGGTGCGAGTGGCGCGGGCAGGAACATGGGCAACAGCGCGCAGGCGCAGGGCGAATGATGAAGCACGCGCGGATTCGACTGTGCGCGTTGGCCATGCTTGCGGCGCTCGGCGGCTGCAAGGTGGGCCCCGACTACGTGCGCCCCACCATGCCCGTGGCCGCGACGTTCAAGGAACTCGAAGGCACGGGCTGGACGATTGCGCAGCCCGCCGATAGCGCCTCGCGCGGCGCGTGGTGGACGATCTACGAGGACGCCACGCTCGACGCGCTCGAAGCCCAGGTCGAAGGCGCGAACCAGAACGTGCAGGCCGCGCAGGCGCACTTTCGCGCGGCGCGCGCGAACGTCGCGCAGCAGCGCTCCAGCTTTTTCCCGCTCGTGACGGCGAGCGGCGACTTCTCGCGCTACCGCACCTCGCGGAATCTCCTGTACACGTCGAAGGCCGGTCAAACGATCAACGACTACTCCGTGGGCATCGACGCCACATGGGAGCCCGATATCTGGGGCCGCGTCGCGCGCAACGTCGAGGCCGCCAGGGCGAACGCACAGGCGAGCGCCGCCGACATGCAGGCCGTGCTGCTCTCCATGCAGGCCGAACTCGCGACCGACTACTTCGAGCTGCGCGGCATCGACCGCGAACGGCAATTGCTCGACGACACGATCAAGGCCTACCGCGAATCGCTCGAACTCACGCAGAACCGCTACGCGGGCGGCATCGCCACCGACGCCGACGTGGGCCAGGCGCAAACGCAGCTGCAGACCACCGAGGCGCAGGCGATCGATCTCGGCGTGCAGCGCGCGCAGCTCGAGCACGCCATCGCCATCCTGACCGGACAGTCGCCTTCCACGTTCACGCTCGCTGCCGCGCCGAAGGAAGCCTACGCGGTGCGCGCGATCGCGAGCCCGCCGGGCGTGCCGTCGACGCTGCTCGAACGGCGCCCCGACATCGCGGCCGCCGAGCGCCGTGTGGCCGCCGCGAACGCGCAGGTGGGCGTGGCGACGGCGGCGTTCTTCCCGAACCTCATGCTCGCGGTCACGGGCGGCCTGGAGGCGACCAACTTCAGCCAGTGGCTCGTCGCGCCCGCGCGCTTCTGGTCGCTCGGGCCGACGCTCGCGGGCACGCTGATCGACTTCGGCGGGCGCGAGGCGGTGCGCAACGAAGCGCGCGCGCAGTACGACGAGAACGTCGCGCAATATCGCCAGACAGTGCTCGACGCCTTCGGCGAGGTCGAGGACAACCTCGCGGCGCTGCGCGTGCTGGAGCAGGAGGCGAACGCCCAGGACCGCGCGGTGGATGCCGCGCAGCGCACGCTCGTCACCATCAACAATCGCTATCTGGGCGGTGCGATCACCTATCTCGACGTGGTGGTCGCGCAAACCACGGCGCTCACCAACGAACGCCAGGCCGTGGCGATCTCGCGCCGGCGCATGGCGGCGAGCGTCGCGCTCGTGAAGGCGCTCGGCGGCGGCTGGAACGCGGCGGACTTGCCGAGCGACGCGGCGCTGGTCCACCCGGACGACGCGCACAAAGCGCAGCCCGCCAGCGGGCCGCAAGGCGCTGCGCCGGCCGCCGCTCGCAGCGCGCAGCCAGGCGCCTCGCGCGCTCCGGGCTAAACGGCCGCGCGGTCACGCCAGGCACCCGGCCTGCGGCGCTCGACAACGCCATTTGCCCAACAGGCGTATCGTTGCGCCTTTGCCATATTGCTGGAGATCCTGTCGTGACTGCATCACCGGGCGCCCCGCGCACTTCCGCGCCCTCCGCCGTTCCGTACATCGAACGCGGCACCCCCGCATTCTGGCGCGCAAGCCTCGCGCTGCTGTTCGCCGGCTACGCCACCTTTTCGCTTCTCTACTGCGTGCAGCCGCTCCTGCCCGCGTTCTCCCAGACCTTCGGCGTGAGCCCCGCGCAGAGCAGCCTCTCGCTCTCGTTCACCACGGCCGCGCTTGCCGCTGCGATCTTCGTCGCGGGCTTCGTCTCCGAAGGCTGGAGCCGGCGCGGCATGATGACCGCATCGCTGTGCGCCTCGTCGCTGCTCGCGCTCGCCACCGCCTTCGTGCCGCACTGGCATGAGCTGCTCGTGCTGCGCACGCTGCTGGGCATCGCGCTCGGCGGCGTGCCCGCGGTGGCCATGGCCTGGCTCGCCGAGGAAATGCACCCGGACGGTCTCGGTCTCTCGATGGGCCTCTACGTCGGCGGCACGGCTATCGGCGGCATGGCGGGGCGCGTGATCACGGGCATCGTCACCGATCTGTTCGGCTGGCGTGCGGCCGTGGCCGTGATTGGCGTGCTCGGGCTCGCCTCCATGTTCGCGTTTCGCTCGCTGCTGCCGCCCTCGCGCCACTTCGCGCCGAAGAGCGGCCTCGGTTTCGCGCATCACCGCGCGGCGCTGCTGCGCCATTTCGCGCGGCCGGGTCTGCCCATGCTGTTCGTGATGGGCTTCGTGCTGATGGGCAGCTTCGTCACGCTCTACAACTACATCGGCTACCGGTTGATCGCGGCGCCTTATCACATGAGCCAGGCGGCCATCGGCGCGATCTTCCTCGTCTACCTGACGGGCGTGGTCGCCTCGCCGTGGTCGGGCCGCATGGCCGACACGTTCGGGCGCGGCCGCGTGCTGATCGCCAGTCTCGCGCTGATGCTCACGGGCGTCGTGCTCACGCTGTTCGCGCCGCTCACGGCGATTGCCGCGGGCATCGCCTGCCTGACCATCGGCTTCTTCGCGGGGCACGCAGTAGCAAGCGGCTGGGTTGGGCGCCTCGCGCGCGAAGCGAAGGGCCAGGCGGCTGCGCTTTACCTGCTCGCCTACTACCTCGGGTCGAGCGTGATGGGTTCGATCGGCGGACACTTCTGGGCCGGGGCAGGCTGGGGCGGCGTGGCCGGCCTCGTGATCGTGCTGCTGGTCGTGGGCCTAGCACTCGCGCTCACCTTGCGCGCGCGCGAGCGCGCCGGAGCGGCCTGAGCCCGCGCGGCATGCAACGTTCGCACCCGCGCCTCTGTGTGCCGCGGGCCACCGCAATCGAAAGGCGTCCGTAATATTCAGACGACTGGCGATTTGCGCGCCGCGCGCATCGCACCGCAGCGGAACTCCGCCTCTGGCGGGCTTTTGCGGCGCGACAGGAGATTCACGGAAAGCCTCGCGGCGCTCACGCGTGCCGCCGCGCTCGCCGGCCTCACCTATACTCGATTTCAGGCCCGGGGCCGCAGCGCCATGCCATCGGCATGGCGACGAGAACGACAACCACTGCGAGCCTTCGTCGCCCATACGATACGCAACCCCTGCATGGGACCGGAGTCAGTGCTGAAGCACTCACTCCGGATCGACAGGAGACAAGCATGGAAGGTTATTTCACGATCGGCGATTTCGTGATGATCATCCCGATGGCCCTCGCTGGCGCGCTCTTTCTTGGCGCAGTGCCGTGCGCAACGGAATTCAGACACAACACGCTGCGCGTGATCGGCGCGCTGATCGGCGTACTCGCGGCCGTTGCACTCGTCGAGACACTGCCGGCGCTGATGTAGCGGACGTCTGGCGTACGCTTCATACGCACGGCGGCTCGCGATGCGCAGACGCGCGAACTGACGAAGCGGAATGCTCGCGGCTCGAAGCGCCGCGGCTTGCGCGCACGCGCGGCATTCGCTTGCCCCCTCCTCAGCCGGGATCGCCCCCCGGCTGCAAGCCCTTGAACTGACGCAACGCAGCGGCCAGATAGCCCGTTCGCGCAGACGCGCCTGCGGCCTCTTCGGCGTGTGCTAGCGCGGGGAGCGCTGTCCACGGCAGCGTCGGACGCAGATGATGCTGGCGATGCAGATGGTGATTCATCAGCAGCACGCCCAGCGCACGCGGCACGCGAAAATCCCGCGCGCGACCCGGTTCGTCGAGCGCGACGCCGTAGTGCGGCAGGTTGTCGGCGAGCGAGAGCCACAGTCCGCGCAGATACATCACCGCGAGCAGCACGGGCCAGGCCTTGCCGTAGAGCGCGAACGAAGCCGCATAGAGGGCGAGGGACGCAAGCCAGTCGCGCCGCGCGCCGCGGCGCCTCACGGGATCGGTGGCGTGGTTCGCGAAGAGCCGCTGCACCTGCACGCCTTCGCGGCCATGCGCGCCCACCCCGCGCTCGATGATGGCGCGCGCGAGCCGCCCCGGCATGAACGCCAAGAGCGGCAGCAGCAATTCGGCGAGGTAGAGACCACCCATCAGCCGCCCGTAGTACGCCACGCGACGACGCCAGCGCGGGCCGCTCGCGCCGTGCGTGTCGTGCACATCGGGGCGGTCGAACGGCTCGCGCGTGAAGCGGTGATGCATCAGGTGTCCGAAACGCACGGCGTCGAACGGCATCGCCAGACCGATCGCGAGCGCGCGGGCGAGCCATTCGTTCACGCGCCGGTCGCGCGCCAGCTGTCCGTGGATACCTTCGTGAATGAGGCCCCAGTGGATCGGCGTGGCGAGCACGACGGGGGCGAGCGTCGCCAGCAAGGCGAGCGTCGGGCCGCCCGTTGCGTCCAGCAAGAGCGGCAATCCGACGAGTTCGTAGCAGAGCGCGGTGAACGCGAATGCGATCAGCGCGGCGTTGGTGCGAGCCGCCGTCGCGGGCTGGGGCGAGTGGGTTGGCCGCCTGGCGGGTTCAGCTCGGGCGGCGGACGGGGAAAGCGCTTCAGTTTCGGCGCTCAAGAACTCCATGGTGATTCCTCGCGGCAAAGGCTGCCGCGACGTTAGCAGGGCCACATGACAAAGCGAAGAACGGCGCGCCGCGCGGCCACGGCCGATGTAAGGCCTATCGTTCGCGCATAAAAAACCGCCTCGCGAGGAGGCGGTTCATTGCGCCGGCAAGCAGGCAGAAGCGTGCCGCTCAGATGGGCTGATCGGTCGACGGCTTCTCCCACAGGTTCACGCCGCCTTCGGTCGCATAGCGGTCGATCTCCGCGAGTTCTTCATTCGAGAACTCGAGGTTCTTCAACGCCGCGACGTTCTCGCGCACCTGCTCCGCGCGGCTCGCGCCGATCAGCGCCGAGGTCACGCGGCCGCCGCGCAGCGTCCAGGCGATCGCCATCTGCGCGAGGCTCTGGCCGCGGCGCAGCGCGAGGTCGTTGAGCTTGCGCACGTGCTCGATGTTCTGCTCGCTCAGGTGCTCGCTCTTGAGCGAGCCGCCGCCCGGACGGTTCACGCGCGCGTCTTCGGGCACACCGTTCAGGTACTTGTTCGTGAGCACGCCCTGCGCGAGCGGCGTGAACGCGATGCTGCCCGTGCCCAGGTCCTCGAGCGTGTCGAGCAGTTCTTCCTCGACCCAGCGGTTGAGCATGTTGTACGACGGCTGGTGAATGAGCAGCGGCACCTTGTATTCGGCGAGCAGTCGCGCCATTTCGCGCGTCTTCGCGGGCGAATACGACGAGATGCCGACATAGAGCGCCTTGCCCTGCTGCACGGCCGTGGCCAGCGCGCCCGCCGTCTCTTCGAGCGGCGTTTCCACGTCGAAGCGGTGCGAATAGAAGATGTCGACGTAGTCGAGGCCCATGCGCTGCAGGCTCTGATCGAGGCTCGCGAGCACGTACTTGCGCGAGCCGCCGCCCTGGCCGTACGGGCCCGGCCACATGTCCCAACCCGCCTTCGACGAGATCAGCAGTTCGTCCCGGTAAGGACGGAAATCGTCCTTGAAAATGCGGCCGAAGTTAGTTTCGGCACTGCCGTACGGCGGCCCGTAGTTGTTCGCGAGGTCGAAGTGCGTGATGCCGAGATCGAACGCGGTGCGCAGGATATCGCGCTGGGTCGAGATCGGCGTGGTGTCGCCGAAGTTGTGCCACAGACCGAGCGACAGCGCGGGCAGCTTGAGCCCCGACTTGCCGCAAAAGCGGTACTGCATGTCCGAATAGCGTTCTGAGGCTGCTTCGTAAGCCATGATCTGAATCCTCGGCGAAAACGGGAAGTAAGCGAAGGGATGGGCGCGACGTGCCGTGAGGCGCGACGCTCGCGTGAGGCAGCTATGTTAGCCAATCCGCCCAAGCCGTGCAGATGCCCACTATGCGGGAAAGGCGATGGAGAGCGCATGTCAGGCCGGTGAAAAAACCGCACCCTGGACGCGCCGCGGCCGCTCGCCTACACTGCGGCGTCCATCCTTTGCGAGAGGTTGTTCATGGCCAAAGCGATTTCGATCGCGCTCATCGCCTGTGGCGTCGTCCTGTTGTACTTCGGCGGCCAGTCGCTCCATTCGTTCGCGAACGACATGTCGCGCCTCTTTACCGGCGCGCCCACCAACCGCACGATCCTCCTGATTGGGGGCGGCATCGCCGCGACGCTCGCGGGCATCACCGGGCTCGCGATGTCGGGGCGTCGGCGCTAACGAAGAGCACGGCTGCATCGCCTCAGAACCTCACCTCGGGCTTCGACGCCGAGCGCGTGCCCGGCAGCGGCACGTTGCTCGCGCCGTGATAGGTGTACACGAGCGAAAACTTCACCTGATCGCTCTGGTTCTGGCCCGCCGAATGCAGCGTGTTGCAGTGGAAGAAGACCACATCGCCGGCGGCGAGCGTCGGGGCGATGGCGCGATCGATCCACGCCTTGTTCTCCGGCAGGTCGGCGCGGAAGAATTTCGCGGTGTCGAACCTGTCCGAAGTTAACGGCGCGTCGTGCGAGCCCGGCACAAACCACAGGCCGCCGTTTTCCATCTTCTCCGGCCCGAGCGCGAGCCAGACCGACACGAGGTCGTCGCGCTCGAACGACCAGTAGCGCACGTCGCGGTGCCAGCCGGTCAGGCTGCCGTAGTGCGGGTGCTTCGTCATCATGCAGTTGTGATGCGCGCGCGAGAGGACCGGCTCCTCGCCGAAATACAGCTCCATCCACCCCGCGATTTCCGGCGACGTGGCCCATTCGCGATACAGCGCGTGGCGCGAGTAGGCGTCGAGCAGGCGCCGCACCGTGTGGCCGCCGGGAGCGGCCTTCGATTCTGGCGCGCCGGGGTAGCGCAAATCGGCTTCGAATTCGAGCGGCGCCGCAGCCGCCTGCAACTGCTCCTGCGCAACCCGCTTGATCGCCTCGCAGCGCTCGGGCGAAACGAGCCCTGGCACGACCACGAAGCCGCGCTCGCGCAGCGCCTGCACCTGTTCTTTCTTTGAATGGACTGACATGGGACTTCCGTTATGCGATCTCGATGCGAGCAAGGGCCGCAGCCTGCGTTCGTCGCTTCGTCAAACGATAAGGCTGAGGCGTCGGCGCGCGCCGACTCATCGATTGTAAAGCGTGCCGGCACGGCGGGAAGGACCACGCGCTCACACGAAGTGGCTCCATGCGCGCCGCGGATCGACCCGCACGCGAATGGCGCACGCGCACCGCGATGAAGACAAAGGGCGGGATCGTCTGCATCAAAGACGCGCAGGGCCGGGTATTAACCGACTTTTTGCGGTCACGATTCGCGTGTAGCCTGTCGCGATGTTGTTCGACTTCGCCGAATTCTCATCGCACGGACGGATCGCCGTGAACGCCTTGCCACACAAGGTGCTCCAACAGAAGAATCCGTCGCGTCGCGTCCTACGCCGCGCCATGCGGCCCGTCTCCCGTCCACCGACATCGTGACGCCCTGAAAGACAGGCACGTTTGCTGCTCGATGCAAAGCGTCGCGCAAGGCGCACCTCGAACCCGATTGCTCAACCGCCATGCATACCCTCTTCGATACTCAACGCATGACCCACGCCGCCCACACTGCCCTGAAAGCGGCACGCCCAGCCCGCCGTCACCTCGTGCGCGCACTGCGACACCATGCCGCCCGCACCCGCGCGCTCACGCAACAAGTGCGCGAAGCGAAGCCCGTCGACGGCATGCGCAGCTGGTTCCACTCGTTCTTCGCCGTGCTGCGCATGCGCTCGGGCTCGCGTCACTTCTCGCTGCGCACGCTGCTGTATCGTCCAAATGCACCGCTGCGCACGCTCGCCGCGCCTTCCACGGTTCATGTGGCGCGCAGCACACGCAAGCCGCGCCGGATGGCCGCGAGCAGTGCGGGCTGGTTCGGCTTCGCGATGCGCTGAGACCCGCGCGCGACCCACGCCGCGCGATCCGCAGAAAACAAAAAACCCCGCACGGGCTTGCGCCCTGCGGGGTTTTTCTTCGCTTGCTTCACTCGAGCCGGCGCGAGGCCGGCTTATGCGAACGCTTACGCGACGGCTGCGCTCACCGGCTCCGTGCCGGCGGCTTCGGCCAGAATCAGCGCCTTGTCGGTCGCTTCCCACGAGAATTCCGGCTCTTCACGGCCGAAGTGGCCATAAGCGGCGGTCTTTTCGTAGATCGGGCGCAGCAGGTCGAGCATCTGGATGATGCCCTTCGGACGCAGGTCGAAGTGTTCGCGCACGAGCTTCGTGATCGTCGCGTCCGAAACCTTGCCGGTGCCGAACGTGTTGACCATGACCGAGGTCGGCTCGGCCACGCCGATGGCGTACGACACCTGAATCAGGCAGCGCGACGCGAGGCCGGCGGCCACGATGTTCTTCGCGACATAACGGCCGGCGTAGGCTGCCGAGCGGTCCACCTTCGACGGATCCTTGCCCGAGAACGCACCGCCGCCGTGCGGGGCTGCGCCGCCGTACGTATCGACGATGATCTTGCGGCCCGTGAGACCGCAATCGCCCTGCGGGCCGCCGATCACGAAGCGACCGGTCGGGTTCACGAGGAACTTGATGTCGCCCTTGATCAACTCGGCCGGCAGCACCGGCTTGATGACTTCTTCGATCACGGCTTCGCGCAGCGTGCCGAGGTCGATGTCCGGCGAGTGCTGCGTGGAGAGCACGACGGTGTCGATGGCGTGCGGCCGGCCGTCGACGTAGCGGATCGTGACCTGCGACTTCGCATCCGGACGCAGCCAGGGCAGACGGCCGTCGCGGCGCAGGTTCGACTGGCGCTCGACCAGACGGTGCGACAGGTGGATCGGCAACGGCATCAGCTCGGGCGTTTCGTCGCACGCATAGCCGAACATCAGGCCCTGGTCGCCGGCGCCCTGGTCGAGGTTGTTGTCGTGCGCGCGGTCCACGCCCTGGGCGATGTCCGGCGACTGCTTGTCGTAAGCGACGAGCACCGCGCAGCCGCGGTAGTCGATGCCGTAGTCGGTGTTGTCGTAGCCGATGCGCTTGATGGTGTCGCGCGCGACCTGGATGTAGTCGACGTTGGCCGTCGTGGTGATTTCACCGGCCAGCACGACGAGACCCGTGTTGCACAGCGTTTCCGCTGCAACGCGCGAGTACTTGTCCTGCGTGAGGATGGCGTCGAGGATCGCGTCCGAGATCTGGTCGGCGACCTTGTCCGGATGGCCTTCGGAGACGGATTCGGAGGTGAAGAAATAGTCGTTTGCCACGTGTCTAGCTCCTTGTAGCTGGTGACGGTTGAGTTCACGTAGCCAGCTTCGGGAGCTTTGAAGCGGCGACGCTTTAGCGGAATTGCTGCCCAGTTGCCATGATTCGCGTTCGATTACGCGCAGTTCACAGCCCACCGGCTTCGCCCCGCAAGTTGTCTATTAACTCGGCGAAGCCCTTATTATAGCGACTTCCTTAAATTGTCGCAGAGTCTCTCCCGCGTGCCGCTCATCGTCCCCTTCACAGTTCGCAAGCCCTGCAGCGGAGTTGCCGCATGATAGGCAAACTCGGCTCCCGTTTCGCCATCGGCCTGCTCAAGCTGTTCGCGATCCTGCCCTATGGCTTCGTCGCGCGTCTGGGCGACGGCCTCGGCTGGCTGCTCTACAAGATCCCGAGCCGGCGCAAGCGCGTCGTTCATACGAATCTGCGCCTGTGCTTCCCCGAATGGAGCGACGAAAAGCGCGAGGAAGTGGCGGGGCTGCACTTTCGCCACGCCATTCGCAGCTACATGGAGCGCAGCGTGCAATGGTTCGCCTCGGCGAAGAAGCTCGAAAAGATCGTCGAACTCGACAGCGAGATCGATCTCACCGATCCGAACCTGCCGCCGACGCTCTTTCTCGGCCTGCATTTCGTGGGCATCGAGGCGGGCTCCATGTTTCTGAACTATTCGCTGCACCGGCCGTGCGGCTCGCTCTACCAGCCGTTCTCGAACCCGGAATTCGAAGCCGCGGCCAAGGCGGGACGCAGCCGTTTCGGCGCGGAAATGGTGAGCCGCGCGGACAGCGCGCGCGCCGTGCTGCGCTGGCTGCGCGACAAGAAGCCCGTGATGCTCGGCGCCGACATGGACTACGGCATGCGCAATTCCACGTTCGTGCCCTTCTTCGGCGTGCCGGCTTGCACGCTCACTGCGGTGGGACGTCTGGCGAAGGTGGGTCATGCGCAGGTGGTACCGTTCATCGGCGAGGTGTTGCCCAATTACAAGGGTTATCGGCTGAAAGTGTTCAAACCTTGGGAAAATTATCCGACCGGCGACGACGATCTCGACGCGCGCCGCATGAACGCTTTCCTCGAAGAGCAGATTCCGCATATTCCCGAGCAGTATTACTGGGTCCACAAGCGCTTCAAGACGCGGCCGCCAGGCGAGCCGAGCGTCTATCACTGAGCGTTGCGCACACGACCCGGGCCCGGGTTTTCGCCCGGGCCTCGCTTACAATGACGGCATGAAACTCAAATTCACCAAGATGCACGGCGCGGGCAACGACTTCGTCGTGCTCGACGGCTACAGCCAGGACCTCGCGCTCACGCCCGAGCGTGTGCGCGCGCTCGCCGATCGCCACTTCGGCATCGGCGCGGACCAGTTGCTGCTGGTCGAGAAGCCGACCGTGGAAGGCGTCGACTTCCGCTATCGCATCTTCAATTGCGACGGCGGCGAGGTGGAGCACTGCGGCAACGGCGCGCGCTGCTTCGTGAAATTCGTGCGCGACCGCAAGCTCACCGATTCGAATCGCGTGCGCGTGCAGGTGCAGAAGGGCACGATCACGCTCGTCGTGCAGGAAAACGGTGAAGTCGTCGTCGACATGGACCGCCCGGAGTTCGAGCCGGCGCACGTGCCGTTCAACGCGAACGGCCTGGAAGGCCGCCGCGAAGGCAACGACACGCTCTGGCCGCTCGACGTGAACGGCGCCCGGCGCTGGGTGTCGGTCGTCTCGATGGGCAATCCGCACGCGGTGCAGGTCGTCGACGACGTCGAGGCGTACCCGGTGAAAGCCGAAGGCGCGGTCATCGAAACGCATGCGCGCTTCCCGAACAAGGTGAATGCCGGTTTCATGCAGATCGTTTCGCGCCACGAAGTGAAGCTGCGCGTATTCGAGCGCGGCGCGGGCGAAACGCTCGCGTGCGGCACGGGCGCATGCGCGGCCGTGGCGGCGGGCATTCGCCGCGGGCTGCTCGACACGCCCGTGAAGGTGCATACCCACGGCGGCCTGCTGACGATCGCCTGGGACGGCGCGCGCGACGAATCCGCCGCGCTCACCATGGCGGGCCCGGCCGCCACGGTGTTCGAAGGCGAGATCGAGCTGGCCGACTGACACGCAACATCGGCCTCGTACGGCGCGCGCAACGAGAGAACGTCGCGCCGCACGACTACTCGAAAACAATCAACCGCATGACAGACTGCGCGCCGCCGTGCGCGCCTCACAACTACAACGCGTCCACAACATGAACGATCGCGAAGTTGCCGACTATCTGCTCGCCCACCCCGATTTTTTCGTTGAGCACGCCGAACTGCTCGCGACGATCAAGCTAGGCAATCCGCACGGCAAGGCTGCCGTCTCGCTGCAGGAGCGCCAGATGGAAATGCTGCGCGAGAAGAACAAGCATCTCGAGCGGCGTCTTTCTGAGCTGCTGCGCTACGGCCACGAGAACGATTCGATCGCCGCGAAGTTCAACCGCTGGACCACGCGCATGATCGCCGAGCGCGACCCGTACGCGCTGCCGCGCTCGATCACGCAGAACCTGCGCGACGTGTTCGACATGCCGCAAGCCGCGCTGCGCGTCTGGGACGTTGCCGAGTCCTACAGCCAGGCCGATTTCGCGCGCCATACCGGCGAGGAAGTGCGTATCTTCGCGAACAGTCTCGACACGCCGTATTGCGGCGCGAACACCGGCTTCGAGGCCGCGCAATGGCTCGACTCGAGTGAAGGCGCCGCCGAATCGGTCGCGATCATCGCGCTGCGCGCCCCCGCTGTGGCCTCGAACGACGCGCCAGGGGGCGAAGCTTTCGGCCTGCTGGTGATGGGCTCGCCCGACTCGCGCCGCTTCCACGAAGGCATGGCCACCGACTTTCTCACGCAGATCGGTGCATTGGCGAGCGCGGCGCTCTCGCGCCTGCTGCCGCACTGACGCACACCGAAGCCGCCCAACGTGAACCCAACCGATCCGATCGCCGACTATCTCGCGATGCTCGAACACGAGCGGCGGCTCTCGGAGCACACGCTGCGCGGCTACGCGCATGAACTCGACGAGCTGAAGAAGCTCGCGAGCGACAAGCCGCTCGAAACGGTCACCGCCGCGCAAGTGCGCGGCGCGGTGGCGCGCGCGCACGCGGGCGGCCTCTCGGCGCGCTCGATCGCGCACCGGCTGTCGGCCTGGCGCGCCTTCTATCGCTGGCTCGCGGGGCGCATCGAAATGGACGCGAATCCCGTGGCCGCCGTGCGTGCGCCCAAGCGCGCCAAAACGCTGCCGAAGGCGCTTTCCGTCGACGACGCCGCGCATCTCATGGAAGCGCCTGCCGTCGCCGGCACAGAGGAAGGCGGCCCCGAGGCGTTGCGCGACCGCGCGATGCTCGAGCTGTTCTACTCGTCGGGGCTGCGGCTCGCCGAACTCGTGGGACTCGACGTGCGTTACGTCAAGCGTGACGGCTACGAATCGGCGGGCTGGCTCAAGCGCGACGCCGCCGAAGTCGAGGTCTTGGGCAAGGGCAACCGTCACCGCATGGTGCCGGTCGGGCGCAAGGCGCTCGACGCGCTCGACGCCTGGCTCGCCGCCCGCAGCGCCTTCGTGAAGCACGACGACGCCCCGCTTTTTCTCTCCGTGCGCGGCAACCGCATGGCGCCCGGCGTGGTGCGCGAGCGCGTGAAGCGCGCCGCCATCGCGGCGGGCATTCCCGCGAACGTGCACCCGCACGTGCTGCGGCACTCGTTCGCCACCCACCTGTTGCAGTCGAGCGGCGACCTGCGCGCCGTGCAGGAACTGCTCGGCCACGCGAGCATCTCGGCAACCCAGGTCTACACGTCGCTCGACTTTCAGCATCTCGCGAAGGTCTACGACACCGCGCATCCACGCGCCAAGAAGCGCGATTGATACGCCACGGCGCTCGTGCAACGCTGCGCGACACGAGTGCCGTTACCCAGCATCGAAGCCATCATGAATATCGTCACCCTCAAGCCGTCCAAAGAAAAATCCCTGCTGCGCCGCCATCCGTGGGTCTATGCGAACGCGATCGACCGCGTGGAAGGCAAGCCCGCGCCAGGCGCGACCGTGATCGTGCGCTCGGCCGACGGCCGCTTCCTCGGGCGCGCCGCCTACAGCCCGCATTCGCAGATTCGCGCACGCGTGTGGAGCTTCGACGAAAACGAGCCCATCGACCACGCGTTCTTCAAGCGACGCGTGCAGCGCGCCGTGGCCGACCGCCGCGCGATGGTGAGCGGCACGGGCGCGGTGCGCCTGATCTTCGGCGAGGCCGACGGCCTGCCTGGCCTGATCGTCGACTACTACATCGAAGACGGCGGGGATGTTGCACAAAGCGGCCGCGGCCAGCTCGTGTGCCAGTTCATGGCGGCGGGCGTCGAGGCGTGGAAGGAGGCGATCGTCGCCGCGCTCACGTCGGCCACGGGCTGCCCGAACGTCTACGAGCGCTCGGACGTGTCGATCCGCGAAAAGGAAGGGCTCGAACAGATCACGGGCCTGCTCGCAGGCGACGAACCGCCGGCCACGATCATCACGAGCGAGAACGGCGTGCGCTATCACGTGGACGTGCGCAACGGGCACAAGACCGGCTTCTACGTGGATCAGCGCGACAACCGCGCGCTCGTGCAGACGTACGCGCGCGAGCGCGAGGTGCTCAACTGCTTCTGCTACACCGGCGGCTTCTCGCTCGCGGCCATGAAGGGCGGTGCGAAACGGGTGGTGTCGATCGATTCCTCGGGCGAAGCACTCGCCACCGCGCAGAAAAACGTCGAGGCGAACGGCTTCGACGCCGCGCGCGCCGCCTGGCTCGACGCCGATGCCTTCAAGACGCTGCGCCGGCTCTACGACGATGGCGAGCGCTTCGATCTCGTGGTGCTCGATCCGCCCAAGTTCGCGGCCTCGCGCGAGCACGTGGACCGCGCCGCGCGCGCCTACAAGGACATCAACCTCACGGGTTTCAAGCTGCTGCGTCCGGGCGGTCTGCTGTTCACGTACTCGTGCTCGGGTGCGATCGATTCGGCGCTGTTCCAGAAGATCGTGGCCGGCGCCGCCGCCGACGCCAGGGTGGACGCGCGTATCCTCAAGCGCCTTGGCGCCGGTGTGGATCATCCGCTGCTCACGGCATTCCCGGAAGGCGAATATCTGAAAGGCCTGCTGTTGCAAATCGCCTGAGACGGCCTTACTTGAGGCTTTTCTGCGCCGCGCCGGAACGCCTTTCGGGCCGCCTGTTCGCGCCCCGATTGGGTCTCACGCCCGGCCGCCGCATGCGGGCGCGGCGCAGATATGTTTCAATAGGAAGTTATGTTGTAACACTCGAAGGCAGCGACAGCACGAAGCGGCGCGCCTGAACGTACCCCTCGAACACCTACCAGGCAGACAGCATGGCAACCAGCATGATTCCCGTCACCATCCTGACCGGCTTTCTCGGCAGCGGTAAAACCACGCTGCTCAAGCGCATCCTGAACGAAAAGCACGGCATGAAGATCGCCGTGATCGAGAACGAGTTCGGCGAAGAGAACATCGACAACGAAATCCTCGTGCAGGACAGCACCGAGCAGATCATCCAGATGAGCAACGGCTGCATCTGCTGCACGATTCGCGGCGACCTCGCGCGCGTGCTCGGCGATCTCGCGCAGCAAAAGCGCGACGGCAAGCTGGACTTCGACCGCGTGGTGATCGAAACCACCGGCCTCGCCAATCCGGGCCCGGTCGCGCAGACGTTCTTCATGGATAACGAGATCGCCGACGAATTCCTGCTCGACGCGATCATCACGCTCGTGGACGCCAAGCACGGCAACCATCAGCTCGACGAGCACGAAGTGGTGCAGCGCCAGGTCGGTTTCGCCGACCGCCTCTTCATCACGAAGGCCGACCTCGTCGACGAGAATGAACTCGCCGATCTGCGCCATCGCGTGCTGCACATGAATCCGAAGGCGCAGATCCGCCAGGTCAATTTCGGCGAGGCCGACATCAAGGAAGTGTTCGACCTGCGCGGCTTCAACCTGAACGCGAAGCTCGAAATCGACCCCGACTTCCTCGCCGAAGACGATCACGCTCATGCGCATCACGATCATGACCATGACCATGACCATGACCACGCGCATGACCATGACCACGCTGATTGCGACCACGATCACGGCCAGTGCGACCACGAAGGCCACGATCACGCCCACCACCATCACGCGCACCACGACGACAAGATCAAGTCGTTCGTCTACCGCAGCGACCGTCCGTTCGATCCGAACCGCCTCGAAGACTTCCTCGGCGGCATTCTGCAGATCTACGGCGAGCGCCTGTTGCGCTACAAGGGCGTGCTCTACATGAAGGGCGTGGACCGCAAGGTGGTGTTCCAGGGCGTGCACCAGATGATGGGCAGCGACCTGGCCGCCAAGTGGCTGCCGATCGAGAAGAAGGGCAGCAAGATGGTGTTCATCGGCATCGAACTGCCGCAGGACCTCATCACCGACGGGCTCGACGCCTGCCTCGCCTGAGCGGCTCCCCCGCTTTTCCCGATACGCCCGGCCCGCTGCCGGGCGTTTTCGTCTGGAGTTTGCACTGCGACGCAGCGCCGGCGCCACGTTTGCGGCCGGCGCAAAGCATTCCTTCCGGTTCTGTGCGTCAAATAACGTACCCGACCATCGCTTTTTCACGATTGGCGCGTTATATTTTCTGGATATCGACCGGTGCGCAAACGGCCTGGCGACAGGCGGGTGACAGCAGGGATTTCCCGCTTGCGGCGCGAGTTTGCGGTTCGGTTACAATACGGCCCCACTGGAAGAGAGGTGCCCCGGAATTCCCGAGGGACGCCCCGCCGGCAGCGCATCGCGTCGCAGCGCGCAGTCGGTACGATATATGCCTCACAAGCATCTGATGACCGGTTTCCAGAGGAGTTCGGCCCCGCAGCGGCGCTTCGGGCGTCACGACAGTTCATCGTCCGTGCCCGCCAGCGCGCATATAACGGCGCGGTAACTGCGCCTGGCAAAGTGGTAAAGGTTGGTAACGGCCACCGCGGCCACTGCGGGCAACACAAAAGTGCAGGCAAGATGTGCCAGTTTTGCCTCACTCATTGAAGAAGCAAGCCAGATGACGACGAAACGACTCTTGACCGAAGCCGAAATCCTGAAGATGAGCGACAAGGATTACATGAACGAGGATCAGCTCGCCTTCTTCAAGAACCGGCTCGAACAGCTGCAGGCGGAAATCCTCCGCAATGCGGGCCAGACCACCGAGAATCTGCGCGAAACCGTGATCGTTCCCGATCCGGCCGACCGCGCGACGATCGAAGAAGAGCATGCGCTCGAGCTGCGTACGCGCGACCGCGAACGCAAGCTGCTCAAGAAGGTGCAGCAATCGCTCGCGCGCATCGATTCCGGCGACTACGGCTGGTGTGAAGAAACGGGCGAGCCGATCGGCATCCCGCGTCTGCTCGCGCGCCCGACCGCCACGCTCTCGCTCGAAGCGCAAGAGCGACGCGAACTGCGCCAGAAGCTGTTCGGCGATTGAGCTTTATTCTGGCCGCGAAGCCCTGCTTGCGCGGCTAGCGACTTGCCTTCCCTGTCGAAGCGCACGGAGCCCCGTGCGCTTTTTTCTTTTGCGCGTGGCCGCGGCGCCACCGAGCCGCCGTGCCGTTTTCTGCGCCCGCGGCCCTTGATATGCCCATCGCCGCCCTAAACTCCAGGTGATATGCGCTCGCGGCGCGCGAGAAGCGCGCGCGACGCACCCGGATTCAGGGCGGCGGCGCCCGCAGCATGCACGGCGCGCGAGCACCGCGGCGCCCACCCGAAAGCGGCGGCACACCACCTTCGCATCCAACCCGGCATCAACGGTAAAAAGGAACGCACATGGAGCAATTTCACGGCACGACGATCGTATCCGTGCGGCGCGGCGACAAGGTCGCGCTCGGCGGCGACGGCCAGGTCACCCTCGGCAACATCGTCATGAAGGGTGGCGCGAAGAAGGTCCGGCGCATTTACGGCGGCAAGGTCATGGTCGGCTTCGCCGGCGGCACCGCCGACGCGTTCTCGCTGCTCGACCGCTTCGAAGCCAAGCTCGAAAAGCATCAGGGCAACCTCACGCGTGCCGCCGTCGAACTCGCCAAGGACTGGCGCACCGACCGCATGCTGCGCCGCCTCGAAGCCATGCTGATCGCCGCCGACGCGACCACCACGCTCGTGATCACCGGCAACGGCGACGTGCTCGATCCCGAAGAAGGCATCTGCGCGATCGGTTCGGGCGGCGCGTATGCGCAGGCCGCGGCCCGCGCGCTCGTGGAGAACACCGAACTCTCGCCGCGCGAGATCGTCGAAAAATCGCTCGAAATCGCGGGCGACATGTGTATCTACACGAATCACAACCGCGTGATCGAAACCATCGAATAACTCGCCAACCGACCGTACCGACGAGAAGGAATCAGGATGAGCACCATGACCCCCGCCGAGATCGTCTCGGAACTCGACAAGCACATCATCGGCCAGGCGAACGCGAAGAAGGCCGTGGCCGTCGCGCTGCGCAACCGCTGGCGCCGCCAGCAGGTCGCCGAGCCGCTGCGCCAGGAAATCACGCCGAAGAACATCCTTATGATCGGGCCGACGGGTGTCGGCAAGACCGAAATCGCGCGTCGTCTCGCGAAGCTCGCTGACGCGCCGTTCATCAAGATCGAAGCGACCAAGTTCACCGAAGTGGGCTACGTGGGCCGCGACGTGGACAGCATCGTGCGCGACCTCATCGAAATCTCGGTGAAGCAGACGCGCGAAACGGAAATGCGCAAGGTGCGCAGCAAGGCCACGGATCAGGCCGAAGACCGCATTCTCGACATCCTGCTGCCGACGGCACGCCCGGTAGGTTTCGGTTCGTCCGATGCGGCGAGCCACGCCGAAAGCGGCGACAACACGACGCGCCAGACCTTCCGCAAGCGCCTGCGCGAAGGCCAGCTCGACGACAAGGAAATCGAGCTGGACGTCGAGCAGCCGCAAGTGGGCATGGACATCATGGGGCCGCCGGGCATGGAAGACATGACCGAGCAGATCCGCTCGATGTTCGCCAATCTCGGCGGCGGCAAGAAAACGCGCCGCAAAGTGAAGGTCAAGGAAGCGCTCAAGCTGCTGACCGACGAGGAAGCCGGCAAGATGCTCAACGACGAAGAGGTCAAGCAAAAGGCCGTGCAGAACGTCGAGCAGAACGGCATCGTGTTCCTCGACGAAATCGACAAGATCGCCTCGCGCAACAACGAAGGCAGCGGTGGCGAAGTTTCGCGTCAGGGCGTGCAGCGCGATCTGCTGCCGCTCGTGGAAGGCACGACCATCAACACGAAATACGGGATGGTGAAGACCGATCACATTCTGTTCATCGCGAGCGGCGCGTTCCATCTTTCGAAGCCGAGCGATCTGATTCCCGAACTGCAGGGCCGTTTCCCGATTCGTGTGGAACTCGACTCGCTCTCCGTGAAGGACTTCGAAGCGATTCTGGTCGCGACCGACGCGAGCCTCGTGAAGCAGTATCAGGCGCTCCTCGCCACCGAGGACGTGCAGCTCGATTTCGCCGAAGACGGGATTCGCCGCCTCGCGGAAATCGCCTTCTCCGTGAACGAGAAGACCGAGAACATCGGCGCGCGCCGTCTGTACACGGTGATCGAGAAGCTGCTGGAAGATGTCTCGTTCGCGGCCGGCAATCACGCGGGCAAGAGCGTGACGATCGACGCTGCCTATGTCGACCGCGCGCTCGGCGAAGTGGCGCAGGACGAAGACCTGTCGCGTTACGTGCTCTAAACGTTACGCATGACGCATGAAAAAGGGACTCCGCGGGGTCCCTTTTCTTTTACCGTTCCGGACTGTGCTTACTGGCGCACCGGGCGCTTCGCGAGCTTGCGCTGCAGCGTGCGGCGGTGCATGTTGAGCGCGCGCGCCGTGGCCGAGATGTTGCCGTTGTGCTCGGCCAGCACGCGCTGGATGTGCTCCCATTCGAGGCGCGCGACCGAGAGCGGCGCCGGGTGCTCGATGGCCTCTTCGGCCTGCACGGCGCTCGCATCGCTTTGGAGTGCCGAGAGAATCATCTCGACGTTGGCGGGCTTGGCCAGATAGTTGTCCGCGCCGTCCTTCACGGCCTGCACCGCTGTGGCGATGCTTGCGTAGCCCGTGAGCACGAGCATGCGTGCGTCCGGCTGCAGTTCGCGCAGCGGCGCGATGAGTGACAGGCCCGAGTCGTTGCCGAGATGCAGGTCCACGGTGATCTGCGAGAACTTCTGCTGATTGGCGAAGCGAATCGCCTCTTCCGCATTGTGTGCCTGCTTCACCTCGAAGCCGCGCCGCGTGAGGCCGCGCGTGAGGATGTCGGAGAACACTTCGTCGTCGTCGATGACCAGAAAACTCATATCGCTCATGCCTGATTCTCCGTGTTGTTACGCGGCGTCGGACCGGGTCGGCCCCTCGCCTGATCCAATCTCCGAACTCGCGGGCGCTGCGCCTTCGCGCGCCGCCGCGGGGTTCGCCTGACCCGCCTTGACCTGCTTCGCCGGCAAGCGCAGCACCGCACGGGTGCCGCGTGGACGGCGCGTGCGCGTGCCGCTGCCGGTTACGGCGCCGGTCGACGTCTCGTCATCCGCGCCGCTCACTTCGCCCGACGCGCTGCCGGGCGGCGTGACGTCGTTGAGTTCGATCGAGCCGCCAAGCCGCGCCGCCGACGAAAACGCCAGATACAGCCCGACGCCGTGACCGCCCTGGGTGCTGTCCACGGGCGCGGCGCCCAGCGAGGCGCGCAGCGAGGACGGAATGCCGGGCCCGGCATCGCAAACTTCGAAATCGATGTAGCCAGCCCGCGCGGCCGCATAGGCGCGCAGCGTCACGAAATCGCGGCTGGCGCGCGCGGCGTTGTCGAGCAGGATGGTGAGGATCTGGCCAACGGCGACGGTGTCGTCGAGGGCGAAGTCGTTCAGTCCATTGTCGAGGAGTTCGAACTTCACGTGCGGATGGCGCAGGCGCCATTGCTCGACGAACGGCCCGAGCCATTCGCTCACGAGCTGGCGCGCGCCGGTGGATGAGGCGCGGCTTCTGAGTCGTGCGAGCGCCGAGGTGCAAAGCGAGATCTGCTTGTCGAGCAGTTCGAGGTCGGGGGCATACGGTTCGAGGCCCTTGTCCGTGCGCGCGACGTCGCGCAGCTCCTCGGTGAGCATGGCGATGGTCGAGAGCGGCGTGCCGATCTCGTGCGCCACGGTGGCGGCCTGCACGCCCAGCGCCACGGCACGCTCGTCGCGCAACAGGCGCTGCTGCGCGTCGCCGAGCGCGGTGTCGCGCTGGCGCAGCGCACGCGACATGCGCGCGACGAACCACACGATCAGGCACACGCTCACCATGAAGTTCACCCACATGCCCGCGCGATAGTAGTCGAACAGGTTGGCGGGATTGTCGAGATTGAGCGGCACGTTATCGAAGCCGAGCAGCACGTAGCAGGCCACTGCGAAGGCCGCGAGCCAGGCGGTGAGATACCACGGCAAGACGGCGGCCGCGATGGCGAGCGAGGGCAGGTAGAGCGAGACGAACGGATTGGTCGTGCCGCCGGAGAGAAAGAGCAGCGCGGAAAGCGCGCCGAGATCGACCCAGAGCTGGCCGAACAGTTCGAGATTCGATTCGGGACGATCCTGCGTGACGCGCAGCCAGGTCACGCCGTTGAACGCCACTTCCATGGCGATCACGAACAGCATGGCGGGCAACGGCAACTGCACGCCGATGAAGAGTTGCACGAACGCGATCGTGCAGAGCTGGCCGATGATGGCGAGACTGCGCAGCCAGAACAGATGGCTGAGATTGACGCGAGCACTGACGGTTATGCGATGCATGCTGTCAGTTTACCGGTTAAGACTTATCTGATTCATCATCTTGAAAGGGTTTGCTTCAATCCATGTCATCCGCCGACCACTTTTGCTTCGGCGCTTTCTGACAAGCAAGACGGAACAATGCAAGCCTCGCCCCCTGACGTACTCCACGCTGTGCGCAATCTCTTTCTCGATTTCATCGACGCTGCCACCGCCAGTGGGACCGACGAGGCGACCGATGCGTCCGCACACGAATTGCTGGCCGCCACGCGCGCCGAGCTGCGCGGCCTGGACGACGACACGCTCGTCCTCATCGCCGCTCGCGCACAGGATAGCGCGCTGGCGCAAGAAGCCATACGCCTGAGCGCCGCGCTTGCCCGGCTCGCACCGGAGCGGGCCGCCGCGTGGTTCGCAGCGGGCCTCGCGCTGCAGTTTGCAAACCGTCACGCCGAAGCGATAGAACCTTACCGCCACGCGCTGGGAATCGCGCGTACGTTTCCAAATCTGCGCAACAATCTTGCAACAGCTTTGATGCAGATCAATTTTGGAGACCGCGAGATTCTGCAGCTGCTCGAAGAAACGGTCGCCGAAGAGCCCGACAACGTCAACGCCTGGATCAACCTGGCGCGCGTTTTCCCAACCGATACCGACGCGGCGCGATCACTCCACGCCAGCCGCCGCGCGCTCGAACTCGCGCCGCAAAGCCCACTCGCTCTGAACAACCATGCGATGGCCTGCAAGGAAACGCAGCAGTGGGACGAGGTCGAACGCGCCGCGCGCGCCGCCTGCCAGTATGCGCCCAACGACGCATCGCTACGTTCGAACCTGTCGATGATCCAGCTTCTGCGCGGCAACTATGCCGAAGGCTGGCCCGGACACGAGCTGCGCTGGCAGGGCTCCAGTGAACTGGCCATGGGCCGCCCGGTGTTCCCGAAGCCCGAGTGGCGAGGCGAGCCGCTCGCGGGCCGCACATTGCTGGTGTGGGGCGAACAGGGCATGGGCGACCTGCTGCAATTCTGCCGCTACGTGCCCATGCTCGCCGCACGCGTGCATCGCGAAGGCGGCCGGCTCGTCTGGAATACGTTTCCGCAGATGGGCGCGCTGCTCGCGCGCAGCCTGGGCCGCCATTGCGACCTGTACTGCGCGGGCGGCCCCGTCGAAAACCTGCCGCCCTACGATTGCGAAGTCTCGCTGTTGAGCCTGCCGCTGATATTCGGTACTGAAGAAGCGACTGTCCCGGGCCCCACCGGTTATCTCAAGGCCGATCCCGAGGCGGCGGCGCGCTGGCGCGAGCGCCTGGCGGTCGAACAGCGTCTGAAGGTCGGGCTCGCGTGGACGGGCAGCCTCACGCACAAGCGCAATCCGTTTCGTCGCATCGGACTCGAGCGGTATGCCCGGCATTTCGGCGGCATCGAGGGCGTGGCGTTCTATTCGCTGCAGCCCGGCGCGGAACAGGACATCGCCGCGGCGCACGAAGCGGGCTTCGAGGTGACCGACTTCAGCGCCCAGTGGAAGACCTTCGACGATACCGCCGCGTTCGTCGACGCGCTCGACCTGGTGATTTCCGTGTGCACGTCGAGCGCACACCTTGCGGGCGCGCTCGGCAAGCGCGCCTGGGTGCTGCTGGACGTGAATCCGCATTGGGTCTGGCTGCTGGATCGACGCGACAGTCCGTGGTATCCGAATACCCGGCTGTACCGTCAGCAGGCGTTCAGACAGTGGGAACCGGTGCTCGACGAAGTGAGCGCCGATCTCGCGGCGCTCGCGCACGCTGCGCAACGCAGCACGCCCTTCACGGCATAGCGCTCCAGCCCTTCGGCGCGTCGCTCGCTGCCGGCGCCGCCGCCGCCGCGAGGCATTGGGGGCAGAGGCAGCGCCCGCGCGGGTCCAGTTCGCTCGCGGGCAAGGCGGGCAGCGACTTGCACCAGCAATCGAACGGTTCGGTGTTCCTGCCGCAATCGAAGCTGTTGCCGCAGCGTGGGCAGCGGGCGCTTTTCATGCCGGTGGCGGGCACGGCGGAGGCGGTCATGGCGCGCACTCCTCTCGAAGCCATGGGTTGGCGACAGGAAGATGATGCCACAGCCCGCGCGCGCGTCTTGCACCTCGCTTTTTACGCCCGCCTTTCCCAGCCGATTTCGCCCCGTTTTGCGGCGCGCCGATGCGCTCGCGCCCGTGTTGCGCATGTGCCTCGCGAAGCGTCCGGTGCCCGTCGTTTTCCCCGCCGTTTTCCCTGCTGCACCGCGCCAGTCCTGTACAATCCGCCCTGTTTCGACCGTTTTGCGGCCGCGTTCTTCGTCCGCGGATCTTCGTCCGCGAGTTTCGTCTGTTTTTCGTCCAAGTCTCCGCCGCCATGTCCGAGCCCATCGACCTTTCGCAGATCGCCCCCACCCTGAAAGCCGAAATTCTGGCCGAAGCGCTGCCTTACATTCGCCAGTATCACGGCAAGACCGTCGTCATCAAGTACGGCGGCAACGCCATGACCGAAGAGCGGCTCAAGCAGGGCTTCGCGCGCGACGTCATCCTGCTCAAGCTCGTGGGCATCAATCCGGTCATCGTGCACGGCGGCGGCCCGCAAATCGATACGGCGCTCAAGAAGATCGGCAAGCAAGGCACGTTCATCCAGGGCATGCGCGTGACCGACGAAGAAACCATGGAAGTCGTCGAGTGGGTGCTCGGCGGCGAGGTGCAGCAGGACATCGTCACGCTGATCAACCACTTCGGCGGCCACGCGGTCGGCCTGACCGGCAAGGACGGCGGCCTGATCCACGCGCGCAAGCTGATGATGCCGGACCGCGACAAACCCGGTCAGTACATCGACATCGGCCAGGTGGGCGAAGTCGAGGCCATCAACCCGGCGGTCGTGAAGGCGCTCCAGGACGACGCGTTCATTCCGGTGATCTCGCCGATCGGCTTCGGCGAAGACGGCCTCTCGTACAACATCAACGCGGACCTCGTGGCGGGCAAGCTCGCCGTCGTGCTCAACGCCGAAAAGCTCGTGATGATGACGAACATCCCGGGCGTGATGGACAAGGCGGGCAATCTGCTCACCGACCTCTCGGCGCGCGAGATCGACGCGCTCTTCGAAGACGGCACGATCTCGGGCGGCATGCTGCCGAAGATCTCGTCGGCGCTCGACGCAGCCAAGAGCGGCGTGCGCTCGGTGCACATCATCGACGGCCGCATCGAGCACTCCGTGCTGCTGGAAATCCTGACCGAACAGCCGTTCGGCACGATGATCCGCTCGCACTAAGCGCCTTCCTCCCAGCGGCGGCGCCGTGCCGCCGCCGCGTCTCACGTCCGCGATGACCGACTCCAGCCTTCATGCCAGGCGTGCCCGGCGCCGGCCGCGCCGCGTCGCCCGCAAAGTGGGCACTCCCGTCTGGCTCTTCGACCTCGACAACACGCTGCACAATGCGTCGCGCGCAATCTTCCCGGCCATCAACGCCGGCATGACGCAGTACATCATCGACGCGCTCGGCGTGAGCCGCGACGAAGCCAATCACCTGCGCACGAGCTACACGCGCCGCTACGGCGCGACGCTGCTCGGCCTCACGCGCCATCATCCGATCGACCCGCACGACTTTCTCAAGGTCGTGCACACCTTCGACGACCTGCACGGCATGCTGCACGCCGAGCGCGGCCTCGCCCGCACGCTCGCCGCGCTGCCCGGGCGCAAGATCGTGCTCACCAACGGCCCCGAGGACTACGCGCACGCGGTGCTCGCGGCGCTCGGCATCGAGGGGCTGTTCGAGCGCGTGATCGCCATCGAAGGCATGCGCTCGCGCAGCTACTGGCGCGCCAAGCCCGATTGCGCGATGCTGCGCGGCACGCTGCGCCGGGCCGGCGTGGCGCTCGCCGATGCGATCCTGATCGAAGACACGCGCAGCCATCTCAAGCGCTACCGGCGCCTCGGCATCCGCACCGTCTGGATCACCGGGCATTTGCCGGCGCATCTGCCGGGCACCGGCAGACCACACTATGTCGATCGTCGCATTCGTTCGCTAAAATCCCTGAAACCAGGCCTGCAGTCGGGACGCTCGAAGTAAAACGGGGGAGCGCCAACCCAGAGGCCAACGCCAGGGACGATATCCATGCAGCCGACACAAACGCGTGAAGCAGTCGAAGCAGCAGATTCGCCGGGCGCGGCCCGCCGCGCCCCCCGCCCGAAACCGGGCGAACGCCGTATCCATATTCTCCAGACGCTCGCCACCATGCTCGAGGCGCCGCGCGGCGAGAAGATCACCACCGCGGCGCTGGCCGCGCGCCTGGGCGTTTCCGAGGCCGCGCTGTATCGCCATTTCGCGAGCAAGGCCCAGATGTACGAGGGCCTCATCGATTTCATCGAGCAGACGCTCTTCGGCCTCATCAACCAGATCGTCGAAAAAGAGCCGAGCGGCGTCCTGCAGGCGCGTGCGATCGCCCTCATGCTCGTGAACTTTTCCACACGCAACACCGGCATGACCCGCGTACTGACCTGCGAAGCCCTCGTGGGCGAGCATGAGCGCCTCGCCGAGCGCGTGAACCAGATGCTCGATCGCGTCGAGGCGTCGCTGCGCCAGTGCCTGCGCGTAGACCTCGCCCAGGAAGCCGAGCGCAAGGCAATTTCGGGGTCTGACCATGTCAACGCGAAGCCGGCCGCCAAGGGATACGATCCAACGGTCCGGGCGAATCTGGTCGTGCGCTATGTGATGGGTTGCTGGCATCGCTACGCGCAAAGCGGCTTCACGCGTTCACCGAGCGAGCACGCCGACGAGCAGATCCGCATCATTCTTCAATAGCGCGGCCGCGGCGGCGTTGTTCCGTGGCGGTGGCTCGCGTCGCTAACAGGAAGGAGAACCGTCGCATGAACCGTCCCGTTCCTCCCCTCGGCCTGCCGCCCATCCTGATGGGCCTCTCCGCCCACTGGGGCTGGCTCATTGCGCGAGGCATTGCCGCCATCGTGTTCGGCGTGCTCGCCTTCTCGCTGCCCGGCCTCACCGTGCTCACGCTCGCCATCGTCTGGGGCGCCTACGCCCTCGTCGACGGCGCGTTCGCGCTCATCTACGGGGCGCGCGGCGGCGGCACGCGGCGCTGGACCTACATCGTCATCGGTCTGATCGGCGTGATCGCGGGCCTCGTGGCGTTCTTCTGGCCCGGCGAGACCGCCATCGTCCTCGTCATGATCATCGGCGTCTGGGCGTTCTTCACGGGCATCTTCGAGATCGTCTACGCGATCCAGTACCGGCACGCCATCGCGCATCCGTGGGCGGTCGGGATTTCGGGGCTGCTCTCGGCCACGGTGGGCTTTTTCTTCGCGATGTTCCCAGGTGCTGGCGCGCTCTCGCTGATCTGGGTGATCGCCGCCTATGCGGTCCTCTACGGCCTCCTGATGATCATCGCGGCCTTGCAGCTGCGGCGCTGGCGCAACGCGAATCCGTCCGCACCCGGCAAGTGATAAGGCTTCGCGGCCTCGCGCGGTGCGCGGGCACGTGAAGGGACGGTGCAAAAGCGCGGGGGCGGCAGCGCGCCGCCCGGGCCGCCTTTCCCGTGCGCCGCGTCGCTTTGCACTTTTTCCGATATACTCTGCGTTCCTTTTGCAATACCCACGCGCCGATTTGCTGACTCGATTGCGGGCGCGTGAACTCTCAAGGCCTGGGGCCCGGGAGTTCGATATAAATGCGGCTAAAGAGGTCGTCAGCTGCGCCAACCCTTTCGCACTCCGCGCCCGCCGACACCGTTTAGCCGCCCGAAAAACCAAGGCGGAACGAATGGAATCGATCGGCATCGTCGCTCCTCAAACACTGCATTTCGACGAGCCTCTGCAACTGCAGAACGGCACGGCGCTGGCCGGGTACGACCTCGTGGTCGAAACCTACGGCACGCTCAACGCCGCGCGCAGCAACGCGGTGCTCGTCTGTCACGCGCTCAATGCGTCGCACCACGTGGCGGGCGTCTACGCGGACGACCCCAAGAACGTGGGGTGGTGGGACAACATGGTCGGCCCGGGCAAGCCGCTCGACACCAACCGCTTCTTCGTGATCGGCGTGAACAATCTCGGCTCGTGCTTCGGCTCGACCGGCCCCATGAGCCTCGACGCGGCCACCGGCCAGCCCTATGGCGCGAAGTTTCCGGTCGTGACCGTCGAGGACTGGGTGGACGCCCAGGCGCGCGTGGCCGATCGCTTCGGCATCGAGAAGTTCGCCGCGGTGATGGGCGGCAGCCTTGGCGGCATGCAAGCGCTTGCATGGAGCCTGCGCTATCCGGATCGTCTCGGCCACTGCATCGTGGTCGCCTCCACGCCCAAGCTCTCGGCGCAGAACATCGCGTTCAACGAAGTCGCGCGCTCGGCCATCCTCTCGGACCCCGACTTCCATGGCGGCGACTACTACGCCCACCACGTGAAGCCGCGCCGCGGCCTGCGCGTGGCGCGCATGATCGGCCACATCACCTATCTGTCCGACGACGACATGGCCGAGAAATTCGGCCGGGCGCTGCGCCGCGCGGAAGGCGCGGAGAACGCCTACAACTTCAACTTCGACGTGGAATTCGAAGTGGAGTCATACCTGCGCTATCAAGGCGACAAGTTCGCCGACTACTTCGACGCCAACACCTACCTGCTGATCACGCGCGCGCTCGATTACTTCGATCCCGCGAAGGCGTATGACGGCGACCTCACGCGCGCGCTCGCGCACACGAAGGCGAAATACCTCGTGGCGAGCTTTGCGACCGACTGGCGTTTCGCGCCCGCACGCTCGCGCGAACTCGTGAAGGCGCTGCTCGATCACAAGCGCCAGGTGACCTACGCGGAAATCGACGCGCCGCATGGCCACGACGCCTTCCTGCTCGACGACGCGCGCTATCACAATGTGGTGCGCGCTTACTACGAACGTATTGCTGCTGAGGTGGGCGCATGAACCAGAGCGCTTTCGACAGTCTTTCCGCCCGTCCCGACTTTCGCACCATCGCGCGCTGGATCGAACCGCGCGCGAAGGTGCTCGACCTCGGCTGCGGCGACGGCTCGCTGCTCTCGCTGCTCACCGAGGAACTGGAGTGCACGGGCTACGGCATCGAGATCAACGACGCGGGCGTGCTCGCTTCGGTGAAGAACGGCATCAACGTGATCCAGCAGAATCTGGAAGACGGCCTGCGCCTGTTCGAGGACGCGAGCTTCGACTTCGCGATCCTCTCGCAAACGCTGCAGACCATTCACCAGACGGCCGCCATCCTGCGCGAGACGGCGCGCGTGGGCAAGGAGTGCATCGTCTCGTTCCCGAACTTCGGCTACTGGCCGCACCGGCTTTCGGTCATGCGCGGACGCATGCCGGTTTCGAAATCGCTGCCCTACCAGTGGCATAACACGCCGAACGTGCGTGTTCTCACGGTGAAGGACTTCGAGGCGCTCGCGCCCGAGGTGGGCATCGAAATTCTCGACCGCGCCGTGCTCCATGGGGGTCAGACCGTTCGTTGGGGTGTGAACTGGCGTGGTAGTCTTGCGGTCTATCGCGTGAGAAAAAAATGACGCCGTGCGCGGCGTCGCGTGTTTTTCTGCCCGACCAGTTCACCTGGAACCGCACCCAACACCGCCGCCGCTAACGACGACATGCAGAATCCGCCCCACGAGGCACCCGCTCTTACCGCTCACGAATCCCACCCCGGCTGGCGTGCGTATCTGAATACGCACATGCTGATCTGCGTGTTCCTCGGCTTTACCTCCGGGCTGCCGCTCTTCACGCTCGTCTATCTGGTGCAGGCGTGGCTGCGCTCGGAGGGCGTCAATCTCAAAGAGATCGGCCTCTTCGCGCTGATCCAGTTCCCCTACACCTGGAAGTTCGTCTGGGCGCCGCTCATGGACCGCTACGTGCCGCGTCTGCCCGGCTGGCGCCCGGGGCGGCGGCGCGGCTGGATGCTCGTCACGCAGATTCTCGTGGCGCTCGCCATCGGCACGCTCGGCTACGTTTCGCCGAAAGATTCGATCTGGACGGTTGCCGCGCTCACCGCGCTGGTGGCGTTCTTCGGCGCGAGCCAGGACATCTCCATCGACGCCTACCGGCGCGAACTGCTCACTGATACGCAGCAGGGCCTCGGCAACGCCGTGCACGTGAATGCCTACAAGATCGCGGCACTCGTGCCGGGCTCGCTCGCGCTGATCCTCTCCGATCATCTGCCGTGGAGCACCGTATTCGTCGTGACGGCGGCGTTCATGATTCCCGGCATGATCATGACGCTCGTCGTGAAAGAGCCCGAAGTGCACGGCGCGCCGCCGAAGAACCTGCGCGAAGCGATCGTGCAGCCGTTCGCCGAATTCGTGCGCCGCGACGGTCTCGCCGCGGCACTCTTTGTGCTCGCGTTTATCTTCCTCTACAAACTCGGCGATACGATGGCGACGACCCTGTCCACATCGTTCTTCCTCGACATCGGCTATTCGCGCACGGAGATCGGCGTGATCGCCAAGATGACGGCGTTCGGCGCGAGCCTCGCGGGCGGCATTATCGGCGGCGTGGCGCTCGTGAAGATCGGCATTGGGCGCGGGCTGTGGATCTTCGGCTTCCTGCAAATGATTTCTACTCTGGGTTTCGCGTGGCTCGCGCAGCTCGGCGCAGGCTCGCCCTCGCTCGCCGCCATCTACGATGCCGTGCTCGCCGTGAGCCACGCGGTTTCGTGGGCCGCAGGTCTCTTCGGCGCCACCGTGCAGTTCACGCTCGATCCGCGCGCCGTTGCGCTCGCGCTCGTGTACGGCTTCGAGACCTTCGCAACGGGACTCACGCTCGCTGCGTTCACTGCCTATATTGCAAGCACGACCGATCCGCGTTACACCGCCACGCAGTTCGCACTCTTCACGAGCCTCGCCTCCGTGCCGCGCACGCTGGCCTCCGCCGCGAGCGGCTACGTGGTGGCGAAGATCGGCTGGTTCGACTATTTCATCGTCTGCACGGTGCTCGCGGTACCGGGTATGCTCCTGCTCATTCGTATTGCCCCGTGGAGAGTCCGGTCGTGAGCACGCATGAGACCGTCGCGCAAAGCCCGCGTGCGCTGCAGCGCAGCGGCGCGCGCGCGCGTGCGCTCGTGCTGGCGCTCGCCACCGCCTGGCCGGCGCTTGGCGCATGGAATGCGTGGGCTGCCGAGAACCCCGCCGCGACGAACGCCCCCGCCGCCGTGCCAGGCAATCCTGCACTGCCGCCAGCCGGCAATGGCGCGACCAACCCGGCGAATAACACGAACGGCGCAGCAAACATCGGCGCAAACGCGAGCGCTACGCCGGGCAGCGTCGCCCCCGGCGCGCCGAACACGGGCCGCGTGGTGCGCTTCGGCAACGCCGCCGTGTACCGCAATCTGATTCCCTCGCCGATGCTCGAAGCGCAGGCCACGGCCGAGTTCAACGAGATCGTGCGCGGCGCGGCCCATTCGAACCGCCTCTATGCCGAAAGCGATCCGCACGTGCAGCGCGTGCGGGCGTTCGTCGACCGGCTCGCGCCTTACTCGCTGAAGTGGGGCGATCGCGTCAAGAACTGGAAGTGGGAAGTGGCGGTGATCCGCTCGAACGACATCCGCATGTACGCGCTGCCGGGCGGCAAGATCGTCGTGTATGGCGGCCTGCTCGATCGCGTGAAGCTCAACGACAACGAGTTCGGCATGCTGCTTGGCCACGAGATCGCGCATGCAGTGCGCGAGCACGTGCGCGAGCGCCTGGGCGAACAACAGGCCGCGCAGATCGAATCGGGCTCTGTGCCGCAGCTATTCGGGCTCGCGGACCTCGGCGTGTTTCCGCTCGGTATCGGCTCGCAACTCGTGGAAATGCACTACGGCCGCGCCGACGAAACCGAAGCCGACGTGATCGGCAGCGATATCGCCTCGCGCGCGGGATTCGATCCGCGCGCGGCGCTCACGCTGTGGGACAAGCTCGCGGTGGCGACGCGCGCCGACCGCGACCAGGGATTCATCTACGTGCATCCGTACACGCCGGCGCGACGCGCCGATATCGCCAAGCGCCTCGCCGACATGATGCCGCTCTACGCAAAGGCCATGGGCAAGCCGCTCGCCGAGTTGCCCGACTACGAGGGCATCCCGGCCGTGCAAAAGCGCAAGGTGGTCTCGGCGCCCTGAAAGCGGTTTCACAGCGCGCCGCGGTGAGCGTCAGCTCTTGACCTTGTGGTCGTAGTCGATGGTCAGCGGCGCGTGGTCGCTGAACTTGATGTCCTTGAAGATCGAGGTCTTTTTCGCCTTCTGCGCAATGCCGGGCGTCGCGATCTGATAGTCGATACGCCACCCCACGTTCTTCGCATACGCCTGGCCGCGGTTGCTCCACCACGTGTATTGCTCGGGGCGCGGGTCGAGCGTGCGGAACACGTCCACGTAGCCCACGTCGTCGAAGAGGCTCGTGAGCCATGCGCGCTCTTCGGGCAGGCAGCCGGAGTTCTTCTGGTTGCCCTTCCAGTTCTTGATGTCGATTTCCTTGTGGACGATGTTCACGTCGCCGCACAGGATCACTTCGCGCTCACGCTTGAGTTCCGCGAGATGCGGCATGAATTCGTCCATGAAGCGGTACTTCGCGGCCTGCCGTTCGTCGCCGCTCGAGCCCGAAGGCACGTACACGGAGATCACCGAAAGCTTGCCGAAGCGCGTTTCCACATAGCGCCCTTCCGGGTCGAACTCCTCGCTGCCAAAGCCGATGATCACCTCGTCGGGCTCGTGGCGCGAATAGACGCCCGCGCCGCTATAGCCCTTCTTGACCGCATGCTGGAAGTAGCCCGTGAAGTCGTGCGGGGCGAGGAATTCCGGGGTCATGTCGTCCTGCGAGCACTTGATTTCCTGCACGCAGAGCACGTCGGCCTTCTGTTCGCCGAACCATTCGAAAAAGCCTTTCTTCGCCGCCGAGCGGATGCCGTTCAGATTCGCGGTGATCACACGCAACATGTCTTCTTTCCTCTTGATTGTGCGTTGCCTCGCACGGCGCGCCGAAGCGGAACTGCGCCGCGCCGCGCGAGGGAATACGGTCGGTTTCAGTCGATCCTGAGACCCTTGAGTTCGGCCTTGGCCGGCGGAAATTCGAGTTTCAGACTGTCCATCAGGCGCAGCAGCAGTTCGGCCACCATGAGGTTGCGATGCGACTTCGAGTTCGCGGGAATCACGTACCACGGCGCGTACTCCGTGGAGGTAGCCGCTAGCGCGTCGTGGTACGCGGCCTGATAGGCGTCCCAATGCCTGCGCGCTTCGAGATCGGAGACGTCGAATTTCCAGTGCTTGGTGGGGTCGTCGATGCGCGCCTGGATGCGACTGCGCTGCTCGTCCTTCGAGATGTGCAGCATGCACTTGATGATCGACGTGCCGCTCTCGGCGAGCAGCGCCTCGAAATGGCGAATCTGCCGGTAGCGGCGCTCGCACTCGGCCGAATCGATCTGGCCAATCACGCGCGGCACGAGCACGTCTTCGTAGTGGCTGCGGTTGAAGATCGCCAGCTCGCCGGCCGCGGGCACTTGCAGGTGCACGCGCCAGAGAAAGTCGCGCGCGGCTTCGATGGGCGTCGGCGCGCGAAACGGCACGATGCGCAGGCCGAGCGGATCGACCTCGTGAAACACGCCACGGATCGTGCCGTCCTTGCCGCTCGTGTCCATGCCCTGCAACACGAGCAGCACGCGCTGATGGCGCTGCGAATGCAGACGCTCCTGCAATATGTCGAGCTGGTTGCCGATCTCGGCGAGCCGGTCGCGGTCACCGTCCTTGCTGCCGGTCGAGAACGGTTTCGCGGCGGGGTCGAGCGCGTTGAGCGAGAACGTCTCCGCCTTCTTGTCGCTGAAGTACGGCACGCGGTAACTGTCGAGACTCGGGATGTGGGACATGCGTTGTTCTCCTCTCTCTCGTGAATTTGACGGCGCCAGCGCCGCAGCCCGCCTGAAGCGGCAAGGCGGCGCCGCGCTGCTACGCACGACGCCGCCTCGCTAGCATGCCCGAATCAGGGCGGCACGCTACTCAAACCCGCCCAAACTCAGCCCAGCTTCTTCTTCAGCAGCTCGTTGACCTGCTGCGGGTTCGCCTTGCCCTTGGTGGCCTTCATCGCCTGGCCGATCAGCGCGTTGAACGCCTTTTCCTTGCCGGCGCGGAATTCTTCCACCGACTTCTGGTTCGCGGCGAGCACCTCGTCGATGATCGCTTCGAGCGCGCCGGTGTCCGAGATCTGCTTGAGGCCCTTCGCTTCGATGATGCGATCGGCAGCGGCTTCGTCGGCAGCCTTCTCGTCCCACATCGCCTGGAACACTTCCTTGGCGATCTTGTTCGAGATCGTGCCGTCGGCGATGCGCGCGAGCAGCACGGCGAACTGCGCGGCCGAGACCGGCGAAGCGGCGATGTCGAGGCCTTCGCGGTTGAGCTGCGACGAGACTTCGCCCATCAACCAGTTGGCGGCGGCCTTGGCCTGCGCCGCGCCCGCCTTCGCCACCACGGCTTCGAAGTAAGCCGCCATTGCCTTGCTCGACGTGAGCACGTTCGCGTCATACGGCGTCACGCCGTACTGCTCGACAAAGCGCGTTTGCATCGTCGCGGGCAGCTCGGGCAGCTCGCCCTTCACGCGCTCGACCCACGCGGCATCGATCACGAGCGGCATGAGGTCGGGGTCGGGGAAATAGCGGTAATCGTGCGCGTCTTCCTTGCTGCGCATCGAACGCGTCTCGCGCTTGTCGGGGTCGTAGAGGCGCGTTTCCTGCACCACGGTGCCGCCGTCTTCGATCAGCTCGATCTGGCGGCGCACTTCGTACTGGATCGCCTCTTCGAGGAAGCGGAACGAGTTCAGGTTCTTGATCTCGGCGCGCGTGCCGAATTCCTTCTGGCCGACCGGACGCACGGAGACGTTCGCGTCGCAGCGGAACGAGCCTTCCTGCATGTTGCCGTCGCAAATGCCGAGCCACACGACGAGCGTGTGCAGCGACTTCGCGTACGCAACCGCTTCGGCGGCGCTGCGCATTTCGGGTTCCGTGACGATTTCGAGCAGCGGCGTGCCGGCGCGGTTCAGGTCGATGCCCGTCATGCCCGCGAAGTCTTCGTGCAGCGACTTGCCCGCGTCTTCTTCGAGGTGCGCGCGCGTGAGATTGACGGTCTTCTCGTACGCTTCCTTGCCAGCCTTTTCGTTGGCCGGAACCTGGATCGTGATACTCCCGCCCTGCACGACCGGAATCTCGTACTGGCTGATCTGATAGCCCTTCGGCAGGTCCGGATAGAAGTAGTTCTTGCGCGCGAAAATGCTGCGCGGCGCAATCGTCGCGTTGATCGCGAGGCCGAACTGGATCGCGCGCTCCACGGCGCCGCGGTTCATCACCGGCAGCACGCCCGGCAGCGCGAGATCGACGGGGCAGGCCTGCGAGTTGGGCGCGGCGCCGAACTGCGTCGATGCGCCCGAGAAGATCTTCGACGCCGTCGACAATTGCGCGTGCGTCTCCAGACCGATCACCACTTCCCACTGTGTTGCCATGTTCATACCCCTGCCGGCGCCTTGCGATGCCAGTCGGTCGCGCGCTGGAAGGCGTCGGCGACCTGCAGCATGCGGGCCTCGTTGAAATAGTTGCCGACGATCTGCAGACCGACGGGTCGCTGCGCGTTCGCACCCGCGCCGAAGCCGCACGGCACGCTCATGCCGGGCAGGCCCGCGAGGCTCGTGGAAAGCGTGTAGATGTCCGCGAGGTACATCTGCAGCGGATCGTCGCCCTTTGCGCCCAGGTCCCATGCCACGCTCGGCGCGACCGGTCCCATGATGACGTCGCACTGTTTGAACGCTTCCTGGAAGTCTTGCGCAATGATGCGGCGAATCTTCTGCGCCTGCAGGTAGTACGCATCGTAGTAGCCGTGCGAGAGCACGTAGGTGCCCACCAGAATGCGGCGCTTCACCTCGGGGCCGAAGCCCTCGGCACGCGACTTTTTGTACATGTCGAGCAGATCGCGGTATTCGGCGGCGCGGTGGCCGAAGCGCACGCCGTCGAAGCGCGAGAGGTTCGACGAGGCTTCCGCCGGGGCGATCACGTAGTACACGGGAATCGACAGCTCGGTTTTCGGCAGCGTGACTTCCACGAGCGTGGCGCCGAGCGACTCGTACGTCTTGAGCGCGGCGTCGATGGCGGCGCGCACGTCGTCGGCGAGACCCGCGCCGAAGTATTCCTTCGGCAGGCCGATGCGCAGGCCCGCGAGCGGCTTGTCGGCGCTGGCGTCCTGGCTCCAAGTCTGGCCGACGAAGCGCGTGTAGTCCTCGTGCTCGTGCGTGAGGCTCGTCGAGTCGCGCTCGTCGAAGCCGCCCATGGCGTTCAGGAGCAGCGCGCAATCGCCGGCGCTGTGCGCGAACGGGCCGCCCTGGTCGAGCGACGAGGCGAACGCGATCATGCCGTAGCGCGAGACGCGGCCGTAGGTGGGCTTGATGCCCGTCACGCCCGTGAACGACGCCGGCTGGCGAATCGAGCCGCCGGTATCGGTGCCGGTCGCGGCGGGCGCAAGGCGCGCGGCGACGGCCGCGGCGGACCCGCCCGACGAGCCGCCCGGCACGGCCTTCGTGTCCCACGGGTTCTTCACGGCGCCGAAATGCGAGTTCTCGTTGGACGAGCCCATCGCGAATTCGTCCATGTTGGTCTTGCCGAGGCAGACCATGCCCGCGCGCTCGAGCCGCTCGACCACGGTCGCGTCGAACGGGCTCACGTAGTTTGCAAGCATCTTCGAGCCGGCGGTCGAGCGCCAGCCGCGCGTGACGAACACGTCCTTGTGCGCGAGCGGAATGCCCGCGAGCGGGCCCGCGTGGCCCGAGTGCAGGAGCGCGTCGGCGGCCTTCGCCTGGGCGAGCGTCAATTCGGGATTGACGTCGACGAAGGCGTTCAGGTCTTGATGCGCTTCAATCCGGCCCAGAAAGTGCTGGGCCAGCTCGACTGCGGAGCACTCCTTCGCAGCCAGCGCGGCGCGCAGTTCGGTCAAGCTTTTGTCATGCATTGCGTGATTCCTGGAAGAACGTCACGGCGTGGTCGAAATCCGATCGTTGCGCCGTCCGGGAGCCGCTCGACCGACGTTGGCAAACGTGTGGGCCGCTACCCGGAAAACCCCGGAAAATTCGGGAGTCCGTGCCGTTTCGAACTGTTCCGACGACTCGAAAGATTTCGAAATGGCGAAAAAATGCTGCGCGCTTACTCAATCACGCGCGGTACGAGGTAAAGTCCGTCCTGCACCGCGGGCGCGGGACGCTGCAGCGCTTCGCGGTCCACGATTTCGGTCACGGCGTCCTCGCGCAGACGCAGCGCGACGTCCTCGATCTGCTCGATCGGGTGGGCGAGCGGGGCGATGCCGGTCGTGTCCACGGCCTGCATCTGCTCGACGAGGCCGAAGAAGTCGTTCAGGCGTTCGAGCGTATTGCCGGCTTCGGCGTCGGCCAGTTCGAGGCGCGCAAGATGCGCGATGCGCTTCACATCGTTCAGGGTCAGGGCCATGCGGTCACCGGAAAAAGGGGCTGCGGCAGTGCGGAAATCGGTGCTGCAACAGCGGTTTATCGCGCCGGATCCGGCTCGGGAGGAAAGCTTCGATGAGGTCAAAAACTGCCTTCCGGATCCTGCAAAACAGGCAAAATTATAAGGTATCATTACGCGTTCGACCCAAACCCGGACCGCCTTGCATCCGCCTTTCAGGTCTGTACGCAACTCAATGCGGCCAGACAAGATCAAACGGGCGGCGCAGCCAGGCTGCCTCCGGTAACTATCCCCGCAGTCTCAGGCCCCTCGTGGCGCCCCTTGCGACGCCCTCCGCCGTGATTTCGGAGTGCTCTCGTGGTGGAGCATATCGCCCTGAGGCTGTGAATTTTTCCGCTGCCGCCCTCGCCCACCAAGCTGGAAGGACGGCCACAAGCGAGACAGGATTTTTGAATGTTCGGTTTTCTGCGTAGCTACTTCTCCAACGACCTGGCGATCGACCTCGGCACCGCCAACACCCTGATCTACATGCGCGGCAAGGGCATCGTCCTCGACGAACCCTCGGTCGTCTCCATTCGCCAGGAAGGCGGCCCGAACGGCAAGAAAACGATTCAGGCAGTCGGCAAGGAAGCCAAGCAGATGCTCGGCAAGGTCCCGGGCAACATCGAAGCCATCCGCCCGATGAAGGACGGCGTGATCGCCGACTTCACCGTCACCGAGCAGATGATCAAGCAGTTCATCAAGACGGCGCACGAGTCGCGCATGTTCTCGCCGTCGCCGCGCATCATCATCTGCGTGCCGTGCGGTTCGACCCAGGTCGAGCGCCGCGCGATCAAGGAAGCCGCGCACGGCGCGGGCGCCTCGCAGGTGTACCTCATCGAAGAGCCGATGGCCGCCGCGATCGGCGCGGGCCTGCCGGTTTCGGAAGCCACGGGCTCGATGGTCGTCGACATCGGCGGCGGCACGACCGAAGTGGGCGTGATCTCGCTCGGCGGCATCGTCTACAAGGGCTCGGTGCGCGTGGGCGGCGACAAGTTCGACGAAGCGATCGTCAACTACATCCGCCGCAACTACGGCATGCTGATCGGCGAACAAACCGCCGAAGCCATCAAGAAGGAAATCGGTTCGGCCTTCCCGGGTTCCGAAGTCAAGGAAATGGAAGTGAAGGGCCGCAACCTGTCGGAAGGCATTCCGCGCAGCTTCACCATTTCGAGCAACGAAATTCTCGAAGCGCTCACCGACCCGCTGAACCAGATCGTCTCGTCGGTGAAGATCGCGCTCGAACAAACGCCGCCGGAACTGGGGGCCGACATCGCCGAACGCGGCATGATGCTCACGGGCGGCGGCGCGCTGCTGCGCGACCTGGACCGCCTGCTCGCCGAAGAAACCGGTCTGCCGGTGCTCGTGGCCGAAGACCCGCTCACCTGCGTGGTGCGCGGCTCGGGCATGGCGCTCGAGCGCATGGACAAGCTTGGCAGCATCTTCTCGTACGAGTAAGCGCGCCGCGCACCGCTGCGCTCGCCCGCGGCGCGGTTTCGGCGTCGTCGCGCCACTGATGGCGTGGCGGCGCGCGCGCCGTTACGGCGCCCGCAACGGGACGTCCTGCGGGGCGCCGAAGATTCACACTTCGTTGTGCCCTCCGTTACACCCTCTGTTTCACCGAACCGCACACGCCCCCGGCGCCGACCATGGAATACAGTCCGCCGCCCCTCTTTAAACAGGGCCCATCGGCACTCGCACGGCTGATTTTCTTCGTCGTGCTGTCGCTCGCGCTCCTCGTCTCCGACGCGCGTTTCAAGACGCTCGAGATCGTGCGCGGCGTGCTCGGCGCGGGTCTCTACCCGCTGCAACGCGCGGCCCTCGTGCCGCGTGACTTCTTTATGGGCGCCGCCGATCTGGCCGTGACGAGTTCCACGCTGCGCACCGAAAACACCCAGCTGCACGTGCGCAATCTCCAGCTTTCGCAGCAGGCCAACGCGGCCGCTTCGCTCGCCGCCGAAAACGCGCACCTGCGCGCGCTTTTGCAGCTCTCGCAGCGCATCGGCGCGCAAACCACGCCTGCTGAGATCCAGTACGACACGCGCGACCCGTTCACGCAAAAGGTCGTGATCGGCGGCGGCTCGCAGCAGGGCGTGCAGAACGGCTCGCCGGTATTGAGCGAAGACGGCGTGATCGGCCAGGTCACACGCGTGTTCCCCATGCAGTCCGAAGTCACGCTCGTCACCGACAAGGACCAGGCCGTGCCGGTCGAAGTCGTGCGCACGGGTCTGCGCAGTGTGATCTATGGCACGGCGAAGGGCGACCTGCTCGATCTGCGCTTCGTGCCGATCAGCGCCGATCTGCAAGTGGGCGACGAACTCGTGACGAGCGGACTCGACGGCATCTATCCGCAAGGGCTGCCGGTCGCGAAGGTATTGCGCGTGGACAAGCAGGCCGATACCGCGTTCGCACGCGTGGTCTGCCTGCCGCTCGCCGCCGTTCGTGGGGCGCGCCAGGTGCTCGTGCTGCACTATGTGCCGCAGGTGCCGCCCAACCCGATCGCCGCCGAGGAAGCCGCAGCGGCCGCCGAGGCGAAGGACGCGAAGAAGAAGGCCGCCAAGGCCGCGGACAAAAAGGCTGACAAGAAGGCCGATGACGCGAAGGCGAAGCCCGCCGCCGCCGCATCGGGCGCGGCCCCGGCGCAGCAGGCCAAGCCGGCAGCGAACGCCGCCGCAGCAGACACGAAGCCGGCGGAGAAAAGGCGGCCCAAGGAAAGCCTGCGCGAAGAGGCAGCGAAGGCCGTCGAGAAAGGGGGCCATTGATGCCGCGTCCGCAATACATTCTGCAGCCGGTCAATCCGTACTTCATCGTTTTCAGCCTCGCGGCGGCGTTCCTGCTGAACCTGCTGCCCTGGGGCAAGCTGCCCGGCGTGCCCGACTTCGTCGCGCTCGTGCTGCTGTTCTGGAACATTCACCAGCCGCGCAAAGTCGGCATGGGCGTCGCGTTCTTCCTCGGGCTCCTCATGGACGTCCACAACGCGAATCTGCTCGGCGAGCACGCGCTCGCGTACACGTTGCTTTCCTATGGCGCGATCACCATTCACCGCCGCGTGCTGTGGATGTCGATCGGCCTGCAGATGTTCGCCGCCACGCCCATGCTGGTCGGCGCGCAGGTCGTGCCGTTCGTGATCCGCCTGCTGATGGGCGCTTCGTTTCCTGGCTGGGGTTATCTCATCAGCGGCTTCGTCGAGGCGATCCTCTGGCCGATCGCGAGCGTGCTGCTGCTCCTGCCGCAGCGCCGCCCCGTCGATCCCGACGACACCCGGCCCATTTGAGCGGCCCGCCGCCCGCCGCTGGAAGACTCGCTTGACTACCTCTTACGCACCCCGGGCCGCCGTTCCTCGCGATTGGAACCGCGGCGCCTGGGTCTGACAGCATGACCGAATTCAAGGACACCCAGCAGCAGCTCACGAAGTTCCGCCTGCGCGTCGCGGCGGCGGGGCTGTTCGTGTTCGTCTGCTTCGGGCTGATCGCGTTCCGCTTCCTCTATCTGCAGGTCTGGAACCACAGCAAGTATTCGCTGCAGGCCGACGAAAACCGCATTTCCGTCGCGCCGATCGTGCCGAACCGCGGCATCATCACCGACCGCAACGGCGTCGTGCTCGCGAAGAACTACTCGGCGTACACGCTCGAAATCACGCCCTCGAAGCTCGCCGACACGCTCGACAACACGATCGACGAGCTCTCGACCGTGATTCCGATCGATGCGCGCGACCGCCGCCGCTTCAAGAAGCTGCTCGAAGACTCGAAGAACTTCGAGAGCCTGCCGATCCGCACGCGCCTCACCGACGACGAAGTCGCGCGCTTCACCGCCCAGCGCTTCCGCTTCCCCGGCGTGGAAGTGCGCGCGCGCCTGTTCCGCCAATATCCGCTCGGGCCCACGGCCGCGCACGTGATCGGCTATATCGGCCGGATTTCGCAGCGCGACCAGGAGCGCATCGACGACCTCTCCGACAAGAACGACAGCGATCCCGAGCACTACGATCCGCGTCTGGACGCGAACAACTACAACGGCACCGACTACATCGGCAAGATCGGCGTCGAGCAAAGCTACGAAACCGAGCTGCACGGCCTGACCGGCTTCGAGGAAGTGGAAGTGACGGCGGGCGGGCGCCCCGTGCGCACGCTCTCGCGCACCCAGGCCACGCCCGGCAACAACCTCGTGCTGTCGATCGACATCGGTCTGCAGCAGGTGGCCGAGCAGGCCTTCGCGGGCAAGCGCGGCGCGCTCGTGGCCATCGAGCCGTCCACGGGCGACATTCTCGCGTTCGTCTCGGCACCGAGCTTCGACCCGAACTCGTTCGTGGACGGCATCGACCAGCAGACCTGGGACGAGCTCAACAACTCGCCCGATCACCCGCTCCTGAACCGTCCGCTGCACGGCACCTACCCGCCGGGCTCGACCTACAAGCCGTTCATGGCGCTCGCCGCGCTCACGCTGCACAAGCGCACGCCGCAGTGGGGCTTCTCCGACCCCGGCTACTACATGTTCGGCGGCCACCGCTTCAACAACGACGTGCGCTCGGGCCAGGGCTGGATCGACATGAACCGCGCGATCATGGTGTCGAACGACACCTACTTCTTCATGCTCGCGCACGACCTGGGCGTGGACAACATCGCCAACTTCATGAAGCCGCTCGGCTTCGGCCAGCTCACCGGCATCGACATCGCGGGCGAGGCTCGCGGCATCCTGCCCTCCACCGAATGGAAGCGCAAGGCGTACCGCAAGCCCGAGCAGCAGCGCTGGTACGAGGGCGAGACGATCAGCCTCGGGATCGGCCAGGGCTACAACTCGTTCACGATCCTGCAGCTCGCGCATGCCACGGCCACGCTCGCCGACAACGGCATTCTGATGAAGCCCCACCTCGTGAAGGAGATCGAGAATCCGATCACGAAGCAGGAGCGCCTCACGGTGCCGAGCGAAAGCGGGCGCCTGAACGTGAGCCAGGCCGATATCGACGTCGTCAAGCGCGGCATGGAAAACGTGACGATGAATCCCTCGGGCACGGCCTACCAGGTGTTCCGCAACGCGCCGTACACCTCGGCGGGCAAGACCGGCACGGCGCAGGTCTTCTCGCTGCAGGGCGGCAAGTACAAGGCGCATGCGCTCGCCGAAAATCTGCGCGACCACGCGCTCTTCATCACGTTCGCGCCAGCCGAGAAGCCGCAGATCGCCGTCGCGCTGATCGTCGAAAACGGCGGCTGGGGCGCACAGGCCGCAGGTCCGATCGCTCGCCGCGTGCTGGATTACTGGCTCGTCGACCGGCTCAAGCCCGGCGTCGAGCAGGCGGCCGTGAGCGCGGCGGCTTCGGCCACGGAGGACGCGTCCGCGCCCGTGATCGGCGCGCCGCCTGAGGCGGCATCGGCGGCTTCAGCGGCCGCGGGGGCCTCGGGCGTTGCCCCGGCCACACCGGCCGTACCGGCCGCACAGCCGGTGCGGGTCGCAGCCGGCTTCACGCCGCTGCCGATTCCCGGCGCGGCATCTGCGGCTGCGGCTGCTTCGGCTGCTGCTGCGGCGGCTTCGGAAGCCTCGGGCGCGGCCGCTGCTGCGCCTGCCTCCGCTGCGCCTGCGGCCCCCGGCGCGGCGGCGCGGGCTACGCCCGCAAGCAGCGCCGCCGGCAAGACTCGCCAGCCACGCCAGAACGTTAGCCCCGATGCGCCCGCCACAACCGACGCCGTGAACGGCGGCACCGGCGGCACGAACGGCACGGCGGACACGGGTGCCGCCCGCCCCGCGCCCGCCTCCGTGCCCCGCCACTTCGGCCCTGGCCCCCATCGCCCGCACCGCCCCGCCAGCGCGAGCGACGCGGCTACGCTCGCACCGCCGCCCAAGCCCGCAACGGGCGGCATCGACGAGTAAGGAACCACCATGCCTTTCCTTCAGTTCGACAAGATCGACAAGCGCGCGGTGCTCGACACGCTGCGCAAGATGTTCCTCGGCTTCGACCGACCGCTCGCGCTCACCGTGTTCCTGCTGCTGTGCGTGGGCATCGTCACGCTGTACAGCGCGAGCCTCGACGTGCCGGGCCGCGTGGAAGACCAGCTGCGCAACATCATGCTCACCTTCGTGCTGATGTGGGCGCTCGCCAATGTGCCGCCCAACACGCTCATGCGCTTCGCGGTGCCGATCTATACGTTCGGCATCGCGCTGCTCATCGCCGTGGCGCTATTCGGCCTCACGCGCAAGGGCGCAAAGCGCTGGATCAACGTCGGCGTCGTGATTCAGCCCTCGGAAATCCTCAAGATCGCCACGCCGCTCATGCTCGCCTGGTACTACCAGCGCCGCGAAGGCGTGATGCGCTGGTATGACTTCGTCGTCGGCTTCGTGATTCTGCTCGTGCCGGTGGGGCTCATCGCCAAGCAGCCGGACCTGGGCACCGCCGTGCTCGTGTTCGCGTCGGGCCTCTTCGTCATCTATTTCGCGGGGCTCTCGTTCAAGCTGATCGTGCCGGTGCTGATCGCAGGCGTGATCGCGGTGGCCTCGATCGCGGCGTTCCAGGACAAGATCTGCCAGCCGCAGGTGAACTGGCCGCTCATGCACGACTACCAGAAGCACCGCATCTGCACGCTGCTCGACCCGACCTCCGATCCGCTCGGCAAGGGCTTCCACACCATCCAGGCCGTGATCGCGATCGGCTCGGGCGGCCCGCTCGGCAAGGGCTGGTTGAAGGGCACACAGTCGCACCTGGAGTTCATCCCCGAAAAGCACACCGACTTCATCTTCGCGGTGTTCTCCGAAGAGTTCGGCCTCGCGGGCGGCCTCGTGCTGCTCACGCTCTACATGTGTCTGATCGCGCGCGGGCTCTATATCGCCGCGAACGGCTCGACGCTCTTTGGGCGATTACTGGCCGGCTCGCTCACGATGGCGTTCTTTACCTATGCGTTCGTCAACATCGGCATGGTGAGCGGCATCCTGCCCGTGGTGGGCGTGCCGCTGCCGTTCATGAGTTATGGCGGCACGGCGCTCACCACGCTCGGCGTGGCGATCGGGCTCATCATGAGCGTGGGACGCCAGAAGCGGTTGATGCAGAGTTGAAGGCGCGGCAGACAGCTATGGCCGCCCGATCGCAGAAATCGAAGCAACCAAAAAAAACGCGCCGACATTGAACGGCGCGTTTTCGTTTCGCGGTCGCTTGCTGGCGCTTACTGGGTGGGCGCCGACTTCATCAGCTGCGCGCTCAACTGCTGGTACTTCAAACGCGCCACGGGATCGCCCTGCGCCGCCGCGGCGGCATAGTACGCGCGCGCGACGTTGAGGTTCTTCGGCACGCCGTCGCCGCCGCGCTCGTAGAACGAGCCGGTCACGTATTGCGCGGTCATGTCGCCGCCCTCAGCGGCCTTCTTGTACCAGTAGAACGCCTGCTTGTTGTCGCGCGTGGTGCCGCGCCCGTCCAGGTACTGGTTCGCGAGCGCCAGCTCCGCCTGCACGTGACCCTGCTTCGCCGCCTTGAGAAACCACTGGTGCGCCTGCACGGGATCGCGCTCGACGAAGTCGCCGTCATCGTACATCTTGCCGTACACGTACTGCGCGTGCGACATGTTCGCGTCCGCCGCCTTGCGCAGCCACTTGCGGCCCTCGCCCACGTCGGCGGCCCCGCCTTCGCCGTTCACGAGCATCATCGCGTAGTTGAACTCCGCCAGCCGGTTGCCGCGCTCGGCCGCCGCCAGGAACTCGGCGCGCGCCGCGCTGAGGTTGCCCGCGTTGTAGTCGGCAACGGCGTTGGCCGTTTGCGGATCGGACTCCGCGCCTGCGGTGGCGCTCGCGGCGTCGGCGGCTGCCGTCACTGCGCTCACACCGAGCGCAGCGGCCGCGAGACAGCCGATGGCGAGCGCGCGCGCTCGCCCGAAAAGCGCTTTCGGACGCCTCATGATCTCGCCTCCTGCAGCGCCTGGCGTGTCGCGCGCACGAGCCATATCACGTCGGCGGCCAGGGCGATGAAGCTGAAACCCATCTCGCGATACTGCCGGGCTGCGGCCGCATCCATGGCGAAGATGCCTGCCGCGACGCCCGCCTCGCGCGCGGCCGCGACGATGCGCTGCACGGCGGCGACGACGTCCGGATGCTTCGAGTCGCCGAGATGGCCGAGGCTCGCGGCCAGATCGGCGGGACCCACGAACAGGCAGTCGACGCCCGGCACCTTCGCGATCTTCTCGACTTCGGCCAGCGCCGCCGCCGACTCGATCTGCACGATCGTCGCGATCTGCGCGTTCGCGCCCTGAAGGTAATCGCGCCGCATGCCGTAGGCCGCCGCGCGCACCACGCCCGCCACGCCGCGCTGGCCGCCGGGCGTGCGCGCGTCGGGGTACTGCGTGAGGCTCACAGCGCGTGCGGCCTCTTCAGCCGAGGCCACGTTGGGGAACATCACCGTGCGCGCGCCCGCGTCGAGCACATGCTTCACGAGCCACGGCTCGCTGTCCGGCAGACGTACCACGGGCTCGGTGGGCAGATGCGCGGCCGCGATGGCGCGCAGTTGCGCGATGGTGTCGGCGCTGTCGTTGGGCGTGTGCTCCATGTCGATCAACAGCCAGTCGAAGCCGGCGTGCGCGAGCGCCTCGGCGGCGGTCTCGCTGCCCATCGAAAGCCATAGGCCGAATAGCGGGTCCGCCTCCTTGAGGCGTTCCTTGAGGGGATTGGTGAAGGTGCTCATCGCCGTGCTCCCGGCGAGGCCGCGGGGCGCACGCGCCAGGCGCGGGCGGTGTCGCCCGGCAGCGCGGCAGCCGGCAGGTCTCGCTCCGTTATGTGTTTGTCGGGCCGCGCGCGGGGATGCGCAGGCCTTGCGGCAATGATCATACCGCGACAAAAACCTGGCGGTCGGCACGGAAAACCCGCCTTGCGCGGGTCGTCGGAACGAGGGTGAAGCGGGGTCCTGCTCGCGTCAGTCGCGCGTGACTTCGGCCCAGCAGTTCGGCGTCTCGTACAGGCGCAGCTTGTGCAGGCGCAGATTCACGCCATAGTGCGCGTCGTACACGTTCGCGAGAATGTCGAATGCGATGGCCGCGAGGTTTTCCACGGTCGGAATGCGGTCGATCACGACTGTCTTGTGGCCCGGCAGCGTTTCGAGGAAGCCGCGCACCTGCGTATCGCCCGCGAAGACGAGGAACGCGTGATCCCACAGATCGACGAGATGCTGGTTCGCGAGCGACTTCACATCGGCGAAGTCCATCACCATGCCGCGGTCGGGCGCGCCCTCGGTTTCGACGAGGTCGCCTTCCAGCGTGATTTCGAGCACGTAGCGATGGCCGTGCAGATTACGGCACTGGCTGCGGTGGTCGGGGATGCGGTGGCCCGCGTCGAATTCGAGTTTTCGGGTGATCGTCAGCACGGCGCTTCTTCAGGTAAATTCGCGTGAATCAGGGAATGTTCAGGTATTTGTGGGTCTGCATCGACAGGCGCCACTGCGGATGGCGCTTGCACCAGTCGATGGCGAGCTTCGTGTTCAGGTCGCGCGACGGGCCGTCCATGGGCTGCACGAGAAAATACTCGAAATCGAGCTTCGCATAGTCGGCCAGGCGCTGGTTCTCCTGCGGCACGACAACCTTCAACTCGTTGCCCTTCGTGACGACGAGCGGCGCGTCGGCCTTCGGGCTCACGCAGATCCAGTCGATCGTTTCCAGCACCGGCAGCGAGCCGTTCGTTTCGATCGCGATCTCGAAACCGGCGGCGTGCAGCGCGTCGACGAACGGCTGGTCGATCTGCAGCATCGGCTCGCCGCCCGTGCAGACCACGAAGCGGTTGCCCTCGCCTTCGGGCCACAGCGAGGCGATCTGCGCGACGAGTTCTTCCGGCGTGCGGAATTTGCCGCCGTTCTCGCCATCGGTGCCGACAAAGTCGGTGTCGCAGAAGCGGCAAACGGCCTGCTCGCGATCTTCCTCGCGGCCCGACCAGAGATTGCAGCCGGCGAACCGGCAGAACACGGCCGGACGCCCGGCGTTCGCGCCCTCGCCCTGCAACGTGTAGAAAATTTCCTTTACCGCGTAAGTCATCGTGCAGCCTGGTTCTGGCTCATGCGCGCAAGGCGCGTGCAAAGCCGGTTGGTCTCGGGCGCGAAATCATCGTGTCGGCGGGGGGGCGCGCCGCCCGTGCGCGGCCCTGGCCGTATTCATTCACCGCGAAAGTGACGCGCGCGGCCCGAGGCTAACACTCAGACCGGGGCTTCCGTCACGTTCTCCCCGGCGAGATACGCTTCATACCCGCGCTTGCGCAACTTGCACGCCGGGCACTCGCCGCAGCCGAAGCCCCACGCGTGAAGCTCGGCGCGCTCGCCCAGGTAGCAGGTGTGCGTTTCCACGCGGACCATGTCTACCAGCGCTTCGCCGCCCAGCTTTTCTGCGAGGCGCCATGTATCGGCCTTGTCGAGCCACATGAGCGGCGTTTCCAGCACGAAGCGCGTGTCCATGCCGAGATTGAGCACCACCTGCAGCGCCTTCATCGTGTCGTCGCGGCAGTCGGGATAGCCCGAGAAGTCGGTTTCGCACATCCCGCCCACGAGCACCTTGAGCCCGCGACGATAAGCGATCGCCGCGGCGATCTGCATGAACATCAGGTTGCGGCCAGGCACGAAGGTGTTCGGCAAGCCGCTCGCGGCGGTTTCGATCTCGATCTCGCGCGTCATGGCCGTGTCGCTGATCGAGCCGAGCACCGAGAGATCGATCATGTGATCGTCGCCGAGACGCTCGCCCCACTCGGGGAACGTGCTGGCGATCGCCGCGCGAAAACCCTCGCGGCATTCCAGTTCGACGCGATGACGCTGGCCGTAATCGAAGCCGAGCGTTTCGACGCTCTGGTAGCGGTCGAGCGCCCAAGCGAGGCACGTGGCCGAATCCTGGCCGCCGGAAAACAGGACGAGCGCGCCTTTGGCTTCTGTTCGAGTCACCGTGAAACTCCGTGTATGAGGTTTCCGCGCGAATGCTTTCGTTGCTGGCGCTTTGCTGGCTTCCTTGCCGCTTTTGTCGCCTGGCGCCCGGCGGGCCGGCAGGGACAACCCCCGCGCCGGCTCATGCAGTATAGGCCGGGGCCCTTCTACGGGCATCGGCGCACCCTTATACCCCGGATACCGTCGATGTCCGGAGTTCAAGCCGCAGGACAACGCGCACAACGAAAAAGCCCCAGGAATCGAACGATCTCCTGGGGCTGCATTCTGGTGGCCTGGGACGGAATCGAACCATCGACACGCGGATTTTCAATCCGCTGCTCTACCAACTGAGCTACCGGGCCAACGAAGAAAGAAGATTATAGCGCTGAAATCAGCGCTTGCCAAGTGGCTTTCGCAAAATTGACGCGCCTGTCCGCGCCGCTCACCTGCACGCGTTCATTCGCCCTTGCTCTTGCCGAGGTCCACGCCGAGCTGCTTGAGCTTGCGATACAGGTGCGTACGCTCAAGCCCCGTTTTTTCGGCCACGCGCGTCATGCTGCCGTTCTCGCGCGCGAGGTGGTACTCGAAGTAGGCGCGCTCGAACGCGTCGCGCGCATCGCGCAGCGGAATGTCGAATGAGATCGATGCCGTTTGCGCGGCCGCCGCCTGCATGCCATGCACGCCGTCGGCGCCCAGTACCGGCAGCGCCGCCGCGGAGGCCACGACCGCGGGTCCGCCCGCCGCCGTCTTCCCCGCTGCCGCCGCTGTGGCCGGCGCGACAGGCGCGGCCGTGCCGCGCGCGAGCCCCTGCTCGACCGCCTTCAACAGCTTTTGCAGCGCGATCGGTTTTTCGAGGAAGTTGAGCGCGCCGATCTTCGTCGCCTCGACGGCGGTGTCGATGGTCGCGTGCCCCGACATCATGATGACCGGCATGGTGAGATGGCCCTGCGCGGCCCATTCCTTGAGCAGCGTCACGCCATCGGTGTCCGGCATCCAGATATCGAGCAGCACGAGATCCGGCACGTGGCGCTGCCGGAAGTCGCGCGCCTGCTGCGCATCTTCCGCGAGCTCCACGACGTGTCCTTCGTCGCTGAGGATCTCCGAGAGCAATTCCCGGATGCCCATTTCATCGTCTACCACCAGGATGGTTGCCATTTACGCTGCCCTTGTCTGCACTGTTGCTTTTGATCCTTGCTCCGCTTCGGCACGCGCCTGCCCCTCCCCGGATCGGCCGGGTCCGGGCGTGGCGGCATCGTCTGCCAACTGGAGAAAGAGAATCGAGATCTGCGCGCCTTCGATCACATCGCCCGCTCTCATTCGATTGCGGATGTCGATGCGCGCGCCGTGCTCGTCGACGATCTTCTTGACCATCGCAAGCCCGAGTCCTGTTCCTTTGGCCTTGGTCGTCACATAGGGTTCGAACGCACGCGTGAGAATGCGCGCCGGGAAACCCGGGCCGTTGTCCGATACCGTGAGACGAACCGCCACGCGCGTGCGTCCTTGCGCGTCGGGGTCCCCGTATTCTACGGCGCGGGTCTCGAGCGTCACGCGAGGATTCTGCGTGTCGGCCACCGCGTCCTGCGCGTTTTGCAGCAGGTTGTGGATCACCTGACGCAATTGTGTCGCGTCGCCGCGTATCACGGGCAATTCGGAGAGCTCGACCTTGATCGCGCTCTTGCCTTCTTCCGCGCCGTAGAGCGTGAGCACTTCGCTCACGAGTTCATTGAGCTGCAGGTTCGCGAGCACCGCCGGCGGCGTGCGCGCGTAATCGCGGAAGTCGTCGACCATCTGCTTCATCGCCGCGACCTGATTGACGATGGTGGTCGCGCCGCGCCTGAGCACTTCGGCGTCGGTGGGCGCGAGCTTGTCGGTGAGCTTCATCTGCAGGCGTTCGGCCGAAAGCTGGATCGGCGTGAGCGGATTCTTGATCTCGTGCGCGAGACGCCGCGCGACTTCGCCCCACGCCACCGAGCGCTGCGCCGAGATCACGTCGGAGATGTCGTCGAACACCACGACGTAGCCCGAGGTCTGCATGTCGCCCGCGTCGCGGCCCGTGTCGGATACGAGGCGCGCGCCGCGCACGAGCAGCGTGAGCGGATCGGTCTCGCCCGGAATCGGCACGGAGAACTGCTGCTGCCAATGGCCGCGCTCTTGATCGCCATCGCCGCGCGAAGCTTCCTGGTCGGCGAAGGCCTTGCGCACCATCGCGCCGAACTCCGTGAGCGCGCCGATGTGATCGAGCGCGACGCCGAGCTGCGTCTGGAACGGCTGACGGAAAATGCGCTCCGCGCCGGGGTTCGCCGTCGTGAGGCGGAACTGCCGGTCGAACACGAACACGCCCGCCGTGAGGTTCGCGAGAATGCTCTCGAGGTACGCCTTCGAATGCTCGAGCGCGACGCGGTTCTTCTCCACGGCCTGGCGCGCTTCGGAAAGCTGGCGCGTCATCGCGTTGAACGACTGCGTGAGGAAGCCCAGCTCGTCGCGCGACTTGATTTCGCGCTTGGGCGTGTAGTCGCCCTCGGTCACTTCCTTCGTGCCCTGCGCGAGCAGGAAGAGCGGCCTCGCGAGCTGGTTGCCGAGGGCGAGCGCGAGCATCATCGCGACGAAAGTGGCGAGGAAAAGCGCGAGCGTGAGCGTGCCGATATACATCTTGCGCAGGCCCGTGCGGCCGAGCGCCTTCTCCTGGTACTCGCGATACGCGCGCTGCACGGCGTCGGCGTTGCGCGCGAGCGCGGCCGGCACCGGCTGCTCGAGCTGCAGGAAACGCTCGACCGGCTGCAGATCCGTTGTGTTCGCATCGGGAATGCGCGTGACCACCCGCAATCGAAGCGCGCCCTTCGAGCCAAGCTGATGCGGGTCGCCGTCCACTTCGCCTTCGATCGCCGCATAGCCGCGCCCGCGCGCCTGATCGATCATGAGCGCCGTGGGCATGTCGGCGGGCATGAGCGACGAGAAGTTGCTCGACGCCTGCGCCACCACGTGCATGTCGGGCGCCGCGCCCGACATGCTGCGCACCGGCTCGACGATCATCGCGTCCTGCACGCCGAACTGGTCGCGCGCGCGCAGCAGCGTGAGCGTCGTGCCTGCCGAATCGCCGTTCGCGATCTGCTCGGCCATCAGACGGCCCTTGGTTTGCAGGTCGGAGAGCGAGGCGTCGAGCATGCCGCGGCCGAGATTCAGGCCGGCGGTGAGCGCGGTTTCCACGTTCACGTCGAACCACGACTCGATCGAGCGCGAGACGAACTGATAGGAAACGATATAGATGATGCCGCCCGGCACCACGCCCACGAGCGCGAAGAAGAACGCGAGCTTTGCGAGCAGCCGCGTGCCGAACTTGCCGCGCCTCAAGCGCACGACGATCACGATCATGAGCGCCGTGACCACCGACAGGAAGATCAGCGCGACGACGATATTGGCCGCGTAGAGCCAGCCGTAGTAGCGGTCGAAGAACTCGGTGTTCGCGCTCGCCGCGGCGAGCAGGACGAGCAGCAGCGTCGCGGTGAACGCGACGGTGGAGACGAGCAGCTTGACGACGACGCTGCTGAAGCTGGTGGCGCGGCGTACTTTATTTAGCACGTTCGGTCACCGTGAAGTTGAAGCGCTTCCAGTCGGAAGCGAGGTTCCAGTCGCGGTTGTTCACGGCGTCGATCTGGAACGGCTTGGGCATCAGCGCGACGTCGAGCTGCATGCGCACCGAGGCCGTGTACGTTTCGCCGGCGTGCACGTCGTTGCGATCGATCACGTGCCACGAGGTGACGTGCTTGATGACCGCGAGCGCTTCTGCGAGCGTCGAGAAGCCGAGCTGCAGACCGCCGCTCGAGACGCGGTACTCGCGCGTGAGCGGCTGGAACGACAGGCGAATGCTTTGCGAAACGCTCACCGGCTGTTCGTCGAACCAGTACCAGCGCGCGCGCGTGAGCTCGAAGTCGGTGGTGAAGTAGAGCGGAATGCCCTTGTTGACCGCGTCTTCCAGGCTGCTGTTGAGGTCGAAGTCGAAACGGGCGTCGAGGCTCCAGCCGTTGCTGTCGGCCTGGAGCGACGCGCGCTGCACCGAGATCGAGTCGGCGCGCGCCGGCGCGGCGGCCACGAAGCCGACGACGGCAAGCACCAGCCAGATCAGGGCCGCGAACCGCAGCGGGAAGAAGCGTTTGATGGTCACCGTTTCTGAAAGCGCGCGTAGAAGAATCCGTCGTGATCTGCGGTGCGATCGGGAACGGGAAAGACAGTCGTCGTCACTTCGGCCTTTGCAGCAGCATCGTGCCGCGCTTCGCCGGCTGCGCCGTCTTCTGGCCCCCGGGCCGGCGCGCCGAATGCCTCGGGCAGCAGTTGCCCCGGGGCGTCCAATCGTACCGCATCCGCATGGGTGCTTTCAAACCAGCGCGCCTGCGCCTCGCCTTCCTCGGGGAAGATCGAACAGGTCACGTACAGCAGTTCGCCGCCCGGCTTCACGAGCGGCCACAGCGCATCGACGATGCGGCGCTGCTCGGCGGCAAGCGCCGCGATGTCGCTCTCGCGGCGCAGCCAGCGAATGTCCGGATGACGGCGCACGATGCCCGAGGCCGAGCATGGCACGTCGGCGAGGATGCGATCGAAGCCTTCGCCGTCATGCCACGCGGCAGGATTGCCCGCGTCGCCGACCACGATCGATGCGCGCCGCATCGGGTGCGCGGGATCGTCTTGCGCGAAACCGAGGCGCGCGAAGTTTTCGCCGATGCGCGCAGCGCGCGTGGCGTCGCTTTCGAGCGCAACCAGATCGATGTCGGCAAGCTCGAGCAGATGGCCGCTCTTGCCGCCGGGCGCCGCGCACGCGTCGAGCACACGCATGCCGTCACGCACGCCGAGGATTTGTGCGGCCACTTGCGCGCCGGCGTCCTGCACGGACACGTCGCCCGAGAGGAACCCGGGGATGCGATCCACCGGCAACGCGGCGGCCAGACGCACGGCGTGTTCGCCGATCTGCGTGGCGGCGATGTTTTCGGCGGCGAGCCGCTGGACGTAATCGGCGGCGCTCGTGCGGCGCGCATTCACGCGCAGCGTGAGCGGGCCTTGCGTGTTGCCCGCGGCGAAAATCGCCTGCCACTGCGTGGGCCACGCGGCGCGGACCGCGTCGATCCACCAGCGCGGATAGTTCCAGTGGGCGGTTTCATCGGCCTGGGCGGCGGCAAGCGCGGTGTCGCGCTCGCGCAAAAATCCGCGCAGTACCGCATTGACGAGCCCCTTCGCGAAGGCGATCTCGCGGCGCGCGCCCACGGCGCGCACGACCTGATCGACGACCGTAAACGGCGTGTAGGCGGCGCTCGCCTCGTCTTCGGCGAGCAACGCCAGCGCGCAGGCGAGCAGGTTCGCGACGAGCGGCGGCGGCGCCTTGCTCACGCGCTGCCGGATCAGCCAGTCGACCGTGCCGAGCCGCCGCATGGTGCGATAGGCGATGTCCTGCACAGCGCCGCGAGCCTGCGGCGCGAAGTCGCCGGGCAAGGCGGCGAAGGCGCTCGCGAGCGCGGCGGGCAACGCCGAACCGGCGCGCACCGCGCCGACCGCATGAGCGGCCTGGTCGAGCGCAAAGCCCAGCGAATCGGGGGCCAGGTGCACGGCGTGGCTGCGCGCCGACGCCGCGCCCTGCTGGCGCGCGGGGGATGCGGAACTCTTTTTGCCTTGAGACGGCTTGCCGGGTCGCCGGGATGGGCTGGATGTCATGAAGAAACCGGATGCGGGCCGCTGTGAGTCGCGGCGTCAGTAATGCACGAGCGAGCCATTGTAGCGTGGCGAGCGCGCAACACTGCGAGCCGGCGCGATTCCCGTTGACGGCACCGCGCCAGCGCGCGGATAGCGAGGCAAGCGCAGGGATACATATTGGCGGATACCGACTAACCGCTCGCCTCATGATGGCGACAGAAAACGCCCCCTCCTCCCTGCGACGTAGCGGCCATCATGAAACGACTCGGGAAGAAACAAGACTTCGCGTTCCTCGCCTTCGTTGCTCTCTTTTCTGTGTACCAGCAGGGACGGGGAAAGCTGTTCTCGCCTTTCTGGGACTACAAGGTGTACGCGTACGCGCTCGATCAATTCAAGCGCGGCGCGAATCCGTATATTCCGCACGGATTCCCCTTCATCTATCCGCCCATCTTCCTGAATCTGTTCTCGCGCGTGCCGTTTCACTGGCTCTATCTGGCATTCGTTGTCGCGTCGCTGATCTATCTGGCCTACAGCATCAGGCATGCGGATTTCATCGTCGCGGGCGCGCTTGGGTTTCTGACCGGCGGCGCGGGCGTGGGAGGCATCCTCACGGGCAATTTTGCGATCTTCGGCCACCTGCTGATCATTGCGCTTTTTTATGCGCCTTCGGCTATGCACGACAGCCGTGGCGCGACGGCAAAGTATTGCGCGCTGGCTTTTTTCATCGCCCTGTTTGCCTCCATCAAGATCTATTTCCTGACCTACGCCGTCGTGTTCTTTTTTATCCCCAAAGGCATGCGCTATTTCATCGCCGTGCCCTTGTGCGTTGCGCTGGCAACCATCGCGCAGCTCGCGCTGGAACCGCGCCTGTGGACCGACTTCGAAACCCTGCTGCGCTGGCAGATGCTCGCCCAGAACGATTCCGGACTCGTGCTGTTCGGGATACTCGAACAACACGTGCGTGCGCTGTCGACCCTGGACGACGTACTGCTCTACGAGCTGGTGGTCGTGGCGCTATTCATGTACGCGGTCAATCCATTGCGCGGGCGGCGGCTCATGGTTGCTGAAAACGCAAGCGTGCCTGGCAGGCTGTTCTATGTGCTCGCGTTCTGTCTCGCGCTGAATCCGAGAATGAAGGAATACGACATCGCGCCGTTTTTTGCGTGCTGCTACGTTTCGCTCTTCCAGAGCAGCAAAGAAGACAACCGGATGGATCGCGTGTTTTTCTACGCCGTACCGTTGGCGTTCATCGCCGCGTGGATCGTCGTCAAGTTCGGGCACGTCTACTACGCGCTCGACGTGTCCTGGTTCATCGGCGTTTATTTCGTATTCTTCGTGGTGTCGCTGCGTCAACGGGCGTTGCGGGTTTCGGCGCGAGCGGGCGCCCGACATATGGACGGCGACGCCGCGGCGACGGGCTGAATAAAAAACGCCTCCGAGGAGGCGTTTTTTTCGTCACCGGCTACCGGTCGTCGCTTTAGCGTTGGCCACCTGCAGCCATTTCCATCAAGCGGCGGATGCGCTCTTCCGTGGACGGGTGCGTGCTGAAGAGGTTCTGCAAGCCGCCGCCCGACAGCGGATTCATGATCATCATCTGCGCCGTGGCCGGATGCTCTTCGGCCGCCGGGAACGGAATGCCCTGCGCGTAGCGGTGGATCTTGTCGAGCGCCGAAGCGAGCGCCTGCGGATCGCCGGAAATCTCGGCGCCGCCGCGGTCCGCCTCGAATTCGCGCGCACGCGAAATCGCCATCTGGATCAGCGCGCCCGCGATCGGTGCGAGCAGCGCCACGGCGATGCTCGCGATGGGGTTCGCGGGACGGCCGTTCTCGTCGCGGCCGCCGAAGATCATCGCGAAGTTGGCGAGCGCCGAGATCGCGCCGGCCATGGTGGCCGAGATGGTCGAGATCAGAATGTCGCGGTGCTTCACGTGCGCCAGTTCGTGCGCCATGACGCCGCGCATTTCACGTTCGGACAGCACGCGCAGGATGCCCGTGGTCGCCGCGACCGCTGCGTGCTCGGGATTGCGGCCGGTGGCGAAGGCGTTGGGCGCATCTTCGTTGATGAGGTAGACGCGCGGCATCGGCAGGCCCGCCCGCGTGGACAAATCGCGGACCATGCGATAGAACTGCGGCGCCGTGGTCTCGTCGACCTCCTGCGCGTTGTACATGCGCAGGACCATCTTGTCCGAATACCAGTACGAGAAGAAGTTCATGGCGAGCGCGAAGAACAGCGCCAGCACCATCCCGCGATGCCCGCCGATCAGCCCGCCAATCACGATGAAAAGGGCCGTAATCGCGGCCATCAACATCCCGGTTTTGACCCAGTTGAACATGTGCTGTGCTCCTTCACCCACCAGGGGATCAAATCGATCGTTGAACGCCCGCCGCCAGCCGGTCAGCTAGCTTTGAGCGAGCGCATTGTAAGCGATTTGTTAGATATGGGCAGATGCGAAAAATTCAATCTCATCGCGTGGCGGTCGCGAGCTTCAGGCCCAGCCCGACAAACGCCGAGCCGACCGTGCGATCGAGCCACTTCTTCACGCCCGGCTTGCCCGAGAAGCGCTGCGTGACGCTGCCCGCCACCCACGCGACGAAGCTGTTCCAGACCGTGCTCATCAGCATGAACACGGCGCCGAGTGTGAGGAAAGCGAGGGCCTTGTGCTCCGTCCCCGTGGTCACGAACTGCGGGAAAAACGAAACGAAGAACAGCACCACCTTCGGATTGAGCACGTTGGTGCAGAAACCCGAAACGAACAGCTGACGCAGCGGGCGCGGGGCGGCGGCAGGGGCCGTGGCCTGCGGGGCGCCTTCGGCGGGCCTGACTTCGTGCTTCGTGAGAACGAGGCGCACGCCGAGATACACCAGATAGATCGCGCCCACGATCTTGATGACCGTGAACGCCGTGGCCGACGCCGCGAGCAGCGCGGTCAGACCGAACGCGCAGGCGAGCGTGTGCACGCAGCAGCCCGCCGAGATACCCAGTGCGGAAACGAGGCCCGCGCCGCGGCCCTGCGCGACGCTGCGGCCGACGATATAGGCCGTGTCGGGCCCCGGCGTCACGTTCAGGAGAAATACGGCGACGAGAAAGAAACCGAAATGGGTAATGCCGAGCATGCCAACCTCAAAATCGAAAAACGCGCTTCAAACGCCATTGATTCTAGCGCGCCGGGAACCGCGCAGCACTTGGCCTGGCGGCGCGTTTTCACGCGCTGGCGCGAGCCCGGGTTCAGGCCGCCGGGGTCTCCGGCAGCTGGAACCGCTGCCCCGCCGCCAGCGGCATACCGGCCAGGAATTCGCGCGCGGGCAGCCGCTTGCCGCCCGGCTTTTGCAGTTGCGTGAGGCGCAGCGCACCCTCGCCGCAGGCCACCACTACACCCGCCGGGCTGACTTCGAGAATCTCGCCCGGTTCGCCGGCGGCGGTCGACGTACGCTCGACCGGCTCGGCGGCCCACAGCTTGAGCTGCGCGCCGTCCAGCGTGGCCGCGCCGCCCGGGAATGGGTCGAATGCGCGAATCTGCCGCGCGAGCGCCACCGCCGGCCGACGCCAGTCGAGCGCGGCTTCCTGCTTGCCGATCTTCTCGGCGTAAGTCGCGCCTTCGGCCGGCTGCGGCGTGGCGGGCAGCGCACCGTCGCGCTCGAGCGCGACGAGCCCGTCGACGATCAGCTGCGCGCCGAGTTGCGCGAGGCGGTCGTGCAGCGTCGCCGTGGTGTCACCCGGCGCGATCGGCGTGCGCACCTCGGAGATCATCGGGCCGGTGTCGAGCCCCACGTCCATCTGCATGAGCGTGATGCCGGTTTCGGTGTCGCCGGCTTCGATCGCGCGATGAATCGGTGCCGCGCCGCGCCAGCGCGGCAGGATGGACCCATGAATGTTGATGCAGCCGCGCGGCGGGATATCCAGCACTTCCTGCGGCAGCAACAGCCCGTAGGCTGCGACCACCATCACGTCGTGCGGCGTGGCGCGCAGCAGGTCCAGCGCCGCGGCGGCTTCCTGCGGATACTTGCCGGTCCGGCGCAGCGACGGCGGCTGGGCGACGGCCATGCCGTGCTCCTGCGCATAGCGCTTGACCGGGCTTGCCTGGAGTTTCATGCCGCGGCCTGCCGGGCGGTCCGGCTGAGTCAGGACGAGCGGCACGGCAAAGCCCGCTTCGTGAATCGCCGCGAGCGCCGCGGCAGCGAATTCCGGCGTGCCGGCGAAGATGACGCGAAGGGTGTGGCTCATGGGCGCTCGGTGCGTGGCGGCGGGTTGATGAAGAAAGAGACGGTCAGATCGCGATTACATCGCCCGTTCGAGCTTCTTCATCTTGCTGCGGATGCGCGTCTGCTTGAGCGACGACAGGTATTCGACGAACACCTTGCCCATCAGGTGATCCATTTCGTGCTGGATGCACACGGCGAGCAGCCCTTCGCAGTCCACCTCGTAGGTCTCGCCCTTTTCGTTCATCGCGCGCACGCGCACCTTTTCCGCGCGCTCGACTTCATCGTAGATGCCCGGCACGGAAAGGCAGCCTTCCTCGTGCACTTCGCGCTCGTCGCTCGACCAGATGATCTCCGGGTTGATGAACACGCGCAGTTCGTCGTGCGCGTCGGACACGTCGATCACCACGACGCGCTCGTGCACGTCGACCTGGGTGGCCGCGAGACCGACGCCCGGCGCGGCGTACATGGTTTCGGCCATGTCGGCGACCAGTTTGCGGATGCGGTCGTTGACCACCTCGACCGGCTTTGCGACCTTGTGCAGACGCTTGTCCGGGTAATGAAGAATGTTCAGTAGAGCCATGATTTGACGGGTTTCTCGTTGGGCGCCTGAAACAGCCTGGCACAGGGAACGATGCGCGGCCTGGCCATTCGGCCAGCTTGCGGGTCCCGGGCCGGATACGGAGGATATCTCCTCATATTCGGACGAAAGGGCCGCAATTCAACGTTGAACGCGCGTATCGCCCGTGCGGACGCGCTGCGCCCGCGGGCGTGTGCGCAGTGCCACGGGTAAGGACGCCACGGTGTATTTCGGATGGTGAAAATTTTATCACGAGGTGCGGCAAACCGTCCGCGCCCGGGGAACGCAATGCCGACGACCTTGCCGCTGTCTGCCGAAGAACTGGCCGCCTGGCTGCGCCTCGCCCTCGCGCGCGGCCTGAGGCCCGCTGCGCTGCGTGCGCTGCTCGGCGCGTTCGGCCTGCCCCAACACGTGCTGGCCCAGCCGTTCGCCGCACTCGCCGCGGTGGCGGGTGCGCAAGCCGCCCATGCCGCCCTGGCCGAGCCCCGGCCGGACTTCGCGGCACGACTCGATGCCCTGCAGGCGTGGCGCGCGGCGCCCGGCAACGCGCTCATCACGCTTGCCGACCCGGCCTATCCGGGCCGCCTGCTCGACATGCCCGATCCACCGCCGCTGCTCTACGCAAAGGGCCGGCTCGAGCTGCTGCACGCACGCGCGGTGGCCATCGTGGGCAGCCGCAACGCCACGCCGCAGGCCGTCGAGGACGCCGCGCGTTTCGCACGCACTCTCGCCGCGTCGGGTCTCACCGTCGTGTCGGGGCTCGCGCTCGGCGTGGACGGCGCCGCCCATCGCGGCGCACTCCACGAGCAGGGCGGCACCGTCGCCGTGACCGGCACCGGCGCGGATCTCGTCTATCCGCCGGCCCATCATCCGCTCGCCGTGGAGATCGCCGCATACGGCGCGCTCGTCTCCGAATGGCCGCTCGGCACCCCGGCGCGCTCCGCGAACTTTCCGCAGCGCAACCGCGTGATTGCCGCGCTCGTCGAAGGCGTGGTGGTGGTCGAGGCCGCACAACGTTCCGGCTCGCTCATCACGGCACGGCTCGCCAACGAAATGGGACGCGACGTTTTCGCGCTGCCCGGCTCGATTCACGCGCCGCTCACGCGCGGCTGCCACGGGCTCATCAAGCAGGGGGCGCAGCTGGTCGAATCGCCCGAAGAGGTACTCGATGCGCTCGATGTCGGGCAACCCTCCAGTGCAGGCCGCACGCCTGTGTCGCCGCGGGAACAGCGCCGCGAGAAAGTCTCCGTTCCGTTCGATCGCATGCCGCGCGACGACGCAAACGAGACGCCACAGCTGGCGCTCGAATTCCCCCGTCCCGAGCCGCCGCCTGCGCATCGCGCTGAAGCACGAAAATCGCCCGCCAGCCTTGGCGCTGAAGCCCGGCGCCTCCTCGAAGCGCTCGGTCACGCGCCCGCCACGGTTGAAATCCTCGCGCAGCGCACCGACATGGCCGAAGCGGTGCTGCAAGGCACGCTGCTGCAACTCGAGCTCGCGGGACACCTCGACGCCTTGCCCGGCGGCTGGTTCGTGCGGGCCTCGCGCGGCTGATGCCGCGGATTGGGGGAGCATCACCGCTCCCGCGTCGCCGTGATACATTCGCGCCAAATACCCCGCTCTATATATAAGAGAACGCAAGGAACGACCATGCCCGCGCTAGACCTCGACACCGACGCCGACCAGATCGCCGAGCGCGTCAGCAATCAGGACACGCTGTTCGTCGCGTGCCTGTGCGCGCAATGGTGCGGGACGTGCCGCGACTACCGTGCCACGTTCGACCGCATCGCCGAGGCGCATCCCGATGTCTGCTTTGCGTACATCGACATCGAAACCCATGCCGACCGCTTCGACGATCTCGATGTCGAGAACTTCCCGACCATCCTGATCGAGGACGGTCACGCCACGCGCTTTTTCGGCACGGTCCTGCCGCACGCCGCCGTGGTCGAGCGCATGCTTTCGGACCTCACGGCGCTACCGGGCGTGTCCGACGCGCCCAAGCTGCGCCCCGTCCTGAGCGCGGTTTGAGCGCACCCAGCATCTGACCCCGACCAGGCACACCGCTTGCCGCGCGGCCTGGCGCGCCCTTATGATTGGGCGCCCTGGAGGGTGCGCGGGTGTCGTCATGAGATGACGCAAAAATCGACGCCGACGCGCCATGTGCTATAAAGCGGTCGAGAACGGCCCCCCGAGCGGGGCAGCAACGCCGGGCATCGCGCCCAAGCGCCCATTCAGGCGGCATCGGCCCCGGGGGCGCCAACCGGAACACCCACAAGCAACCAGTCATGTCCAAAGCTCTGATCATCGCCGAGAAGCCGTCCGTCGCGAACGACATCGCGCGCGCGCTGGGCGGTTTTACCAAGCATGACGAGTACTACGAGAGCGACGACTACGTACTCTCGTCGGCAGTCGGCCATCTGCTGGAAATCGCAGCGCCGGAAGAATACGAGGTCAAGCGCGGCAAGTGGAGCTTCGCTCACCTGCCCGTGATCCCGCCGCACTTCGACCTGAACCCGATCGCCAAGAGCGAATCGCGGCTCAAGGTGCTCAACAAGCTGATGAAGCGCAAGGACGTCACGCAACTCATCAACGCCTGCGACGCGGGGCGCGAGGGCGAGCTGATCTTCCGCCTGATCGCGCAGCACGCGAAGGCGAAGCAGCCGGTCCAGCGCCTGTGGCTTCAGTCGATGACGCCGCAGGCGATCCGCGACGGCTTCGCGAACCTGCGCAGCGACCACGACATGCAGCCGCTCGCCGACGCCGCCCGCTGCCGCTCGGAAGCCGACTGGCTCGTCGGCATCAACGGCACGCGCGCGATGACCGCCTTCAACAGCAAGGGCGGCGGCTTCTTCCTCACGACGGTTGGCCGCGTTCAGACGCCGACCTTGTCGATCGTCGTCGAACGCGAAGAGAAAATCCGCCGTTTCATCCCGCGCGATTATTGGGAAGTGCGGGCGGAGTTCGTCTGCGCGAGCGGCTTCTACGAAGGCCGCTGGTTCGACCCGAAATTCAAAAAGGACGAGTTCGATCCGGAAAAGCGCGACTCGCGTCTCTGGAGCCTGCCGGCCGCCGAGACCATCGTCGCGGCCTGCCATGGCCGCGAAGGCACGGTCAGCGAGGAATCGAAGCCGTCCACCCAGCTCTCGCCCGCGCTCTTCGACCTGACGAGCCTGCAGCGCGAAGCCAACGGCCGCTTCGGCTTTTCGGCCAAGAACACGCTCGGCCTCGCCCAGGCGCTGTACGAAAAGCACAAGGTGCTCACCTACCCGCGTACCGACTCGCGCGCCCTGCCCGAGGATTACATGGGCACGGTGAAAGAGACGCTCGAGATGCTCAAGGAGAGCAACAACTACCTGCCGCACGCCAAGCAGGTGCTCGACAAGGGCTGGGTGAAGCCGAACAAGCGCATCTTCGACAACTCGAAGATCAGCGACCACTTCGCCATCATCCCCACGCTGCAGGCGCCGAAGTCGCTCTCGGAGCCCGAGCAGAAGCTGTACGACCTCGTCGTGAAGCGCTTCCTCGCCGTGTTCTTCCCGGCGGCGGAATATCGCGTCACCACGCGTATCACCGAAGTCGCAGGGCATCACTTCAAGACCGAAGGCAAGGTGCTGGTCGAGCCGGGCTGGCTGCAGGTCTATGGCCGCGACGCGGGCGGCGACGACGCCAATCTCGTGCCGGTTAAGAAGGACGAGAAGGTCAAGACCGACAAGATCGCGGCGCACCAGCTCGTGACCAAGCCGCCTGCGCGCTACAACGAAGCGACGCTGCTCTCGGCCATGGAAGGCGCGGGCAAGCTCGTGGACGACGAAGAGCTGCGCGAGGCCATGGCCGCCAAGGGCCTGGGTACGCCGGCCACGCGCGCGGCGATCATCGAAGGTCTGCTCGGCGAAAAGTATCTCGTGCGCGAAGGCCGCGAACTGATCCCGACGGCCAAGGCGTTCCAGCTCATGACGCTGTTGCGCGGTCTCGGCGTGAAAGAACTGACCGCGCCGGAACTCACCGGCGAATGGGAGTACAAGCTTTCGCAGATGGAGCGCGGCAAACTCCCGCGTGACGCGTTCATGCAGGAAATCGCCCGCATGACGCAGACCATCGTGAAGCGCGCGAAGGAATACGACTCGGACACGATCCCCGGCGACTACGCGACGCTGCAAACGCCGTGTCCGAATTGCGGCGGCCAGGTGAAGGAAAACTATCGCCGCTTCGCCTGCACGAAGTGCGAGTTCTCGATCTCGAAGATTCCGGGCGGCCGCCAGTTCGAAATCCCCGAAGTGGAAGAACTGCTGCAGAACAAGACGATCGGCCCGCTCTCGGGCTTCCGCAGCAAGATGGGCCGGCCGTTCTCTGCCATCCTCAAGCTCTCGTTCGACGACGAAATCAAGAACTACAAGCTCGAGTTCGACTTCGGCCAGGACTCCGGCGCCGAAGACGGCGAAGCGCCCGACTTCTCGCAGCAGGAGCCGGTGGGCGCGTGCCCGAAGTGCAAGGCACGCGTGTACGAGCACGGCATGAGCTACGTGTGCGAGCACTCGGTCGCGAATCCGAAGACCTGCGACTTCCGCTCGGGCAAGGTGATCCTGCAGCAGGAGATCGCGCGCGACCAGATGGCCAAGCTGCTTGCCGAAGGCCGCACCGACTTGCTGACCAACTTCAAGTCGTCGCGTACGGGCCGCAACTTCAAGGCTTTCCTCGTCAAGCAGCCGGACGGCAAGATCGGCTTCGAGTTCGAGAAGAAGGAGCCGAGCGCGAAGACGGCGGCCAAGACGGCCGCGAAGAAGTCGGCTGCCTCGGCTGAGGCGACGAACGATGCCGCGAACGACGCGGCGGATTCGGCCGAAGAAGGCAAGGCGAAGCCCGCGCGCAAGACGGTGGCCGCCAAAGCCGCACCGGCACGCAAGACCGCCGCCCGCAAGACGCCGGCGCGCAAGACAGGGTCGTAAAGCCGTCCCTTCCCGGGCCGTCGCCGGCCCGCTCGCAACAGGCAAAAAGGCGCAGCTTCTCTCGAAGCTGCGCCTTTTTTATCGACCGATGAACGGCGATATCGGGCTTATAGCGGCGAGATCGCCGAAGTCCGGGTACGCGCTGCCGAAGCGCGCGCCGCCTTCGGCGCGCGTTCGCCGTCCGTGCCGTTGTGCTCGCTGTCGTGCAGGCTACCGCCCGGCGCTGGCTGCACGCCATCGTAGTCGTCGCCCGCAACGCCGTTGCGAGCCGTCACTGCCGGACGTGCAAGACCGTCCTTGACCCACTGCTCGCCAAGCTGGCTGTTCGGCGTCTGGCTGAAATGCTCGACGAGATGGTCGATGAACGTGCGCACCTTGGCAGGCAGGTGACGCCGGCTCGGATACGCGACGTTGATCTCCACCTGCGGCAGACGATAGTCGCCAAGCAGCCGCACGAGGCGCCCGCGCGTCATGTCGCGACCGATCAGGTAGCTCGGCAGGATCGCGATGCCCATGCCGAGCAGCGCGAACTGGCGCAGCATCTCGGTGTTGTTCGCCACGATCACATTGGTCGGACGCACGCGGATTTCGCCGTCCGGACCCGTGAAGACGCGCTCGTCCCCCCAGTACTCGGAGGGCAGCGAGAGGCTCGGGTGCTCCATGAGATGCTCGGGGCGCGTGGGCGTGCCGTGCTTTTCGAGGTACGCGGGCGTCGCGCACACCGTCATGCAACCCGTGGTGAGGCGGCGCGTGACGATGCTGGCGCTGCGCATCTGGCGTGCGGTCACGACGCCCAGATCGAAGCCCTCTTCGACGAGATCGACCTGACGGTCCACCAGCGTGACGTCGGGAATGACCTGCGGATAGCGCTGCGTGTAGGTCTGCAGCACCGGAGCGAGGTTGTGGAGCCCGAACACGACCGGCGCGACGATGCGCAGCGTGCCGACAGGTTCGTGATTGCGCGCGACGACCATCTGTTCGACATCCTCGAGCTCATCGAGGATCTGGCGGGCGCGCTCGAGATAGACCTGACCCGATTCGGTCAGGGAGAGACTGCGGGTCGTGCGGTTGAGCAACCGCGTGCCGAGTCGACCTTCGAGGTCGGCAACGTGCCGCGTCGCAACTGCGTTGGAGATATCCATCGCGGAAGCGGCCCGGGCGAAACTGCCGAGGTCGGCCACTTTGACGAATACTCGCATCGACTGCAAATGATCCATGAGACAACTCCTGCCTGTTACTACCCCGCTGTTAATCAGCGGAGGAAACCGCGAATTCTCCTACGACAGCAGAAATCGTGCAGAAGTTGCCTCCGAAGCCCTTATTTTCTTTACGATTTCTTCGACTGCACCCCAAAATGCATTAACAGAGGTCCGATTATTACTTCGAACGAAACAATTTTGCGCGTTGCAGCGAAATAGTCGCTCTAACGCCGAACAGACGTGCCTCTGCACCGCACCACTGCATTCGACCCCGGAAATAAAAATGGCCGCCCTCGGGCGGCCATCCAGATAGTGAGCGCTCACATTACATGATTAGAGACGCGTTTCCAGCGTCTTGCGAGCATCCTTCAACACTTGCGGCAACCCATGAGCGAGCTTGTCGAACAGCTCGGCGTGCAGCGCGAGTTCGGCGCGCCAGGCGTCGGCGTCCACTGAAATCACCTGTTCGAACTGCTCCTGCGTAAAGTTCAGGCCGCTCCAGTCGAGGTCGCCGTAGCGCGGCGACACGCCGAATGCATGTTCGTCGCCGGTGGCCTTGCCCTCGATACGGCGCACCATCCACTCGAGCACGCGCATGTTCTCGCCGAAGCCCGGCCACACGAACTTGCCATCCGGCCCCTTGCGGAACCAGTTCACGCAGAAGATGCGCGGCACCGTCGCACCGGCCTTGGCGAGGCGCTCGCCCACGTCGAGCCAATGCCCGAAGTAGTCGGCCATGTTGTAGCCGCAGAACGGCAGCATCGCGAACGGATCGCGCCGCACCACGCCCTGCTGCCCCGCGGCCGCGGCCGTGGTCTCCGAGCCCATGGTCGCGGCCATGTAGACGCCCTCGGTCCAGTCGCGCGCCTCGGTCACGAGCGGCACCGTGGTCGAACGGCGGCCGCCGAAGATGAACGCATCGATGGCCACGCCCTTCGGGTTCTCCCACTCGGGATCGATCGACGGGCACTGCGACGCGGGCGCCGTGAAGCGCGCGTTCGGATGCGCGGCCTTGCGGCCCGTTTCCTTGCCGATGGCGGGAGTCCAGTCGTTGCCGAGCCAGTCGATCGCGTGCGCGGGCGGTTCGTCGGTCATGCCTTCCCACCAGACGTCGCCGTCGTCGGTGAGCGCAACGTTCGTGAAGATCACGTTCTCCTTGAGCGTCGCCATGGCGTTGAAATTGGTCTTCTCACCGGTGCCCGGCGCCACGCCGAAGTAGCCGGCCTCGGGGTTGATGGCGTAGAGACGGCCATCGGCGCCGGGCTTGATCCAAGCAATATCGTCGCCGATCGTGGTGATTTCCCAGCCGTTCATGGCAGGCGGCGGAATCATCATGGCGAAGTTGGTCTTGCCGCACGCCGACGGGAACGCCGCCGCGACGTGGTACTTGCGGCCTTCCGGCGAACGCACGCCGAGAATCAGCATGTGTTCGGCGAGCCAGCCTTCGTCGCGGCCCATGGTCGAAGCGATGCGCAGCGCGAAGCACTTCTTGCCGAGCAGCGCATTGCCGCCGTAGCCCGAGCCGTAGCTCCAGATCTCACGCGTTTCCGGGAAGTGGACGATGTACTTCGTCTTGTTGCACGGCCACGGCACGTCCTGCTCGCCTGCCGCGAGCGGTGCGCCCACGCTGTGCACGCACGGCACGAATGCGCCGTCTTCGCCGAGCACGTCGTACACGGCGCGGCCCATGCGCGTCATGATGCGCATGTTCACGGCCACGTAGGGGCTATCGGAAAGCTCCACGCCGATATGCGCGATCGGAGAGCCGAGCGGGCCCATCGAGAACGGCACGACATACATCGTGCGGCCGCGCATCGAGCCTGCGAACAGGCCGTCGAGCGTCGCGCGCATTTCGGCGGGCGCGACCCAGTTGTTGGTGGGGCCGGCATTTTCCTTGGTGGGCGAGCAGATGAAGGTGCGATCTTCCACGCGCGCGACGTCCGAGGGGTCGGAGCAGGCGAGATACGAATTCGGACGCTTCTGCGGATTAAGGCGGCGCATCGTGCCGGCCTCGACCATCTGCGCACACAGGCGGTCGTATTCTTCCTGGGAGCCATCGCACCAGACGATGCGATCGGGCTGCGTATGCGCTGCGATTTTCTGCACCCAGTCGACCAGTTTCCGGTGCCGGACCCAGGCGGGCACCTGTGCGGCGGCCTTGGCTTGGTAATCGGGATGGTTCATCGAGCTGTCTCCATTTTTAGGGCTGTAAAAAGAGAATCGGCCCTTTTCAACGCTGCACGCGAGAGGCGCAACTCTTTGCGAACCGGATGTCGATGGCAGATCAACATGCGAATCGGTTCGCGCAGTTGGGCAGGTCGTCAAGGTCCTCTAGCCTGGGGTTCGAAACCGTCTGTAAAGCGGCTTGCATCGGAGCCCGACAAGCTGTTAAAAGTTGCGAATTCGCGGCTGATTGCCGCGTCAAAAACCTGCGTGCGTAGCCTCGGGCTTGCGCAATTGCAATGCCTGCTGCTGCACGCGGCGAGCGACGTGAAGGCTCCCTATATTCATACCAGCCTTCCCGGCGCTGCATAGTGGGATAACCACCAGATGAACACCGAAGTCGCGCTACGAAAGGCGCGATGCAAAACACGCAAAACAACCCGCCGCCATGAAAATTGCCATCCTTGACGACTACCAGGACGCCGTCCGCAAGCTCGACTGCTTTCAACTGCTCGCCGACCACGAGGTCAAGGTTTTCAACAACACGGTCCGCGGCCTCGGCCAACTCGCCAGCCGCCTCGCCGAAGTCGACGCGCTCGTCCTGATTCGCGAACGCACCCGCATCACCTCGCAACTGCTCGACAAGCTCCCCCATCTGCGCATGATCAGCCAGACGGGCAAGGCCGGTCCGCACATCGACATCGAAGCCTGTACCGAGCGCGGCATCGCCGTGCTCGAAGGCACCGGTTCGCCCGTCGCGCCCGCCGAACTCACGTGGGCGCTCATCATGGCCGCGCAGCGCCGCATTCCGCAGTACGTCGCCAACCTCAAGCAGGGCGCGTGGCAGCAGTCGGGCCTCAAGACCTCGGCGATGCCGCCCAACTTCGGCCTCGGCCAGGTGATGCGCGGGCAAACGCTCGGCATCTGGGGCTACGGCAAGATCGGCCGGCTCGTGGCCGGCTACGGCAAGGCCTTTGGCATGCGCGTGCTGGTATGGGGCCGCGAGCATTCGCTCGAAGCGGCGCGCGCCGACGGCTACGAAGCCGCCGCAAGCCGCGAGGCGCTGTTCGAAGAGAGCGACGTCTTGTCGCTACATCTACGCCTGCACGATGACACTCGCGGGATCGTCAAGCAGGAAGACCTGCTGCGCATGAAGCCCACGTCGCTGCTCGTCAACACGAGCCGCGCGGAGCTGATGGAAGAAAACGCGCTGCTCGGCGCGCTCGCGCACAACCGGCCGGGCATGGTCGCGATCGACGTGTACGAGAGCGAGCCGATCCTGCAGGGCTACAGCCTGCTGCGCATGGAAAACGTGATCTGCACGCCGCACATCGGCTATGTGGAGCGCGAGAGCTACGAGCTGTACTTCGGCGGGGCGTTCCGCAACATCCTCGCGTTCGACGCGGGCGATCACGCGAGCGTCGCGAACCCCGAAGCGCTGCAGGGCGGCCGCCGCAAGTAAGCGCGGCGGCAAGGGGCGGCGCGCGCCGCCCTTCGTGCGTCTTTCCGTCTGATTTCGATGCGGCCGCGTGCGCTCAGGCGTTAGCGGCCGCTTCCATGACCTCGGGCAAACGCGCGAGGAACCGCTCGCCGTCCACGCGGCCGAGGTTGTACGCGTGCTGCATCTGCTGCGGGCTCGTGTAGTCCCAGCTCGAGATCGGCACCCTGGCCGACGGCTGCACGTAAAGGCGCTGCTGCACGCCCTGCGTTGCCTGATGCCGCACCACGAACATCTGCGGACGCGGATAGAGCCGCGTCACCATCACCAGCACACGGCCGGGCGTGTCGTCGAGCGCGCCGACCGGCACGTTGTCGACCATCCCGCCATCGAGCACCGGTCGGCCGTCACGCCGCAGCACCGGCGTGAACGGCGGCGTGCATGACGACTGCAGGATGAGATCGGCCAGATCCTCCACGCTCGCGCATTCCTGCGCCGTCACGAATTCCGGATGAAACCCGAGCCTGCGCCCGAGCGTCGGGTGCAGCGTCTTGCGGATATGTTTTTCGATGTTGTACGCGATGAGACCCGCCGCCACGGCGCTGCGCGCGCCAAGCCAACGCGGCACATGCGACACGCCGATGCGGATCTCAGGCGCGTCCTGAAGCTGCGTGAACGGCTCGCCGTAGATGTCGAGCAACGCCTGGCGATAGATGCGGTAATGCGGAAACACCGACTCGCCGCGTAGCAGGTTGCCCCAGTAGGCGTTGCGCTTGTTGTGGCGCAGCGCTTCCTCGTAATAACGCATGACCCAGTCGGCGTCGCGCGTGTAGAGCATGCACGCGGTGGCCGCGCCCGCCGAGATGCCCGTAATGACGCGCGGGCGAATGCGCAGCTCGGGCTGGACGATGTCCCAGAACCCCGCCTGCCACCAGCAGCGATTGCCGCCGCCGGCGAAAACCACCTGATCGAACATGCCTTCTACGTCCTTCGAAGCGACCGAAACCGATCGGAAGCGCCAAGCTTAATCGAGCAGCGCGTAGGTCGAGGTCGCGTGCACCGCCATGCGGCCGTCTTCGTCGTAGAGTTCTATTTCACCGAACACCAGATTGCGGCCCATGCGCAGCACGCGCGCCGTCACGAGCACGTCGCCCTTGCGCACCGCGCGCATGAAATTGGTGTTCAGCGCAACAGTCGTCATGGGCTTGAAGCCGCCGAGCGCGGCCGTGATCGCGACGATCATGGCCGTATCCGCCGCCGCCATGAACACCTGGCCGCAGATCACGCCGCCCGAATGGCGCAGCTCGCCGGAAAACGGCAGGCGCAAGGTGGCGCTGTCTTCCGAGACCTCGACGGGCTTCATCCCGAGCGCGCGCACCCAAGGGGCCAGCACGCGCTCCAGCAGCGCGTCGATTGCGTTGTCGTCCATCGTTTGCCTTTGTGGATTGCCGTGCGACGTTTCCAGCCGATCGCAGCCGACCTTGGCGAACCGGGGCGGTGCACAGCGACTAGCTCGAAACCTGGTTTGACCCAAGCGTGGCGACATCATACCGGGACGGCACGGCGCCCGTGGTAAAGGCACAAACGCTCGCGCATACGGAGCCTGCACCGCATCGACAAACTATTTTCAGATAATTTGCAGAAGGGACTTGCCAAGCCCGGAAAAGTCCTGCATAATCTTTCTTCTGTTGGGGGCGTTAGCTCAGTTGGTAGAGCAGCGGACTCTTAATCCGTAGGTCGAGTGTTCGAGTCACTCACGCCCCACCAGCGAATTCAGCCAAAAAGCCCGATCCTTGCGATCGGGCTTTTTGCATTTCTCCGCGGCCACGGGCCTGAACTACTTCACGCGCCTCACATGACGCGACGTCCGCTTCGGACGCGGCAGCCAGCGGCCGAGCGCCTCGAAGCCGTCGAGCTGGCGCAGCAGCGTATCGACGGTCGAAAGCTGAACGTGGGTTAGATGGTTTTGCTTGAGAAGCGCGTGCAAGCGCTTGCGCCAGTACGCGACACCCATCACCGGCATTTCGAAATCGCCAGCCAGCGACGGTGGCATCACGCGCGCGATGTGCGCGATTTCCTGTTCGACGAATGTCATGGCCTTCCCCGTTGTCCTGCCGTGGTTTCTTATCGTATGAAGTACTGTAGGACGCTCCGGGGCGCTCGCCAGCCTACCCGTATAGATAGGTAACCAATAGTCCGACTAAATTGGGGATGGACGCCGCTGAAAGCGGCGCCTCGCTGCCCGACGCTTGCGCTTCGCCGGTCACCGGCAAGCCGGTCTTTCACTTTCCACGCTTGCCAGGTCCGAGCCGGCATGGATGGCGAAAAACTTCGGAATCCAGACCATCGAAGTCCGCTCCGCATGCTTCGCTTTTCGGACTCTCTTCGGCATCACGCTCGCTATCCAGATCGTCCAGCCGCCAGCGCTTAGAGGAACGGCTTGCCGTCCACCTGTTCATAGACGACGTTGCCGTCGTCGTCTTCGAACTGCTCCAGGTAGTTACGGGCGCCACACAGCGGACACCGGAACAAGGGCCCCTGCCCTTCGTTCTTGATCACGACCTCGCTCTGTTCCCACGGGGTGCCGCACGACTGGTTGCGGCAAACGAATGTACTCGACATGCAAACTCTCCTGACTGTTACGGGTGCAAAGCCTACCGCAAGTGCGGCCCGCGCGCCGCAAATCTCCGACTCCTGCCGCAATTACGCTCCCAGGCTGTTCACTTCCTGAGCAGTTGGCCGCCCTTCTGTTCCGGCCTGACGCAATCCTTTCTCCGACCTGAAGGCTCGCGCGCAGCGCATTCGCGCGGCATGACGCGCTGGGCCTCGACCGCCCGGCAAAGCGCCGCTGCGCCGCCGCGCTGGCATGGTTCTCGCGTTAGCGTGCCGCGGTAGCGCGGCCTCGCCGCGTCCATCCATATCGAGATCGAGAACACAGAGGAGCACGCAGATGAATCACGCGGACATGCAATTCCTGACTACCGAATTCCCGTACAAGAAGCAGTATGGCAACTTCATCGGCGGCGAATGGGTCGCGCCGCTCGGCGGCGAGTATTTCGACGATATTTCGCCGATCACCGGTCACGCGTTCACGTCCATCCCGCGCTCGCGCGAAGCCGACATCGAACGTGCGCTCGACGCCGCACACAAGGCCAAAGCCGCCTGGGGCAAGACTTCGCCCACCGAGCGCGCGAATATCCTCAACCGCATTGCCGATCGCATCGAGCAGAACCTCCACAAGCTCGCCGTGGCCGAGACCATCGACAACGGCAAGCCGCTGCGCGAAACGCTCGCCGCCGACATCCCGCTCGCCGCCGACCACTTCCGCTATTTCGCGGGCTGCGTGCGCGCGCAGGAAGGCGGCATCTCGGAGATCGATCACGATACGGTCGCGTATCACTTCCATGAGCCGCTGGGCGTGGTCGGCCAGATCATTCCGTGGAACTTCCCGATTCTCATGGCCGCGTGGAAGCTCGCGCCCGCGCTCGCGGCCGGTAACTGCGTCGTGCTCAAGCCCGCCGAGCAGACGCCCGCATCGTTCCTCGTGCTCACAGAGCTGATTCAGGACCTGCTGCCGGCAGGCGTGCTCAACGTGGTGAACGGCTTCGGCCTCGAAGCCGGCAAGCCGCTCGCCTCGAACAAGCGCATCGCCAAGATCGCCTTCACGGGCGAAACCACCACGGGCCGCCTCATCATGCAGTACGCGAGCCAGAACATCATTCCCGTGACGCTGGAGCTCGGCGGCAAGAGCCCGAACATCTTCTTCGCCGACGTGCTCGACCATGACGACAGCTATTTCGACAAGGCGCTCGAAGGCTTCGCGATGTTCGCGCTCAACCAGGGCGAGGTGTGCACGTGCCCGTCGCGTGTGCTCATCGACGAGAAGATCTATGACCGCTTCATGGAGCGCGCGCTCAAGCGCGTCGCGGCGATCCAGCAAGGCCACCCGCTCGACACGAAGACGATGATCGGCGCGCAGGCCTCGCAGGAGCAGCTCGAGAAGATTCTCTCGTATATCGACCTCGGCAAGCAGGAAGGCGCGCAGTGCCTGATTGGCGGCGAGCGCAACAGCCTCGCCGGCGAACTCGGCGAGGGCTATTACGTGAAGCCCACTGTCTTCCGCGGCCACAACAAGATGCGCATCTTCCAGGAAGAGATTTTCGGACCCGTGGTGTCCGTCACCACCTTCAAGACCGAAGAGGAAGCACTGGAAATCGCCAACGACACGCTCTACGGCCTCGGCGCAGGCGTGTGGACGCGCGACGGCACGCGTGCCTACCGCTTCGGCCGCGCGATCCAGGCGGGGCGCGTGTGGACCAACTGCTACCACGCATACCCGGCGCATGCGGCGTTCGGCGGTTACAAGCAGTCGGGCATCGGGCGTGAGAACCACAAGATGATGCTCGACCACTACCAGCAGACGAAGAACCTGCTCGTGAGCTATAGCGAGCAGCCGCTCGGGTTCTTCTGAACGCACTGCGTGCCCTGAGCGTCGCGCGCGTTGGTTGGCGGTCGAGAGGCCGCAATTGCGCGCGACGCCCCCTTCGTAGCCTCTCGAGAGGAGCGTCACGACATGGTCGAACGCGTTACCGCCACGCCGGCCGCGCTCGCGCTGATCGAGCAGTTGGCGCGCGAGCACGGGGCCCTGCTCTTTCACCAGTCGGGCGGCTGCTGCGACGGCAGCGCGCCCATGTGCTTTCCCGTCGGCGAGTTCATGGTCGGCAATGCCGACGTGCAGTTGGGAGAAATCGGCGGGATGCCGTTCTATATGACCCAGGCGCAGTTTGAATACTGGCAGCACACCCAGCTCATCATCGACGCCGTGCCAGGCAACGGCGGCATGTTTTCGCTCGAACGACCCACGGGCCTGCGCTTTCTCACGCGCTCGCGGCTCTACGACGACGAAGAGAACGCGTGGCTCGAGGCGCATCCGGTGACACGCGTGAGTTTGTGACGCTCGAGCGCCCGGCACGCCAGGGGCGTCGCACCGGGCGTGGTGCTATCTTGGTTCGCAGGCGCTGCGCCATCGCGCGGCCATCGCACCAGGAGACGCCATCATGCAAAACCACGACGTGAAACTTCTCACCCTCGAGCCGATGGACCTGCTCGCCGTCAGCCACGTGGGTCCGTACATGAAGATCGGCGACGCGTTCTACACGCTCGCGCAATGGCTCGGCGAGCGCAACGTGCGCACGTCCGGCTCGAAGATGGTCGGCATCTATTACGACGATCCCAATACGGTCGAAGAGTCGAAGCTGCGCTCGAAAGCGGCGCTGCATCTGGGGCACGAAACCGACGTGGAGATCGTGGCGCCCGTTGAGAAGTTCCAGTTGCGTGGCGGCGAGCACGCGATGATGCTGCACAAGGGGCCGTATCAGGCGCTAGGCCAGGCGTGGATCTGGTTTTACAACGAAGGGCTCAATAAGCTCGGACGCACGCCGGACTTTTCGGCGCCTTCGTTCGAGGTTTATCTGAATACGCCCGATGAGGCGGCGCCGGACGATTTGAAGACGGAGCTTTATATCCCGCTCGCATAAGGCAGGCGATTCGCACACTTCGAACGATGCCGCCGGGACGTCTTACGGCGGCATCTTCGTTTCCGATGCGAGGGTTCTAAGGTTTTAATAACGTATGTATACGTAAACGTAGTAATAGTTAACAAGCCCCTGGGTATTCTGTGGATAACCCCGGAAAACCATTGAGTAAACAAGGCTGTGGAAAAACCATAACCGTGCGGGCGTTAACGGGACAACACGAGGCAGCTGCTGGCAACTTTTCCACAGTTTGCGTGCAGACGAAGTTATCCCCGATTCATGCACAGTGATTTCCAGGGGTTTTCCGGCAGTTATCCGCTGGGGGCTGTGGATAGTGCAGAACGTGAATTGCCGCTGGCTTCCACACAAAAAAATGGCGCCTTCAAGGGCGCTTTTTCGCTGATGAAAATCGCGATGTTGAATCGGACCTCGCAATCTCGAATTTACGGTCTATAACTTCTGCGAGTGGGCCAGTGGTGACTATTGATCGAATTGCGCCATGGTCCGGGTGTCGCTCGAAAACGTGAAACAGTGAGAATCGCGAAGGCCGTCGAGGCCTGCTCCGTCACTCATGGAGGCGCCGGATGAAACGCCGTGAACTGCTGGCCGCGCTGGCTGCGGGCGCAATGACCCAGGTTTCCACCAGCCAGGCGCAGGAGAGCCCGGCGAAGTACACCAATGAGATCGCACTGCCCAAGCCCAAAGTCTCCGGCACGGTCCCTCTCGAGGATGCCATCCAGCGGCGCAGGTCCGTACGCAGGTTCCGGTCCGACGCGTTGCCTGTCGAGACCATCGGCCAGCTGCTGTGGGCCGGCCAGGGCGTGACCAGCCCGGACGGCAAGCGCGCGGCGCCTTCGGCCGGCGCTTTGTTTGCGCTTGAGCTCTACATGGTGACCGCCGCGGAGGTGATGCACTACGTGCCGCAAGGCCACCGCGCGCAGACGCGAGCGACGCCCGACATGCGTCCCAAGCTGCAAGCGCTTGCACTCAACCAGGCGTCTGTCGGGGCGGCGCCGGCCTTGATCGTGGTGGCTGCCGATCCCGGCCGGCTCAAGCAGCGGTATGGGGGGAGAGCCGGCGTGTATAGCGATCTGGAGGCCGGGCACGCTGCCCAGAACATGCTGCTGCAGGCCGTTGCGCTCGGGCTCGTCGCCGTGCCCGTGGGCGCGGTCGATGGGCCGCAGGCAGCGCACGCGCTCGGTTTGCCTGCCGGGCAGAGCGTCGTCTATGTCATCCCGGTGGGTTTCGCGGCTTGAGTTGCGGCGTGAGGCCGTACAAAAAAACAAACGCCCGGGAAACCGGGCGTTTGTTGTTCAATGCAGGCATAGACGATCAAACGTCGATATTCCCCGCCCGCAGCGCATTGCTTTCGATAAACGCGCGACGCGGCTCGACGTCGTCGCCCATGAGCGTCGTGAAGATGCCGTCGGCAGCGATCGCGTCTTCGATCTGCACGCGCAGCAGACGCCGCACCGTCGGGTCCATCGTCGTTTCCCACAGCTGCCCGGGGTTCATTTCGCCAAGCCCCTTATAGCGCTGCTTCGACACGTTGCGCTCGGCGTCGGCGATCAGCCACTTCATCGCGCTCTTGAAGTCGTTCACGGCCATGCTGCGCTCGCCGCGCTTGATCACGGCGTTCTTGCCGATCAAACCCTTGAAGGTATTGGCCGTGTTCACGAGCTGCTGATAGTCGGCGGTGAGCTGGAACTCCTCGTCGATCACCGAGACCTTCACGTTGCCGTGATGGCGGCGCTCCACGCGCAGCGAACGTTGCTCGCGCACCTGGTCGTACATCGGCACGACGCTCACTTCAGGCTTGAGCGGATCGTCGCGCAGCTGCGCTTCGAGTGCACGCGCCGAAGCCTCGGTCGAGGCTTCGCTCGACAGGTCGATCGCCACGCCGTCCATGATCGCTTCGAGCGCACGCTCGTCGTACAGACGCGAGAGACGATCCACCACGCCGCGCGCAAGCTGGTACGAGCGCGCCAGTTCGCCGAGCGCGTCGCCGGAGATCGGCGTCGCGCCTTCGTTCGGCACGAGCTCCGAGCCTTGCAGCGCGAGACGCAGCATATGCGCGTTGAGCTCCGAATCGTCCTTGAGATAACGCTCGTCCTTGCCCGCCTTGAGCTTGTACAGCGGCGGCTGCGCGATATACACGTAGCCGCGCTCGATCATCTCCGGCATCTGGCGATAGAAGAACGTGAGCAGCAGCGTGCGGATGTGCGCGCCGTCCACGTCCGCGTCAGTCATGATGATGATGCGGTGATAGCGCAGCTTGTCCAGGTTGTAGTCGTCCTTGCCGATGCCGCAGCCGAGCGCGGTGATTAGCGTGACGATCTGCTCGGAAGACAGCAGCTTGTCGTAGCGGGCCTTTTCGACGTTCAGCACCTTGCCGCGCAGCGGCAGGATCGCCTGGAACTTGCGATCGCGGCCTTGCTTGGCCGAGCCGCCTGCCGAGTCGCCCTCGACGATATAGACCTCCGACTTCGCCGGATCCTTTTCCTGGCAGTCGGCGAGCTTGCCAGGCAGGCCCACGCCGTCGAGCACGCCCTTGCGGCGCGTCATTTCGCGCGCCTTGCGCGCGGCGTCACGCGCGCGCGCGGCGTCGACGATCTTGCCGCAAATGGTCTTCGCGTCGTTCGGCGTTTCGAGCAGGAACTCTTCGAGCGCCTTCGCCACGACGTCTTCGACCGGCGCGCGCACTTCCGAGGAAACCAGCTTGTCCTTCGTCTGCGAGCTGAACTTCGGCTCCGGCACCTTCACCGAAAGCACGCACGACAAACCTTCGCGCATGTCGTCGCCCGAGGTTTCCACCTTGGCCTTCTTGGCGATTTCGTTGTCGGCGATGTACTTGTTGATCACGCGCGTCATCGCCGCGCGCAGACCGGTCAAGTGCGTGCCGCCGTCGCGCTGCGGGATGTTGTTCGTGAAGCACAGTACGCTTTCGTTGTAGCTGTCGTTCCACTGCATCGCCACTTCGACGCCCACGCCGTCCTTCTCGCCCGAGATGTAGAAGATGTTCGGGTGCAGGACCTGCTTGGCCTTGTTGATGTACTCGACAAAGCCCTTCACGCCGCCCGCGAAAGCGAAATCGTCTTCCTTGCCCGTGCGCTGGTCGGTCAGGCGGATGCGCACGCCGTTGTTCAGGAACGAGAGCTCGCGAATACGCTTGGCGAGAATGTCGTAGTGGTACTCCACGCTGCCGAAGATGGTTTCGTCGGCCATGAAGTGCACTTCGGTGCCGCGATTTTCGGTGTCGCCGAGCAGTTGCATGGGCGAGACCGTGTGGCCGTCGCGCTCTTCGAGCACACGGTTCTGCGGCACGCCACGGTGAAATTCCATGAAGTGCTTCTTGCCGTTGCGGCGCACGGTGAGACGCAGGAAGCTCGAAAGCGCGTTTACGCACGACACGCCCACGCCGTGCAGGCCGCCCGAGACCTTGTAGCTGTTCTGATCGAACTTGCCGCCCGCGTGCAGCTCGGTCATGACGATTTCGGCGGCGCTGCGCTTCGGATCGTGCTTGTCGTCCATCTTCACGTCCGTGGGAATGCCGCGGCCGTTGTCGGTGATCGAGATGGAGTTGTCCGCGTGGATCACCACGCGGATGTCGTTACAGTAGCCGGCGAGGGCCTCGTCGATCGAGTTGTCCAGCACTTCGAAGACGAGATGGTGCAGACCGGTGCCGTCCGACGTGTCGCCGATGTACATCCCGGGCCGCTTGCGCACTGCCTCCAGACCTTCGAGGATCTGGATCGACGAGGCGCCATAGCTGCTGTTGTCGGGTTGCGAGTTGTTCGTATCAGTCATGGAATTTTCCGGTTCTGCGTACTGCCTGTGTTACTGCTCGAGACTTTTTCAAAAAGCCATAAAAACGCCAAAGGGGCGCAGCGCCCCCTGGTGTTCTTCTTCTGTCGCGCTTTTTAGATGCGCATCGGCATCACCACGTACTTGAATTCCTCGTTCTCGGGAATCGTGATGAGTGCGCTGGAGCTGGCGTCGCCGAGGCTCACTTCCAGCGTGTCGACCTTCAGGTTCGCGAGTACGTCGAGCAGATACGTGACGTTGAACCCGATGTCGATGGTGTCGCCCTGGTAGGCGATTTCCAGCTCTTCCTGCGCCTCTTCCTGGTCGGCGTTGGTCGACATGATCTTGAGCTGGCCCGGCTCGATGATGCAGCGCACGCCCTTGAACTTGTCGGACGTGAGAATCGCCGCGCGTTGCAGCGAGCGTTGCAGTTCTTCGCGGCCGATCTGGAAGGTGTTCTTGTGCGCCTTCGGGATCACGCGCTGGAAGTCGGGGAACTTGCCTTCCACGAGCTTCGAGACGAGCTCGACCTGGCCGAACGTGAACTTGACCTGGGTCGAACCGATATCGATCTTCAGCACGTCGTCGATGTCTTCGAGCAGGCGCTGGAGTTCGAGAATGGTCTTGCGCGGGATGATGACTTCCTGGCGCGCGAACGAGCCTTCGATCTTCATCGAGGAGAACGCGAGGCGATGGCCGTCGGTGGCGACTGCCATGAGCTGGTCGCCGTCCACGACGAGCAGCATGCCGTTCAGGTAGTAACGGATGTCCTGCTGCGCCATGGCGAAATACACCATGCCGAGCAACTGGCGGAACGTCTTCTGCGGCACCGCGAGGTTCGCGCCGAAGTCCTTGGCCTGCGCCACCGTGGGGAACTCGTCCGCGGCGAGCGTTTGCAGGGCGAAGCGGCTCTTGCCCGACTGCACCGTGAGGCGCTTGTCCGCGAGCGTGAGCGTGACCTGGCCGTCGGGCATGGCGCGCAGGATGTCGAGCAGCTTGCGTGCGGCGACGGTCGTGGCCACCTGGTCGTTGCCGACGCCGAAGTCGGCGGTCGTGGTGATCTGCAACTCGAGGTCGGTCGACAGGAACGAGACGTCGGAACCGGTTTTGGTGATCAGCAGATTGGCGAGGATCGGCAACGTATGGCGGCGTTCGACAATGCCGCTCACCGTTTGCAGCGGCCTCAGCAGGTTATCGCGTTCGGTCTTGACCAGTTGCATAGAGTTCCTTCGTTGATGTGACGGACTGCGCGCCCGCCTGGCGCCGGTTTTGCCGACGTGACCCCACGAAAGTCACGCGGCTTTGGCGCCGCTCAGGCGGTTAATGCGGCACAGGCCGCGGCGGTGGTTCCCGCCCCGGACCGCCGGGCGGTTAAACCCATATTGTGCCTGAAAACGGACCACTTCCCTAAATTGGGGGCGATCCGCGAAATAAACAGGGCAAACCTTTCGGGATACGACGTCCGCCCCGCCATTGCGCTGCCGCCTGATGCGTCTTACCCCTTCAGCGTCTGCTCGAGCACGTGCAGCTCGTGATTGAGCTGGGCGTCCTTGGTGCGTTCGTCGGCGATCTTGCGCACGGCATGCAGCACCGTGGTGTGGTCGCGGCCGCCGAACAACTCGCCGATTTCCGGCAGGCTCTTCTGCGTGAGCTCCTTGGCCAGATACATGGCGATCTGGCGTGGGCGCGCGATGTTCGCCGGACGCTTCTTCGAATACATGTCGGCGACCTTGATGCTGTAGAAGTCCGCCACCGTCTTCTGGATGTTTTCGACCGAAATCTGGCGGTTCTGCACCGTCAGCAGGTCCTTGAGCGCTTCCTTGGTCAACTCGATCGAGATCTCGCGGCCGTGGAACTTCGAATACGCGAGGATCTTGCGCAGCGCGCCTTCGAGTTCGCGCACGTTCGAGCGCAGGTGCTTCGCGACGAAGAACGCCACGTCCTCGTTCAGGCTCACGCCTTCCGATTGCGCCTTGCGCATCAGAATGGCCACCCGCATTTCGAGCTCCGGCGGCTCGATCGCCACGGTCAGGCCCGAGTCGAAGCGCGAGATCAGACGGTCGTCGATACCCGAGATTTCCTTCGGATACGTATCGCTCGTGATGATCACCTGCGCCTTGTTGGCGACGAGCGCCTCGAACGCATAGAAGAACTCTTCCTGCGTGCGCGACTTGCCCGAGAAGAACTGAATATCGTCGATCAGCAGCAGGTCGAGCGAGTGGTAGTAACGCTTGAAGTCGTCGAATGCCTTGCGCTGGTAGGCCTTCACCACGTCGGACACATACTGTTCCGCGTGGATGTAGCGGATGCGCGCGCCCGGCTTGTCGAGCAGGAGCTGGTTGCCGATCGCGTGGATCAAGTGGGTCTTGCCAAGGCCCACGCCGCCGTAGAGGAACAGCGGGTTATACGAGATGCCGGGGTTGTCGGCGACCTGGATGGCGGCCGCGCGCGCGAGCTGGTTCGCCTTGCCCGTCACGAAGTTGTCGAACGTGAGCACCGGGTTGAGCTTCGAGCGCTCGTAGGTCGGGTCCGGCTCGCCGCTCGAAGCGGCCGCAGCCGCGCCCTGGCCCGGACGCCATGTGCGGCGGCCGGCGGCGGCTTCGTTGGCGTCGAGGCTGGGCAGATCGAGGTCGGCGGCGTCATCGGCCGTGGCCTGCGCGGCGGCGGCCGACGCGGCATGCACCATGCCCGCGAGTCCCGTCCCGCCCGTCACGGCGGCCGGCTGCGGCGCGGCGGCTGCGCTCATGACCGATGCGGACGCCGGCGCGGCAGCCAGCGGCGCGCGCGACGCGGCGGCGGGCGCCGGTGCGACGTGAGGCGCGCGCATGCCCGCCTTCGGGTCGAGGACGAACTGCACGTCGACGGGGGTCTGCCAGAAGTCGCGCGCCAGATCGGTGATCCGGCCCGAGAACTGGCTCTTGACCCAGTCGAGCTTGAAACGGTTGGGAGCGGCTATCTGCAGCGTGTTCGCCGCAGCATCGAAGGCAACCGGGGCCAACGGTTTAATCCACGTCACGTACTGCTGGGGCGTTAGCTCACGCTCCAGTAGTGCGGAACAGTGTTGCCAGAATTCGTTCATCGAGTTGCTGTGGTCGTTTTGTTTGCATGCGTTGCGGTCGCCCCGCTCTTGTCGCACGGATGCGACGAGGCCCTGACGAGGCGACGGCAATGGCTCCGGAAGCCCGCGCGGCAAAGGTCTTGCGGCAAGCAGGCGGGCCGGAGCGGCATGCAGGATTCTTGGGATAGGCGAGATTCTAACGCCGAAATCCCCTCACCAGGAAGTTATCCACAGGGACGGATCAACGCACGCTCGTTCGTGCCCTCACCACGGCCGATGCAGGCGCTGCGCTGCCGTTCGAGAAGGTTCGATCGCCTAAGCTATTGACGGCCAACGAAAAACCGGCTTAAATAGCGGGTTCCTCGAAAACCAATCCCTAGTACCACCGGCCATTGCCTTTTTCCGCGATGCTCGCCGCGGTCATAACTCAACAGTGAGAGCAACATGAAACGTACTTTCCAACCTTCCGTTACCCGTCGCAAGCGTACCCACGGTTTCCGCGTGCGCATGAAGACCGCTGGTGGCCGCAAAGTGATCAACGCACGCCGTGCGAAGGGTCGCAAGCGCCTCGCGGTCTAAGTCGGGCAGCATCGCTATCAGCGAAATCACGGGTAGCGGCCCGCTCGCGAGCACGGCGAACAGGACGAACCTGGTAACTGATCGGGGCGTCATGCCGTCGCGAACGCAAGCCGCTTTTCCGAAAGCCGCAAGGCTACTGAAAACGGATGAGTTCTCATCCGTTTTTCGTTTGCGCCCCTGGCGCCGCACCGAGCACTTCGTCGTGTACGGCCGGCCCACCGGCAACGAGGCGCGGCTCGGGCTCGTGATCGGCAAGAAGTACGCACCGCGCGCGGTCACGCGCAACCTGGTGCGCCGCATTGCCCGTGAAGCGTTCCGTGTGCGCCGGGCGCAGTTCGAAGGGTTCGACCTGCTGCTGCGCCTGCATACGAAGTTCGACCGCAAGGCGCTGCCGGGCGCGTCTTCGCCGGGGCTCAAAGCTTTGTGCCGCGGCGAGATCGAAACGCTGCTCGAAAAGGCCGCGCGCGAAGTCACGCGGCGTGGCGGCGCTGCGCCTGCGACATCTGCGCGCACCCCTTGCGCAACGCAGGCTGCGGCACCAAGTGGGCAGGCAGCCGGGGAACCGGCGCAGGCCCAGGCCGGTAAAGATTTGCCGCCGGACGAGAGCAAGACCCGCGCATCATGAGCGGGGCACGCGAGTCCGGCATATCCGACGTAGCCGCCGCGCAAGCGGCACGTGGTTCGTCATCGAACGCGGCGCAGCCAGGCCGCAACGCCATGCAAACGGTATTGATCGCACTGCTGCGTTTCTACAAGCTTGCCGTGAGTCCCCTCCTCGGCAGCCGGTGCCGTTTTTATCCTTCCTGTTCGGATTACGCACGCGAGGCAATCCAGTATCATGGCGCCGCGCGTGGGACTTACCTCGCCGCGCGGCGACTGTGCCGCTGCCATCCGTTTTCGGCGGGCGGCGTCGATCTCGTCCCGCCTGCATCTCCGAAAAAGCGCTGACGCGCCATTCCATCGACACTGAGACAACGCATGGATATCAAACGCACCGTCCTATGGGTCATCTTCTTCATGTCAGCTGTCATGCTGTACGACAACTGGCAGCGCGACCATGGACGCCAGTCGATGTTCTTCCCGAACGCGACGCAAACGCAGACGCAATCCGCCTCGAGCGGCCCTGCGCCGGCTAGCGCCGCCAACGGCGCGTCCGACCTGCCGACGGCCGCTGCCGCCGCGGGCCAGGCGCCGACGAACACCGCCCAGCCGGCTGCAGCCGCAGCACAGCTCGTTCACTTTCGCACCGACGTCTACGACGGCGTGATCGACACGCGCGGCGGCACGCTCGTGAAGCTTTCGCTCGTGAAGGAAAGCGCCGACGGCAAGGGTCCCGACCAGTACATCACGTTGTTCGACCACACGAACGACCACACGTACCTCGCGCGCACCGGCCTGCTCGGCGGCGACTTCCCGAACCACAACGACGTGTTCACGGCAGTCGAAGGCCCGCGCGAGCTGTCTGGCGACGCCAACTCTTTCCAGATCGCGCTGCAGTCGCCCGAGAAAGGCGGCGTGAAGGTCACCAAGACCTACACGTTCACGCGCGGCAGCTACGTGATCGGCGTGGACTGGAAGGTGCAGAACGTCAGCGGCGCGCCGGTTTCGCCCACGCTCTACATGGAAATCGTGCGTGACAGCCAGCCGGTCGAAACGCCGCGCTTCTCGCACACCTTCATCGGGCCGGCGGTGTACTCGAACGAGCATCACTTCCAGAAGATCACGTTCGGCGACATCGACAAGAACAAGGCCGACTTCGTGACCCAGGCCGATAACGGCTGGATCGCGATGGTGCAGCACTACTTCGCGACCGCGTGGATTCCGCAGCAAGGCGTCAAGCGCAGCATCTACGTCGAGAAGTTCGACAACGCGCTCTATCGCGTGGGCATGAAGCAGCCGCTCGGCACGATCGCACCGGGTGCGACGAATACCGTGCAGGCACGCCTCTTCGCAGGTCCCCAGGAAGAGCGCATGCTCGAAGGCGTCGCGCCGGGCCTGGAACTCGTGAAAGACTACGGCTGGGTGACGATCATCGCCAAGCCGCTCTTCTGGCTGCTCGAGAAGATCCACGGTTACGTGGGCAACTGGGGCTGGTCGATCGTGCTGCTCACGCTGCTTATCAAGGCCGTGTTCTTCCCGCTCTCCGCCGCCAGCTACAAGTCGATGGCGCGCATGAAGGAAATCACGCCGCGCATGCAGGCGCTGCGCGAGCGCTTCAAGAGCGACCCGCAGAAGATGAACGCGGCGCTCATGGAGCTCTACAAGACGGAGAAGGTGAATCCGTTCGGCGGCTGCCTGCCGGTGGTGATCCAGATCCCTGTGTTCATTTCGCTGTACTGGGTGCTGCTCTCGTCGGTGGAAATGCGTGGTGCGCCGTGGATTCTCTGGATTCACGACCTCTCGCAGCAGGACCCGTTCTTCATCCTGCCGGTGCTGATGGCTGTTTCGATGTTCGTGCAGACCAAGCTCAACCCGACGCCGCCGGACCCCGTCCAGGCGAAGATGATGATGTTCATGCCGATCGCGTTCTCGGTCATGTTCTTCTTCTTCCCGGCCGGCCTCGTGCTGTACTACGTCGTGAACAACGTGCTGTCGATCGCGCAGCAGTACTACATCACGCGCATGATGGGTAAGGGCAAGAAGAAGCCCGCCTGAGTGCCGGGGCGGCAGTGATGCCGCCGCCTGAATCCAGGCTCGAAAAAAAGCCGTCCGGTGCGAACCGGACGGCTTTTTGCTTTATCGGACCGCCATTTCCTTGACGGCGCGGAGCGCAGCGTTCGTGTGTGCGCGTTAGTTCTTCTCGGCGTCGCCGTAGAATTGGGCGACCAGTTCCTGCACGAGATAGCGGTGATGGGCGCTGAGCGATTCGATCTTCGAGGCCAGTTCGAGCGTTTCCTCGGAAACCGGATATTTGCCGTCAGGCTTGCGCGGCCGCGGCACGCCAGAGCCGGCATTGCCCGGAGGCCCGTAGTGCAGCCAGTGGATGTCCACGTCGAACCATTTCGCCAGCGTCTCCAGCTTGTCCTGCGTGGGAATGGTGCGACCGCTCAGCCACTTGTGAGCGGTTTGCGGCGAAACCGGATGCTCGCCGTGATGGCGCAGATTGAACCGGTTCGCCAGGTCGGTGCTGCCGCGTAGCTTTTCGGGCGCGCGCTTCATGGCGAATCTGAGACGTTCGGCAAAAGCGGCTTTTTCGTTGGTGGTCGGCATGGGCCAGATTGTGCAACCCGAAATTGCCGAAGATGACAACCAGTTAGGCTACATTTAACGTATAAAAGCAATAATTCACCTGCTTCTGGTTGCCGTATGACTTCGGTCGAGATCTCCCATGAATTCCCGTGTGGCACGATGTTGGCGAGATCCAGCGCCTGAATTATCTGAAATCCGACAGAATTCCTTAAGACTAATCTTAGCTAAATTAAGATAAAACGAGACGGCTCTTAGCTGGGTTTCCAGTCGAAAACGCTCTGTCCGGCGCGTTACAATGCCTCGCGTTTTGCGAGTGCTTGCAAGACCGCAGTGAGTCCCCGCACTCCATCCCGATTCCAGTCCTGCCCTACGGTCCACGCCCATCATGCTCGCCACCGATTCCGATCCCATAGTCGCCATTGCTACCGCGCCCGGACGCGGCGGGATTGGTGTCGTGCGCGTGTCGGCCGGCCGCGCCGGCGCGGGGGCGACCGCTGCGTTGATGCAGGCCCTCACGGGCCAGGACCTGGTTGCGCGCCACGCGAGCTATGTGCCGTTCCTCGACGGCGCCGGCACGGTGCTCGATCGCGGTATCGCGCTGTCGTTCCCCGCGCCGCATTCGTACACCGGCGAGCACGTGCTCGAACTGCAGGGCCACGGCGGCCCGATCGTGCTGCAACTCGTTTTGCAGCGCTGCATCGAGGCCGGCCGCGAGTTCGGGCTACGCCTCGCGGAACCTGGCGAATTTACGCGACGCGCGTTCCTCAACGACAAACTCGATCTGGCCCAGGCGGAAGCCGTGGCCGACCTGATCGAGGCGAGCACCGAAGCGGCGGCGCGTTCGGCGGGCCGCTCGCTCGACGGCGCGTTCTCGCGCGACATCCACGCGCTCGTGGACGACGTCGTGACGCTGCGCATGCTCGTGGAGGCGACGCTCGATTTCCCCGAGGAAGAGATCGACTTCCTCGAGGCCGCGGACGCCCGCGGCAAGCTCGCACGCATTCGCGCGCAACTCGACCACGTGCTCTCCGAAGCGCGCCAGGGCGCGCTGCTGCGCGAGGGCCTTTCGGTCGTGCTCGCGGGACAACCCAACGTGGGCAAGTCGTCGCTGCTGAACGCGCTGGCAGGCGCGGAGCTCGCGATCGTGACACCCGTTGCCGGCACGACGCGCGACAAGATTTCCCAAACCATTCAAGTCGAAGGCATTCCACTGCATGTGATCGACACGGCAGGTTTGCGCGACACCGAGGACGAGGTCGAAAAGATCGGCATCGAGCGCACGTGGAGCGAGATCGGCCGCGCAGACGTGGTGCTGCATCTGCTCGATGCGCGCACGGGCATGAACGCCGAAGACGAGGTGATCGCCGCGCGCTTTCCCGCCGGTGTGCCGGTCGTGCGCGTGCTCAACAAGACCGACCTGACCGGCGTGCCGCCCGAAGTGGCGCAGCGTCGTGCCGGCAACGGCAACGAAGTGTGCGAGTTGCGTCTTTCGGCGAAACAGGGCGACGGTGTTGGGCTGCTGCGCGCCGAGTTGCTGCGCATTGCGGGCTGGCAGGCGGATGCGCAGAGCGTCTATCTCGCGCGCGAGCGGCATCTCATCGCGCTGCGCGCGGCGCGCGAGCATCTCGCGCACGCGGCGGCGCACGCCGACCAGAATTCGCAATTGCTCGATCTGTTCGCCGAAGAGCTGCGGCTCGCGCAGGAATCGCTGAATTCGATCACCGGCGAATTCACGTCCGATGACCTGCTGGGCGTGATTTTCAGCCGGTTTTGTATCGGGAAGTAACCCGCAAGCGCGCCCCGCCCCGCCCCATTCTTCTCCAGCCTGGAACAATCCCTTCGAAGGCCGAGGGTTAACCCTCGGCGGCAATCCTCCTAGACTTTCGCTCATCGGATGCAGACACGTTGTCGCACCGAATCAAAAGCCAAAGGAGGTAGTCAGCATGAAGTCCCTGATCCAGACCGTAGCCGTTGCCGTTGCACTCGTAGTGCCGATGGCATCGTTCGCGCAATCGAATGCGCCCGTCACGCGCGCCCAGGTGCGCGCCGAGCTCGAACAGCTCGCGAAGGCGGGCTGGCATCCTGGCGCAGGGGCGGACCCGCACTACCCCGACGATCTTCTCGCAGCCGAAGCCAAGGTAGCCGCCGCGAACGGCGCAACGAGCGGCTATGGCGGCGTGGCAGCCGGCAACTCGGATGCAGGCCGCCCGGCGGTGCCGAAGGCCGACTGGAACGCGATGTATAACCATCCGTAACAAGGCAATACTGCTGAAACGCCTGCGATGATCCCGCGCAGGCGTTTCGCATAGCTAAACGAATACCTCCGCCGTCGTTGACGCGACGGCTTCGCTCGGGCCTTCGGGCCTGGGCGCTTTTTCCAGCGATCGTCGAACAAACTGGCGCCGCTGCTCAAAAGCGAAGCTTGTTCAGCCTCATCTCTGCGCACTACGAGTTAACTGCCAGGTCATTTAATTCGTAGTGCGATCAATCGAAAATTCCACAAGCGGGCGATTGTTTTGCGCTGGCTTCAACGCTTGTGCTCGCTAACGCGCCCTTCTCTGCCTCCACGAACGCCCAGCGCCCGCTGCGTGCGGCTGTAATTTGTGGACACACATCGTTGCTTTTCCAAACCCTTGCCGCATCGTGGCTCGTCGACAATCAGTGGCATAGGAGAACGACGATGAAAACACTCTTCTGCGTTATTGCTCTGGCTGGCTTGTCGGCCGGCCTCACGGGTTGTGTGGTGGCGCCGCCTTACGCGTACGCGCCTGCGCCGGCCTACGGCTACGCGCCGGGCTACTATGCGGCGCCTTCGGTGGATATCGGGGTTGGCGTGGGCGGCTATTACGGCCACGGCTGGCGACGTTAAGGGGACCGTAACAAGCCGTCTGAAAGGTTGACGTCCGACCTTTGAGCTTGACCTATCCGATGTGATAGCTGGACACGCGCCGCCGCCGAACTAAAGTGGCGAGACACGTCTTCACAAGACAACGAGGCGTTGGACCAGCGCACGGGGGCACTCATGAGATTCATCGACGAAGAGATCGCGCATATCATGCGCGCGACGGCTCCCTCGTTATCCGCCGGCACGACGCCGGCCGTCTTTTCATTCGATTACTGGTACAAGCGCCTTGGCACGCTGCTCGACCTCGCCCAGATTACGCCGTCCCAGTTCCGCACGGTCGACGCGCTCATGGTCGAGCTCGAAGCGCGTCGGGCCGCGACCGGCGCGGCGGTGCGCGAGGCGCTGGCCGCCTGACTCCCGAGTTTGCTTCGCGAGCGCCCGGCGCCGCGAATTCCCGCTTAACCTCGCCATGTCACCCGAGCATGGATTAGCCCGCGCGAGCGGGCTTTTTTCTTTTGCGAAGCGCTCGCCAGCGGGCTGGCAGCCGCAGTCAAGAGCTTGACGATTCGGCCGGCCCGGCGCCCGCTCTTGAAAACGTCGCGCGCCCCCTGCATGTAGAGCCCACTTTTTCGGAGATTCAGATCGTGGGCAGACGACCTTCCTTCATTGACGATCTGGCTCGCGGCGTCCCTTCCGACGGCGCGGGCCAGCGCCCGGGCTTCGATGACGACGTGCTCCTCGACGCCTATTCGCGGACCGTAATCGGCGCGCTGGAGCGCGTGCAGCCCGCCGTCGCGCATATTGCCGTCGAGCGCCGCGCATCGGGCCAGGCGCCTGCGCGCGGCGGTAGCGGCTCGGGCTTCCTGTTCACGCCGGACGGCTATTTGCTGACGAACAGCCACGTCGTGCATGGCGCAAGCAAGCTGAGCGTGACGCTTGCGGACGGCACGACACAAAGCGCCGACCTTGTCGGCGACGACCCGAGCACGGATCTCGCCGTGCTGCGTATCGGCGCGGCAGAGGCGCTGCCGCACGCGCAGCTCGGCGACTCGGCGGGCCTGCGCGTCGGGCAGATCGCGATCGCCGTAGGCAGCCCGCTCGGCCTCGCGCAAACGGTGACGACGGGCGTGGTGTCGGCGCTCGGGCGCTCGCTGCGTTCGGAATCCGGCCGCATGATCTACGACGTGATCCAGACCGACGCCGCGCTCAATCCGGGCAACTCGGGCGGTCCGCTCATCAATTCGGCGGGTCAGGTGATCGGCGTGAATACCGCAATCATTCCGGGCGCGCAGGCCATCTGCTTCGCCACGGCCATCGACACGGCAAAGTGGGTCATCACGCAACTCTTCGCACACGGCCGGGTGCGGCGCGCCTATATCGGCATTGCCGGCACCACGGTGCCGATCGCACGCAAGGTGCAGCGCTACTTCAGCCTGAGCGCGACGACCGGCGTGCGGGTGATGGAGATCGTCAAGGGCAGTCCTGCTGCGCTCGGCGGCCTGCGCGTGGACGACACGATCGTAACGATCGACGGCGTGCCGGTCGACGGTATCGACACGCTGCAGCGTCTCTTCGACGTTTCGCGCATTGATCGCACAGTGGAAATCGGTGTGATCCGCTTGACGCAGCGGCTCAACCTGAGCGTGACGCCCGTCGAGCAGACGAGCTAGACGCGGGGAACCACCGAAGTGATGGGCGGCGCGCCGTGGCGTGCGCCGCTTGAAGCATTACCAGCCGCTGCCAGGCTGAGCATAAACCGGCTGTTGTCCGTAGCCGGGTTGCGCGTAGCCGTCGTCATATTGCGGCGGAGGCGGCGCGGGCTGGGCTGGCGCGCAGGGCACGTAGCGGCCCGAATACTGGTCGTAACACGCCGCGCCGGCCGGGGAGGCGGCATAGACCGGCGCCGGCTCGGCATACACGGGCGCAGGCTGCACATAGGCCGGCTGAGCCGGGTAGGCCACCGCCGGGCCGCTGTTGAGCACGGCGCCCACTGCGGCGCCAATCAACGCGCCGCCAACCAGCGCACCCACGACGTCACCGCCATGATCGTGCGCGCTCGCGGGGCCAGCCGCCACCGCACACCCCGCCAGCACCAAAACGGCTGCCATCTTTCGCATGTCGTTCTCCCTGAGAACCTTTGAAAACATGCGAGCGATTGTCAGCCTGATTGCTGGATACAGGTGCTGCAAGTGGTAACGCTGAATTACGGAGGTGTGGCTTGCCAGCGCGCGCTGGCCGGGAGTGATTCCCGTCAGCGTGCGTGCTCGCCGTGCGCCTCTGCCTCGTGCGTGCGCGGCGTGCTACCGCGCTGCCCGGCAGACGGACAGAGAAGGGTGAGCGCGACGGACAGCACCATCGGCACGAACAAGGCGACGAAGTACGATCCAGGAGAACTCGAAATCCACGAGTGCCACCCATGTGTGCTTCGGCGTGTTCATCCGCGCGATGCGTGCTCCCGCTCAGTGATGCAGAAGGCTGCGTAGCGGATGACGCCAGTCCATATGATGTCCGTCTCCCGCTTCTACGCGCTGTCGATGCTCCTCGAGGATTTCGTCGGAAAACAGGAAGACGACAATGACAAGGGGAATCACCAGAAACGCGCCCAGTATTACGTGCTCGATCACGATTACCTCCTGGTTGTCAAGCGGTTTGCAATTGCATTGTAGCCAAGACGCGACAGTTTGCACATTGGGCGCGCACCGAAGCTTGAAAACAATGTTCGCCAACCATCACAACCCGCGCTGAGCAGCCTGCGTGCCCGGATCACAGCCCGCTTCGCGGGGCTCGGGGTGGGCCCCGCATCCCGGTCGCCGTCGATCCGGATGCGCCGCTTATGCCGCCGCCTTTTTCCACGCGGCGGCAAAGAGCCCGGCGCCGATGAGCAGCGTGCCGCCGGTACGATTGACGACGCGCTGCACGCGCGGGCTGCGCACGACCTTGCGCGCGGCCGCTGCGAGCAGCGCATAGACGAGCGCGTTGAGCGTCGCGAGCACGAGGAAGGTGGCTTCGAACACGACGATCTGCGATGTCATGGCCGCATGCGGATCGATGAACTGCGGCACGAAGGCGACGAAGAAAATGATGCTCTTCGGGTTGAGCGCGGTAACCGCGTAGGCATGCGCGAAGATGCGGCCGGTGCGCGTCTCGGAGGTGTCCGGTGCGTCGCCAACGCCGACGGGCGCGCGCCAGAGCTTCACGCCCAGATAGATCAGATAGGCTGCGCCAATCCATTTGAGCACCGAGAACAGCGTGGCGGACGCCGCGAGGATCACGCCGAGTCCGAGCATGGAAGCGGTCATCGCCGTGAAGTCGCCGAGCGCGACGCCGGCCGTGGTTGCGAGCGCGTAACGGCGGCCGTGGCCAAGCGCGTAGGAAACGACCAGCAGCACGGTGGGGCCGGGAATCGCAACGAGAATGGCCGACGCGATCGCGAACGGTAGCCAGTGAGCGAAAGTCATGGGGTTCCTCCATTGGGAAGCCCGATTTATCCACGAACTTTTGCCCTATGCAAGCGCGGCGCGCGGCTTCGTTTCGAGAGCCTCATGGAGCGCCTGGCATCCTTTTTATTCTGTCGCCAATCCATTAATGAGCGCGCGCCCGATGGGCGCTCGCGCGACTTTAGGTGCAATGCGTCATGGGCGCGCGGCGATCTATTAAATCGTTTAAATCAAAAGCGGATTCGATTTTCGTATCCTGGCTATAACCGCCCGCGCCTTGTTGGATAAGGCGCAGGACGATGTAATCGATGCTTCGGAGTGCTGCTGGACGCCCCTAGGCGCCAGGCTCGATGGGATAGCGGTGCTCGACGTCATGCTGCAAGCCTCCACGGCTGTTGCGAGCGCACACAAGTCGGGCTTGCAGTCTTTCGGCAGTTTTCTATTTTTAAAGACGCGGGTGAGGCATGAGAGTTAAATACATAGCTAACCTGAGTAGAGACCCGCAGGAGGCAATCATGAAAAGGCTATCCGGTATCGTCGTCGCGGCTGCCAGCCTGGCTTGCGTCGTCGCGGTTCAGGCTCAGGATGTGAGCGTCAAGCCGCAGCAAACGGTGCAACTCAAGCCGGGCTCCTATGGGTGCCTCACGAAAGACAAGCTCGACGCCGTCGCGCTTCACGAGCAGGCCGGCGAGCATCAGCAGATGCAGGAATACTTCACGGGATTCCAGTGTCTGTCCACACCCGACAACCAGTCGTTCCGCGTCGTACAGGTGGTGGGCCACGACGTCGAATTCGTCAACGCGGCGAATGGCGACCAGCAAGGCCTCTGGACCACGGACCGCTTCATCAAGCAGTAAGGCCGTCTCTCCCAACGCGCCGCTCGACATGGCCCGACGCACGCGCGTCGCGCGCCGCTGTCAAATCCCCGTCACTTTCTCGTCAGACCATCCGCATTGCGTCGCGCGCCGTATCGACGCGCGCTGCGCGTCCACTCGACCGGCACATGGCTTGCTAGAAACTTCGCTATCATGTGCGGCTTTCGCGCGACCGGAATTCGGTATGGCACTCAAATCGACCATTTACAAGGCAGAACTGCAGATCGCGGACATGGACCGGCACTATTACGCCGACCATGCGCTCACGATCGCGCGCCATCCGTCCGAAACCGATGACCGCATGATGGTCCGCATCGCGGCGTTCGCGCTGTTTGCGGGCGAGCGGCTCGAATTCTGCAAGGGCCTGTCCGACACGGACGAGCCCGATCTCTGGCGCAAGGACTATACGGGCGCGATCGAAACGTGGATCGAGGTCGGGCAGCCCGACGAGCGCCGCATTGCCAAGGCGAGCGGGCGTGCAGGCGAGGTCATCGTGATCGCCTACGGCGGGCGCACCTCCGACATCTGGTGGCAAGGCGTGCGCAACAAGGTCGAACGCCTGCGCAACGTGACGGTCTGGTCGCTGGGCGAGGGCGTTGCCGCGTCGCTCGGCGCGCTGGCCGAGCGCACCATGCGCCTGCAATGCACGGTGCAGGACGGCGCGGCGTGGATCGGCAATTCGAGTGCTGAGCCAGTGGCTGTCGAATGGAGCGTGTTCAAGGCGCCCGAGAACGTCTGAAAGCAGGCTGCGCGCCCTCAAGCGTGCGGCGGCCCCTTGAGTTCCACCATGTTGCCTTCCGGGTCGAACAGATACAGCGACGGCCCCAAACCCTCCGCCCCATAGCGCTCGACGGCATGGCCGGGACGCGCGCCATGCTGCGTCAGATGCGACGTGAGCGCCTCGGCGTCGAACGGCTCCACGCGCAGACAAAGATGATCCATGTTGCCGCTCGCGCCGGCAGGCGCTGCGCCGGAACCCCGGTCGAGCGGGCCGCCGATCGTCACGAGATCGATCAGCGAGCGTCCCGCGCGCAACTGCACGAGGCCGAGATCGCGCTGTTCACGCTCCGGCTCGCAACCGAGTACTTCGCAATAGAAACGCGTCATCGCGGCCATGTCGGCGGCCCGGATAACGACGTGATCGATCTCGCGAATCTGGATCCGCATGGCGTCCTCGAGGTGGTGCTGGGATTCTCATGATGAACCTGTGGACGCGGGGCCGCGCAGAAGGCGCGCATTTCACCGAGCCGCGCCAACCGGAATCGGCCGCAGCAGGGCGGCAGCAGAACAGTGGGAACCGGCGGAAAATAGTTTTGGGCGCTGCGGCCGGGGAAACGGGGGACGAAAAAAAGCCCGCTGCAGTGAGCGGGCTTAATCCATATCAGGAGGAGACATGGAGGAGACAGGAACGACTATACCGAGTCGGCTGTCGCGACGCAACAACTTTTTAAGGGAAAACCCGCAAAGTTGTCATTTTGTCGCACGGGAATCGGCAAGACGCCACCAGGGATTCACCGAAGGCCATAAAAGTACGCGATCAGGCGCGCCTTCACGGCCCATGTCGACCGCAATGACAGCGCAAGATCCGGCGCGCCTTCGTCCGTACGCGAAGTTAGAGTAAGGGCATACAGACAGGCACTTCGAGGAGCCTCAAATGAGCGCCGTCCCTGCAATGAAACCAGCGATGAAACCCGCCAAACCGAGCCAGACGCCAGACAGCGAGTGGACGAACGACGCCGACCGCTGGCAAGCCGTCACGTCGCGCGACGCCCGCGCCGACGGCGCGTTCTTCTACGCCGTGCGCACCACCGGCGTGTTCTGCCGCCCGTCGTGCGCGTCGCGGCTGCCTCGGCACGAGAACATCGAATTCTTCGCCGAGGCCGACGACGCGCGCGCCGCCGGCTATCGCGAATGCAAGCGCTGCCGCCCGGGCGGCCTGCCGCGCGAGCTGGAAATCGTGCGGCGCGCCTGTGCGGCGCTGGACGCCGACCCGCAAGAGCGGCTCACGCTCGCGCAGCTCGGCGAAGCCGTGCACCTGAGCCCGTTTCACCTGCAACGGCTCTTCAAGCGCGTACTGGGCGTCTCGCCACGCCAATACCAGGCGGCGCGGCGCGGGGCCGTGCTGCGCGACGCGCTCGGCGAGGGCGCCGACGTCACGCGCGCAAGCGCCGACGCCGGTTTCGGTTCGTCGTCGCGGCTCTATCACAGCGTGCCGGGCGAGCTCGGCATGGCGCCTTCCGCCTATCGCCGCAAGGGCGCGGGGCTGACGATCCACTACGCCGCCACGCCCACGCCGATCGGCTTCGTGCTCATCGCGGCAACGGAAAAGGGCATTTGCCGGATCGCGTTCGGCGACGATGCCGCGACACTCACCGCCGCACTCACGGCCGATTTCGCGAACGCGCAGTGCATCGAGGACAAGGCCGCGATCGCGCCGTTTGCCGCGCAGATCGACGCGTATCTGCACGGCCGGCGCGAGCGTTTCGATCTGCCGCTCGACATTGCCGCGACGGCGTTCCAGCAGCGCGTCTGGGACGCACTCCAGCGCATTCCCTACGGCGAGACGCGCAGCTACTCGCAGATCGCCGAAACGCTCGGCGCGCCGCGCGCGGTGCGGGCCGTGGCAAGTGCGTGCGCGTCGAATCCGGTGGCGCTGGCGATTCCGTGCCATCGCGTCGTGCAGAAGGGCGGCTCGCTCGCCGGTTATCGCTGGGGGCTCCAGCGCAAGGCGGCGCTGCTCGACAGCGAAGCACGCGCATCGCAAGGTGCGCAAAACGGTGCGAAAAACCCGAAAAGCAGCCGTTCGGCCCCGGACCGCGCCGACACGCCGGAGACCGCCACTTGAGCGCCATCGCCTCGCAAACCGAAGCACAAACCAGCGCGCCGACGCACAGCGCCACACTCGAGCTGCCGTTTCGCGCGCCCTACGACTGGCCCCGCGTGCTGCGCTTCTTCAGCGGGCGCGCCACACCGGGCGTCGAAGCGGTGGAGGACGGCGCGTGGCTGCGCGCGATCGATTTCAATGGCGCGAGCGGCACGCTCGCCGTGCGCCGTCACGCGCGCAAGCATTGCCTCGTCGTGCAGATCGACGGACCCGTGAGCGCGCATGCGGCGGCGCTCGCCGCGCCGCTGTCGCGCATGTTCGACCTGCAGGCCGATCCCGCCGCCGTCGCCGCGCATCTGCGCAGCGACCCGTGGCTCGCGCCGCTCGTCGCAGCCGTGCCGGGGCTGCGCGTACCGGGCGCGTGGTCTGGCTTCGAGCTCGTGGTGCGCGCGATCGTCGGTCAGCAGGTCAGCGTGAAAGCGGCGACGACGATCATCGGGCGCCTCGTCGAACGCGTGGGCAAGCGCATCGACGACCATGCGCACGCGCGCACTGCGTGGCGCTTTCCCACGCCCGCCGCGCTCGCCGCCGCCGATCTCGCGGGCATCGGCATGCCGGGCAAGCGCGTCGCCGCGCTGCAGGGCTTCGCGCAGGCCGTGGCGAGCGGCGCGGTGATCATCGAACGCGACTACGCGCAGAACGATCAGGAGAAGCCGCGCGGCACGCGTCAAAACAGACAAATCGACGCGATCGCACCGGAACCCGCCGATCTCGACACCATGCGCGCGGGACTGCTCGCGTTGCCCGGCATCGGACCGTGGACCGTGGAATACGTCGCGATGCGCGCGTGGCGCGATGCGAACGCGTGGCCCGCGACCGATCTCGTGCTGATGCAGGCCATCGCGGCGCGTGACCCGGCGCTCGTGCGCGCGACCCAACAGCGCGCCCGCACTGACACATGGAGCCCCTGGCGCGCCTACGCGGCCATGCATTTGTGGAACGAAATCGCCGATCGCGCGGGCGCGGCGCGCGGCGGCTAGGGCAGCGCCGGAAAGGCGCGCCATCACCGCGAGAAGCGCGCGCCGACGGGCCAAAACCCCGCCCGAGGCAGGCCCAAGCAGGTCTTTCGGCGAGATGTTAAAGTGCCCGCTACCGAAAAGAATCCCGGCCGGCGAGCGCGCGCCGCACAGCACTGCGCCGCCGGCCCGAGCCCGACTTGCCTCAATGTCAGACACGACCTCTACACGCACGAACGACGTTCTCGCACAGCGCCTTTCCGTGCTGGGCGACGGGCCACATCGCGGCGCGCTCACGCGCGGCCTGCGCGGCATCGAGAAGGAGAGCCTGCGCGTGACGCGCGACGGCCGTCTCGCCATGACGCCGCACGCGGCAGCGCTCGGTTCGGCGCTCACGCATCCGTCGCTGACCACCGACTATTCGGAAGCGCTGATCGAGATCATCACGCCTGCCGAGCCCGATGCCTCGATCACGCTCGCGCAACTCGACGAGCTGCACCGCTACGTCTATGCGGTACTCGCGCGTGACGGCGAGATGCTCTGGAACGAATCGATGCCGGGCCTCCTGCCCGACACCGACGACGGCATCCCCATCGCGCGCTATGGCAACTCGAATATCGGCCGCCTCAAGTACGTGTACCGCATGGGCCTCGCGCTGCGCTACGGCCGCACGATGCAGTGCATTGCCGGCATCCACTACAACTACTCGCTGAGCGAAGAGGTGTGGCGCGTGCTGCATGCGCATCATCAGTCCACGGCCTCGCTCACCGACTATCAATCGGAGCGCTACCTCGCGCTGATCCGCAATTTCCGCCGCACGAACTGGCTGCTCATGTACCTGTTCGGCGCCTCGCCCGCGCTCGACGCGCGCTTCCTGCGCGGCCGCGAGCACAAGCTCGAAACGTTCGACGCCGACACGCTCTATCTACCGTATGCGACGAGCCTGCGCATGAGCGATCTCGGCTACTCGAACACGACGGGCCAGTCCGCCTTGCGCGCCGACTACGACACGCTGGCAGGCTATCTCGAGGCGCTCGCGCAGGCCGTGAGCCAGCCGTATCCGCCCTACGAGGCGATCGGCACGCATCGCGACGGCGAGTGGGTGCAGATCAACACGAACGTGCTGCAGATCGAGAACGAGTTCTACTCAACGATCCGCCCCAAGCGCGTGACGCATCCGGGCGAGCGGCCTCTGCATGCCCTTGCCGCGCGCGGCGTGCAGTACGTCGAGGTGCGCTGCATGGATATCGACCCGTTCGAGCCAACCGGCATCTCGCTCGAGACCGCACGGTTTCTCGACGCCTACCTGCTCGCCTGCGCGCTCGATGAAAGCCCTTTCCTGCCTGCCGACGCCTATGCCGAATCGAATGAAAACTTTGGCCTGGTGACGAAGGAAGGGCGCCGCCCGGGTCTCGCGCTCAAGCGCGACGGCAAGGACGTGCCGATGCACGAGTGGGCCGAAGCGCTGTTCGAGAAGATCGGCCACGCAGCCGCCGTACTCGACGCGGCGCACGGCAGCGACGAACACACGCGATCGCTCGCGACACAGCGCGCGAAGCTGGCCGACCCGTCGCTCACGCCATCGGCGCGCGTGCTGCAAACCATGCGCGATAACAAGCAGTCCTTCCTGCAATTTGCACGCGCACAAAGCGAGCACCACGCAGCGCAATTCCTCGCGCGTCCGCTCGACGCCGAGGCCACGGCGGAGTTCGAAACGCTCGCGCGCGAGTCACTCGCGGAGCAGGCGCAACTCGAGCGCGACGAAGTCGGCTCGTTCGACGCGTTCGTCGCCGCCTATCGCGCGTATACGCTCAATCGCTTCAGCGTCTGAGCCGCCGCCGGTGCGCCGCTGCGGCGCGCACCCATTCCATCGATGTTTGTCCCGGGCACCGCATTTGCTCGCAACACCAGCGTGCAGATGCGGTCCAACCAGGGTAGGCGCCGCGTTACCGAAGCGCGCGGATGACGGGCGCGCCGGACGAACGAAGCTGAAAACACCAAAAATGCACGGGCCGCGCGCAATGCGGCTCACTCTGGGAGGAATCCACGCGATGAAACGAATTCTTGCGATCCTGCTGTGCGCGACGACTGCGGCCTGCGCGTCGCGCGGGCAGGTCAATCCCGACGTCATGCAGATCGCGACCGCACCGCTCACCTGTTCGGACAAGACGGAATGCGATCTCTGGTGGCAACGCGCCCAGGACTGGGTGCGCAGTCATTCGAAGTACGAAGTGCAGACCGTGACCGACACGCTGATCCAGACGTCGGGCCCGGGCGGCGGCCGGCGTCTGCTCGCCTATGAAATCACGAAGCAGGCCAACGCCGACGGCACGGCCACGATCGGCTTCGCCGCGCATTGCGACAGTTCGCTCGGCTGCAAGCCCAACCCGTGGTCGGCAGGTGCGGCGTTCAAGCAGTACGTGCGAACCGGCGTCGATGCGCCGATTCCCGGCGATACGACCACAGGCGCAGGTGGCGACACCGCCGGCGTGAGCGGCGCAGCCGTGGCGGAGCCGGCTTCGAGCGCGCATTGATCGGCGCATGGCCGATTTGGGCATTGTCTGATTGAGGGAGGGGTTGAGGAACCCGTATCTTGGGCTGGTTTCGGCCCGTGTGGTCTGGGCCGTTCATCCTCAACCACCACTCGAATCGACAATGAAACTGCGCTTTCTGTCTGCCAGTGCCGCGGCTGCCGTCATCGCCGCCGCCGCTGGCTGCACTACCGCCTCAGGCCCTACCCACAATCTCGACATCGTCACGCTCGCTAACGGCTCGCAAGCGTATCGCGTGCAATGTCTCGGCCTGTTCGAAAGCTCCAAAACCTGTATGGCCAGGATGAACGAGACCTGCGGCAGCAAGACGCCGCTACGCGTCTCGTCGGTGGATCGCGCCGTTGCCGGCTTCAAACCGGAAGACGACCCGCGTGAAATCACGTTCATCTGCCAGCCGCCGCAGTCGCCGGCACCGGCGCCGGCGCCGATCGGCGAGACGCCGCCCCAGGTTCAGCCGCGCACGATCACGCTGAACGCCGACGCCAACTTCGCGTTCGACAAGGCCGATCTGCTGCCCGACGGCAAGCGCAGGCTCGACCGGTTCGTCACGGAAAGCAACGATGTGAACATCGGTACGGTCGTGATCGACGGCCACACCGACTCGGTCGGCTCGAAGGCCTATAACGATCGCCTCTCGGTGCGCCGCGCCGAGTCCGTTCGCCGCTATCTCCAGTCGCGTGGCCTCCACGCCGGCCAGTACGAAGTGCACGGTTATGCCTTCTCGAGGCCGCTTGCGTCGAATGCCACAGCTGAAGGCCGCGCGAAGAACCGTCGCGTCGAGATCCAGACGAGCGGCATCACACAGCGCTAGCAACGCAGCGCATCGCGCACCCGGTCGCCCGCGGCTTCGAGCGGGCGGCCCTTTCGCGGGACCGTCAATGACCCATTGCCGGTCCCGCGCCTTTTTTCGGCTTCGTCACCCACACCAGCAGAGCCAGCACGACAAACATCGCGCAGGAAATGCGGAAGAAGTCGTTGGTGGCCATCATGTAGCCTTGCGTCGTCACGACGTCGTTGAGCTGGGCGGTCAGGCTTTGCCCCGCGAAACCGAGGTTCGCGAGCGCGTCCTTGTAGGCGACGGTGTTCGGCGAAGACTGGGTCACCGATTCCGACAGCACGGCATGGTGATAGATGGCGGCGTCTTCCCAGAACGTCGTACTCGCCGCCGTGCCGATCGCGCCCGAGAGCGTGCGCAGAAAATTCGAGAGGCCCGCGGCGCTCGCGAGCCGCTCGTCGGGAATGCTGGAGAGCGTGATGGTCGTCATCGGCACGAAGAAGCACGCCACGCCGATGCCCTGTACGAGGCGCGGCAGGATCACGTGGTCGAACGGCACGTCGAGTGTGAACGTCGAGTTCCAGAGCGAGACGAGCGCGAACACGATAAAGGCAAAGCTCGCGACCATGCGCAGATCGAGCCGGTGCATGTTGCGTCCGATGAGCGGCGAGAGCACGAGCGCGAGCAGGCCCACCGGCGCGGTGGCCAGACCCGCGAGGCCCGCCGTGTAGCCCATGACAGTCTGCAGCCAGAGCGGGAAGATCACCACCGAACCGAAGAAAGCCATGAAGCCGAACGAGATGATCATCGCGCCGAGCGCGAAATTGCGGTCGCGAAAGAGCGAGAGATCGACCACGGGCTCCTTTTCCGTCGCCTCCCACACGAGCATGAACGCGAGCGCGACCACCGCGATGATGGCGAGCGTGACGATGAACGTCGAGTTGAACCAGTCGCGGTCCTTGCCGAGGTCGAGCACCATCTGCAGGCACGACACGCCGATCACGAGGAGCGCGAGGCCCACGGCGTCGATGCGCTGCTTCGTCGTTTTCGTCTCGCGGCCGCGCAGCAGCAGGTACGCGCAGATGCCCGAGAAGAGGCCGATCGGTACGTTGATATAGAAGATCCACGGCCACGTGTAATTGTCGGTGATCCAGCCGCCCATCACCGGTCCGAAGATGGGTGCGACGATCACGGTCATCGCCCAGAGGCCGAGCGCGAGGCCGCGTTTGGCGGGCGGGTAGGAGCGCATGAGGATGGTCTGCGAAAGTGGAACCATCGGCCCGGAAACGAGCCCTTGCACGAGACGGAATGCGATGAGCGTCTCGAAGTTCGTGGCGAAGCCGCAGGCGGCCGAGGCCAGCGTGAACAGCAGCACGGAGAGCGTGAAGAGGCGCACTTCGCCCACGCGGCGCGCGAGCCATCCGGTGAGCGGCACGGCGATCGCCGAGGCGACCGAGTACGACGAGATGACCCACGTGCCTTCGCTGTTGGCGACACCCAGGTTGCCCGAAATGGTCGGTACCGCTACGTTGGCGATCGAGGTGTCGAGCACCTCCATGAAGGTCCCGAGCGCGAGCCCGACTGTGAGGAGCGCGAGCGTGCCGCCGGAAAACGGTGTGGGTTCGGCCTGCGCGGGCACCGCGGGAGAAGCTGCCATGTTCCGTGTCCTTGGTGAGTCGGCCGTTGCTGCCGCTCCACGGGAGCAGCGCACGCCAGCTTGTTATTGCGTGTCTGTGCATTTTCTGCCCAGACAGTGATTGGATCAAACTACGCCAGGTGTTGCGCTGCCGCGCACCGTGCGCCGTTGCTAGCCGCCGTCTTCCTGCGCCGGCGCTTCTGCGTCCTTGCCGGCGCCGATCATCGATCCGCACAGCGGTGTGGTCGAGCCGTCATTGGCGATGAAGCGTTGCAGCAAATGAATCAGCGTCGCGACTTCTTCGGGCGAGAAGCCGCGTAACTGCTCGGACATCTCCGCGGCAATCAGTTCGGGCAATTGCTGCGCCGCCGCGCGCCCCTGGTCCGTCAATGCGAGTTCCACGACCCGGCGGTCCGCCTGGCTGCGCTGCCGCTCGAGAAAACCCTTTTTCTCCAGCCGGTCGAGCATGCGCGTCATGGAGCCGGTGTCGTACGAGAGCGCGCGTGACATCTCGTTGGGCGTGCTCGCGCGCTCGAACCACAATAAAAGGATCACACCAATTTGCGAGGATGTGAGTCCAAGCGGCGCGACCGCACGGTCGATACGCCCGGCCAGCACGTTGCGCGCGGTAGAGAGGAAATAGCCGAGACTTGGCTCGACGCCCAGACTCGTCGGGACGAAAGGACCGTCGCTCATGGCAGTTCGCTTTCCAGCATCTCAAAGAACGAGCGGATTATAACGGGTTACTTCGCTGCTCAGGCAGATAAATTAGCTAGCAGGTCGCGGCCACCTCTGTCGCCGCGATCGGCGCATAAAAACAACAGTCATATTGATGCGCTGCAAAGTATGTTGTGATTTGATTGCATAGTCAATATTATGACAGGCAACCAGTTTCGTTCTTCTACGTCCACCCGTTTCCGCATCATGCTTTTTCTCATCAACGCGCTTGGCGGCCTTGGCCGCTCCGTCACCGACATCGCCCGCCTCGCTTTCGCGAAGGCCGGTGAGTCGTCGCGCTGGCGCAAGCTCGCGTTGTATGCGGCCATGTTCGCGCTGCCGGGCGGCTCGATCGCGGTGGTGGCCGTGGTGTGGGCGCAGCGTCGGCGCGCGCAGCCCGAACCCGCCGCCGCAAGCGCTGTCATGGCGGCCACGCCCGCGGCCGCAACCGCAGCAATACCGGCAGCGGATGCACCCGCGTGCGGTGGCGGCCAGCTCGCCTGCCGCGCACAGAAGCGCCGCCGTAACGACGCGTAACCTGTGCGTCTCACGCCGTAACACCCGCGAACCCTTCCAACGCGTAAGCTTTCGGATTCCGTGCAGTGACTAGCGTGTGCGCTACCATTGCCGCAACGCGACAACCCCGTGCGCGACCGGCCGCCCGAGCGCGCGCCGGTTGCATCGACAGGAATCCTTGCATGCCTTGCCGTTTCGTCCGCTCCGGCGCGACCACTGGACCCGCCGGGTCTGTGGCGCGCCGCGCGCCCAAGCCGCTTTCCATCCTGACGCTGTGCGCGGCCGCTGCGCTCACCTTCCAGTTGACCGGCTGCGCCGTCGGCCCCGACTATCACCGGCCCAGCGCTGCCGTGCCCGCTTCGTTCAAGGAAGCGCCCGAGGGCTGGAAGGTCGCGCAACCCGCCGATACCACCGACCGCGGCGCCTGGTGGCTGATCTACGACGACGCGCAGCTCAATGCGCTGATGGACCAGCTCAACACCAGCAACCAGACGGTCGCGCAATCTGCCGCCGCCTACCGCCAGGCGCGTGCGCTCGTGGGCGAGGCGCGGGCGGCGTACTTCCCCGTGATCAGCGGCTCGTTCGCCGGCACGCGCTCGTACACGCCCACGCGCGTGGCCAACTCGAGCCGCGGATTGTCGAGCGGCAGCATCAACAACAACGTCAACCTCGGGCTCGACGCCACCTGGGAACCCGATCTCTGGGGCAAGGTGAGCCGTACGGTCAGCTCGCAGGAGGCGAGCCAGCAGGGCGCCGCCGCCGATCTCGCGAACGCGCGCCTGTCGGCCCAGGCCACGCTCGCGCAAACCTACTTCACGTTGCGCTCGCTCGACGCGCAGCAGAAGCTGCTCGACGATACGGTCGTCGCGTACCAGAAGTCGCTGCAGCTCACGCAGAATCAGTACGCCCAGGGCGTGGCGGGCCGCGCCGACGTGATCCAGGCGCAAACCCAGCTGCAATCTGCGCAGGCTTCCGCGATCGACAACGGTGTGGCGCGCGCCCAGGACGAGCATGCGATCGCCGTGCTGGTCGGCCAGCCGGCCTCCACGTTCTCGATCCCGCCGTCGCCGCTCGCCGCCACGCCGCCCACGGTACCGCTCGCCATGCCTTCGGCGCTGCTCGAGCGCCGGCCCGACATCGCCTCGGCCGAGCGCAAGGCGGCCTCCGCCAACGAGCAGATCGGCGTCGCCATCGCGGCGTACTTCCCTACGCTCACGCTGTCCGCGAGCGGCGGCTTCGAAAGCTCGGTGATGTCGCAGCTGCTGCAGCTGCCTTCGCGCTTCTGGACGCTCGGGCCGTCGCTTGCCGGCACGATCTTCGACGCCGGGCTGCGCAAGGCCCAGACCGAGGCCGCGCGCGCCGCCTACGACCAGCAGGTGGCCGAGTACCGGCAAACCGTGCTGGCCGCGTTCCAGGACGTGGAGGACAACCTCGCTTCGCAGCGCATCCTCGGGCAAGAGGTCGGCGTGCAGCAGCAGGCGGTGGAGTCGGCGCAGCATGCGCTCGCGATCGTGACGAACGAGTACAAGGCGGGCACGACCGATTTCCAGAACGTGCTTTCCGCGCAGGCCACAGCCTTTACCGCGCAGCAGAAGCTCGTGAGCATCGGCGGGCAGCGCATGGTGTCGTCGGTGGGGCTCGTGAAGGCGCTGGGCGGCGGCTGGGATGCCTCGCAGATGGATCGCGAGACCGGCAGCGTCGCCGCGCCGGCAGTGGTTTCGGCCGCTTCGGCCCCAGCGGCAGCGACGACGGCTACGACGGCCGCCCAGCCGCAGTAAGGCGTATGCGCCCTGCAGGCGGGCGCACGCTCAGACCACGAACCTCAGCGCATGAACGTCAGCGCGACGGTGCCCGGCCCGACCGGCCGGCCCAGCAGATTCAGCAGGCCCGCCAGGTTGTCGCGCTGATCCGGCGCCGCGCTCGCGGTGCCCTGAAACGATGCCGAAGCCCGCGAGAACGAGCCGCGCCCCTCGAGCATCAGCGGTCCTTTTTGCGTCGAGAGCTCGAGCGTCGACGTCGCCCCTTGCGCCTGCAGCACCACCTGATACGTGCCGAGCGGCTTCACGAGCGAAACGCGCGAGCTCATGTCGGCGAGCGAGACGGTCAGTCGTCCGAATGCATCCGTGCCGAACACGCGCCACGGGCTCCACGCGAGCCGCACCTTGCCGTCCAGATCGAGCGTGTTGAAGGGCGCGCCGAGACCCGCGAGCAGCGACGCCGGCACCGCGATCGTGCCCGCGCTCACGTTCGCGCCGCGCAACGACGCATCCACCGTGACCGGGTCGGGCATCGCCTCGGTCTGCAGCATGTCCATGCGTACGCGCGCGACGAACAGCGGCCAGAACGCCGTACGCCAGACGATGCGCCCCGGCAGCAGCGTTGCGCCGCGTGCGTCCTGGCCCGCAGCGAGCATCAGCGTGGCGGAGCCGTGCCAGAGCGAGCCTTCCGGGTCGATCAGGTTCACGTGCCCCTGGGTCGCGCGCGCGAACTGCGGCGCGATCCAGGCCGCGGGCAGGCGGGCGAGCAGCACGACAACGCTCGACAGCAGGCCCACGATCAGCCAGGGCAACGCGGCGCGCAGGCGTCGCATCCAGTAACTCATTGCGCATTTCTCCGGCGATTCTCATTGCGCGCTTTTCGATGCGCGCTTTTTCTTCTTAGTGCGTATTCGCCGGTTGCAGCGAGGCCGTCAAGTCGACCTGGCCGTCGGCCTTCAGCGCGGTGATGTGCGCCTCGACCACCTGCACCTTGAACTGCTTGCGCACGTCGTCGAGCCACGCGGTCCACGCCGGAAACGACGCGTTCTTCATCTGCACCTGCACTGTCGTGCCGATCAGCTGAATCTGCGCGCCCGTGAGCGAGTGATCGGCGAGCGAGGCGGTGACTGCGTCCTTGAGCGCCTGGCCGCCCGGCGCCACGCTGGCCGCCGCGCCAGCCAGCGAGCGCGCCTCGTCGGCCTCGGCCGTCATCTGCGCGAGTTCACGCTGCATGCCGGGCAGGCTCTGACGCAGGCGCGCGCGGCCGTCGGCGGCGGGCTGCCACAGCACCGACCACCCGATCGCCAGCGCAAGCACCGCGCCGCCCCACGTGAGCAGCGTCTTTTCGCGCGTCGAGCGCGCCTCCCAGAAGTTCGTCCAGGCCTCGGCCCACGCGCCGCTCATAGCCGTTGTTTTCACGATGCGCTCCTGATGGTCCATTTGCCCGTGCTGGCATCCACCGTGCCCGCCAGGCCGTTGCCCGCGAGGCGTTTCGCGAGATCGGCGTCGACGTTGACGCCTGGCTTGAAGGTCACGTCCAGACGCCGGTCGTGATAGTCGATGGCCGCGATGCCGTTCGCGGGCACCGGACCGAGCGAGCGCGCGAGCCCGTCGGAGAGCGCGAGGAAGTCGTCGGGCGAGGGCTCGCCCGCGGCCAGGCGCAACTGCTGCAACTGGCGCGCCATCTGCCCGGCGGGATCGAGCACGACGGTCGTCTTCGGGAACGCGTTGAGGAGCAGCTCGGTCATCTGCGCGCTGATCGCGTCGCGCTGGCGCGCCATCATGAGCCACTGGGTATTCGCGCCGACGACCGCCACGACGAGCGACGCCGCCACGAGCACGATCGGCACGCGCAGACGGCGCAGCGTCGCGCGGTCGAGCCGCCACGGCTGCGAGGCGAACTCGAACTGGCAGAGGTCGAAGCGGCAGGCGAGCGCGCGGCGCGCGAGCGCCTCGAACGTGAGCGGCTGCGCGCCCGGCAATGCGGCGGCCAGCGACGCACGTGCGGCGGCGCTCACGGGCTCGCCCGGCAAATTGGTGAGGACGTAGCCCGAAACCGGCGCGCCGCCGGCGAGCGCCGTGACGGTAGCGGCCACGCTCGCGGCAGGCACCGCGAAGCCCTCGGCGAGCGCGCCGCGCACGATCGCGAGTTCGAGCGCCGCTTGCGCCGTGGCTGCCGCGGGCTCGGGCGCGACGCCGGGCAGCAGCATGGGCGCAGTCGCGACGACATGGCCTAGCACGCATGCGGTCACGGGTTCGGGCGCGGGAGGCGCGGGAGGCGCGGGAGTCCCGGGAGCCGCGGCGCCGGGCGCTGCCCCCGGCTCGACGGGCTCGGCCGGCTCAGTCACCTGAACCTCCTGAACCGCTTCCACTGCCTGCGCCGCTGGCAGGCAGCGCGCCACCGGCACGGCGCGCAGATTGCGGTGCCCCGCAGCGGTGAAGCCTTCCAGCAGAAAGCGGAACCAGCCGCGATCGATGGCCGCCACCACCTGGCGGCCGTCGGCCAGGCGCTTGGGATCGAGCGCCAGATGGCAGGTCTGCGCATCCTGGATCAGATGATCCTCGACCACGTTCGGCAGCGCCTGACGCAGCCGCGGCCCCTTGAGCGGGGGCACCGTAGCGGCGAGCGTGAGCAGGTCGCGCGCGGCGATCATCAGGATGGTGGCCGAGGCCTTCGGCAGCAGCCCGAGCGCCGAACGGCCCGCGCGTTGCGTGTTGCCCGTCTTGTCGAGCAGCACGAACGGCAGTTCCGGCAGCTGCCATTCCTGCGAGTGGACCGCCGGGTCGCGGGGCGGCATGAGGACGATCAGCGTGCTCAAACGCACCTCTTTTCGATGTTGGTCGGGGACGGATTCATGGTTCGTCGCGAACGCGCACGATGCGCGTCGTATGAGTGAGCGGGTCGCGCCAGACTAGCGTCGTGCGGTCCACCTCGGCGCGCTCGTGCTGCACGCGCCCATGGACGAGAAAATAACTCGTGTTGACGTCGATCTGCGTCGTGTCGATCGAGGCCTGCTTCACGCCTACGCCTTCGAGCGCGAGTTGCACGTCGCTCACGTTGCGGAAAAACACGCTCTGGCGACGCGCGACGAGGGCCTGCGCGTTCGACAGGCTCATGCCCGTTACGACGGAGGCGATCACCTCGGCGCTCGCCGTGTTCATGTTCACGGGCGTCACGGTGGGCAGGATCGTCACGAACGGGCGCAGCCGCGCAACGGCGTCGGGCGTGAAGCCGGGCACGTCGAGCAGCGAATCGACGCTCGTCATCAGGAGCGGCGCGACGCCGCTGTTGTTGTCGCTGTCAGAGAGGCCCGGGTTGTCGGTGTAGTTGCCGCCGCCAGTCGAGCCGCCGCCGGCGAGCACCTCGGTTTGCGAGGTGCCGCTCGTCGTGGCGGTTTGCGTCTGGAAGCGCGTTGCGGAGTAGGAGAGGCCCGAGCGCAGGTACACCGCGGTGTTCTTGGCGAGTTGCTGGTCGATGCCGAGAATCTGCAGCAGGCGCGCGAACGCTTCGATTTCGGTCAGGTTCAGCTGCAGCGAGCCCGGCGCGTTGGACGCCACGAGATCGCGCAGATTGAAGCGCGACTGAGCGTCTTCGATCGAGCCCGAGAGCCAGGTGTCCGTGCCCTGTTGCGCGCGCGCCTCGCCGATCTGGCCGAGAAAGTCGGACAAGCGCGTCCTCGCGAGCGGCACGCCCCACGCGCCGCCGAGATACGTGATGCCCGCCGACGTATCCGCTTCGGAGCGCAGCACGAGGCGCGTCCAGTCGAGCGAGGCGCGCGCGATCCACTGCGCCTGCGCGAGCAGCCGCTGATTCTCGATGCGGCGCAATTGCACCTGCTGGCGCCACAACATGCCCGCGACGAGGATCGCCGACAGCGCCACGACGAGCAGCGCGCTGATGATGGCCGCGCCGCGCCGTGCGCGCGTAGAGCGGCCGAATCGTCCGGTTCGCCGAGTGGAGGTTCGTTGTGTACGCAACGTCATTCCCCCACCATGAATACGCGGGTCACCGGCCGCTCGAGCGAATGCGAACCCACGCTCACCTGCACGCCCGTCACCGCGCGCGGCAACGGGGCGTTGCCGAGCTGCGGCACCTTGAGATCGTTGTTGTAGCCGCTCACCTGCGAGCGCACGTCCTGCATGTTCGCCGTCCAGCCTGTCTTCGGCACGTACAGGCGCGCGTTGATGACGTCCACGCCGCTCATCATCGGCAAGGCGCCCCAGTTGTCGCCTTCGCCGCCGCGCAGCGCGCGCCGCAGCTCGCCGAGATTGGCAAGCGGGGGCGACGCATAGCGCACCACCTGGCCGCCCGACACGCGGTAACGCACCACTTGCATTCGCGGCGCGGCGCCCGGCGGCACCGCGAACGCGCGCACGACCTGCAGCGCGCCGCCGTCGAGCGAGATCGCGACGCCGCCCGCTTCGTCATCGGAGGTCGCTGCGCGCAAGTCGATGCGCATCTGGTCGAACATCTGCGCGAACACGCGTTCCTCAGCCATCGAGCGCGTGATGGTTTCGCGCCCGCGCACGATTTCGTCGAGGCCGCGCCACGAGAGGATCGCGACCACGGCCATGATGGCGATCGCCACGAGCAGCTCGATAAGCGTGAAGCCGCGCGCTGGCGCGGCGACGCGCGCGCGGTCACAACGAGCGGTTCGTCTCATTGGCGAGCACCGTGACGAGTTGCGCGAGATTGCCGGAACGGCCGGGCGTCGTCACCGACACCTCCACGCGCCGGAAGATGGGGTTGGGCGTCGTCGCGACCTGCTGCGTGCAGGTCAGCCGCAGATTGCCCTGCGAGCAGTCGAAGCTGCTCTCGCCAAGGTCCGGCCACGCGTGCGCGAGACGCAGCTGCGCAAGCGTGTTGTCCGCACTCCAGCCCGCGAGCAGGCGGTCGTGCAGATCAGCCTCGCTCGCGGCGAGACTGCCGACAGCGCGCAACGACGCGGCCAGCGCAATCGCGATGATTGCGAGCGCAACCAATACCTCGATCATCGTGAAACCGCGCTCGCGCAGCGGGCGAGCCGGACGATTCACGCGGGCACCGTGGCCGCGCTTTCCCCCACGCATCGAGAGCCGCATCTCAGCGCACCTCGAAGCGGCCAGTGCCGGTGCCGACGATCGTCGCCTGGCCGGCTGCCGAGAAGAGCGTGACCTGCACCGGCACGTCCACGGCTTCCGTGCCGAAAATGAGCCGGTTGGCCTGCGTGTCGTCGCTGCCGGGGTAGGTGATCGCCACGCCGGTCACGCCGCCTTCCCAGTTGCGCGGGCCGAGCAGATCGTCGCGCAGCGGACGCCAGCCGTCCTCGGTATGGACATCGAAGCGAAACCCGCCCGCGAGCGGCTGCCATGCAATGGGCCGGGCACGCACCTGTGCCTCGTCGCCGGCCGATTCGAACAGGAGCGCGAGTCGCTGCGCTTCTTCGTTCAGGTCGGTGCGCGGATTGCGCGTGAGCGTGAGCGAAGCGAGCGAGATGAGAATCCCCGCGATCAGCAGCACCACGAGCATTTCGAGCAGCGTGAAGCCCGCCGCGCGCGAACGCATGCCCGCGCGCGAATTGCGCGCGGTGCGTGTCGATCGGCGGTCCCGGCAAGGGACGAGGCGGCTCGGTTGCATGGATGCGGCGTGGCGGACGACTTACTGCCAGGACCCGACGTCGGCGTCGTTGCCCTCGCCGCCGGGTTTGCCATCGGCGCCGTAGCTGAATACGTCGATCTCGCCGTGCACGCCCGGGTTCAGGTATTGGTACGCGTTGCCCCACGGGTCGTTGGGCAGACGCTCCAGATAGCCGCCGTCCTTCCAGTTGTTCGGCACGGGCTCGGTGGTCGGCTTTTGCACCAGCGCCTGCAGCCCCTGGTCCTGGGTCGGATAGCGGCCGTTGTCGAGGCGATAGAGCTTCATCGCCTGCATGATCGTGCCGATGTCCTGGCGCGCGGCGACGCGGCGCGCTTCATCCGGACGGCTCATGATCTTCGGCACGATCAACGCGGCCAGAATGCCGAGAATCGCGATCACGACCATGATTTCGATGAGCGTGAAGCCGCGTTGGCGGCGCGCGCGCGTGACTTCGATTTCGGCACGGCGTTTGGCCCACATGGACATGAGTTCTTTCCTCCCTCGCTAGATATGGTTGCGGTGCACGCCTGTGCGCCGCGCTTCGTCTCGCCTGCGATCGGACCCGCCGCTTGTATCGGCCGTGTCCTCGCACGCATGACGGGTCATTGTAATGTCACACGATGACGCCTTTCCGACGCCTTGCGGGCATGGCAAACGCGTACATCAAAAATTTCATAAACCTTCGTACAATGAGCGCATGAGCCCACTGCAAATCCGCCTTCTTTCCCTCGCCGCGTTTGCGGTGTTCTGCGCCACGGCCACGTGGTGGACGATCACCCTCGCCACGAACCGCGCGGCGCCGGTGCAGGCCGCCGCCGCCCGGGTGCCGGTTTCGCTCGATCAGGCCGGCACGCTGTTCGGCGGCAGGCTCGAGCGCAATCCGGTGCAGGACATTCACCTGTTCGGCATCCTCTCGCTCGCGCAGGGCGCAGCGGCCATCGTCAGCGTGGGCGGCGAACCCCCGCGGGCCATTTCGCTCGGCGGCCCGATCGACCAGAACTCCAAACTCTTCGAAGTGCGCCCCCGCTCGATCCTCATCGACCGCCACGGCGTGCACTCCGAAATCTTCCTGCCGCCCAACGCAGCCGGTCCCACCATCTACGTGCGCTGAGTTCCGCGCGCCCGGCCTCCCGCGACTTCGTGCGGTTCGTACGCCTTACTGCACGAGGTTGTTCAGCTCGATGATCGGCAGCATCACCGCGAGCACGATCACGAGCACCACGCCCCCCATCGCGAGGATCAGGAGCGGCTCCAGCAGGCTCGTGAGGAACATCGTGCGCCGCTCGAGTTCGCGCGCCTCGCCTTCGGCCGCGCGGTCGAGCATGGTCGTTACATCGCCGGTCGCCTCGCCCGAGCGGATCAGGTGCACGAGCACGGGCGGAAACGTCTTCGTGTTGCCAAGCGCCCGAGACAGCGACGTGCCTTCGCGCACACGCACGATGGCTTCGTCGATGTTCGTGCGCATCGCCTTGTTCGAGAGCGTTTCGCCGGCCGCCTGCAGCGCGCGCAGGATCGGCACGCCCGCCGCGCTCAGAATGCCGAGCGTGCTCGCAAAGCGCACGGTGTTGTAGCCGCGCACGAGCTTGCCCGCGAGCGGCGCGGTGAGCATCCAGCGGTCGAATGCGAGACGCGGGCCGGGCCGGCGCAAGGTAGAGCGCACGATCCACGCGACCACGGCCACGGCGATCAGCACCGCCCACCACCACTGCCGCACGAAGCCCGAGAGCGCCATCATCACGATGGTGAGCAAGGGCAGTTGCTGCTTCGTGCTCGCAAACACGTTCACCACCTGCGGCACCACGTAGCTGAGCAGGAACGTGACGATGCCGAACGCGATGATCGTGACGATCGTCGGGTACGTGAAGGCGAGCACGATCTTCTGCTTGAGCGCGTTGCGCTGCTCGATGTAGTCGGCCAGGCGCGACAGCACGATGCCGAGCTTGCCGGTATGCTCGCCCGCGGCCACGAGCGCACGGTAGATATCCGGGAAGTCGCGCGGGTGCTGCTCGAGGGCACTGGCGAGCGAATGGCCGCCGAGCACCTCGGCGCGAATGGCCGCCATCAGTTCGCGGATGTAGTCGCGCTCGGACTGCTCGGTGAGCACCGCAAGCGCCTCGCCGAGCGGCAGGCCCGCCACCAGCAGGCTCGCGAGCTGGCGCGTGAGGATCGCCTGCTCGCGCTGCGAGAGCTTGCGCCCGAGCGCGAGCCGTTGCTGGCGCGCGCCGCGCGTGCGGCTCGCGGCGGGTTCGACCACGAGCGGCGTGAGGCCCTGGCCGCGCAGCAGCGCACGCGCGCCGCGAGCGCTGTCCGCGTCGAGCACGCCTTTTTGCGCTTTGCCCGTGGCGTCGATGGCTTCGAAGCGAAATGCCGGCATGTTGCTGATCGCCCTCGCTTTTATTGAGCGTCCATCTGGTGGTTCATCGTGCGGCCCGTCGTGCGGCGCATTACGCGCCGCCCGTCACGCGCAGCACTTCCTCGAGCGACGTCCTGCCCGCTTCGACCCAACGCTCGCCGTCTTCACGCAGCGTGCGCATGCCTTGTGCGCGGCCGGCCGCGAAGATCTCCGCATCGGCGGCATTGCGGTGGATGAGGGCGCGAATCGGCTCGTCGATGAGCAGCAGTTCGTACACGCCGCGCCGACCCGCGTAGCCCGAATGGCCGCAGCGGTCGCATCCCACCGGATGCCAGCGCTTTCTGCCGTCGTCTTCCACGCGTTCTTCCTTGCACACGGGGCAGAGCTGGCGCACGAGGCGCTGCGCGAGCACGCCGAGCAGGGACGACGCGAGCAGATACGGCTCGACGCCCATGTCGGTCAGTCGCGTCACCGCCGAGGCGGCGTCGTTGGTATGGAGCGTAGCGAGCACGAGGTGGCCCGTGAGCGACGCCTGCACGGCGATCTGCGCGGTTTCGAGGTCGCGGATTTCACCGATCATGATGATGTCGGGGTCCTGACGCAGGATCGAGCGCAACGCGCGCGCAAACGTCATGCCGATGCGCTCGTTCACCTGGGTTTGCCCGATGCCCGAAAGGTCGTACTCGATCGGGTCTTCCACGGTCATGATGTTGGTCGTAGCCGTTTCGAGCCGCGACATCGACGCGTAGAGCGTGGTCGTCTTGCCCGAGCCCGTCGGGCCGGTCACAAGCACGATGCCGTGCGGCTTCGCGATCAGCTGGTCGAACTTGCCGAGCGTGTCGCCGGCCATGCCGAGCGCTTCGAGGTTCAGGCGCTGCGCGTCTTTTTCCAGCAGACGCAGCACCGCGCGCTCGCCGTGGCCCGTGGGCAGCGTGGACACGCGCACGTCCACCGGACGCCCGCCCACGCGCAGCGTGATGCGGCCGTCCTGCGGCAGGCGTTTCTCGGCGATGTCGAGCTGCGCCATGATCTTGATACGCGAGATCAGCGCGCCATGCAGCGCCTTCTTCGGGCGCACGACATCGCGCAGCGTGCCGTCCACGCGAAAGCGCACGACCGATGCATTCTCGAACGGCTCGATATGAATGTCCGATGCCTGCTCGCGCGCGGCCTGCGTGAGGAGCGCGTTGATCATGCGGATGATCGGCGCGTCGTCTTCGGACTCGAGCAGGTCTTCCACTTCGGGAATGTCCTGCATGAGGCGCGAGAGATCGACTTCGCCTTCCACTTCGCCCACCACCTGCGCGGCGCTGCCGTCCTGGCGCGCGTACGCCTGGTTGATGGCCTGCGCGAGTTCGTCGGCCGGTACGCGCACGAGCGCGAACGCGCCGAAGTTGCGCGCGACCTCGGCGATGGCGGCCTGCGAGGTTCGCTCGCTGATCCACACTTCGAGGCCTTCGGCGCGCTGCTGGGCGACCAGAATCTGGCCGCTGCGCGCAAAGCCGTACGGCACGAGGCGCGCGGCAAGCGGCGAGGGCGGCTCGCGGTCCGCTCCGCCGTTGGCCGCAGGCGCGTGCGGCGTGCTCACGGCTGCACCCGCGTGGTGGCAGGCGCCGCCTGTTGCACCGGCGTGGTTTCGACCGGCGCCGTTTGCACGGGTGCGGCGGGCTGCATTTGCACGGGGCTTGCCGGATTCGCGGGCGCCGCGGGCTGCACGCCCAGCGCCTGTTGACGCCGCATCTGGTCGAGGTCGAACAGGTTCAGCGCGGAGCCGCCCTGGCTCGGGCCGACCGGCATCGGCGGTACGACTGGGTCGTCGCGATCCTTGATCAGGTTGTTGTCGGACTTGTATGCGCCCGTCACGCCCTGGATATAGTCGTAGCGATTCGACGTGACCGCCTGCGCCGTGTCGCGGTCGCTGATGATCACCGGACGCAGGAACACCATCAGGTTGGTCTTCTCGCGGGTCTTGTTTTCCGAGCGGAACAGCTGGCCGATCCACGGAATGTCGCCGAGCAGCGGCACCTTGCTGTTGGCGACCTGGTAGTTGTCCTGCATCAGGCCGCCGAGCACTATGATCTCGCCGTTGTCGGCCAGCACCGTCGACTGGATCGAACGCTTGGTGAATTCGGGGCCGGCGGGATTGGTCGTCGCGTTGGTCGTGCCCGTCACGATCGCCGAGTCTTCCGTGTACAGCTGCAGCTTCAGGATGCCGCCGTCGGTGATCTGCGGCTTGATGTGCAGCGTCAGGCCCACGTCCACACGATCGTAGGTGTTGAACGCCGTGCTCGCCGTGCCGCTCGTGAGGTTCGAATACGAACCCGTCTGGATCGGCACGTTCGTACCGACGACGATCTTCGCTTCCTGGTTGTCGAGCGTAATGAGGTTAGGCGTGGACAGCACGTTGGCGTCGGCGGTTTGCGAGAGCGCCTGCAGCAAGGCACCGAGACCCCGCACACCGAAGATGTTCTTGATCCAACCCACGTTCAGGCCCTGCTGGAGGCCGGAAGCCCCGAGCGCGCTTGCAAGGCCGCCGGTGCTGGCGTCGGCGGCCGCAGCGGCCGTCAGGTTGATGATGCTGTTGCCGCTGCCGGTGGAAAGATTGGTGCCGGCGTACAAATTGCCATTCGCCACCTGCCACTGAATGCCCAGGTTGGCGTTGGTGGTCGAGTTCAGTTCGACGATCAGCGCCTCGATATAGACCTGCGCGCGCCGCGCATCGAGCTGGTTGATCACGGCGCGCAGGTTGCGGTACACCGCGTCCGGAGCCGTGATGATCAGCGAGTTGGTCGCCGCGTCGGCCTGGATCATGCCGCCCGGCTGGTACTCGTCGCCCTTGTCCTTGTCGCCGCCGAGGAACGGGGCTTCGTTGCTGCCGCCACCGCCGCTGCCATACGAACTGCCTCCGCCCAGCGAACTGCCCGACGACGCACCGCCGCTGAGCGAGCTCGACGGCAGCGGCGGCGTGCCGGAGGTGCCGGTCGACATGCCGCCGCCGCCGCCGCTGTTGCCTGCCTGGTTGAAGCCGTTCGCATTGCCGGACGACGACGTATCGTTGCCGCCCTTGCCGAGCATGCCGCGCAGCGTCTTGGCGAGCTGCGTGGCGTCGGCATTGCGCAGCGGCACGACGTGAATGTTGCCCGGCATGCTGGTCGGCGCGTCGAGCTGCTTCGAGAGCTGGACCGCCGAGGCCAGGCGTTGCGCGTTCGAGGCGCGCAGCATCAGCGAATTGGTGCGCGGGTCGGCGATGACCGACACCTTCAGCGACGGGTCCGAGGCGCCGATCGCGCCCGGGTCGAGCATCTTCGCGATTTGCGGCGCGATGTCGAGCGCATTGGCGTTGTGCAGCGGTACCACCTGGACCTGCTGGCCGGCGGCCGAGTCCACACCCGCAATGATCGAGGCGATGCGGCGCACGTTGTCCGCATAATCGGTCACGATGAGCGTGTTGTTGGCCGGGTAGGCGGCGATGGTGTTGTTCGGCGAGATCAGCGGGCGCAGCACCGGCAGCAGGTTGTTCGCCGACTCGTGCCTGAGCGTGAACACCTGGGTTACCACCTGGTCGCCACGCGCGGTCGGCGCGTTGCCCACGTAGGTCGGCACGCCCTGCAGCTTGGCGTCGGCTTCCGGCACGACCTTCAGGACGCCGTGATCCTGCACGAGCGCGAAGCCTTGCATGCGCAGCGCCGACTGCAGGGTCTTGAGCGCCTGGTCTTCAGGTACGGGGTTTTCGGAGACAAGATTGAGCTGCCCCTTCACGCGGGGATCGACGATGATCGTTTTGCCGGTGGCGGCGCCAATTGCCTTCGCCACCTGATCGATGTCGGCGTTGACAAAATTGAGCGTGACCTGCGCATAGGCAAGCTGTGCCGTAATCAGTCCGCTCACGAGCAGCGCCGTGGCGACGCGACGCAAAGCCATACGATTTCTTCTCATGGGTGTCTTATCGAAGCCAGCGGCAGACGCGCGCGGCTATTCGTCCTCGACGTACGGCTGTGGGGCCGATTCGCCTGTGCTTTCCTGACTAGTGCCGACGCCGGCTCTCCTCGGCCCGGACGTCCGTCAGTCAACAAAAGATGAAACAGTAGCAGTTTTTCGTGTCGAATTTGTCACAAAAAATGGCTCTCCGGGGAATTCTTCTAATCGCCGAGCCGCGCCAGCCGGTAATCCCAAGCTGTTTGTAAGCATGCATGCCTCGCGAGCGAGAGCGCGTGGACTTCAATTGGCTCGAAGCGCCTCGCCTCGTCTGAGCAGCCAGCTTGACGCGTCATCAGTGACCGGTATCATACGAGCGGCCCGAAGGATGGCCAACGCGCGTTTCCCCCCTGTCTTTATGTGGGAATTCCCGCATTGCGCGCCAGAAATCAGACCGGCTCGCGAGAGATTGCGTCATTCTGCAGGCTGTGCCGTTCGTCTCCGGGCTTGTCCTTTTGCTTGTCTTTTGCTTGTCCTTTTGTCAGTTTCCGCGCGAGTCGCCATGCCTAACGTCTGGTCCGCTACGCTTGCCGCCGCCGTGGTGCTCGTCACCGCGAGCGTCAGCACGCTCGCGCACGCGGATTGTTTCGACGAGGCCGCGCGCTACCAGAAGGTCAATCCGCTGATCCTGCGCGCCATTGCCTGGCAGGAGTCGCACAACCGTCCCGACGCAGTACACAGGAATGCGAACGGTTCGATCGACTACGGCGTCATGCAGATCAATTCGGTGCATCTGCCCGTACTCTCCCAGTACGGCATTTCGCAAAGCACGCTCATGGAGCCGTGCAAGAACGTCTATATCGCCGCGTGGCATCTGCGCCAGAAGATGAACAAGTACGGCAACACGTGGGCTGCCGTCGGTGCTTACCATTCCGAAACGCCGACGCTGCGCGACCTCTACGCGCAGCAGATCGCCGACATTCTGCGCAAGTGGCATCTCATGCAATAGCGCGCTTGAGCGCGTGCTGAGCGCTCACAGCATGCTCGCGCCCTGAATGCGGCGGCATGCGTGCCCTGCGTGGCGCGCGCGCATGGTGCAAAATGCTGCCTGACGCCGCACCCTGACGAGGATTTCGATCCTTTCGCGCGGCGCGCCTCCCGACTCACTTTTTGCACCACAACTGCGATGAACCAGCCGCCACTGCCCGTCACCGTGCTCTCGGGTTTTCTGGGCGCGGGCAAGACCACGCTGCTCAACCATATCCTGTCGAACCGCGCAGGCCTGCGCGTGGCGGTGATCGTCAACGACCTCGCCTCGGTGAACATCGACGCCGCGCTCGTGCGTGACGCCTCGGCGCTCTCGCGCGTGGAAGAGCGCGTGGTCGAAATGTCGAACGGCTGCATTTGCTGCACGCTGCGCGACGACCTGCTCACCGAGATCCAGCGCCTCGCCGATCCGGCTCGCGCCGGCCAGCGCTTCGACGCCATCGTGATCGAATCGACCGGCGTGGCCGAGCCCATGCCGATCGCGGAAACTTTCATGTTCGCCGGAGACGACGGCATCGCGCTGGACGAATACGCGCGTCTCGACACGATGGTCACCGTCGTCGACGCATTCAACTTCCTGCGCGACTACGCGAGCGCCGACCAGCTTGCGCAGCGCGGCGTGGCAGCGAGCGAGGAAGACGACCGCGCGATCGTCGAACTGCTCGTCGATCAGGTGGAGTTCTGCGACGTGCTCGTGCTCAACAAGGCCGACCTCGTGAGCGACGACGAACTCGCGCGCCTGCAGCACATTCTCGCGCGCATCAATCCGCGCGCGGTGCAGGTGGTGAGCCGCTTCGGCAACGTGCCGCTCGAGGAAGTGATCAACACCGGCCGCTTCGATTTCGATGCGGCATCGAGCGCGCCGGGCTGGCTCGCCTCGCTGCACGACCATGACCATTGCGATGACCCGGCGCATTGCCACGATCCGGCGCATACGCATACGCCGCGCAGCGAAGCCGATGAATACGGCATCAGCAACTTCGTGTATCGCGCACGCCGCCCGTTTCATCCCGAGCGCTTCTGGGCGCTGCTCAACCAGGAATGGAAGGGCGTGCTGCGCTCGAAGGGCTTCTTCTGGCTCGCCACGCGCAACGACGTGACGGGCACGCTCTCGCAGGCGGGCGGCGTGTGTCGTCACGGTCCCGCGGGCACATGGTGGGCGGCGCTGCCGCGCGAGGAATGGCCGCAGGACGCCGAACTCGAAAAGGAAATCGCCGCCGACTGGCAAGGCGATCTCGACGACCCGAGCGTCGGCGATCGCCGTCAGGAGCTGGTGATGATCGGCGTGGATCTCGAGCGCGACGCATGGCGCGCGAAGCTCGATGCATGCCTTCTCAACGATGCGGAATACGCGGCAGGCCCGCAAGCGTGGCTGGGCTACGCCGACCCGTTCCCGTCGTGGGAGCTCGACGACGACGATCACGATCATGATCACGGCGATCACGACGAAATCGTCCACCGTCCCGACTGACCGGAACGACGCGCTCAACGAACAACGGCGCCGCAAAAATGCGGCGCCGTTTGCTTTTTCGCCAGCGATGCATGCACCTCGCAGGCGAAAAAAAACCCGCCAGGGGCGGGTGTCAACTTAAAGCGGCAATGCCTTAGCGCTTGTTGACGGCGTCCTTGAACGCCTTGCCAGCCGTGAACTTGACGGTCTTGGCAGCGGGAATCTTGATGGTTTCGCCGGTCTTCGGGTTACGGCCCGTACGGGCTGCGCGCTTGCCCGAACCGAAGCTGCCGAAGCCGATCAGCTGAACCGCATCACCTTTCGACACAGCCTTCTTGACCACTTCGAGGAGCGTGTCCAGCGTCTCGCCGGTTTGTGCCTTGCTAGCGCCCGTCTGTGCTGCGACGGCGTCGATCAGTTCCTGTTTATTCATTGAGAAGTTCCTTTCTGTGTTTAGGTTGACACGAACAGCGCGAACGCGCCGATTATACGGACGCGTGCCGCGCCGTCGAGCAGCGACGGACCCGGAGCACCCCGGCATTTTCGCGTTGCGGCGACTAGCGTGTGTCTGATGCCGCAACGTCCGTGCTGCCGCTTCCCTGGGCGGCGCTTGCTATGATAGCGCAGCGCAAACCCAATAACGACAAGGGTTTCGAAGATTTCGCGCGGGAAATGCGGGTTTTTTGGAGCTTGTAGACCTTTTTGGGGTGTCCACCCCCGCAAATCCCCCCGCCTGCGACGTTTTTGCCGCCGCACGCGTTGCGCCGCGCCAACGCAGCATGCGCGCAAACGCCGGCCCGGCAAGCGTTTGCGGCAACGCGATCCGCCTTCGTCACACGCTTTTTCCAGCCGCGCTGCTTGTCCGTTTTCTCCTCACCTCTGGCTTCGCGTTCCTCATGACCGCCACCCTGACACCCGCCACGCTCGCCTTCCGGGAAGACGGCACGCCGTTTTCGCCCATCTATGGCGACGTTTATCACAGCACTGCCGGCGCATTCGCACAGGCTCAAGCCGTCTTTCTGAGAGGCAACGCGCTGCCGCAGCGCTGGCAAGACAGGCGGATCTTCACCGTGGTCGAAACCGGCTTCGGCATGGGCGTGAATTTTCTCGCCACGTGGTCGGCATGGCGCGACGATCCGGCGCGCTGCGAACGCCTGCATTTCGTTTCGGTGGAAAAACATCCGTTCGCGCGCAACGACCTGAAAAGTGCGCTCGACGCAGTCGTTGCACACGCACGCGAAGCGCCGCTCGCGCACGAACTCGTGAACGCCTGGCCGATGCTCGTGCCGGGCACCCATCGCCTCGAATTCGAGGGCGGACGCGTCACGCTCACGCTCGCTTTCGGCGATGCACTCGAGGTATTTCCCAAAATGTGGATGCGCGCCGATGCGATCTACCTCGACGGCTTCGCTCCGGCGAAGAATCCCGACCTCTGGTCGCCGGTCATTTTCAAGGCGCTCGCGCGCATCGCCGGCGAGGACGCCACCTTCGCGACCTGGAGCAGTTCGGGCGACGTCAAGCGCGCGCTGGAGCAAAACGGCTTTGAATTCCGCAAGGTGGAAGGCTTCAACGGCAAGTGGGCGATGCTGGTCGGACGCTTCGCGCCGCGCTGGCGAGTGCGCCGCTACGAGCCGCCCCTGCCGCTTGCGCTGCGCGAGCGGCACGCCGTCGTCGTGGGAGCGGGACTCGCCGGCTGCGCGCTCGTCGAGCGGCTGGCCGTGCGCGGCTGGCGTGTGACACTCGTCGAACGCAACGCCGCGCCCGCGCTCGAGGCATCGGGCAATCCGGCCGGCGTGTTTCATCCGCTGATTTCGCGTGACGACAGCAGCGCGTCGCGCATCACGCGCGGGGGGTTTCTCTACGCGCTGCAACGCTGGGCCGCGCTCGAAGCCGCCGGCCATGCGCCCAGGCGCTCGCACGCCGGCTTGCTCCATCTCGCCACTGACGACGAATCGCGCGCCGTCGCCGCTGCGCTGGAATCGTTCGGCTATCCCGAAGAATTCGTAAGCGCCGTCACGCGCGAGCAAGCCCAGGCGCTCGCCGGCGTCGCGCTCAATCAGGGCGGGTGGTTCTATCCGCAGGGCGGCGCGATCGACCCGGCAACGCTCTGCCGCGCCCAATGCGCCTTCGCCGCCGCGCTGCCCGGCGCGCAGGTCGAGACACGTTTCGGGGTGCGTATCGGTCACATTGCCCGCGCCGGCGAACAGGAATCCGGCGAATGGCAGGTGTTCGACGACGCCGGACGGCTCGTCGCCCACGCGGGCGCGGTGATCTTCGCCAACGCCCAGGACGCCTCGCGCGCCGCCGCGCTCGCACATGCGCCCACCCGCATCGTGCGCGGCCAGCTCACGCTCGTCGATCCCAGCTCGCTCGCGAACCTGCGCGTACCCGTGATCGGCGAGGGCTATGCGGTGCCGCTAGACGGCGGCGTTACGCTCGCGGGCGCCACCTACGAAGTCGACGACGCCGACGGCGCGCTGCGCGCCGCCGGCCATACCGAGAACATCGAACGTGTCGCGCACATGCTCCCCGAGCTTGCCGCGGCCCAAAGCGCGGGCGAGCGCGATTTCGCGGGCCGCGTGGCGTTCCGCTGCGTCACCAGCGACCGCATGCCGATGCTCGGCCCGCTCGCCGACGAAGACGCCGCCCGCCGCGACGCCCAGCGTCTGGCCGGCGCATGGCCGCTCGACCTGCCGCGCGCAAGCGGCCTCTACGGCGCGTATGCGTTTGGCTCGCGCGGGCTCGTGTGGGCGGGGCTCGGGGCGGAGCTGATCGCGTCCCAGCTGGAAGGCGAGCCGTGGCCGCTGGAGCGGGAACTTGCGGACCAGCTGGATCCGGCGCGCTTCCTCCAGCGCGCCTTGCGCCAGCGCAGTCTTTAATCGCCCCACACGGGCAAGCGCCGCCCCGGGTTATCCACGCCAATCTGTGGATAACCGCGCGAATTGCCAGCGAATCGAGTGTGGAAGCGGTGTGGACGTAAACGGGGTAACTCAGCACGCCCCGTTCCAGGCCCAAAAGTTACTCTTCGAAGTGCGCATGGACCGCACATGCTTTGCGCGCGGTTGTGCGAACGCCAACTCTCGGATTCCTTTCAGTAAACCCCGGTTATCCACAGGAAATCCAGGCCCTTGTTAACTTCTACTACGTATACATACGGTAAACAGTAAACCCCAAGCTCGCGCCATCGCTGTCGGCAAAGACGATCCAGCCGGGCTTGAAAAACCAGACGAAAGCCGCCCCACCCGATGCGGTCATTTTTTCCGCATACGTCGCCAAAAGTGCACAATGAGGACGCTATTACCGTCTTTGTCGATGCTTTCGACGCGGTGGGGCAATTGCAAAAAAGCTATGGCACAATCGCCGTTCTTTCCGCGTCAAATGCCGCAGCAGACGGTCGACGCATCCAAGGAACGGTTGCCCCTCATCCTGAATCTGAGTGCTCAGGGTGGACGGCAGCGTTCGTTCATCCAACGCGGGCGCAGCCACACCGCACGCAAGCGCCCGTACCGGTTGTTCGCCGCACCGCCATGTGCCGGCTGCTTTGTCGCAGCGTTTTGCCGCACGGTTCGTCCGCACTCGCCGCAGGAAGCGCGTATTCGCCAGCTCGCCCAGTTGTCATATCGTCGGGCCAGCCGGCTGCATCGATTGGCGCAGCGCCAGGCGCAGAGCAAGCAGACAACGGATGGGGAGTAGAGGTGTCGTTCGCCTCGTGCGGCACGCGGCTTGCCTGTTAGCCGGTCGTATGTCGATCCAACGTCGGACAGCCGGATTCGATCCCACGCAAGATGTCGTTGCCAAGGAGAAGCCACCACGATGAAGTCGGCGTTTTCGTTTTTTCCCGCCTGGCCGTTGCAGCTCGACGGAATTTTCTGGGCCGGGCTCGCGCTGCTCGCCGCCGGTTTGTGCGGCGAGCTTTGTTATCGGGCGTGGCGCTTGCCGCGGATCTCGGGCTATGGGGTGATCGGGCTCATTGCCGGATCGGCCGGGTTCGGCGTGATCGACGCCGATGTCGGCACGGCCGCGCGGCCGCTGCTCGACGTCGCGCTCGGCCTGCTGCTGTTCGAACTGGGCAGCCGTCTCGACCTGCGCTGGATCCGCCGCAATCCCTGGCTCATCCTGTCGAGCCTTGCCGAGTCCTCGCTCACCTTCGTGCTCGTGCTCGCGGTGCTGCTGTTCCTTTCCGTGCCGACGATGATCGCGCTCGTCGTGTCGGCGATCGCCATGGCGACGTCGCCTGCCATGGTGATCCAGCTCAAGACTGAGCTGCGCGCAGAAGGCCAGGTCACGCAGCGCCTGCTCACGCTCACGGCGCTCAACAGCATGTATGCGGTGATCGTGGAAAAGCTCGCCTCGACCTGGCTGCATCAGGAGATGTACGGCAACGTGTTCGCGACGATCCTGCAGCCGCTTTATCTGCTGATCGGCTCGCTGATTCTCGCGTTCGTGCTCGCCCGTGCTTGCACGCTGTTTTACCGCCGGCTGAGCCCGCAGGACGAGCACTCGTTCGTCGCGCTCTTCGGCCTCGTGCTGCTGGCGATCGCCATTGCGCACCTGCTCAAGCTCTCGACGATCCTGAGCCTGCTTGCCGCGGGCATCATCGTGAAGAATCTGGAGCCGCGTCCGCAGCTGTGGCCGCAGCATTTCGGCACGGCCGGATGGCTGCTCACGGTGATTCTGTTCGTGCTCACGCTCACCGCCTTCGAGTGGCACGACATTCTCGTGGGCGGCGCGGCGGCGGCGGGGCTGATCGTCGCCCGTGTCGCGGCCAAGCTCGTCGGCGTGCTGATGTTCGCGAAGCCGAGCGGGCTGCACTGGAAGCAGGGTGTGGCGCTCGGCCTTGCCTTGACGCCGATGTCGGCACTCGCGCTGCTGCTCGTCGAGGACACCTACGAGCTCTATCCGACGTTCGATCCGCGCCTGCGCGCGATCATTCTTTGCTCGATCGTCGTGCTGCAGCTCTTCGGCCCCTGGGTGGTCTATCGCGCGCTCGCGCTCGTCGGCGAACGCGGCGAAAAATGAATCTCGCGGCGCGCGCGGCCGGCGGCTTGCGCGCGACGCCCCGACAGGAAACGCCATGTCACTTGAAACGTTTGTCGATTCGAAGCCGTTTACATTCGGCGTCGAACTCGAAATGCAGATCGTCAACACGCACGACTACGATCTGACCAAGGCGGGGAGCGACCTCATGCGCCTCGTCAAAGATCAGGAGATTCCGGGCAACATCACGCCCGAAATCACCGAAAGCATGATCGAACTCTCCACCGGCATCTGCACGAATCACGAGCAGGCTGTGGCCGATCTGCGCAAGATTCGCGACACGCTAGTCGCCGCGGCCGATCGTCTCAACGTCGGCCTGTGCGGCGGCGGTACCCACGCGTTCCAGCAATGGAGCGACCGGCGCATCGTCGATACGCCGCGCTTTCAGTATCTGTCCGAACTGTACGGCTACCTGGCGAAGCAGTTCACGGTGTTCGGCCAGCACGTGCATATCGGCTGCCCGGATGCGGACAGCGCGCTCTTCCTGCTGCACTCGCTTTCGCGCTTCATCCCGCATTTCATCGCGCTCTCGGCGTCGTCGCCCTATGTCCAGGGGGTGGACACCGGATTTCATTCGGCACGACTGAATTCCGTGTTCGCGTTTCCGCTGTCGGGCCGCGCGCCGTTCGTGCTGAGCTGGGAGGAGTTCAAGGAGTACTTCTCGAAGATGGTGCACACGGGTGTTGTCAACAGCATGAAAGACTTCTACTGGGACATCCGCCCGAAACCCGGCTTCGGTACGATCGAGGTGCGCGTGATGGATACGCCGCTTTCGGTGGAGCGCGCCGCCGCGATCGCCTGCTACATCCAGACGCTCGCGCGCCATCTGCTCACCGATCGACCGATCGCGCCGCTCGAGGACGACTACCTCGTGTACACGTTCAACCGATTCCAGGCGTGCCGCTTCGGCCTCGCCGGCACCTGCGTGAATCCGCAAACGGGCGAGCGCCGCACGATTTCCGAAGACATCCTCGAAACGCTGGACCGGATCGCCCCGCACGGCGAAGTGCTCGGCTCGACGCGCGCGCTCACCGAAATCGGCACGATCGCCCGTGCGCAGAACAACGACGCCACGTGGCTGCGCAGCGTGGTGGCCGAGGAAAAATCGCTGCATGAAGCGGTGCGCCAGCAGTGCCTGCGCTGGCGCGCCTGATGGGAATCGAAAAGAGGGAGCCGGCGGACAGACAGGACCACTGACCGATTTTTGCGGGGGGCAGGAGGTGTCGGAAGCACGCCCCGCGCCGGCAAAACAGGATGCAAGGGCAGCTTTCGGGCTGCCCTTCGTGCTTTGGGGGACCGGAAAACCGGCAGGCAGGGTGTGAAAAGCGGGCCAAAAAAGGGTTGCGTTGGTTCCGCACGCCAATTTTTTCGAGCTGGACGAAAATTTTTTTGCCGCCTTCGAGGTACCTGGGGGTTCTTATTTTTTTGACCTGGGTCCCGACATGGTCCATATTCAAGGTCAAATAGCCCAGGCCTTTGTGGGTAACCTTCGTTTTCCCTGCAAACTCAATGGACTACGTAATGATTGGTTAGGCCCGATCGGGCAGATTCCAGTTGCGTTCGAGACAGAAATCCGCGATAACCTGCATGGGTCGCGGGGCGACGACGGCGAGCAGCGAGGAACCTGTACACAAGGCAATAGCGTGCTTATCAACGGGTTATCCACAATTCACGTTGGATAAGTTAGCTGTGCGATTTGCCGCTCTCGCATAGAATGTCGGTTTGCTGCACTGGCGTCGGGACTTGAAGGATGTTTTCGGGGCCTGCGGCAAGAAACATGACAGTGCAACGCATACGATGACGTATGCGAAGCAGGATTTTTTGAGATGGTGCGGCGCTCGGGGAACCGGGCGCCAGCGTTCCCACAGGCCGTCGGTCAAAGCGGCGGCTGACGATGCAGCGCAAGCTGCCAATAACCAGCGAAAGACTATGAGCGAAGGCGTATACGGAGAGCAGGCAGCCGGGCGGGTGACCCATAGCCTGCTGCGACTTAGCACGGCAATGCGGAGCCAGGCGTGGGACTGGGCCGAAGGGGCAGGCCTCACGCCTACCCAGGGCGAAATTCTCGTGCTGCTGATGCAGCGTAAGGGGCCGATGCGCCTCGGCGAGATCGCGCGTGAAACGGCCCTCACGGCCGCGACCACCAGCGATGCGGTGAGCACGCTCGAAACCAAGGGGCTCGTCGAAAAGCGCCGTGCGCTCGACGACGGCCGCGCGCTCGCGGTGCGTCTCACCTCGCGCGGCCGCACGGCGGCGAAAAAGGCCTCGCAGTGGCCCGACTTCCTGTCGAAGGCGGTCGGCACGCTGAAGGCGGACGAGCAGTCCACGCTGTATCGCTCGCTGCTCAAGACGGTTTATCTGCTCGAATCGCAGGAAACCAGCCCGCAGCACCGCATGTGCCTGACCTGCTCGCATTTCGAGCCGAGCAAGAACCCGAAGAAGACGCCGCATCACTGCCAGCTCCTGAATATCGACATGGCTGACACGGATCTGCGTCTCGATTGCTCGGTCTACGAACAGGCCGACGTGACGACCCAGAAGAAAAACTGGAAGATCTTCGCGGTTTAAGGCCGAAGCTGCGCCGCCGCCCCCATGCGGGCGGCGCGCGCAACGCATGTAATGCACGGTAATGCAAAGCATCGCGCGGTCGTTGGCGTGCGGACTTTGCGTGCATCAAACGCGTGCATGGCAATTTGCGTAGTTCTCGCAAGTATTTGCCACAAGTATTTGCCACAAGTATTTGTCACGACCGTTGGCGCAAACGTTCGCAGGCGCCGTGAAAAAGCGGTGACGTGCATGCCGTCCACAGCCGACCCGGGAATGTGCCGATGAATCGCGAAGTATTGGCTGTGCGCCATGTCTATTTCGAGGACCTCGGCAGCTTCGAGCGCGTGCTCGGCGACCGCGGCCGCCCCGTGCGCTACGTCGATGTCGGCTTCGCCCGCGTCGGCGCGCTCAATCCCTTGTCGGCGTCGCTCATGGTCGTGCTCGGTGGACCGATCAACGCGTGCGACGACGCGCGCTATCCCACCCTCGTTCCCCTTGCCGCGATGATCGAAAAGCGCATCGCGGCGGGTCTGCCTACGCTCGGCATCTGCCTCGGCGCGCAGCTCATTGCGCGCGTGCTCGGGGCGCGCGTGTATGCGGGACCCCAGCCCGAGATCGGCTGGACGCCGCTCACGCTCACCGACGCCGGCCGCGCCTCGCCGCTGCAGCACCTCGACGGCGCGGCGACCTCCATGCTGCACTGGCATGGCGATACCTTCGATCTGCCGCAGGGCGCCACGCGGCTCGCTTCCACGCCGCTCTGCGAGAACCAGGCGTTTGCCTGGAGCGATAACGTGCTCGGCCTGCAGTGCCACCCCGAAGTGCGCGCCGACCGCTTCGAGCCCTGGCTGATCGGTCATGCCGCCGAAATCGCCGGCGCGGGCGTGGACGTGAACGCGCTGCGCGACGACACGGCGCGCCACGGGCCGCTCCTCGAAGCGCAGGCGAGCCGCATGTTCGGCGAATGGCTCGATGCCGTCGACGCCCAGATGGCCGCGCGCCAACCCTGACGCGCGCCTGAACCGAGCCTGATCCACTTCGCGCCGGCGCACGCGTCGTGTGCCTTGTCGAACGCGTGAAAAAAGCGCGTGCTATTCTCGGACGCTTCTGCCAACCGTCCGGGGACCTCCCATGAGCAAGCTCTTCAGTCCGCTCGAACTGCGTGGCGTGACGCTCCCCAATCGCATCGTCGTTTCGCCGATGTGCCAGTACTCCGCCGAGCGCGGCGAAGCCAACGACTGGCACATGATCCATCTCGGCCACCTGGCGCTTTCGGGCGCCGCGATGCTCTGCATCGAAGCGACGGCCGTCGAACCGGACGGCCGCATCACGCCGGGCTGTCTCGGCCTGTGGGACGACGTGACCGAAGCCGCACTCGAGCCCGTGATCGCCGCTATCCGCCGCCGCTCGCCGATCCGCATCGCCATGCAGATCTCGCACGCGGGTCGCAAGGCGTCGAGTCATGTGCCCTGGGAGGGCGGCCAGCTGATTCCGGTCGCCGACGGCGGGTGGCTGCCGCACGCGCCTTCGGCGCTCGCGCACAAGGAAGGCGAGGCGCCGCCGCTCGCACTCGACGTCGCGGGTCTGAATCGCGTGCGCGATGCGTTCGTGGCCACGGCGCGCCGCGCTGCGCGTCTTGGCATCGACGCCCTCGAAATCCACGCGGCGCACGGCTATTTGCTGCACCAATTTCTCTCGCCGATCGCGAACCAGCGCAGCGACGAATACGGCGGCTCGCGCGAAAACCGCATGCGCTTTCCGCTCGAAGTGTTCGACGCGGTGCGCGCCGAATTTCCTGCCGATCGCCCGATCGGCGTGCGCGTTTCGGCAACGGATTGGGTCGATGGCGGCTGGACTCCCGAGGACACCGTCGTCCTCGCGCAGGCGCTCAAGGCGCGCGGCGCGGACTGGATCGACGTGTCGTCGGGCGGCGTGTCGCCGCTGCAGAAGATCCCGCTCGAGCCCGGCTATCAGGTGCCGTTCGCGCGCAAGGTGAAGGCCGAAACGGGCATGACGACGATTGCGGTGGGCCTCATCACCGACGCCTTGCAGGCCAATCAGATCGTCGAAGACGGCGAAGCCGACATGATCGCGATGGCGCGCGCGATGCTCTACGATCCGCGCTGGCCATGGCACGCCGCGGCGCAACTCGGCGCGAGCGTGAGCGCGCCGCCGCAATACTGGCGCTCGCAACCGCGCGAGTTGAAGAAGCTGTTCGGCGAGACGACGCTCGGCCAGCGCTGAGACACGCTGCGCGTGGCGGTTTCTCACGGCGCATATGGGTTGAACGAAAGAGGCGCGAGCGTGTACGATGCCGTCTGTGGCGCGCCGGGCGTCGCATGAACGCGGCGCCCAATCGGCGCCGCGTTTGCGTACGGAGCGCGACGAGCCGGGATGCAAGGGCCGATGCAAGGCCAGGCAGATCGCCAGGCACGGCTTCATGAGAGAGCCGCGGGCGGCGCGCGGAGGGACAGGTTCCACGCCGCCTGTCATGACCGGGACAGTCTCCCCCAGTACTTCACAAGGATTCATTCAATGAGTGAACGCAGGATCGTCGTGCGCCAGTCGGGCGTGCACGGCAAGGGCGTGTTTGCGGCGGTCCCCATTGCGACCGGCGAACGACTGATCGAATACAAGGGCGAGCGCATCTCCTGGAAGGAAGCGCTGCGGCGTCATCCGCATAATCCTGACGAACCGAATCACACGTTCTATTTCGCGCTGGACGACGGTGACGTGATCGACGGCAAGGTGAAGGGCAACAGCGCGCGCTGGATCAATCATTCGTGCGCGCCGAATTGCGAAGCCGAGGAAATCGAAGGACACGTCTATATTCACGCGCTGCGCGATATCGCTGAAGGCGAGGAGCTTTTCTACGACTACGGCCTCGTGATCGACGCGAAGCAGACGAAGAAGCTCAAACGCGAATACGAATGCCGATGCGGCGCCCGCAAGTGTCGCGGCACGATGCTCGCGCCGCCCGACGACGACAAGTCCGGGAAGGGCGCGAAAGCGTCGAAAGGCAAGAGCAAAAAGAAGAAGTAAACGGCGCAGCGCGCGTCGCACCGTATCAAGCATAAGGGCCGCATGAGCGGCCCTTATCATTTTCCCGGCGCCTGCAGCGTCAGAGATCGATGCTCGCCTGGTGGCTCGGTTTCTTCTCGCGCGGCGCCTCGCCGGCCTCGACCGTATGCAGGTGGGCGGCCTCGAAGGCGGCGGCCTCCTTGCTGTCACTGCGGTCGTTGGCGTCCTTGCCGCCAGGGATGCCGCGATGCGCGAGCGGCACACGCACGATGAAACGCGCGCCGCCTTCGGGGGCATCTTCGTAATGCACACTTCCCCGGTGCAGCGTCATGATGTCGTGCACGATCGCGAGGCCCAAGCCCGCGCCGCTATCGACACCGCTTTCGCTCTGACCGTCGCCGCGGAAGAAGCGCTTGAAGAGATCCGCCTGCTGCGAAGCGGGCACGCCGCCGCCGTTGTCTTCCACGACGATCTCGGCCATCGGCACGCCGTCCGCGGAGGACTGCGAAACGGTGACGGTGATGCGCGCGCCTTCGAGACGCACGGGCGGCAAATACTTGAGCGCGTTGTCGAGCAGATTCGCGATGACCTCGTGCAGCAGCACGGGGTTGCCGCGCACCATCAACGGCGTGTCGTTTTCGGGATCGTCGAGGCGCTGGAAGCCGAGGTCGACGTGGCTCGCCAGCGCCCGCGGCACCCACTCGGCGCCTGTTTCGAAGGCGAGCGCGGCCATGTCGATATCGACGAAGCGCGCAGCCTGTTCACCCGGCTCCGCACGCGCGAGCGAAAGCAGTTGATTGGACAGACGCACCGCGCGGTCGGCGGCCGCACGCAGCTCGCGCACCGCGTCGGTGACCTTCTGCGGCTCGCGCGCGTTCACGGCCTGCTCGGCGTGCAGCTTCACCGCCGTGAGCGGCGTACGCAGCTGATGGGCGGCGTCGGCGATGAACTTGCGCTGCGCGTCGAGCGCGGTCTTCAGGCGGCCGAGCAGCGCGTTCAGCGCGCCCGTGAGCGGACGGATCTCGACGGGCACGTAGGTCTCGTCCACCGGTTCGAGGGACGTGTGCGTCTGGCGGTTGAGCGAGTCGGCGAGCGCGGTGAGCGGGTTGAGCTGCTGGTTGACCACGCGCCACACGATGACCCAGCCGGCGAGCAGCAGGAGCAGCAACGGCATCATGATCGCGACGAGAAACTCGGCCGCGATGCGAAAGCGATGGTGCACCGGCTGACCGACTTCCACGACGATCGGGTTGCCATGCGCCTGCGGCACGCGCACCTGGGCGACACGCACGGTTACGCCCTGATAGATCGTTTCGAACACGTACGCGTAGTGCATGCGGCGCACGTTGGTGCCCTGCAGCGGCAGGTCATGGTCGCCCGCGATTTCCGTTTCGCCGTTGCTGATGCGATAGACGAGGTGCTCGACGGGGTCGGAAAACATCGCCTGGGCGAGCGGCGGGACGGTATTGGCGGCATCGTCGCCGGCGATCTGGATCTGCCGGGAGATGGCCGTGGCGAGGTCGGCGAGTGAGCGGTCGACCACGTGCTGCGTGTACTGCCAGGCGAGCCAATAGGCGATCAGGCCGCTCATCAGCGCGAGCAGCGAAAGCGGGGCGGCGAGGCGCCGTAGCAGCGTGCGCCGCAGGCTCGTTGCGGCAGGTGAGGGCATGATGGCTTCGGGGCGAATGACGAATCGTAGGTGCGGCGGCGTGCGCGGCACGGGACCGATCCATTGTACGCGGGCCGCGGGCGTGGCGGCTGATGCGCCAGTGAGACGCCAGAAGCCGGCGCTTACAAGCGCAAACGGCGGCGGATTGCTCCGCCGCCGCTGGCTGCCCAGAAAAACGAGGCGGATCAGGCCGCCTGGCGGATTTCCTGCAGCAGATAGCCGAAGCCGCGCACCGTGACGATCTCGACACGGCAGTTTTCCAGCTTCTTGCGCACCCGGTGCACGTAGACTTCGATCGCGGTGTCGCCGAGGTCGCCGCCGAAGTGCGTGAGGTGGTCCTGCAGTTGCGCCTTGCTCACCACGCGGCCGTGACGCAGCAGCAGCATTTCGAGCACCGCGAACTCACGCGGCGAGAGTTCGAGCGGCTTGTCGTCGTTGAAGATGCGGCGATCGACGCCCGACAGGCGCACGCCGCCGAGCGACACTTCGGGGCGCGGCACGTCGCCGTGCGGCCCGCTGCGGCGCATCACGGCGCGAATGCGCGCTTCGAGCTCGGCCGGTTCGAACGGCTTGAGCATGTAGTCGTCGGCGCCGGAATTCAGGCCCTGGACGCGGTCGTTCAGTTCGTCGCGCGCGGTGAGCACGATCACGGGCGTATGCCGGTTGCTCTGGCGAAAGCGCGAAAGCAGCGTCATGCCGTCGATGCCCGGCAGCCCCAGATCGAGGATCACGAGCTCATGGCGATTTTGCGTGAGGGCCTGTTCGGCGAAGATGCCGTCGTGGACCATGTCGACCGTAAAGCCGGCTTGTTCGAGGCTGGACTGGATACCGCGTGCGATAGGGCGGTCGTCTTCGATCAGAAGGAGTCGCATGGGATTCGCTCAAGTACAATGGGTTTTAGCGTTCAGGCACGCAGTTCGCGAAGCGTCGCTTGCTGGTCTCGAGGCACAGCCCGACGGTTGCGCGATCACGATCCACATGTCCGATATTTCAATCACCGAACTCGAAGCCGCGATCAACTTCTGGCGCAACCGCTCGCCTTCGATTGGCGATGAACTCGCGTTGTGCCAGGAGGCAAGTGCGCTCTCCAAGCCTTATGCGCTGCTGATTGTACAGCGTCAGAACACGATATCACCGGAACGTTTAGACCCGATTGCCCGCGCTGCCTGGGAGTCTTACGTATCCATCAAGAATAGCCTTCAAAGCTGAAGGTTTGAAGGCCCCGCACCCTGCATTATGCTTTCACGGCGCGCTGTGCGCTCGCTGTGTGCACTCGCCGTGCGCACAGCGTACGCATGATTAGTACCGCTGCTTATGCGCTGAGCGGCCCCGGCGCGATCGAGTCGATGAAGCGCGCGAGTTCGATGTCGCGCGAGGTGAGGCCGTCGGCTTCGTGGGTGGAAAGCGTGATCTCCACACGGTTGTAGACGTTGAACCACTCGGGGTGGTGGTTCATCTCCTGCGCCTTGATGGCGACGCGCGTCATGAAGCCGAACGCTTCGTTGAAGTCGGCGAAGCGGAAATGGCGCTGGATCGCATCGCGGCCGGCGACGGCCTGCCAGCCGCGCAGGTCGGCGAGTTCGGATGCGCGCTCTTCGGATGTGAGTCGGTTGATCATCATTGCACCTGTATTGAGCTTGAGGCCCGGCGTGCGCCGTGAGCCGATCAGCCATTTTTTCACGTATGGGGCACGCGTGCGAGCGCTCGCATCAAGGAACGCGCGCGTGCTGCGGCGCAAAGCCCGCGTGTCGTTCAGACGTCGCCGTCGTCGAGCCAGCCCTCGCGCGTGCCGCGCGTGATGATCGTGTCGCTTTGCAGCACGTCGCCGGCCGCGTGCGGCTGCACCGCGATGAGCGCCGCCGGATCAGCCAGACGCGAAGCAATGCCCGCGCCCAGCGCGTCGAAAAGCTGCGCGAACGAGTCGATTACGAAGTAGGTCTTCTGGAACGTGTCGATGCGATAGCGCGTGCGCAGCACGCGGTCGAGGTCGAACGCGAGCCGGTTGGGCGCCGCGCTCTCCACGCTGTATAGCGTCTCGCCCTTGCTCGAGACGATGCCGGCGCCGTAGATCTTCACGCCGTAGGGTGCACTCGGGTCGCGCATCAAGCCGAACTCCACCGTGTACCAGTAGAGCCGCGCGAGCAACGGCAACGCGCGCTCCTCGACGCCGAGCGCAGCGCGGCCATAGACGTGAATCGCATCGGCGAAAGTGGGGTCGGTGAGCAGAGGGACATGGCCGAACAGGTCGTGGAAACAGTCGGGTTCGTCCAGATAGTCGAGCTGGTCGGGACGGCGCATCCACCAGGTGACCGGAAAGCGCCGGTTCGCCAGGTGCTCGAAGAAGATGCGCTCGGGCACGAGACCCGGCACGGCCACGATGCGCCATCCGGTTGCAGCCATCAGGCGCTCGCTCACCTGCGCGAAGGACGGAACGTGGGCAACGTTCAGGCCGATGCGCAACGCGCCTTCCATGAAGGCGTCGCAGGCGCGGCCTTCGAGCAGGGCGCGCTGGCGCCGGTAGAGGTGGTCCCAGACGGCGTGATCGGCCGCGCCGTAGCGCTCGCTCGGCTGGTCGATCGTGAAATCGGGACGGGTGGTGAGACCCGCTTCGAACTGCTCCTGCAGTTTCGCGGTGGCGGCGACCATGTTCGTAACGCTCCACTAAAAAGGCTTGCGGTCATGCAAGTCTAGAGCGGATGGCGCGCGGCATGTGCGCGTACTCCATGGGTTATGGCTGGTGTATGCAATAATCGAGCGCAATACAGTCAATTAATGCGGACTCCATTCATGCTTGAACTCGACCATTTCGATCTGGCGCTGCTCGACGTGCTGCAGCGCTTTGGCCGCGCCACCCATCAGCAGCTTGGCGAGCAGGTGCCGCTCTCGCCCTCGCAGATCGGCAGGCGGCTGCAGCGCCTCGAGGCGTCAGGGGTGATCGACGGCTATCGCGTGGTGCTGCGGCCCGAAAAGCTCGGGCTGGGCGTGACCGCGTTCACGAGCCTCAAGCTCAAGCATCATGGGGATTCGATCATCGAGCAGTTCCAGCAGCAGATCGACGTGCTGCCCGAAGTGCTCGAATGCCATGCCGTGGTGGGGGACGCCGATTATTTGCTGCGCATCGTCGCGCCCGATCTGAACGCGCTCTCGACCTTCGTCATGAAGAAGCTCATGCGCGTGCCCGGCGTGGACAGCGTGCGCTCGAACATCGTGCTCACCACGTTCAAGCGCAACGGGCCGCTGCCGCTCGGGCATCTGGAGCCGGGCGCGCCGGCGGCGTGAGTGGCATGGGAGGGAAGGCGTAGCGGGCCGCAAGGGCCCGCTATGCCAATTGCAGATGTCAGGCCGCGTTGGCCGTATTGAGCAGATCCACGTAAGCCACCGCGACGAGATCGCTTTCGTCCACGCCGAGCTTCGCGAACACCGCGTGCGCTTCGGCTTCGCCGCCTTGCTCGTCGTCCTCGGGGCCGAGCACCACTTCCAGTTCGACGAAGTCGCCGAGACCATCCACGCGGTCCAGATGGATGCGCGTGCGGCCCGCCAGATACACGTGGCGCTCCTTCGAGACGATGCCGCGCGTGGTGAGCGCCGTGGCGAGCAGTGAGTGCATGGCCTCGGCATTGGTGACGGGGCTGCGCGTGTAGTACGAGGCCTTCGGGCCGTCGCGGTCGTCGCGCTGATAGAAGATCAACTCGGGCGGCGTGCCGTCGTCGAACTGGCGCAGCTTCAGGCGGCCGCGCGGTACGTCATAGAAGAAGTCCTGCTGGCGAAAGATCAGCGGCGCTTCGGTGGCGAGCTGGGAAGCGCGGTCGCGCAAGGCGTCGAATTGACGAGCGCGGGCTTTGATTTCGATGTTGCGGGCCATGCAAGGCTCCTGTCGAACGAAGAGAACAAGGGGAACGATGGGAGAAGCGGGGAAACGCGCCGCGCAGGGTGAACACACCCGTGGGCGTGCCGAAAACGCGGAGCGGATTCCCAATCTATCAAAACTTGGGCGACAGCGCTGTTACGCGACCAGGCCTGCGCTTACGTCAGACATGAACGGGGCGCGCGCGTCTTCATGAGCGCGGCTCATATCGCCCACTGCGTTTCGATCGACTTCAGTGCCGCCGCGATGGTGGGCTCGTCGCGCCGCGCGGCGAGCGTGATGAAGGTGAGTTCCGTGGGCACCGTCACGCCTTCGACGATGGTGAGCCCGTGCGCGTGGGCTTCGGCGAGGGCCGTGGAATCCCGTGCGAGCGTGAGGCCCACGCCCGACTTGACGAGGTCGAGCATCGACGGCTCCTGGTCCACCTCCGCCACCTTCACCGGCTTGGCGTGCGCGGCCTCGAACAGCGTGGTGAGCAGGCGATTGTGCGCGGAGGCGGGCGGAGTCCAGATCCATGGCAGCGCGGCGAGTGCGCGCCAGTCGCGCGCATCCTTCACGCGGTCTTTCCAGCCTGCCGGCGCGAGCACGCGGTACTGGAAGCGCGTGAGCGTGATGGCGTGGAAGGTGTCGGGGTCGGGCACGGGCTGGCCGATGTAGTAGCCCACGTCGAGTTCGCGCGAGCGCACCTGGTCGAGCACCCAGCCCGACATGCCGTGGCGCAGCGCCGTTTCGATCTGCGGCCAGGTTTCGACGAGCTGGCGCAGAAAGCCGCCGAGGCGCAGGAACGCCGGATCGAGAATGGTGCCGATGCGCAAGCGCCCGCGGACTTCGTGGCGCAGCGCAGCAGCGGCGCGCTGGACGTCGCCGGCGGCGGCGAGCGCGCGTTCGGCGTGCGGCAGCAGCGCCTGGCCGTCGCGCGTGAGCGCGAGCCCGTGCGAGGTGCGAGTGAAGAGCGCGATGCCCAGCGCCTCCTGCAAATGCTTGATCTGCAGGCTCACGGCCGGCTGCGTGAGATGCAAATGGGTGGCCGCGCGCGTGAGGTTGCCCTCGCGCGCGACCGTGACAAACGCTCGGAGCAAGGTCAGGTCCATATCCTGATATTAAACCGCCTTATATCGCTGTTGAGCATTAATCATTGGATCGCGCCCCAGCCTCGCGATTACGCTACCTGGATTGAGGCTTCACGACAAAAGAGGCACACCCATGGGCGAGACACATCGAAACGAAGCCGGCGTCCACATGCTGACCCACTTCGTCAACGGCAAGCCGCTGGCTGGAACGAGCGAGCGTCATGGCGACGTTTTCAATCCGGCGTTCGGCAAAGTGAGCGCGCGCGTGCCGCTCGCCACCGTGGCGGAGGTCGACGCCGCCGTTGCCGCCGCGCAGGCAGCCTTTCCCGCGTGGGCGGAAATGGCGCCCATCAAGCGCGCGCGCATTCTCTTCAAGTTCAAGGATCTGCTCGACCAGCATCACGACGAACTCGCCGAACTCATTACGCGCGAACACGGCAAGGTGTTCTCCGACGCCAAGGGCGAGGTGATGCGCGGCATCGAGGTGGTCGAGTTCGCGTGCGGCATTCCCAATCTGCTGAAGACCGATTTCACCGACCAGATCGGCGGGGGCATCGACAACTGGAATCTGCGCCAGCCGCTGGGCGTCGTCGCCGGCATCACGCCGTTCAACTTCCCGATGATGGTGCCGTGCTGGATGTTCCCGATCGCGCTCGCGTGCGGCAACACGTTCGTGCTGAAGCCTTCGGAGCGCGATCCTTCCGCTTCGGTGCGGCTTGCCGAACTGCTCAAGGAAGCGGGGCTGCCCGACGGCGTGTTCAACGTCGTGCATGGCGACAAGGTGGCCGTGGACGCGCTGCTTGCGCATCCGGACGTCACCGCGCTGTCGTTCGTCGGCTCGACGCCGATCGCGGAGTACATCTACACGGAAGGCACGAGACACGGCAAGCGTGTGCAGGCGCTGGGCGGCGCGAAGAATCACCTCGTCGTGATGCCCGACGCGGACCTCGACCAGGCCGTCGACGCGCTGATCGGTGCGGCCTATGGCTCGGCCGGCGAGCGCTGCATGGCGATTTCGGTGGCGGTGGCCGTGGGCCATATCGCCGACGAACTCGTCGAGCGGCTCTCGCCGCGCGTGAAGGCGCTGCAGATCGGCAGCGGCATGGACGGCGCCTCGGAAATGGGGCCGCTCGTCACGGGCGTGCATCGCGCGAAAGTGCAGGGCTATATCGAGGCCGGCGTGGCGGCGGGCGCGAAGCTCGTCGTGGACGGGCGCGGCCACAAGGTGGATGGTCATGAGGAGGGCTTCTTCCTCGGCGGCACGCTGTTCGACGACGTGAAGACCGACATGACGATCTACAAGGAAGAGATCTTCGGTCCGGTGCTGTCGGTCGTGCGCGTGCCCGATTTCGCGAGCGCCGTCGAGTTGATCAACGCACACGAATTCGCCAACGGCGTGTCGTGCTACACCTCGGACGGCGGCGTTGCGCGCGCCTTCTCGCGCCAGATCAAGGTGGGCATGGTGGGCATCAACGTGCCGATTCCGGTGCCGATGGCATGGCACTCGTTCGGCGGCTGGAAGCGCTCGCTGTTCGGCGATCACCATGCGTACGGCGAGGAAGGCGTGCGCTTCTATACACGCTACAAGAGCATCATGCAACGCTGGCCCGACAGCATCGCCAAGGGCGCGGAGTTCACCATGCCGGTGGCGAAGTAGGCGGCCGGGAGCCGGGCGGTTCGAAAGGAATCCGAAGCGTTCGATGCCGTCCGGCGCAGTAATCGCAGTCCAAAAATACAACATAAAGAGAGCAGTCATCGCTGGAGACACATCATGCCTGCACCGAGCGAAGCTCAGGCCGCGCGCCGCCTCGAAGGCGAATTCGACTACGTGATCGTTGGCGCGGGCACCGCGGGCTGCGTGCTCGCCAATCGCCTGACCGAGGACGCGGACGTTTCCGTGCTGCTCATCGAGGCGGGCGGCGCGGACGACTATCACTGGATCCACATTCCCGTGGGCTACCTGTATTGCATCGGCAATCCGCGCACGGACTGGCTCTACAAGACCGCCGCCGAAAAAGGCCTCAACGGCCGCTCGCTTTCGTACCCGCGCGGGCGCGTGCTGGGCGGTTCGTCGTCGATCAACGGCATGATCTACATGCGCGGCCAGCGCGAAGACTACGACAACTGGGCGCGCGAGACCGGCGATTCCGGCTGGTCGTGGGACAGCGTGCTGCCCGTGTTCCGTCGCAGCGAAGACCATCACGGCGGCGCGAGTGAGTTTCACGGCGCGGGCGGCCAATGGCGCGTGGAGAAGCAGCGCCTGCGCTGGCAGATTCTCGAATCGTTCGCGCGCGCCGCGCAGGAGCAGGGCATTGCCGCCACCGACGACTTCAATCGCGGCGACAACAGCGGCGTGGGCTATTTCGAAGTGAACCAGAAGCGCGGCGTGCGCTGGAATGCGTCGAAGGCGTTCTTGCGCGCGGCGATGAAGCGGCCCAACCTCACGGTCGTCACCGGCGCGCTCACGCAGCGGGTGATCTTCGAAGGCAAGCGCTGCGTGGGCGTGGAGTATCGCGGCGACGTCGACTACGTCGCGCGGGCACGTTGTGAAGTGATCCTGAGCGCCGGTGCCGTGAATTCGCCGCAATTGCTCGAGCTTTCTGGCATCGGCGACGCTGCCCGGCTCGCGCAGCTCGGCATTGGCGTCGTGCAGGATCTGCGCGGTGTGGGCGAGAACCTTCAGGACCATCTGCAATTGCGCATGGCGTTTCGCGTGAACGGCGTGCGTACGCTCAACACGGCCTCCGCGCACTGGTGGGGCAAGCTGATGATCGCCATGCAGTACGCGTTCTTCCAGAGCGGGCCCATGTCGATGGCGCCCTCGCAGCTCGGCGCATTCGCGAAATCGGACCCGAGCGATCCCACGCTCACGCGGCCCGACCTCCAGTATCACGTGCAGCCGCTTTCGCTCGACCGCTTCGGCGAGCCGCTGCATCGCTTCAACGCGTTCACCGCCTCGGTGTGCAACCTGCGGCCCACGTCGCGCGGCAGCATCCACGCCGTGTCGGCGGACCCGTCGCAGCCGCCTGCGATCGCGCCCAATTATCTGTCGACCGATCGCGACCTGCGCGTGGCGGCCAACGCGATACGGCTCACGCGGCGCATCGCGGCTTCGGGCGCGCTCGCGCGCTACCAGCCGCATGAGATTCTGCCGGGGCTCGCGTTCCAGACTGAGGAGCAGCTGCGCGAGGCGGCGGGCAATGTCGGCACGACGATTTTTCATCCCGTCGGCACCTGCCGCATGGGCCGCGCCGACGACCCCGACGCCGTGGTCGACGCGCGCCTGCGTGTGCGCGGCGTGGAGGGCCTGCGCGTGGTGGACGCCTCGGTCATGCCGACCATTACCTCGGGAAACACGAATTCGCCGACGCTGATGATCGCGGAGCGCGCCGCCGAGATGCTGCGCGCCGACCGCCGCGAGGCTTCGCGTGCGCAAACGGAGGCCGCCGCCGGTGTCACGCTGACGACCGCCTGAGGGCATGGAGCGACGCGCAAGATAGCGTCGATTCGAAGACTATGTGGGACGCGAGCGCAAGCGCTTCCGCTCGCGTGCTTTTGTACGTCTGTGAGTTTCGGGTTTGCGGTGATCGTGCGCCTAACATGTGGGCATCTTTCTTCGTACTGTCGTCAACTTCCGGTTGTAATGTTCGCTGTCCTTGTGGCGCTCCCTTAAGTGCAAATCCCAATGATTGCGCTGCATCATTGGCGAGACAATGACGCGAAAGTCGGCAGGCGCGCGTTGCGCGCATCGGGAGGCGCGCCGCCACGTCCGCGCCGGACCTCACCGTGCACCACGAGTCACGGACGGTCTGCAGTGTTACGCCTTACCACGCTCGGAAGGGGACATGATTCTCGGCGACACGATTCTGGAGACGCGCGACCTCACGAAACAGTTCAAGGGCTTTACGGCCGTGAACGGCGTGAACCTGCGCGTGTGCCGCGGCTCGATCCATGCACTGATCGGACCGAACGGCGCAGGCAAGACCACCTGCTTCAATCTCCTCACCAAATTCCTCGTGCCCAGCGCGGGGCGCATCGTTTTCAACGGCATCGACATTACGCATGAGCGGCCCGCGCAGATCGCGCGGCGCGGCATCATCCGCTCGTTCCAGATTTCGGCCGTATTTCCGCACCTCACGGCGCTCCAGAACGTGCGCGTGGGGTTGCAGCGCTCGCTCGGCACCGCCTACCACTTCTGGAAGAGCGAACGCACGCTCGCGGAGCTCAACGATCGCGCGATGGATCTGCTCACGCAGGTGGGCCTCACCGATTTCGCCGATGTGCCCACGGTCGAGCTCGCCTATGGCCGCAAGCGCGCGCTGGAAATCGCCACGACGCTCGCGATGGAGCCCGAGCTGATGCTGCTCGACGAACCGACCCAGGGCATGGGCCACGAAGACGTGGACCGCGTGACGGCGCTCATCAAGAAAGTATCGAGCGGGCGCACGATCCTCATGGTCGAGCACAACATGAACGTGATTGCCGGCATCTCCGACACCATTACGGTGCTTCAGCGCGGCGAGGTGCTCGCCGAAGGCAGCTACGCCGAAGTCTCGAAGAACCCGCTCGTCGCCGAGGCCTATATGGGCAGTGCGGACGCTGCCCTTACGGGGGCGCACGCATGAATACGGTCACCGAACGCGAGACGACTGCGGCCGCCGGCGCGACCGAGAGCGCGAAGGCGCTGGAGATTGCGGGGCTGCAGGCGTGGTATGGCGAGTCGCACATCCTGCACGGCGTGGATCTGTCCGTCGGGCGCGGCGAGGTCGTGACACTGCTCGGGCGCAACGGCGCGGGGCGCACGACGACGCTGCGCGCCATCATGGGGCTCACCGGCCGGCGCACGGGCTCGATCCGGATTGGCGGGCGCGAGACCATCCAGATGCCCACCTATCGCATCGCGCACTGCGGCGTGGGGTATTGCCCCGAGGAACGCGGCATTTTCGCGAGCCTCTCGTGTGAAGAGAATCTGCTCCTGCCGCCGCACATCGGCACGAAAGGGGCGAAGTTGGCGCAGGGCATGTCGCTCGACGAGATCTACGCGATGTTTCCCAATCTCGCCGAACGGCGCAACAGCCAGGGCACACGGCTTTCCGGTGGCGAGCAGCAGATGCTCGCCGTGGCGCGCATCCTGCGCACGGGCGCGAACCTGCTGCTGCTCGACGAGATATCCGAAGGGCTGGCGCCGGTGATCGTTCAAACGCTCGCGCGCATGATCCTCACGCTGAAGTCGCGCGGCTACACGATCGTGATGGTCGAGCAGAACTTCCGCTTTGCGGCGCCGCTCGCGGACCGCTTTTACGTGATGGAGCACGGGCGTATCGTCGAGCACTTCGGCACTGCCGAACTCGAGGGAAAGATGCCGGTGCTGCACGACCTGCTGGGCGTTTAATTTTTTTGATCTGGTTTTGCGCGCGACGTGAGCGTGAGATGAGCGCCGCGCGAATCGCTTTGCCTCCGATGTTCATGGAGTATTCCTGATAATTACGCAACCAAGGAAGGAGACTGCAATGAAGAAAACCACGTTCGCGCGGCTCGCGGGCCTTTTTGCCGCCTCGGCAGCTGCGATGGCGTTCAGCGCGGGGAGCGCGCAGGCCGCCGACGACGCGGTGAAGATCGGCTTCATCACGGACATGTCCGGCCTTTACGCCGACGACGACGGCCAGGGCGGCCTCACGGCGATCAAGATGGCGGTCGCGGACTTCGGCGGCAAGGTGCTCGGCAAGCCGATCCAGATCGAGTACGCCGATCACCAGAACAAGGCCGACATCGCCGCCTCGAAGGCGCGCGAATGGTTCGACCGTGACGGGCTCACCATGCTGCTCGGCGGCACGAACTCGGCGACGGCGCTGGCGATGAACCAGGTCGCGCAAGAGAAGAAGAAGGTGTACTTCAACACGGGCGCGGGCACGGACGCCCTGACGAACGAGCAGTGCACGCCGTACACGGTCCACTACGGCTATGACACGGTCGCGCTCGCGAAGGGCACGGGCCTCGCGGTGCTCAAGCAGGGCGGCAAGAGCTGGTTCTTCCTGACCGCAGACTACGCGTTCGGCAAGTCGCTCGAGAAGAACACCGCGGACGTCGTGAAGGCGAACGGCGGCCAGGTGCTCGGCGAAGTGCGCCATCCGCTCTCGGCGTCGGACTTCTCGTCGTTCCTGCTGCAGGCGCAAGCCTCGAAGGCGCAGATCCTCGGCCTCGCGAACGCGGGTGGCGACACGGTCAACGCGATCAAGGCCGCGAAGGAATTCGGCATCAACAAGACGATGAAGACCGCGGCGCTACTGATGTTCCTGCCCGACGTGCACAGCCTTGGGCTCGACACCACACAGGGCCTCGTGCTGACGACCGGCTGGTACTGGGACCAGAACGACGACACGCGCAAGTGGGCGCAGCGCTACTTCGACCAGACGAAGAAGATGCCGTCCGAACTGCAGGCGGCTGACTATTCGGCGGTGACGAACTATCTGAAGGCGGTGCAGGCGGCCGGCACGACGGACTCCGACAAGGTCATGGAGCAGCTCAAGAAGACCAAGGTCAACGACTTCTATACCAAGGGCGGCTACATTCGCCAGGACGGCGTGCTGATCCACGACATGTATCTCGTCGAGGTGAAGAAGCCGTCGGAGTCGAAGAAGCCGTGGGACTACTACAAGGTGCTGCAGACGATCCCGGGCGAGCAGGCCTATACGACGAAGCAGGAGAGCAAGTGCGCGCTGTGGAAGTAAGCGCGAGCGCGTAAATGCTGCAGTCGGATGCCGCGCCCGGCGCCCCGAGGTGGGTGCGCCGGGCGCGGCATGATTGCGTAATCCGTTAATGCATTCATGGCGGCTCTCATGACGATTTTTGGCATTCCGCTTCCGGCAATGCTGAGCCAGTTGCTGCTCGGGCTCGTGAACGGCTCGTTCTACGCGATCCTGAGTCTCGGTCTCGCGGTGATCTTCGGCATGCTCAACGTGATCAACTTCGCCCACGGCGCGTTGTTCATGCTGGGCGCGATGCTCACATGGATGGGGCTCGCGTACTTCGATCTGCCGTACTGGGCGATGCTCGTCGTCGCTCCACTCGTGGTCGGCCTGTTCGGCGTCGTGATCGAGCGCTCCATGCTGCGCTGGCTTTATAAGCTCGATCATCTGTACGGACTCCTGCTCACTTTCGGCCTCACGCTCGTGGTGGAGGGCGTGTTCCGCTCGATCTACGGCTCGTCGGGGCAGCCCTATGATGTGCCCGGCCTGCTCGCCGGCGCGACCAATCTCGGCTTCATGTATTTGCCCAACTACCGCGCCTGGGTGGTGGTGGCTTCGCTTGCCGTGTGTTTCGCGACCTGGTTCGTGATCGAAAAAACACGCCTTGGCGCGTATCTGCGCGCGGGCACGGAGAACCCCAAGCTCGTCGAGGCGTTCGGCATCAACGTGCCGCTCATGATCACGCTCACCTACGGCTTCGGCGTCGCACTCGCGGCGTTTGCGGGCGTGCTCGCCGCGCCCGTGATCCAGGTCTCGCCGCTCATGGGCCAGCCGATGATCATCACTGTATTCGCAGTAGTCGTGATCGGCGGCATGGGCTCGATCATGGGCTCGATCCTCACCGGCCTCATGCTCGGCGTGATCGAAGGCTTCACACGGGTCTTCTGGCCCGAGGCCTCCGCGACCGTGGTGTTCGTAATCATGGCGATCGTGCTGCTGATTCGCCCCGCTGGTCTCTTCGGCAAGGAACGATGATGCAAAGAAAAGCGCTCTATGGTTTGTTGCTGATCGGGCTGATCGTCGCGCCGTTCGCCGGCGCCTATCCGCTCTTCGTGATGAAGGTGCTCTGCTTCGCCCTGTTCGCCGCGGCGTTCAACCTGCTGATCGGCTACACGGGCCTGCTTTCGTTCGGCCATGCGATGTTTCTCGCGAGCGCGGGCTACACGGCAGGCTATGCGATCCAGTCGCTCAACTTCACGCCCGAGGTGGGCGTGCTCGCGGGCACGGCGGTGGCCACCGTCCTCGGGCTCGTGGTAGGCATTTTCGCGATTCGCCGGCAGGGCATCTACTTCTCCATGGTCACGCTCGCGCTCGCGCAAATGGTCTACTTCGTGTTCCTGCAGGCGCCGTTCACGCACGGCGAAGACGGTCTGCAAGGCGTGCCGCGCGGCAAGCTGTTCGGCGTGCTTTCGCTCGGTTCCGATCTCTCGCTCTACTACGTCGTGCTCGTCGTGATGGTGCTCGCGTTCGGTCTGATCGTGCGCATCGTGCATTCGCCGTTCGGGCAGGTACTCGTGGCGATCAAGGAGAACGAGCCGCGCGCCGTCTCGCTCGGCTACGACACCGACCGCTTCAAGCTGCTCGCGTTCGTGTTGTCGGCGGGGCTCGCGGGTCTGGCCGGCGCGCTCAAGGTGCTCGTACTCGGCTTCGAGACGCTCGGCGACGCGTACTGGACCATGTCCGGCCTCGTGATCCTCATGACGCTCGTGGGCGGCATGGGCACGCTGTTCGGGCCGCTGCTCGGCGCGACGCTGATCGTCGCGCTGGAGGACCGGCTGGGCGACATCGGCACGGCGCTCGCGAGAGGGACGGGCGTGGAGTGGTTCCGCTCACTCGGTGAGTCCACAACGATCGTCACGGGCATCATCTTCATTGCCTGCGTGCTGGCGTTCCGGCGCGGCATAGTCGGCGAGGTCGTGGCGCGCGTGCGGCCCTTGCGCGCTTGACGAACTGGCGTGCCAGGACTGCTCTGCACTGCGATAGAATGATCGCCGGTCGGCGCGAGCTGGCATAGCCCGCGCAAGGACGTCGCGCTGCGGCATCCCGCAGCGCCCCGTTGTGCGACAAACCTGTGGCGCCACGCCCCATTTCGGTGCCGCACTGCACCACTAGGGTAAATGCTAGTTGCTGCAGCGGGGGGTGAAGTTTAAAGTTGCGCTTAGTTCTGATGCACCGAATTTGCAGGTGGAGAACGAGGAGACAACTGAGGCACCAAGTGCCCGGACAAGGAAGCGCTGTTGGATGAGAGTCCAACAGCGCTTTTTATATTTCTACGCCTGTTTTCAACGGCGAGCCGATTATCTTTTTTCCGTTGCGAGGCATGCGACTTACGCATCTTCGTACGCACCGATTATCCCTTCCCGTATTACGCAAACCAGCCGCGCGGCAGTACTTTGCCCACTGCACAAGCGTTTGCGCATTACGCAAAAGGCGCGCGCAATCCTGCTCACTGTAAGCAGATGGAAAGCGCTTGCCATCCGAATACGCAGACCGCTACACTCGCCAATCACCGACCATGCGGTCAGCATTTTTGCGTTGATTTCCCGCAGACGATTATCGGTTGGACTATGAGGTGATCGGCCGCGGTGCGCCACAAATCCGTAGCAATAAAGAAAACGAATATAGAAGGAGTGGAGATGCAGTTGGTTTTGCGTTGGATGGGGGCGGCTTGCGTCGCGACCGGGGTGCTCGCGGCGACGGCCGGCGGGGCGTATGCAGATGTGAAGATCGGAGTGACGCTGTCGGCGACGGGGCCGGCTGCCTCGCTCGGGATTCCGGAAAAGAACACGGTTGCGCTGCTGCCGAAGGAAATCGCGGGCCAGAAAGTCGATTACATCGTGCTCGACGACGCCACCGATTCCACCCAGGCGGTGAAGAACGCTCGCAAGCTCACGAGCGAAGATCGCGTCGACGCCTTGATCGGCTCGACTGTCGTGCCGAACTCGCTCGCCATGATCGACGTGGCCGCGGAAACGTCCACGCCGATGATCTCGATGGCCGCAGCGGCCTCCATCGTCGAACCGATGGAGGCCAAGCGCTCGTGGGTCTTCAAGACGCCGCAGAACGACGCGCTGATGGCCGGCGCCATCGCGCAGCACATGGCCGCGCACGGCGTGAAGACGGTGGCCTTCATCGGCTTCGCAGACGCCTATGGCGAGAGCTGGTACAAGGAATTCAGCGCGGCCGCTTCGAAACAGAACATCAAGGTCGTCGCGAGCGAACGCTTCGCGCGTAACGATGCCTCGGTCACGGGCCAGGTGCTCAAGATGATCTCGCAGCACCCCGACGCGGTGCTCATCGCGGGTGCGGGCACGCCGGCCGCGCTGCCGCAGAAAACGCTCAAGGAGCGCGGCTACGCGGGCAAGTACTACCAGACCCACGGCGTGGCCAACAACGACTTCCTGCGCGTGTGCGGCAAGGACTGCGACGGCACATACCTACCGGCAGGGCCGCTGCTCGTCGCCGATCAATTGCCTGACTCGAATCCCGTGAAGCAATCGGCGCTTGCGTACAAGGCCGCGTATGAAAAGGCCTATGGCGCAGGCTCGATTTCGACGTTCGGCGGTCACGCGTGGGACGCGGGCCTCCTGCTCCAGCACGCGATTCCGGTCGCGCTGAAAGCGGGTCAGCCGGGCTCGAAGGCCTTCCGCGAAGCGCTGCGCGCCGCGCTTGAAAACTCGCACGACGTGGCAGGCGCGCACGGCATCTTCACCATGAGCACGACGGACCACGCGGGTCTCGACCAGCGTGCCCGCGTGATGGTGGAGATCGTCGGCGGCAAGTGGAAACTCGCCGGCGATTGAGCGCCGGTTGAATGACGCACGAAACACGAAAAAGGCACGCTCGATCGAGGTGCCTTTTTTGTTCCCGTGACAACGGCTTTGCAGCAGTAGGGGAGCAGGCGACAAAGCGGAGAGCGCACCCTGGCGCGCGGCGGCTTGTGCGGCGCCGCAGGCAGGGAAAACCATGCATTACACGCGCGATCCCGATTACTACACTCAAAGGCCGGCGCCGATTCACGAACATCCTAGTAATCGGCGCAGGATCAATCGACAACACGCAGACCAAGCGTTTGGAGACGCGCAATGAAAACGAAGAAGTGGGTATTGAGCTCGATTAGTGCCGGACTCGCAGCGGCGCTGATGGGCACGGCGGGCATCGCCGCCGCGCAGGTGAAGATTGGCGTGACGCTTTCGGCAACGGGGCCGGCCGCGTCGCTCGGCATTCCCGAGAAGAACACCATCGCGTTGCTGCCCAAGGAGATCGCGGGCAAGAGCGTGCAGTACATCGTGCTCGACGACGCCTCGGACACGAGCAAGGCCGTGCAGAACACGCACAAGCTGATCGACGAAGACCACGTGGACGCCATCATCGGCTCGTCGGTCACGCCGAACTCGCTCGCCATGCTCGACGTCGTCGCGCAGGGCAAGACGCCGATGATTTCGCTCGCCGCATCCGCCGCGATCGTCGAGCCGATCGACGCGAAGCGTCAGTGGGCCTTCAAGACGCCGCAGAACGACAGCCTGATGGCCGACGCGCTCGCGAGCTACATGGAGAAGCAGGGCGTAAAGACGGTGGGTTTCATCGGCTTCACCGACGCCTACGGCGACAGCTGGCTCAAGGAGTTCACCAGCGCGGCCGGCAAGCACAACCTCAAGATCGTGGCGAACGAGCGCTATAACCGCACCGACTCGTCGGTGACGGGCCAGGCGCTCAAGCTGATGTCGGCGAACCCCGATGCGATCCTGATCGCCGGTTCCGGCACGCCCGCGGCGCTGCCCGCGACCACGCTCAAGGATCGCGGCTACAAGGGCAAGATCTATCAGACGCACGGCGTGGCGAATAACGACTTCCTGCGCGTCTGCGGCAAGGATTGCGAAGGCGAGCTGCTGCCCGCCGGCCCGATTCTCGTGGCCGACCAGTTGCCCGATTCGAACCCCGTGAAGAAGTCGGCACTGGCCTACAAGACGGCCTATGAGAAGGCCTATGGCGTTGGCACGGTGGCGACCTTCGGCGGTCATGCATGGGACGCCGGCCAGTTGCTTCAGCGCGCGATTCCGGTCGCGCTGAAGGCGGGCCAGCCGGGCACCGAGGCGTTCCGCGTGGCGCTGCGCGCCGCGCTCGAAAACTCGCAGGACGCGGCGGGCGCGCACGGCATCTTCAACATGAGCTCGACGGATCATGCGGGCCTCGACCAGCGCGCACGCGTGATCGTCGAGATCGTCAACAACAAGTGGAAGCTGCAGAGCGAATAACGTGCGGCGCACGGGAAAGCGCAGTGCGTTTTCCCGTGGAACACGCGCGCGTTACAGCGTCATTCTGGCCACTGAGAATCACGTACGAGCATGACCGGTGCGCAGCTCCGTTGCTGCGCACCGGCTTTTCACAGCCGAAGGCCGAACCGCGCCTTCGGCGGTTCTTTCCCGCATTGCCGTTTTTCGACGCCGCTGTTTTTCCAGGTTCCAGAAGGTTTCAGGAAGAGGGGAGTATGGATTTATCGATCGCCGCGATCCTCGCGCAGGATGGCATCACCACCGGTGCGATCTATGCGCTGCTAGCGCTCGCCCTGGTGCTGGTGTTTTCCGTGACGCGGGTGATCTTCATTCCGCAGGGCGAATTCGTTTCATATGGCGCGCTCACGCTCGCCGCGCTGCAATCGCAGAAGTTTCCGGCCACCTGCTGGCTGCTCGTCGCGCTCGGTGCGGCGTGCTTCCTGGTCGAGACCGCCGGGCTCGTGCGTCACGCCGAACGGCGGCGCCACGCGGCGCGCACGCTCGTGACGCTTGCCGGCAAGTATCTGCTCTTTCCCATCGCGCTCTATGCGGTCACGCGCGGCGTAGCGAGCCAGCAGTTGCCGATGCTCGTACAGATCGCGCTCACGCTTGCGATCGTGGTGCCGATGGGGCCGTTCATCTATCGCCTCGCCTATGAGCCCATCGCCGAGGCGACCACGCTGCTGCTGCTGATCGTAGCGGTGGCCGTGCACTTCGCGATGGTGGGCCTCGGGCTCGTGATGTTCGGCGCGGAAGGCTCGCGCACGAACGCGTTCTCCGACGCCACGTTCAACATCGGCAGCCTGTCGATCTCGGGCCAAAGCCTCTGGGTGATCGGCACGGCCGCCGTGTTGATCGTCGCGCTGTATCTCTATTTCGATCGCACGATCTCGGGCAAGGCGCTGCGCGCGACCTCGGTGAACCGGCTCGGCGCGCGGCTCGTCGGCATCGGCACCACGCAGGCCGGGCGGCTCGCGTTCACGCTCGCCGCGGGCCTCGGTGCGCTGTGCGGCATTCTCGTCTCGCCGCTCACCACCATCTACTACGACTCGGGCTTTCTGATCGGCCTCAAGGGCTTCGTCGGCGCCATTATCGGCGGCCTGGTGAGCTATCCGCTGGCTGCGGCAGGGTCCGTGCTCGTGGGCCTGCTGGAGTCGTACTCGTCGTTCTGGGCGAGCTCTTACAAGGAAGTGATCGTGTTCACGCTGATCATCCCGGTGCTGCTGTGGCGCTCGCTCTCGACGCCGCACGCCGAAGAGGAAGAGGAGTGACGCGATGAAACGATTCGTCATGCACAACCGCTTCTTCTGGCTGTTCCTCGTGGTGATGTTCGCGTTGCCGGTGCTGCCGCATCCGGTGCACGTGCCCGAGTACTGGATCACGCTGCTCAACTACATCGGCCTGTATTCGATCGTCGCGATCGGGCTCGTGCTGCTCACCGGCATCGGCGGGATGACGAGCTTCGGGCAGGCGGCGTTCGTCGGGCTCGGGGCTTACGCGACTGCTTATCTGACTACGCAGTACGGCGTTTCGCCCTGGTTGGCACTCATCGTCGGCGTGGTGATCACGGCGCTCGTGGCGCTCGTTCTGGGGCTCGTCACGATGCGTCTGTCGGGCCACTTCCTGCCGCTCGGCACGATCGCCTGGGGCCTCGCGCTGTTCTTCCTGTTCGGCAACCTCGACATGCTCGGCAAGTACGACGGCATCAACGGCATTCCCGTGCTGAACGTGCTGGGCATCGACCTCGAATCGGGCCGTCATATCTACTACCTGATCTGGGTCGTGGTGCTTGCGTCCGTGGTGTCCGTTCAGAATCTGCTTAATAGCCGCATGGGGCGCGCGATTCGCGCGCTGCGCGGCGGCGGCATGATGGCCGAGGCCATGGGCGTGAACACCGGCTGGATGCGTGTGGTGATCTTCGTCTATGCGGCCGTGCTCGCAGCCGTTTCGGGCTTCCTGTACGCGCACTTGCAGCGCGCGGTGAACCCGACGCCGTTCGGTCTGAATCACGGCATCGAATATCTCTTCATGGCCGTGGTGGGCGGCGTGGCGCACGTCTGGGGCGCAGTGCTGGGCGCGGCGATTCTCACCGTGCTGCAGGACTGGCTGCAAACCCTGCTGCCGAAGCTGCTCGGCGAGAACGGCAACTTCGAGATCATCGTGTTCGGCATTCTGATGGTGCTGCTGCTGCAATACGCGCGGCGCGGCGTCTGGCCGTTCGTGGCGCGCTTCTTCCCGCGTGGTCCCCAGGCACATGTGCCCGAGCATGCCGAGGCTTTGCCGCAGCGCAGCAAGCCGGCCACCGGCGAAATGCTGCTGACGGTGAACAAGGCGCGCAAGCAGTTCGGCGGTCTCGTGGCGGTGAACGACGTGAGCTTCGAAGTGAAGGCGGGGCAGATCATCGGCCTGATCGGTCCCAACGGTGCGGGCAAGTCGACGACCTTCAATCTCGTGACCGGCGTGCTTCAGCCGACCAGCGGTGAGATCACGTTCCGCGGCGAGCGCATCGACCGCCTCACTTCACGTGAAATCGTCGCGCGCGGTATTGGCCGCACGTTCCAGCACGTCAAGCTGCTGCCGACGATGACGGTGCTCGAGAACGTCGCCATCGGCGCGCACCTGCGTGGTCGCGCGGGCGTGTTGCGCAGTGTGGCCAAGCTCAATGCCACGGAAGAAGGGAGGCTCATGAGCGAGGCCGCAAAGCAGATCCGTCGCGTGGGCCTCGAACAGCATATGTATGACGAAGCGGGCAGCCTCGCGCTCGGTCAGCAGCGCATCCTCGAGATTGCCCGCGCGCTGTGCTGCGATCCGACCTTGCTGCTGCTCGACGAGCCTGCGGCTGGCCTGCGTTACAAGGAAAAGCAACAGTTGGCGGCATTGCTGCGCAAGCTGAGAGAAGAGGGGATGAGCGTGCTGCTGGTCGAACACGACATGGATTTCGTGATGAATCTCACCGACCGCCTCGTGGTGATGGAGTTCGGCACGCGTATCGCGGAAGGTTTGCCGCAAGAGGTGCAGAAGGATCCGGCCGTTCTGGAAGCGTATCTGGGCGGGGTGGAATGATGACGGCACCCGTACTGGAAGTTTCCGGACTCGCCGTTCGCTACGGCAAGATCGAGGCGCTGCACAAGGCGGCGATCAGGGTGGGCGCGGGGCAGATCGTCTCCGTGATCGGTCCCAACGGCGCGGGCAAGTCCACGCTGCTCAACGCCATCATGGGCGCGCTGCCCGTGACGGGACATGCGAGCGGCCGCATAGCTTATATGGGCGAGGAGATCGGCGCGCTGCCGATCGAGCGGCGCGTGGCGCGTGGCATGTGTCTCGTGCCGGAGAAGCGCGAACTGTTTGCCTCGATGACGGTGGAGGACAACCTCGTGCTCGGCGCGTATCGCCGCAAGCGCGCCGGTGAGCGTAATTTCCTCGACCAGCTCGAACCCGTTTTCACGCTGTTTCCGCGCTTGAAAGAACGCCGCGCACAGGCGGCAGGTACGCTCTCGGGCGGCGAGCGCCAGATGCTCGCAGTCGGCCGCGCATTGATGGGCAAGCCCGATCTGCTGATGCTCGACGAGCCGAGCCTCGGTCTCGCACCGCTGATCGTGAAGGAAATCTTCCACATCATCAGCGCGCTGCGGCAAACGGGCGTCGCGACGCTGCTCATCGAGCAGAACGCGCGCGCTGCACTGCAGATTTCCGACTACGGCTACGTGCTGGAAACTGGCGACCTGGCGCTAGAAGGACCGGCGGGGGAGTTGGCGCAGAACCCGCGCGTGATCGAAACGTATCTCGGGTTGGCGAAGAAACCGGTCTGACTTCGTCTATCGCTGTAGAAATGAGCGGCGTGTTTCACGTGAAACACGCCGCTTTTTTTTGTTCAACGCCGGCGCGTCTGGGGAACAAAATTCGGGTGTGAACGGCCGAAAACCCGAAACCGTTATAATTCGCGCATACCACTTTTTCCGAGAAGGCTCACGCGGTCGTTTCGTCCTTGCGTGAGGTCCCGCCATGCTTTATCCCACAGAGTTTGACGTAATCGTCGTCGGCGGCGGTCACGCCGGAACCGAGGCTGCGCTTGCCGCCGCCCGCATGGGCGTCAAGACGCTCCTGCTCACGCACAACATCGAAACGCTTGGCCAGATGAGCTGCAATCCGTCGATTGGCGGCATCGGCAAGGGCCATCTGGTCAAGGAAGTCGATGCACTCGGCGGCGCCATGGCCGCTGCGACGGACGAGGGCGGGATCCAGTTCCGCATTCTCAATTCGTCCAAGGGCCCGGCGGTTCGGGCGACGCGCGCGCAGGCCGACCGCATTCTTTATAAGGCGGCGATCCGGCGACGTCTCGAGAATCAGCCGAATCTGTGGCTGTTCCAGCAGGCCGTGGAAGACCTGATGGTCGAAGGCGATCGCGTCGTAGGCGCCGTCACGCAGGTGGGCATCCGCTTCCGCAGCCGTGCAGTCGTGCTGACGGCGGGGACTTTTCTCGACGGCAAGATCCACGTGGGCCTGAACAACTACACGGGCGGCCGCGCTGGCGATCCCGCTGCCGTGACGCTCTCGTCGCGCCTGAAGGAGCTGAAGCTGCCGCAGGGCCGTCTCAAGACGGGCACGCCGCCGCGTATCGACGGCCGCACGATCGACTTTTCGGTGCTCGAAGAGCAGCCCGGTGACCTCGATCCGGTGCCAGTGTTCTCGTTTCTCGGCCGCGCGGAGCAGCATCCGCGCCAGATTCCGTGCTGGGTCACGCATACGAATGAGCGCACCCACGACATCATTCGCGGCGGTCTCGACCGCTCGCCGATGTACACGGGCGTGATCGAAGGGGTAGGGCCGCGCTATTGCCCGTCCATCGAGGACAAGATTCATCGCTTCGCGTCCAAGGAATCGCACCAGATCTTCCTCGAACCGGAAGGCCTGACGACGAACGAGTTCTACCCGAACGGCATCTCCACGAGCCTCCCGTTCGATGTGCAGCTCGAGCTCGTGCACTCGATGCGCGGCCTCGAGCACGCGCACATCCTGCGTCCGGGCTACGCGATCGAATACGACTATTTCGACCCGCGCGGCCTCAAGGCTTCGCTCGAAACCAAGGTGATCAACGGCCTGTTTTTTGCGGGCCAGATCAACGGCACGACGGGCTATGAAGAAGCGGCAGCACAAGGCTTGCTCGCCGGCATGAACGCAGGCCTCCAGGTGCAGGGCAAGGACGCATGGTGCCCGCGCCGCGATCAGGCGTACCTTGGCGTGCTGGTCGACGATCTGGTGACGCGTGGCGTTTCCGAGCCGTATCGCATGTTCACGAGCCGAGCCGAATACCGCTTGAGCCTACGTGAAGACAATGCGGATATGCGCCTGACGGAGATTGGCCGCGAACTGGGTGTAATTGACGACGTCCGTTGGGACGCCTTCTCCCGTAAGCGCGATGCTGTTTCACGTGAAACAGAGCGTCTGAAGTCGACGTGGGTGAACCCCAAGACGCTTTCGGCGGAAGAAGCAACGGCATTGCTCGGCAAGTCGATTGACCGCGAATACAACCTCGCGGACCTGCTGCGCCGCCCGGGCGTGACCTATGACGGCGTGTGCGGTCTGCGCGAAGGCGCTTGTGCGCCGGAAACCCCGCTCGCCGAGGATGAAGTTTTGCTAGCCCAGATCAAGGAACAGATCGAAATCGGCATCAAATATCAGGGCTATATCGATCGTCAAGCCGACGAGATCGAACGCAACGGCGCGCAGGAAAATACCCGTCTGCCTGAAGGCATCGATTACGCGGAAGTGCGTGGCCTGTCGTTCGAGGCGCGCCAGAAGCTGAGCCAGTTCCGCCCTGAAACGATCGGCCAGGCGTCGCGCATTTCGGGCATTACGCCCGCCGCGATTTCGTTGCTGATGGTTCACCTCAAGCGTGGCCTTGGCCGCCGTCGCCAGAATCCGGGTGCTGCAGACGAAAGCGGCCCCGACTCGACGCCGGTGGCGCAATGACGGGGCGCTCGAGGCAACCCGGCATTGCGGACCGCGACGCGCTCGCTCGTCTGCTGAAAGAGGGCGCTCAGGCGCTTGGCGTCGAACTCACCGAGCGGCAGCACGAGCAGTTGCTCGACTACGTTGCGCTGCTCGCCAAGTGGAACGCCGTGTACAACCTCACGGCGATTCGCGATCCGCGCCAGATGCTGATCCAGCACATTCTCGATTCGCTCTCGATCGTGCCGCACCTGCCGGCGCGCGCCGACGCAACGGTGCTCGATGTCGGCTCCGGCGGCGGACTGCCCGGCATCGTGCTCGCGATCGTGCGTCCGGACTGCCAGGTCACGCTCAACGATATCGTGCAGAAGAAGTCGGCGTTCCAGTCGCAGGCGAAGGCTGAACTCGGACTCGCGAACCTCTCGGTGGTGACCGGCCGGGTCGAATCGCTGCGTCCCGGCATCGAAGTATCGAAAAAATTCGATTTGATCGTGTCTCGGGCATTCGCGGATCTCGCCGATTTCGTTACACTGGCCCGTCATCTCGTTGCCGAGGGTGGCGCGATCTGGGCCATGAAGGGTGTGCACCCCGAAGACGAGATCGAGCGTCTGCCGGCCGGCACCCGGGCGCTGAATACGATCCGCCTGAGCGTGCCGATGCTCGATGCGGAGCGCCACTTGATCGAAGTGTCGGTTGAGTCGGTCGCCGCGGCCTGAGCCGATCCGGCGATGGCCAATCGGCCGAAAGGTGCGCGAAGCAGTTGCGTCATAACGTAAGCAAACTACTTAAGGCAGTAAAAGGGACACACAAAAGATGGCAAAAATCTTCTGCGTTGCGAACCAGAAGGGCGGCGTCGGCAAGACGACGACAACGGTCAATCTCGCCGCGAGCCTCGCATCGCAGGGACAACGTGTCCTTCTCATCGACCTTGACCCGCAGGGCAACGCCACGATGGGCAGCGGCATCGACAAGGCCGCGTGCGAGAACACGGTCTACGAGGTGCTCGTCGACGGAGTCACGGTGAACGCCGCGCGCACGCGACCGGAACAGGTCGGCTACGACGTCCTGCCGGCCAACCGCGAGCTGGCCGGCGCCGAGGTCGAACTCGTGACGGTCGAGCAGCGCGAGCGGCGCCTGAAGGCCGCGCTCGCCGAAGTCGACGCCGATTACGACTTCGTCCTCATCGATTGCCCGCCGGCGCTTTCGCTGCTCACGCTCAACGGCCTGTGCGCCGCCCATGGCGTGGTGATCCCGATGCAGTGCGAATACTTCGCGCTCGAAGGTCTTTCGGATCTCATCAATACGATCAAGCAGGTCCATGCGAACATGAATCGCGACCTGAAGGTGATCGGCCTTCTGCGCGTGATGTTCGATCCGCGCATTACGTTGCAGCAGCAGGTTTCCGAGCAGTTGAAAGAGCACTTCGGCGACAAGGTCTTCGACGCCGTGATCCCGCGCAACGTCCGCCTCGCTGAAGCTCCGAGCTACGGCTTGCCGGGCGTGGTGTTCGATCGCGCCTCGCGCGGCGCACAGGCCTATGTGCAGTTCGGCGCGGAAATGATCGAGCGCGTGCGCGCACTCTGACGAGACTGGGGAAGCACGATGAATGCAGTAGCACGGAAGAAGGGGCTGGGCCGGGGGCTGGAAGCATTGCTCGGCGGCAGCGCGGACATCACCGAGGCGGTGAAGATCGACGGCGCGCCTAACACGCTGCCGCTCACGCAGATGCAGGCCGGCAAGTATCAGCCGCGCACGCGCATGGACGAGGGCGCGCTCCAGGAGCTGGCCGCGAGCATTCGCGCGCAGGGTCTGATGCAGCCGATTCTCGTGCGCCCGGTTGCGACGGGGCGCTACGAAATCATCGCGGGCGAGCGACGCTTCCGTGCTGCGCACATCGCTGGCCTCACCGAAGTGCCGGTGCTCGTGAAGGATGTGCCCGACCAGGCCGCCGCCGCGATGGCGCTGATCGAGAACATCCAGCGCGAGGACCTGAATCCGCTGGAAGAGGCGCAGGGCATCCAGCGCCTGCTCGACGAGTTCAGCTTCACGCACGAGCAGGCGGCCGAGTCGGTGGGACGCTCGCGCAGCGCGGTGTCGAATCTGCTGCGTTTGCTCAATCTCGCGGCGCCCGTGCAGACCATGCTGCTGGCCGGCGACCTCGACATGGGCCACGCCCGTGCGCTGCTCGCCGTGGACGCGGCCACGCAGATCACGCTGGCGAACCAGGTGGTCAACAAGCGGATGTCGGTGCGTGAAACGGAGAAGCTCGTTTCGGTCACCACGAAGGCCGCACCGGCAGTCAAGGCGAAGGCCGCGCACGATGGCGGGCGCGACACGCGCCGCCTCGAAGAGGAATTGTCGGACCTGCTCGCCGCATCGGTGAAGATCAAGCTCGGCCGACGCGGACGAGGGCAGCTCACGGTCGACTTCGGCGACCTCGACGCGCTCGACGGCATCCTGCTGCGCCTGCGCGGCGAGACGGCCGCGTAATGGGCGCGTTGCACGTCGCCACGGCAAACGCGCGCGCCGGCGCATAAATCCGGTGCGCGAATCGGAGCAGGGCGCGCGTGAGCCCTTGAGCCTGTTGCGCCGCATCGGCGCATTCGCCGTTTCGGAGCCGGTGCTCGCGATCCTCATCGTGGCGTTCGTGGCGTTGCAGATTTACGCACCTCGTCCCATCGCCTCGCTGCCGGCACTTGTCGACTGGCAAACGGTGATGACCCTCGCGGGTCTGCTCATTCTGACGAAGGGTATCGAATATTCAGGACTGCTCACCTGGCTCGCGCACAAGCTCGTCCACTACATTCACTCGGAGCGCGGGCTCGCGTTGCTGCTCGTCGCGCTGGCCGCGGTGCTGGCGATGATCGTGACCAACGATGTGGCGCTTTTCGTCGTGGTGCCGCTCGTGCTGTCGCTGCACAAGCTCACGCCGCTGCCGCTCAAGCGCCTCGTGATCGTCATCGCGCTTGCCGTGAACGCGGGGTCGGTGCTCACGCCGCTCGGCAACCCGCAGAACCTGTTTCTCTGGCAGGTGAGCGGGGTATCGTTCGGACGCTTCGTCGTGGGGCTCGCACCGCTTTGCGCGTTGCTCATGGCGATGCTCATCCTGCTCACAGCGTTTCTTTTCAAGACCATACCGCTCGATCTCTCGAGAGACGCCGCGCCGCAGCGCGTCGACCGGCCGCTTGCGAGCGTGGCGGCTGTGCTCTTCGTCGCATTCGTGCTGCTCGCCGATGCGCACCACGCAGGCGTTGCACTTGCCGCCGTCGCCGCGGGCTTTGTGATCTGGCGAATTCGCATCGTGCTCAAGATCGACTGGCTGCTGCTGCTGATCTTCGTGCTGATGTTCATCGTCCTGCGCAGCGTGGCCGCGCTGCCCGCCATCCATCACGCGCTGACGTCACTGTCGCTGCAAACGCCGATGCGCGCTTTTGCCGCAGGGGCGGTGCTGTCGCAAGTGATTAGCAATGTTCCGGCCGCCATTGTGCTCGCGGGTTTCACGCACGACTGGCGCGCGCTCGCGTTCGGCGTGAGCGTGGGGGGCTTCGGGGTGGCCATCGGCTCGCTGGCGAACCTCATCGCCGTGCGTCTGTCCGGCCAGCGCGGCGTGTGGTTGCTGTTTCACCTGGTCGCTGTGCCGTTCTGGATCGCGGCCTTTTTGGGCGGCGCGCTGCTGCTGCATCTGTTCTGACGGCACCCCGTCCCACATCCTGGCGCATAGCCCGGATTGCGCGCCAGATGGGCTCGAAATTACCTGGTCATCCTGATGATTGCGCTTTGCCTGCTGCATCCCTTACAGTTACCGGTCACACCCTCGCGGCGCGGAGTTTTCCGCATCATGAAGTCGCATTTCACGGGTGTTATTGAAGGGCCTAAAGTCTTGAATTGCCTGCAACTATCGCTTACAATCGCCCGGATTTATTTGGTTGGCGATGCCGTAAGTACGCTGTAATAAAACGCGTGCAAGGCGAATTTCCGGAATAAAGCGATGGTGGGTCAGAGGCCAGACGAAGCGCCGCAGGCGCATGAAGGGCCCGATGTACCGCCGGGCGCAGCCGGAGCATCCAGCCGGGGGCAGGATGCAGCGGCAAGAACTTCCGGACGCGTTGTTTCCAAAGCGGATCACAACGCGCGCTGGGATGAACTGGACGCCAGCCAGCAAGATAACAACGACATCGTTCCGCTCACCCGGGCCGAAGCCGAGCAAATTTTCGGCGCACAGGTGAGTCGCCCATCGCGCGTCACGCCGTTTCGTGTCGTCGCGGCGCAAGTGGTTTTGTCCCTGGTTGCAACGTTGGCGTGGTGGCTGTTTTATAAGCCGCCGGGCAGTGCTGCGTTGTCGGCCTTCCTGGGCGGAGCGATCTGCTGGTTACCCGGTGCGCTGTTCGCGGCGCGCCTGAAGCAGTTGAGCAGGGCGGGCACCGTATTTAACTGGATGCTCGGTGAAGCCTTCAAGATGGGGGCGACGATTGCGATGTTCGTCGCCATCGCGTTCTGGTATCACGACGTGCTGTGGATTCCGCTGCTCGTCACGTACCTGATCGCACTAAAGACATACTGGATCGCGCTCGCGTGGCGCTGACCCGCCAACATCGCGCCGCCTCAAGTCAGGGCGTCGAAGCGATGACGGTGGAAGTTAGCTGGCCGATGCGAAGCAGATAAGACACGATCCACGGCGGCGTGTTCCCGCAATACAGTATTGCGGCGGGAACGGCCGAAAACGATTTTCGACAATTTGGGTGGCTCTAACGATATGGCAGCTAGCGAAGGAACGAGCGGACCGGGTCCGTCCGAGTACATTGCTCACCACTTGCAGAACTTTGCGACCTCGCACCAGACGTCGATCGTCGACTTCAGCGTCTGGAACATCGACACGCTGTTCTGGTCGATTCTGTGCGGCGTCGTGACGATCCTCATCCTGCGCCTCGCTGCGCGCAAGGCGACCCCGGGCGTACCGGGCCGCTTCCAGTGCGCCATCGAAATGCTGGTCGAGATGGTCGAGGACCAGTCCAAGTCCATCGTCCATGGCAACCGCGCATTCATCGCACCGCTCGCGCTGACCGTGTTCATCTGGGTCGCGCTCATGAACTCGCTCGACTTCATTCCCGTCGACCTGCCCACGCGCGTGATCGGCTGGCTCGGCCTGTCCGAAGCGCTGCCGCACCAGCGCATCGTCCCGACTGCCGACCTCAACGGCACGTTCGGCATCGCGCTCGGCGTGTTCGTGCTGATGATTTACTACAACCTCAAGATCAAGGGTCCTGGCGGCTTCGCACACGAGCTGCTCTCGGCCCCGTTCGGCGCGCATCCGCTGCTGTGGATCCCGAACCTTGCACTGAACATCATCGAGTTCGTCGCCAAGACGGTTTCGCTCGCCCTGCGGTTGTTCGGCAACATGTATGCAGGCGAGCTGCTGTTCCTGCTGATCGCGCTGCTGGGCGGTCTGTGGAGCTTCGGCGCGGACACGACGGTGCTTGGCTTCATCGGCCACGTGATTGCGGGCAGCGTCTGGGCGATCTTCCACATTCTGATCGTTCTGCTGCAGGCGTTCATTTTCATGATGCTGACGCTGGTGTACATCGGCCAGGCACACGACAAGCACTAAGTGCTCGTCAAACCAGATTTGCAGTTTTAAATCCCCAGTTCCAGAAAATCTCAATAAGGAGTGATCATGCAAGCTTTCATCGCCAACATCCAGGGTTTCACGGCCATCGGTATCGGCATCATCATCGGCCTGGGTGCAATCGGCGCCTGTATCGGTATCGGCCTGATGGGCGGCAAGTACATCGAAGCCTGCGCACGTCAGCCTGAACTGATGAACCCGCTGCAGACGAAGATGTTCCTGCTGGCTGGTCTGATCGATGCAGCGTTCCTGATTGGCGTTGGTGTTGCAATGCTGTTCGCGTTCGCTAACCCGCTGCTCTCGAAGCTCGCGGGCTAAGTTCCCTGGAAGGTTGCGCCTGACCTATAACGGGTAGTGGGCGCATGGCGGAACGGGAGACGAGGCGCTGATCGAGTTTCACAACCGATGAGCGCCTTGCCGTTTCAATTCCCCGGAATAGCAACGATTAAGGAAACACCGTGAATCTCAACGCAACCCTGTTTGCGCAAATGGTCGTGTTCCTGATCCTCGCGTGGTTCACGATGAAGTTCGTGTGGCCGCCGTTGATCAACGCCCTCGACGAGCGCTCGAAGAAGATCGCAGACGGCCTCGCCGCTGCGGAAAAGGGCAAGGCGGAACTCGAAGCGGCGCACAAGCGCGTCGGCGAAGAGCTCGCTACGGCCCGTAACGAGGGTCAAAGCCGTATCGCCGACGCTGAAAAGCGCGCACTGGCGGTCGCAGAAGAAATCAAGGCCCAGGCACACGCCGAAGCGGCACGCATCATCGCTCAGGCGAAGGCCGACGCCGACCAGCAGGTGGTCAAGGCACGCGAAGCCCTGCGCGCCGAAGTCGCCGCCCTCGCCGTGCAAGGCGCCGAGCAGATCCTGAAGCGCGAAGTCGATCAGTCGGCCCACGCCGAACTGCTGAATCAACTGAAAGCCGAGCTCTGATCATGGCCGAACTTGCAACCATCGCCCGCCCGTACGCAGAAGCATTGTTTGGCGTGGCCGAAGCTGGTGACACCGCCGCCTGGTCCACGCTCGTTTCGGAGCTGGCACAGGTTGCGGCCTTGCCCGAGGTGCAGTCGGTCGCGACGAGCCCGAAGGTGAGCCATGCCCAGGTCGCCGAGCTGCTGCTCGCGGCGGTGAAGTCGCCGGTCAAGGAATCGGCCGAGGTGAAGAACCTCGTGCAGATGCTGATCGAGAATCATCGCCTGGCGCTGCTGCCGGAAATCCAGACGCAGTTCGAAGCGCTCAAGAACGCCAAGGCAGGTGCTGCTGACGCAGTGATCGTCAGCGCGTTCCCGCTCGAAGGCGCCCAGTTGAACGACCTCGTCGCCAGCCTCGAACGCAAGTTCAAATGCAAGCTGAAGCCGACCGTCGAGATCGACAACTCGCTCATCGGCGGCGTGCGCGTCACGGTCGGCGACGAAGTGCTCGATACCTCGGTCCGCGCGCGGCTCGCCAGCATGCAGGCGGCGTTGACCGCCTGAGCGCCTCGATTCCAGAAATCGGGCGCGGCGGCTGGCACGCAACAGAATTGAACATCAGGAGCGAATAATGCAACTCAATCCCTCTGAGATCAGCGAGCTGATCAAGAGCCGGATCCAGGGCCTTGAAGCGAGCGCAGACGTTCGCAATCAGGGCACCGTGATCTCCGTGACCGACGGTATCGTGCGTATCCACGGCCTGTCGGACGTGATGCAGGGCGAAATGCTCGAATTCCCGGGCAATACCTTCGGCCTCGCGCTGAACCTTGAGCGCGACTCGGTCGGCGCCGTGATTCTGGGTGAGTACGAGCACATCTCGGAAGGCGACATCGTCAAGACGACGGGCCGCATTCTCGAAGTGCCGGTTGGCCCCGAACTGATCGGCCGCGTGGTCGACCCGCTCGGCAACCCGATCGACGGCAAGGGCCCGGTCAACGCCAAGATGACCGACGCGATCGAAAAGATCGCTCCGGGCGTGATCTGGCGTGAAGGCGTGTCGCAGCCGGTGCAAACGGGTCTGAAGTCGATCGACTCGATGGTGCCGATCGGCCGTGGCCAGCGTGAGCTGATCATCGGCGACCGTCAGTGCGGCAAGACCGCGGTGGCCGTCGACACGATCATCAACCAGAAGGGCAAGGACCTCATCTGTATTTACGTCGCCATCGGTCAGAAGGCTTCGTCGATCCAGAACGTGCTGCGCAAGCTCGAAGAAACGGGCGCGATCGAATACACGATCGTCGTTGCCGCTTCGGCTTCGGAATCGGCCGCGCTGCAGTACCTCGCACCGTATGCCGGCTGCACGATGGGCGAATACTTCCGCGACCGCGGTCAAGACGCCCTGATCATCTATGACGACTTGACCAAGCAAGCCTGGGCATACCGTCAGATCTCGCTGCTGCTGCGCCGCCCGCCGGGCCGTGAAGCCTACCCCGGCGACGTGTTCTATCTCCACTCGCGTCTGCTCGAGCGCGCCGCGCGCGTGTCGGCCGACTACGTCGAGAAGTTCACGAACGGCGAAGTGAAGGGCAAGACGGGTTCGCTCACCGCACTGCCGATCATCGAAACGCAAGCGGGCGACGTGACCGCATTCGTTCCGACGAACGTGATCTCGATTACCGACGGCCAGATCTTCCTGGAAACCGACCTCTTCAACGCAGGCATCCGCCCGGCAATCAACGCCGGCGTGTCGGTGTCGCGTGTGGGTGGTGCGGCTCAAACGAAGGTCGTGAAGAAGCTGTCGGGCGGTATCCGTACCGACCTCGCGCAGTACCGTGAACTGGCTGCATTCGCCCAGTTCGCATCGGACCTCGACGAAGCGACCCGCAAGCAGCTCGAGCGCGGCCGCCGCGTGACGGAACTGCTCAAGCAGCCGCAGTATCAGCCGCTGCAAGTGTGGGAACTGGCTGTTGCGCTGTTCTCGGCAAACAACGGATACCTCGACGACATCGACGTCAAGGACGTCCTGCCGTTCGAAAAGGGCCTGCGCGAATACCTGAAGTCGAAGCACGCTGACCTCGTCGCGCGCATCGAGGACAAGAAGGACCTGTCGAAGGACGACGAGAACGCGCTCCACGCGGCTCTCAAGGACTTCAAGAAGTCCGGCGCATATTGATCCGTCCGGGAATCAAACACGATAAACGGACTGGGACCCGGGTAAGTGCTGAATGAAGCGCTGACCCGGGTCGACAAAGGAGCAAAGCAATGGCTGGAATGAAGGAAATTCGCGGCAAGATCAAGAGCGTGCAAAACACGCGCAAGATCACCAAGGCGATGGAAATGGTCGCGGCGTCGAAAATGCGCCGTGCCCAGGAGCGAATGCGCGCCGCCCGCCCGTATGCCGACAAGGTCCGCGACATCGCTGCGCACATGAGCCGTGCGAACCCCGAGTACCGCCACCCGTTCATGGTGGAAAACACCGGTGCGAAGGTCGCAGGCGTGATTCTCGTCACGACCGACAAGGGTCTGTGCGGCGGGATGAACACCAACGTGCTGCGCGCGACGCTGCAGAAGTTCAAGGAGCTGGAAGCATCCGGCACGACGATCGAAGCAACTGCGATCGGCAGCAAGGGCCTCGGTTTCCTGAATCGTCTGCGCGCGAAGGTCGTCTCGAACGTTGTGCAACTTGGCGACACGCCGCACCTCGAAAAGCTGATCGGCGCGATCAAGGTGCAGCTCGACCAGTACTCGGAAGGCAAGCTTTCCGCCGTGTACCTCGCGTACACGCGCTTCGTCAACACGATGAAGCAGGAGCCTGTAATCGAGCAACTGCTGCCGCTGTCGGCCGAGCGTCTGGAAGCGGATGACGACGGCACGACGCCGAAGTCGGCGTGGGACTACATCTACGAGCCGGATGCGCAAACCGTCGTGGACGAACTGCTGGTGCGCTATGTCGAGGCCTTGGTCTATCAGGCCGTGGCGGAAAACATGGCTTCGGAGCAGTCGGCCCGTATGGTGGCGATGAAGGCGGCGTCGGACAACGCGAAGACGGTCATCAACGAACTGCAGCTCTCGTACAACAAGAGCCGCCAGGCCGCGATTACGAAGGAACTTTCGGAAATCGTCGGCGGCGCAGCAGCCGTTTGATCAAGCGACGAGCGCGAACCGATTGCGAAACCGCGCCGGTGTATGCCGGTGAGCGAGTGAAGAATTCAGGTATCTAAAGGAAAATCGATGAGTACAACTGCTTTGGTAGAAGGCAAGATCGTACAGTGCATCGGCGCGGTGATCGACGTGGAATTCCCGCGCGAGAGCATGCCGAAGATCTACGACGCGCTGATTCTCGAAGGGTCGGAACTGACCCTGGAAGTGCAGCAGCAGCTGGGCGACGGCGTTGTCCGCACCATCTGTCTGGGTTCGGCTGACGGCCTGCGCCGCGGCACCGTGGTCAAGAACACGGGCAACCCCATCCGCGTGCCGGTCGGCAAGCCGACCCTCGGCCGCATCATGGACGTGCTCGGCCGTCCGATCGACGAAGCTGGCCCGATCGTGAGCGAAACGACGCGCTCGATCCACCAGAAGGCTCCGGCGTTCGACGAGCTGTCGCCGTCGGCGGAACTGCTCGAAACCGGCATCAAGGTTATCGACCTGATCTGCCCGTTCGCAAAGGGCGGCAAGGTCGGTCTGTTCGGTGGTGCTGGCGTGGGCAAGACCGTCAACATGATGGAGCTCATCAACAACATCGCCAAGGAACACGGTGGTTTCTCCGTGTTTGCGGGCGTGGGCGAGCGTACCCGTGAGGGCAACGACTTCTACCACGAAATGAAGGACTCGAACGTTCTCGACAAGGTCGCGCTGGTGTACGGCCAGATGAACGAGCCGCCGGGCAACCGTCTGCGCGTCGCGCTGACCGGTCTGACGATGGCCGAGCACTTCCGCGACGAAGGCCTCGACGTGCTGTTCTTCGTCGACAACATCTACCGTTTCACGCTGGCTGGCACGGAAGTATCGGCACTGCTCGGCCGTATGCCGTCGGCAGTGGGCTATCAGCCGACGCTGGCTGAAGAAATGGGCAAGCTGCAAGAGCGCATCACGTCGACCAAGAAGGGCTCGATTACGTCGGTTCAGGCCGTGTACGTCCCTGCGGACGACTTGACCGACCCGTCGCCGGCTACGACCTTCGGCCACCTGGACGCAACCGTCGTGCTGTCGCGTGACATCGCCTCGCTGGGTATCTACCCGGCAGTCGACCCGCTCGACTCGACCTCGCGCCAGATCGACCCGAACGTGATCGGCGAAGAGCATTACTCGATCACGCGCGGCGTGCAGCAAACGCTGCAGCGCTACAAGGAACTGCGCGACATCATCGCGATTCTGGGCATGGACGAACTGTCGCCGGAAGACAAGCTGACCGTCGCCCGCGCTCGCAAGATCCAGCGTTTCCTGTCGCAGCCGTTCCACGTCGCGGAAGTCTTCACGGGCTCGCCGGGCAAGTACGTGCCGCTGAAGGAAACGATTCGCGGCTTCAAGATGATCGTTGACGGCGAATGCGATCACCTGCCGGAGCAGGCGTTCTACATGGTCGGCACGATCGACGAAGCCTTCGAAAAGGCCAAGAAGATCCAGTAAGGGTTAGTTGCCGAAGTGCGGATAAGTCGCGCGACTTATCCGCCACAGCAGCCAATTAATCCCCAAGGAGTCGACACATATGGCAGCAACCATCAAGGTAGACGTCGTCAGCGCCGAAGAGAGCATCTTCGACGGCCAGGCGAAGTTCGTCGCGCTTCCGGGCGAGGCGGGCGAGCTGGGCATTCTGCCGGGGCACACGCCGCTCATCACGCGTATTCGTCCGGGCGCAGTGCGCATCGTGGCGGAAGACGGCGGTGAAGAGTTCGTGTTCGTCGCCGGCGGCATTCTCGAAGTGCAGCCGGGCGCCGTCACGGTGCTCGCCGACACCGCGATCCGCGGCAAGGATCTCGACGAGGCGAAGGCTACGGAAGCGCGCAAGCGCGCTGAAGAGACGCTGCAGAACGCCGGCTCGAACCTCGAGTACGCCACCGCCCAGGCCGAACTGGCCTACGCGGTCGCGCAGCTCGCGGCGATCCAGCGCCTGCGCAAGATGAACCAGCACTAATGGGTTCTCGTACGCGCCCCCTCGTGGGGCCGCGTTCGAAGCAAAAAAGGGCTCCCCGGTTGGGGAGCCCTTTTTGCATGTGCGCGCCGGTGGGCGGGCACGGCCCAATGGCACCGCGATGAAAAACGCGGCATAAATGCCGTGAGCCACGGAGGTCGACCAAAACGCTCCGGCATACTTGACGTTTACGGAAAGGTAATGCCAAATCATGCGTTCGCAGCCGGCCCAGACCCTGCGGGTAAGACTTGATGCCGCCCCCAGTCAAGCCGGTGGCACAATGGTTTTCAAATTCATTTCAAACGCGGGAGTAACGCTCCCCAGGAGACAGCCATCATGGCAATCGACGCAGCAGGCGCGCGCGCCGCGCCCGGTGTACATGAGCCGCTCATCGCGCCGAAAGACGGGCTTTCCTACGTGCGAGGCACGTCCGACGTACCGCTCAGCGACGCGACTCTCGGCACGTTCCTGCAGGAGACCGCCAACCGCTTCCCCGAGCGGCCTGCCGTGGTGTTCCGCGAGCAGGGCATCCGCTGGAACTGGCGCGAGTTCGCCGCAGAAGTGGACGTGCTCGCGGCCGGTTTTGCCGAGCTAGGCATCGTCAAGGGAGACCGCGTCGGCATCTGGTCGCCCAATCGCGTCGAATGGCTGCTCACCCAGTTTGCGACCGCGCGCATCGGTGCGGTGCTCGTCAACATCAATCCCGCCTATCGTCTTGCCGAACTCGAATACGCGCTGAACAAGGTCGGCTGCAAGGCGATCGTCTCGGCGGAGAGCTTCAAGACCTCGAAGTATCTGGAAATGCTGCAGACGCTCGCGCCCGAGCTTGCGAGCGCCACGCCCGGCCAGCTGCAGGCCGCGCGCCTGCCCGAACTGCGCGCGGTCGTGCGCATGTGCGACACGGCCACGCCCGGCATGCTCTGCTTCAGCGAACTCGTGGAGATGGGCCGCGAGCGCATCGCGCGCGACGGCACGGCGTGGCTCGACGCCATCAACGCGACGCTATCGCCCGACGAGGCCATCAACATCCAGTTCACGAGCGGCACGACCGGTAATCCGAAGGGCGCGACGCTCACGCACCGCAACGTGCTCAACAACGGACGTTTCATCGCCCAGGCGATGCGCCTCACCGAAGAAGATTCGCTTTGCATTCCGGTGCCGCTCTATCACTGCTTTGGCATGGTTCTCGCGGTGCTCGCGTGCGTATCCGTTGGCGCGAACATGGTGTTCCCCGGCGAGGCGTTCGATCCGCGCGCGACGCTCGAAGCCGTCTCGGAAGAGGGCTGCACGGCCTTGCACGGCGTGCCCACGATGTTCATCGCGGAGCTCGATCATCCGGAGTTCGCACGCTTCGATCTTTCGAAGCTGCGCACGGGCATCATGGCCGGCTCGCCGTGCCCGATCGAGACGATGAAGCGCGTGGTCTCCAGGATGCATCTCGCCGAAATCACGATCGCCTACGGCATGACGGAAACGAGCCCGGTGTCGTTCCAGAGCTCGACCACCGACCCGCTCGACAAGCGCACGACCACCGTGGGCCGCATTCAGCCGCATCTCGAAGTGAAGATCGTCGACGCGCTCGGCAATATCGTGCCGGTGGGCGAAACGGGCGAGCTGTGCACGAAGGGCTATTCGGTGATGCAGGGCTACTGGGGCGACGCGGAGAAGACGGCCGAGTCGATCGTCGATGGCTGGATGCATACGGGCGATCTCGCGACGATCGATGCCGAAGGCTACTGCAACATCGTCGGTCGCCTCAAGGACATGCTGATCCGCGGCGGCGAGAACATCTATCCGCGAGAGATCGAAGAGTTTCTGTTCCGCCACCCGAAGGTGCAGTCCGCGCAGGTGTTCGGCGTGCCCGATGCGAAGTACGGCGAGGAAGTGTGCGCGTGGATCGTGCTCCGCCCGGGCGAAGCGGCAACGGCCGAGGAGATTCAGGCGTTCTGCCAGGGGCAGATTGCCCACTACAAGATCCCGAAGTACATCCGCTTCGTCGACGAACTGCCGATGACCGTGACAGGCAAGGTGCAGAAGTTCGTGATGCGCGCGCGCATGATCGACGAGCTCAAGATCAACGAGCAGAAGACGGCTTGATACGAGGTTCGATGCAATGCCGCGGCGGACGATTCAAGGCGTCGCTGCGGCATTGCAGAACGCGCAAAAATAGTCGGGAAACCGAACGATCATTTGACGCTGGAGGGAGTGGGGGCAGAGCGATGCCTGTTGAATAACGAAACGTACAGGCGAAAAAAAAGCGGGCCTGGAGCCCGCTAAAAACCACACGCTACGGGGTTAGCGCGAGGAGACCAAAGGAGGAGCCGGGTCATGAAACGTCTTCGACGCCGGTCACGGCTCCAACAAGGATGCCCCTCGAGAGGGCTTCGGCGTAGGGCCGACCGGCTGGTGTTTTGTGTCCGCTCACACTGGCACCGCGCCACATCCGTGTTGAAACCGTTGAAGGCATTGTGGGCGAATTAAGATAGGTTCGCGGTAACAAAGTGTTTCAGGTTGTAACGCCCGTCAGATAAGGCTCTGCGGCGCTTTTTGCCATCCTGAGCGTTTCGCGGAAGTCATTTTTACCGCTATTTTTCGAGGCTGCCTGACAGCCTTAATCGCAACTCGCGCGCGAGGATTCGAATCGCATGAAGGAAGGCCCACCGCATGGGCCTTTTTACGCATGACGCGTACGGTACAGATTTACCGGGTGCGCACATGCGCAATGCGTCGGCATTGCGCTCGCGCGTGGAATGCAAACTTTGCGTGCCTCGTGTGACCCCATGTTCTGCAACTCATCGTAGCAATTCGAAGGGCCATAACAATGCGGCGCGATTCAACACTTCACTTCAGCCACTTGTCGGAGATTGCCTGATATTCGCCGCTCGCGCGCGCAAGGTGCAGCCACTGATCGACATACTGCTGGAACACCACGTCGCCGCGCGGCACCATCCACGCTTTTTCGCCGTACTGAAACGGCTTGTCGGGATGCACCGAACACAGCCCCGGGTTGAGCTTCTGCTGCAACATGGTCTCGGAGGCGTCGGTCACCATTACGTCGGCCTTGCCCGCGAGAATCTGTTTGAAGATCGTCACGTTGTCCGGGTACATGACGAGATTCGCATTCGGCAGGAACTGCTTCGCGAAGCGCTCGTTCGTGCCGCCCGGATTCACGATCACGCGCACCGAAGGCTGGTTGATCTGCTCAACGGTCTGATACTTCTTGACGTCCGCGCATCGCACGATCGGCGTCTTGCCGTCGACCTGATAGGCCTCGGTGAAGAACGCGCGCTTCTGGCGCTCGAGCGTCGTGGAGACGCCGCCCACTGCAACGTCGCACTTCGCGAGGAAGTCGTTCATGAGGTTCGACCACGACGTCTTCACGAACTCGGCCTTCACGCCCAGCGACTTCGCAAGCGACTGGGTCATGTCGATGTCGATGCCTTCGAACGTGCCGTCCTGCCTGTAGAACGAGTAGGGCTTGTAGTCGCCGGTCGTGCAGGCGCGCAGCGTGCCGCGCGCGATGATTTCGTCGAGGCGCGACGGGGCCGTGGCGCTCTGCGCACCGTTGGCGGGGGTACCGGCGGACTGGCTCGTGGCGCACGCGCTCAGCAAAGCGGCGCTAACGATCGTCAGGCCGAGGGCGGCTTTATTCATCGTGTCTCCAGATCTGGTTTTGGTTGATGTAATGTTTTGGAAAGCCGTCTGATGATAGTCCTCGCGTACGCGGCCGTTAAGCGCGGACTTACCTGGGTAGGCAGGCCTATACTTCAGTGGCATTGCGCTTTCTGATCCCGCCCATCAGGGGCATGACGCGACGGCCGCTCCGGTAAAATGGCCGCTTGCTTCCGAACCTTGGCGCGACTTCGCGCATCCAGCACGTGGCCCACACTCTCCTGAACGACACCTTCCTGCGCGCGCTGCTGCGCCAGCCGACCGAGTACACGCCGATCTGGCTGATGCGCCAGGCAGGCCGCTATCTGCCGGAGTACAACGCCACGCGCAGCCGCGCGGGCAGCTTCCTCGGCCTCGCGAAGAATCCCGATTACGCGACCGAGGTCACGCTCCAGCCGCTCGAGCGCTATCCGCTCGACGCCGCGATCCTGTTCTCCGACATTCTCACGATTCCGGACGCGATGGGCCTTGGCCTCTCGTTCCAGGCGGGTGAAGGGCCGAAGTTCGCGCACCCCGTGCGTACCGAAGAAGACGTGGCGCGGCTCGCCGTGCCGGATATCGGCGCGACGCTCGGCTACGTGACCGACGCCGTACGCGAAATTCGCCGCGCGCTCACCAATGCAGAAGGGCACCAGCGTGTGCCGCTGATCGGCTTCTCGGGCAGCCCTTGGACGCTCGCCTGCTACATGGTCGAAGGTGGCGGCTCGGACGACTTCCGCACGGTGAAGTCGATGCTGTACGCGCGCCCCGACCTCATGCAACGCATTCTCGAAGTGAACGCGCAGGCGGTGGCGGCCTATCTGAACGCGCAGATCGAAGCCGGCGCGCAGGCCGTGATGATCTTCGACACCTGGGGCGGCGCCCTCGCGGACGGCGCGTACCAGCGCTTCTCGCTGGCGTACATCGCGCAGGTCGTGGCGCAGCTCAAGCGCGAGCACGCCGGCGAGCGCGTGCCCGTGATCACCTTCACGAAGGGCGGCGGCCTCTGGCTCGACGAAATCGCCAATACGGGCGTGGACGCCGTTGGCCTCGACTGGACCGTCAACCTCGGGCGCGCGCGCGAGCGCGTGGGCGAGCGCGTGGCGCTGCAGGGCAACCTCGACCCCACGGTGCTGTTCGCTTCGCCGGCCGCGATTCGCGAGCAGGCGCGTGCGGTACTGGACAGCTTTGGCGCGCATCCGGGCCACGTGTTCAACCTCGGCCACGGCATTTCGCAGTTCACGCCGCCCGAAAGCGTGGCCGAACTCGTGGACGAAGTGCATCGCCACAGCCGCGCGATCCGCGCGACCGGTGCGTGACGTTTTTGATGCGCCGCACCAAGCTGGGCTCCGGGCGTCAGGGTATGACCGGGCTCAAGAGGCCATCCAGACGCCATCGCGGTCCTGTCAAGACTTGACTTATACACACTTGCCTCGTTGCGGCGCGCAAGAGGGAAAGGTTGTCGCAGGCGCCCGTTCAGGTCTGCGCAGAATCAATCAGACCCTTGACAGACAAGGCTTTCGGCGCTCCACGGCGCTGTGTGCGGTATCCCACATAACGACGACACGCGGGCGCGCTGCGGCGGCGCCCGGGAAGTTCTCAACAAAGTTATCCACAGGCGCAGATTCGGGGGCGCGATTGTTCTGCGGAATCCAAAACTTAGCGCGAAATCTCAAGTATTACTTGAGGTTTGCATGTCTGTGCGGTGGCGTACGGAACTTCCCTGGGAGTGAGGCATGACAGGGCAGTACGTGCGCGTGGCGCTGGACCATCCACTGGATGCGCTCTACGACTATCGCTATGGCCTCGACAGCGCGCCGGAGCCCGGCATGCTCGTGCGCGTGCCGTTCGGACGTCGCGACGTCGTCGGCCTGATCTGCGAAGTGACCACTCACAGCGACGTGCCCGCGAACAAACTGCGCGACGTAAGCGCGGTGTGCGCCGCCTGTCCGCCGCTTTCGGCGCAATGGCTCGCGCTGGCTGGCTTTGCCGCCGACTACTATCAGCGGGGCCTGGGCGAGGTCGCGTTGCCGGCGCTGCCACAGGCGCTGCGCGATTCGTCGCGCTGGGCGCGCCTGCTCGCCCCGGAAGAGCGCTACCGTCTGTCGCCGCAAGGGCGCGCCGAGTTGCCCGACGCGTTGCCGGCGCGCGCCCAGGCGCTGCGCCGTCTCGCGCAGGCGCTCGTTGATGCCGGCGAACTCGACGCCGCCGCGGCCCGCGCGCTGCATCCGAAGGCGATTGCGACGCTCGAAGCGTGGTGCGAAGCGGGCTGGGTCGAGCATGAGTCCATTGCGGTCGGCGCGGCCGCAAGTGCAGCCCACAGCGCACCGCAGACTGCGGCCATGGTGGACGTCCCGCGCCTGAGCGACGAACAGGCCGAAGCCGTGGAAGCCATCGGCGCGGCGAGCGGCTTCGCGCCCTTCCTGTTGCACGGCGTGACGGGCAGTGGCAAGACCGAGGTCTATCTGCGCGCGCTCGCGGCGCTGCTCGAGCGCGACCTGGGCGCGCAGGCGCTCGTGCTGGTCCCGGAAATCAATCTCACGCCGCAGTTCGAGGCGGCGTTTCGCACGCGCTTCGCGGCCACGCTCGCCGACGAGGCCATCGTCACGCTTCACAGCGGCCTCGCGGAAGGCGAGCGCGCCCGCAACTGGCTCGCGGCACACACGGGCCGCGCGCGCATCGTGCTCGGCACGCGGCTCGCGGTGCTGGCCTCGCTGCCGCGTCTCTCGATGCTCGTGATCGACGAGGAGCACGACCCCGCCTACAAGCAGCAGGAAGGGCTGCGCTACTCGGCGCGCGACCTCGCGGTATGGCGTGCGAAGCAGCTGGGCGTGCCGGTCGTGCTCGGCTCGGCCACGCCGTCGCTCGAAAGCTGGTGGCAGGCCGAGCAGGGCCGCTACACGCGCCTCACGCTCTCGCGCCGCGCAATTGCCGACGCGGTGCTGCCCACCGTCAAGCTGATCGATCTCGAAGAGGAGCGCCGGCGGGGCCGCGCTTCCTTCGAAGGGCTCTCCGGGCCCCTGGTCGCGGCGATGAAGGCGCGCCTCGAGCGCGGCGAGCAGAGCCTCGTGTTCCTGAACCGTCGCGGTTATGCGCCTACGCTCGCTTGCGACGCCTGCGGCTGGGTGGCGGGCTGCCCGCGCTGCAGCGCGTACGTCGTGCTGCACAAGCCCGAGCGCGCGCTGCGCTGCCATCACTGCGGCTGGGAATCGCGCATTCCGCATTCGTGCCCGGAGTGCGGCAACGTCGACATCGCGCCGATGGGGCGCGGCACACAGCGCATCGAGGAGGCGCTCGCGAGCGCGGTGCCGGGCGCGCGGGTGCTGCGCATCGACGCCGACAGCACGCGCCGCAAGGGCAGCGCGCAGGCGCTCTTTTCCGACGTGCACGCGGGCGAGGTCGACATCCTGGTGGGCACGCAGATGATCGCGAAGGGGCACGACTTCCAGCGCGTGTCGCTCGTCGGCGTGCTGAACGCCGACAATGCGCTCTTTTCGCACGATTTCCGGGCGAGCGAGCGCCTGTTCGCGCAGTTGATGCAGGTGAGCGGACGGGCGGGGCGCGCCGGCCTGGCTGGCGAGGTGCTCGTGCAGACGCGCTATCCGCGCCACGCGCTCTATCACGCGCTGGCGCGTCAGGACTACGTGGGGTTTGCGAATACGCAGGTCGCGGAGCGGCGCGACGCGCACCTGCCGCCGTTCGTCTATCAGGCGTTATTGCGCGCCGAAGGGCGCACGCTGGAAGCGGCGCTGGCGTTTCTCGCCCAGGCCGCGGAGGCGCTCACCGCGATTCCGGGCGCCGAGCGTGTCATGGCCTACGACGCGGTGCCGCTCACCATCGTGAAGGTGATGAACGTGCATCGCGCGCAACTGCTCGTGGAAAGCCAGTCGCGTGCCGCGCTGCAGGCAACGCTGCGCGCATGGCAGCCCGCGCTGCGCGCGTTGCGCGGCGTGCTGCGCTGGAATCTCGAAGTCGATCCGCTCGATATCTAGCCGCGGACAGCCGCCGCCATGGCCCCGTTGCCGCAACAGCGGGGCCACCCGGTATCAACTTCCCGTTTCTTCCTTACTGGCCGACCGTATCGGCCGCATCCGTGCGCGCCGCGCGCTTCAAACTCATGCGGCGTTCATCCGGCGCCGTCGCGCCGCGCATGAACAGCACGGCGCACGTGGCGCACAACGTCCAGATCCCTGCAATTACCAGCAGCTTTTCCATTTTTTGGTCCCTACGCATTTTCTTGTGATCAACAACCCCGCTCTGTTTGTATAACGGCACGGCCGCGGAATCGATTAGGGTTGTCCAGCGTGTTGCTGGGCCAGGGAAAATACCGAGCGCGACCCGCGCGGCCCGGTGGGCGGTCATCGGCCGCAAACCCAGGCTGCACAAGGCCTCAACAGTGGTGCAACCATTTTGCGAGAGTGGTTGCACCTTTTTATTGGTAGGGTTACGATTCGCCAACTTTTTGGTCACCGCCGGTGCGGGTCTGCCGGCATATGAAGGAAACATGGCTAGCACCACACTTGGCGTCAAAGTCGACGATCTCCTCCGCTCGCGCCTCAAGGACGCCGCCACGCGGCTCGAGCGCACGCCGCACTGGCTCATCAAGCAAGCCATCTTTGCCTACCTCGAGAAAATCGAGCACGGCCAGCTGCCTCCCGAACTCAATGGTCATGTCGGCGCGACCGATCTCGCGGAAGGTGCTACCGCTGACGACGACGAAGCGGCGTCGCACCCGTTCCTCGAATTCGCGCAAAATGTGCAACCGCAGTCGGTGCTGCGCGCGGCCATCACGGCGGCGTACCGCCGTCCGGAGCCGGAGTGCGTGCCATTCCTGATCGGTGAAGCGCGCCTGCCGGCCAACCTCACGGGCGACGTGACGAAGCTCGCCACGAAGCTCGTCGAAACGCTGCGTGCGAAGGGTACCGGCGGCGGCGTGGAAGGCCTGATCCACGAGTTTTCGCTGTCGAGCCAGGAAGGCGTGGCGCTGATGTGCCTCGCCGAAGCGCTGCTGCGCATTCCCGATCGCGCGACGCGCGACGCGCTCATCCGCGACAAGATCAGCAAGGGCGACTGGAAATCGCACGTGGGCCACGCGCCGTCGCTGTTCGTGAACGCCGCCACCTGGGGCCTCATGATCACCGGCAAGCTCGTCACGACGAACAGCGAGACGGGTCTGTCGTCGGCGCTCACGCGCATGATCGGCAAGGGCGGCGAGCCGCTGATCCGCAAGGGCGTGGATATGGCCATGCGCCTGATGGGCGAGCAGTTCGTCACGGGCGAGAACATCTCCGAGGCGCTGGCCAACAGCCGCAAGTTCGAAGCGCGCGGTTTCCGCTACTCGTACGACATGCTCGGCGAAGCCGCGACGACGGAAGCCGATGCCCAGCGCTACTACGCATCGTACGAGCAGGCGATCCACGCGATCGGCAAGGCCGCGGGCGGCCGCGGCATCTACGAGGGCCCCGGCATCTCGATCAAGCTCTCCGCGCTGCACCCGCGCTACTCGCGCGCGCAGCAGGAACGCACGATGGGCGAGCTGCTGCCGCGTGTGCGCGCACTCGCCGTGCTCGCTCGCCGCTATGACATCGGCCTCAATATCGACGCCGAAGAAGCCGACCGCCTCGAACTCTCGCTCGACCTGCTCGAAGCGCTGTGCTTCGATCCGGACCTCGCGGGCTGGAACGGCATCGGCTTCGTGGTGCAGGCTTACCAGAAGCGCTGCCCGTTCGTGATCGACTACATCGTCGATCTCGCGCGGCGCAGCCGTCACCGCATCATGGTGCGCCTCGTGAAGGGCGCGTACTGGGATACGGAAATCAAGCGCGCCCAGGTGGACGGCCTCGAAGGCTATCCCGTGTACACGCGCAAGATCTACACGGATGTCTCCTACCTCGCCTGCGCGAAGAAGCTGCTCGGCGCGCCGGATGCCGTGTATCCGCAGTTCGCCACGCACAACGCGTACACGCTCTCGGCGATCTATCACCTCGCGGGCCAGAACTATTATCCCGGCCAGTACGAATTCCAGTGCCTGCACGGCATGGGCGAGCCGCTGTACGAAGAAGTCACGGGCCCGCTCTCGCAGGGCAAGCTCAACCGTCCGTGCCGCGTCTACGCGCCGGTCGGAACGCATGAAACGCTGCTCGCGTATCTCGTGCGGCGTCTGCTCGAAAACGGCGCGAACACGTCGTTCGTGAACCGCATCGCCGATGCCTCCGTGCCGGTCGCCGAACTGGTCACGAACCCCATCGACGACGCCGCCAAGGTCGTGCCGCTCGGCGCGCCGCACGCGAAGATTCCGCTGCCGCGCGAGCTGTATGGCAACGAGCGTTTCAATTCGATGGGCCTCGATCTGTCGAACGAGCATCGTCTCGCGTCGCTCTCGTCGGCGCTGCTGGCGAGCGCGCATCATCCGTGGCGCGCCGCGCCGATGCTCGCGGACAGCGAGATCGCAGACAGCGCCGCACGCGACGTGCGCAATCCCGCCGATCATCGCGATCTCGTCGGCACCGTAGCGGAAGCGACGAGCGAGCACGTGAGCGCCGCGCTCTCGCACGCCGTGGCCGCCGCGCCGATCTGGCAGGCCACGCCCGTCGAAGCGCGCGCGGATTGCCTCGCACGCGCCGCCGATCTGCTCGAAGCCCAAATGCATACGCTGATGGGCCTGATCGTGCGTGAAGCGGGCAAGTCGCTGCCGAACGCCGTGGCCGAAATCCGCGAAGCGATCGACTTCCTGCGCTACTACTCCACGCAGATCCGCGAAGAGTTCTCGAACGACACGCATCGCCCGCTCGGCCCGGTGGTGTGTATCAGCCCATGGAACTTCCCGCTCGCGATCTTCATGGGCCAGGTGGCCGCCGCGCTCGCAGCCGGCAACACGGTGCTCGCGAAGCCCGCGGAACAAACGCCGCTGATCGCCGCGCAAGCGGTGCGCATCCTGCGCGAAGCCGGCGTGCCGGCGGGCGCGGTGCAACTGCTGCCGGGCAACGGCGAAACCGTGGGCGCGGCGCTCGTCGCCGATCACCGCACGCGCGCGGTGATGTTTACGGGCTCGACCGAAGTCGCGCGCCTCATCAACAAGACGCTGTCCGAGCGCCTCGATTCCGAAGGCCGCCCGATTCCGCTGATCGCCGAAACCGGCGGCCAGAACGCGATGATCGTCGATTCGTCGGCACTCGCGGAGCAGGTCGTGGCCGACGTGCTGCAAAGCGCGTTCGACTCGGCCGGCCAGCGTTGTTCCGCGCTGCGCGTGCTGTGCCTGCAGGACGACGTGGCCGACCGCACGCTCGAAATGCTCACGGGCGCGATGAAGGAACTCGCGGTGGGCAATCCCGACCGCCTCTCGACCGACGTCGGCCCCGTGATCGACATCGACGCGAAGCGCGGTATCGATACGCACGTGGCAGGCATGCGCGAAAAGGGCCGCAAGGTCCAGCAGATGCCGACGCCCGACTCCTGCGCGCAAGGCACATTCGTGCCGCCTACGCTCATCGAGCTCGACAGCCTCGACGAACTCAAGCGCGAAGTGTTCGGCCCGGTGCTGCACGTGGTGCGCTATCGCCGCAGCCAGCTCGACAAGCTGCTCGAGCAGATCCGCGCGACGGGCTACGGCCTCACGCTCGGCATTCACACGCGTATCGACGAAACGATCGCGCACGTGATCGGCCGCGCGCACGTGGGCAACATCTACGTGAACCGCAACGTGATCGGCGCGGTGGTGGGGGTGCAGCCGTTCGGCGGCGAAGGTCTCTCGGGCACGGGTCCGAAGGCGGGTGGCGCACTGTATCTGTCGCGTCTGCTCGCGAAGCGTCCGGCCGGTTTGCCGAAGTCGCTCGCCGATGTGCTCGTCGTCGACGCGCCGCAAGCGGCTGACGGCAACGGCGCGCCGCAATCGGCACAGGCTGCGCTCACGACGCTGCGCGACTGGCTCATCGCCGAGCGCGAGCCCGCGCTCGCGGCACGCTGCGACGGCTACCTCGAATACGTGCTCGCGGGCGCCACGGCGGTTCTGCCGGGCCCGACGGGCGAGCGCAACACCTACACGCTTTCGGCGCGCGGCACGGTGCTGTGCGTGCCGTCGACGGCCACGGGCGCCCGCGCACAACTCGCCGTTGCGCTCGCAACGGGCAACCGCGCGCTGTTCCAGGGCGCGGCAGGCGAAGCGCTGGTGAGCGCGTTGCCGGCGGCACTGAAGGCGCACGTAGCGATCAAGAAGACGGCGGATGCCGACTTCGATGCGGTCCTCTTCGAAGGCGACAGCGACGAGCTGCTCGCACTCGTGAAGGAAGTGGCCAAACGTCCTGGCCCGATCGTCTCGGTGCAGGGCGTGGCAGCGCACGCGCTCGCCAACGGCGATGAAGATTACGCTCTCGAACGACTGCTCGCGGAACGTTCGGTCAGCGTGAATACGGCAGCAGCGGGCGGTAATGCAAACTTGATGACGATCGGTTAAGCACCAGCCATACTGTCGGTCGTCTCAAGACAAGGAAGCGGCAAGGTCCATTGAAATCCGAAGCCGCTCGTTCGATACCTGGTACCAAGGAGAAGCAATGCAACACACGATGAAGCAGCTGGCAGGCGCAACGCTTGTTGCCGCCCTGTCGCTGGCGGGGACTGCGCAGGCACAACAAGCCGAAGACGTGAAGATCGGTTTCGCCGGTCCGATGACGGGCGCGCAGGCGCACTATGGCAAGGACTTCCAGAACGGCATCACGCTCGCAGTCGAAGACATGAACGCGACGAAGCCCGTGATCGGCGGCAAGCCGGTTCACTTCGTGCTCGACTCGGCCGACGATCAGGCCGACCCGCGCACGGGCACGACGGTCGCGCAGAAGCTCGTCGACGACGGCATCAAGGGCATGCTCGGTCACTTCAACTCGGGCACGACGATCCCGGCTTCGCGCATCTACGCGAACGCAGGCATCCCGCAGATCGCCATGGCGACGGCGCCTGAGTACACGCAACAAGGCTTCAAGACGACGTTCCGTATGATGACCTCGGACACGCAGCAGGGTTCGGTCGCCGGCACGTTCGCAGTGAAGAACCTCGGCTTGAAGAAGATCGTCGTGATCGACGACCGCACGGCCTACGGCCAGGGTCTCGCCGACGAATTCTCGAAGGCTGCAAAGGCTGCCGGCGGCAACATCATCGACCGTGAATACACCAACGACAAGGCCGTCGACTTCAAGTCGGTCCTGACGAAGGCGAAGGCGATGAACCCCGACCTGGTCTACTTCGGCGGCGCGGATTCGCAAGCGGCACCGATGGTCAAGCAGATGAAGTCGCTGGGCATCAAGGCCCCGCTGATGGGCGGCGAAATGGTGCACACGCCGACCTTCCTGCAGATCGCGGGTGACGCGGCGAACGGCACGGTGGCGTCGCTCGCCGGCCTGCCGCTCGACCAGATGCCGGGTGGCAAGGACTACGTCACGAAGTACAAGAAGCGCTTCGGTGAAGACGTGCAGACGTACTCGCCGTACGCCTACGACGGCGCCATGGCGATGTTCGACGCGATGAAGAAGGCCAACTCGACGGATCCGGCGAAGTACCTGCCGTTCCTCGCGAAGACCAGCATGCCGGCAGTCACGACGTCGGACCTCGCGTACGACACGCGCGGCGACCTGAAGAACGGCGGCATCACGCTGTACAAGGTCGTCGACGGCAAGTGGACGACGCTGCAAAGCGTGGGCGGCAAGTAAGCGCCTGAGCTTCGGCTGAAGTCAAAAGCCCCGCAGAATCGAAAGGTCTGCGGGGCTTTTGTTTGTGCGCTCACAACTGCTCACTCAGTGCGACAGGTGAGCTTGTTCAGGATTCCTTTTCAGTCATTCTCCGCGCATTTTCTTGCCCGCTTCGCGAATCTGTTCGAGCGTGGCCGCAGGCGTGCTCGCTTCCTTCGTCACACGGATCTCGATCAGCGCGGGCTTGCCTGCCGTGAGGGCACGCTCGAGCGCGGGGGCGAATTGCGCCGTGGTCGTGACGACTTCGCCGTGCGCGCCGAACGACTGCGCAAACGCCGCGAAGTCGGGGTTCGTGAGCTGCGTGCCGTGCACGCGGTTCGGATAGTGGCGCTCCTGATGCATGCGGATCGTGCCGTAGTGCGCGTTGTTCACGACGATGAACACGACATTCAGGCCGTACTGCATTGCCGTGGCGAGTTCCGACGACGCCATCATGAAGCAGCCGTCGCCCGCGAGCGCGACCACGGTGCGCGAGGGGTATTGCGACTTCGCGGCGATCGCGGCGGGCACGCCGTAGCCCATCGCGCCGCTCGTGGGTGCGAGTTGCGAGCGGAAGTGGCGATACGCGAAATGGCGATGCAGCCACGTTGCGTAATTGCCCGCGCCGTTCGTGACGATCGCATCGTCGGGCAGGCGCGCGCGCAGTTGCTGCATGACTTCGCCGAGCTGCACGTCGCCGGGCATCGGCAGCGGCTTGCGCCATGCGTGCCACGCCTCGTGTGCTTCTGCGGCGCTGCCGGCCCACGCGGGTTGAGCGGGCGCCGGGAGGGTTGCGAGCAGCGCCGCGAATTCCGCGAGGCCCGAAACGATTGGCAGATCGGCTGCGTAGACACGGCCGAGCTCCTCCGCGCCCTGATGCACGTGGATGAGCGTTTGCTTCGTTTTGGGAATGTCGAAGAGCGTGTAGCCGCCCGTCGTCGATTCGCCCAGACGCGGACCGAGTGCGAGCAGCACGTCGGCTTCGCGGATGCGCTTCGCGAGTGCCGGATTGATGCCGAGGCCCACGTCGCCCGCGTAGTTCGGGTGATCGTTGTTGAGCGTGTCCTGAAAGCGGAACGCGAGGCCGACGGGCAATTGCCAGTTCTCGACGAAGCGCTGGAAGTCCGCACAAGCCTGCGGGTTCCAGCCATGGCCGCCCGCGATCACGAACGGCTTTTTCGCGCCCGCGAGCAGTTCGCGCACGCGCTCCATCTGCGCGGCGGAAGGCGACGCCTGCACGCGCTGCGCGCTCGGCGCGATGGGCTGCGCTTCGGACGCGGGAATCGCGCCGCTCAGCATGTCTTCGGGCAGCGCGAGCACGACCGGACCCGGCCGTCCCGACATCGCGACATGGAACGCGTGGCTCAGGTATTCGGGCACGCGGCGCGCGTCGTCGATCTGCGCGACCCACTTCGCCATCTGGCCGAACATGCGTCGATAGTCGATTTCCTGGAACGCCTCGCGGTCCATCTGCTCGCGCGCGACCTGGCCGATCAGGAGGATCATCGGCGTGGAGTCCTGAAACGCCGTGTGCACGCCAATCGAGGCGTGCGTGGCGCCCGGCCCGCGCGTGACGAGCGCGATGCCGGGCCTGCCCGTGAGCTTGCCGATCGCTTCCGCCATGTTCGCCGCCGCTGCCTCGTGACGGCACACCACGGTTTCGATCTTTGCGGTTTCGTCGGACAACGAATCGAGCACCGCAAGATAGCTCTCGCCCGGTACGCAGAACACGCGCTCGACGCCATTGGCGACGAGCGCATCGACGACGAGGCGAGCCCCGGTGGTAGTGGCTTCGGTGGTGGCGGATGCGTTCGGCTGCTGCATGACGGTCAAGTCTCCTTCAATCGTTACGTGATTACGTTCGGATGCTTCAGGCAAGGCGACAGCGCTTCAACGAATCAGCACTCGACGATGTTCACCGCGAGGCCGCCGCGTGAGGTCTCCTTGTACTTCGTCTTCATGTCGGCGCCGGTCTCGCGCATCGTCTTGATCACCGAGTCGAGCGAGACGTAATGCGCGCCGTCGCCGCGCAGCGCCATGCGCGCGGCGTTCACGGCTTTCACCGAGGCCATGGCGTTGCGTTCGATGCAGGGAATCTGCACCATGCCGCCCACGGGGTCGCAGGTGAGGCCGAGGTTGTGCTCCATGCCGATTTCGGCGGCGTTTTCCACCTGCAGCGGCGTGCCGCCCAGCACCGCGGCGAGCGCGCCGGCGGCCATCGAGCAGGCCACGCCCACTTCGCCCTGGCAGCCCACTTCGGCGCCCGAAATCGACGCGTTGAGCTTGTAGAGAATGCCGATGGCGGCCGCGGTGAGCAGGAAGTCGATCACGCCCTGTTCGTTCGCGCCCGGCGTGAAGCGCACGTAGTAGTGCAGCACGGCGGGGATGATGCCCGCTGCGCCGTTGGTCGGCGCAGTCACGACGCGCCCGCCCGCGGCGTTTTCCTCGTTCACGGCGATGGCGTACAGGTTGATCCAGTCGATCATCGAGAGCGGATCTTGCAGCGCGCGCTCGGGGTTGCTGGTCAGCGCGCGATGAAGCTGCGGCGCACGGCGCTTCACGGCGAAGGGGCCGGGCAGCGTGCCGTCGGCGTCGGGATTGTTGATGCCGCAACCGCGCGATACGCACGACTGCATCACGTTCCAGATGTGTAGGAGACCTGAGCGGATCTGCTCGTCGCCGTGCCAGACGCGCTCGTTTTCGAGCATCAACTGCGCGATGCTCTTGCCTGTCGAGGCGCACAGCGCGAGCATTTCCGCGCCCGTGGTGAACGGATTCGGCAATTGTTGCGCGGCGGCGAGCACCTTCGTGTTCGGCGCGCCGGCCGTGACGACGAAGCCGCCGCCTACCGACAGATACGTGCTTTCGCGCAGCGTGTCGCCGTTCGCATCGAGCGCGCGCAGCTTCATGCCGTTCGGGTGCTCGGGCAGCGCCTGGCGATAGAACGCCACGTGCTCCTTCGGAACGAACGCAATGGGATGGCGGCCGAGCAGCGCGAGCTGGCGCGAGGTGCGCACGGCTTCGAGGCGCTCGCTGATGGTGTCGGGATCGACGGTGTCGGGCGCGTCGCCCATGAGGCCCAGCATGACGCCGCGGTCGGTGCCGTGGCCCTTGCCGGTGGCGCCGAGCGAGCCGTACAGCTCGACCTTCACGGCGGCCGTGCTCGCAAGCAGACCGTCGCGCTCGAGTCCTTCGGCGAACATCAGCGCTGCGCGCATCGGCCCGACCGTGTGCGAGCTGGAGGGCCCGATGCCGACTTTGAAGAGATCGAAAACGCTTACTGCCATGGGTACTGCTCCTGCTTGTCTGACGTTGGTTTGTAGGGATGCGGCGCGTTCGGCGGCATCGTTATTTCCCGTGCCGCCGCCGCATCCCGCGCGCGTTTTACCGCGCCGGCAACGGCAGACAGACGGCGAGCCACGCGGGCGGCGTGGGCGCGAGTTTCAGCGCGACTGGTGCAAAGCGGCCGTCGAGTCGCGCCGCGAGGTGAAACAGTTCGGCGGCGTTTTTGGGGTCCCACTGGCCGGTGTAGCCCGGCAGGCCCGCTTCGCGCCGCTTCGCGTCGAACGGTACGTTCGAATGCACGAATTCGTCGTGCGTCTTCTGGCCGAGCGCATACGGCGTGAGCCAGTCGAGCGCGCCCGCGAGCGTCGCGCCGTTGGCCGCGCGTTCGGTCAGCCAGTTGCGGTTGTGGCGGCGCGCGGCGAGCGCGGCGGTCACGAGCGGCTGCAAATCGTAGGTCACGTAGTGCAGTGCATCGCGCTCGGAGAAGTCGAGTGTCGAGCCGTCGGGCGCGACGTTGTCGCCGAGATGCTCGACGAAGAGCCGCTGCGCCGTCGCGATCATCTTGCGGTTGTCGAGCGTGAACGCGATCATCGCTATCAGTTTGACCCGATGGCTCTGCCAGTTGTTCGCAAAATTTCCCTTGAGCGGGCGCGGCTGCGCGTCGATCTGCGCGATATAGCCGGTCGCGAAGCTGTTCAGGAACTGCATGGTCGCGTTGCGCGTTTTCACGGGCAGCGCGCTCGCGGTCATGTCGTAGGCGAGTATCAGCCCCTCGAAACGCGTTTCGTCGATGGGATTGAAGCTCGGCTTGTACGTGGTGACCCAGGCGAGCAGAAAGCGGTCCACGAGCTTCAGGAAGCGCTCGTCGCTCGTCGCGCGCCACGCGAGCGCGGCGTTGCGCATGAGGTCGAGTTCCTTCGCCGCCTCGACGCTCTGGTCGTAGATGCCCTCGTGCGGCAGCGTGCCCTCGGTGTGCAGGCGCGGCAGCGGACGCGGCGTGTCGTTCACGTGCGTCAGCACCTCGGCCACGAGCGCCTTCACGCCCGGATCGGAGTTGGTGCGCTCGCTCGATTGCAGCGCGGGGGCCGCGCAGAAGTTCATGGCCGCATGGGCCGTACCGGCGAAGGTCGCGGTGAAGGTGGCGCAGGCAAGCGCCAGCGCAGCGGCAAGGCGCTGCGGGCGGCGTAACAGCGCACCGCGCGCGTGCCGGGCCTGCCGGACCGAATTCCGCGTTGCGGCATGCGGCAAGTCCCGCACCGAGTTCCGCAATGGAACCATTCGCACCTTCCGCGCCATGCGCGACTCCCTGATTCAAGGCTGACAGGTGTGTGATGTTAGCGGTTTGCGGCGGCAAATGTGAGAGGGATGACCGCCGCCGCGTGAGCCGAAGGTCACGCGGCGGCTTCACAAGGGCTTATTCGCCGGCGGTTTCGTCTGCATGTTCGCCCGCATATTCGCTAAGCGGCACGCACGAGCAGAACAGGTTGCGGTCGCCGTAAGCGTTGTCGGCGCGGCCGACCGGCGGCCAGTACTTGCGCGCGACGAGCGATGCGACCGGGTAGGCGGCCTGCTCGCGCGAGTAGGCGTGCTTCCAGTCGTCGGCGACCACCACGGCGGCTGTGTGCGGCGCGTGACGCAGCGGATTGTCTTCCTTGTCCGCGCGGCCGTCTTCCACGGCGCGGATTTCCTCGCGGATGGCAACCATCGCGTCGATGAAGCGGTCGAGCTCCTCCTTCGACTCCGACTCGGTCGGCTCGACCATCAGCGTGCCCGGCACCGGGAAGCTCATGGTCGGGGCGTGGAAGCCGTAGTCCATCAGGCGCTTGGCCACGTCGTCCACGGTGATGCCGCTTGCATCCTTGATGGGGCGCAGGTCGAGAATGCACTCGTGCGCGACGAGCCCGCCCGGGCCGCTGTAGAGCACCGGGAAGTGCGGCGCGAGCTTGTTCGCCACGTAGTTGGCGTTGAGGATCGCGTTTTCGGTCGCAGCGGTCAGGTTGGCCGCGCCCATCATGGCGATGTACATCCACGAGATCGGCAGGATCGAGGCCGAGCCGTAAGGCGCTGCGCTCACCGCGCCGATGCCGTGACCCATATCGGTCGAGCGCTTGTAGCCCGACGAAAGCTGGTTCGGCAGGAATTGCGCGAGGTGCGCGCCCACTGCGACCGGACCGACGCCCGGGCCGCCGCCGCCGTGCGGAATGCAGAAGGTCTTGTGCAGGTTCAGGTGCGAGACGTCGCCGCCGAACCGGCCCGGCGCCGCCAGACCCACCATGGCGTTCATGTTCGCGCCGTCCACGTACACCTGGCCGCCCGCCGCGTGCACGATCTCGCAGACTTCGCGCACGTTCTCTTCGAACACGCCGTGCGTGGACGGATACGTGATCATGATCGCCGCGAGCTTCGCCGCATGCTGCGCGGCCTTGGCCTTGAGGTCGGCGAGATCGATGTTGCCTTGCGCGTCGCACGCGACCACGACCACCTGCATGCCGGCCATCTGCGCCGATGCGGGGTTCGTGCCGTGCGCCGAAGCGGGAATCAGGCAGACGTTGCGATGCGCTTCGCCGCGCGAGGCGTGGTACGCCTGGATGATGAGCAGACCCGCGTATTCGCCCTGCGAGCCTGCGTTCGGCTGCAGCGAAACGGCGGCGTAGCCCGTTGCGGCCACGAGCATCTGTTCGAGCTGATCGACCATCTCGCGATAGCCAACCGTTTGCTCCGCAGGCGCGAACGGGTGGATGCGGCCGAACTCGGGCCACGTCACCGGCAGCATTTCCGAGGTCGCGTTGAGCTTCATCGTGCACGAGCCGAGCGGGATCATCGAGCGGTCGAGCGCGAGGTCCTTGTCGGAGAGGCTGCGCAGGTAACGCAGCATTTCCGTTTCCGAGTGGTGACGATTGAACACCGGATGCGTGAGGTACGCGCTTTCGCGCGCCAGCGCGGCCGGAAAGGTCAACGCGGCGGCTTGCGTGAGTTCGGCGTCGAGCTTGTCGACCGACGGCGCTTCGCCGGCGAACGCGGCTTGCGCGAACACGGCGAGCAGGTCGGCCAGATCGGCGCGCGAAGTCGTTTCGTCGACGGACACGCCCACACGCGTCTCGCTCACGTGGCGCAGGTTCATGCCGCGCGCGAGGGCCGCGTCGTGGAGCGCCTGGGTGCGCGGGCCGGCTTCGAACGTGAGCGTGTCGAAGAACGCTTCGTTCACGAGCGTGTAGCCGAGTTGCTTCGCGCCCGCGGCGAGGATCGCGGCGACGCGGTTCACGCGTTGCGCGATGCGCTTCAAGCCTTGCGGGCCGTGGTAGACGGCGTACATGCTCGCCATGATCGCGAGCAGCGCCTGTGCCGTGCAGACGTTCGACGTCGCTTTTTCGCGGCGGATGTGCTGTTCGCGCGTTTGCAGCGCGAGCCGCAGCGCCGGCTTGCCTTGCGCGTCGATGGTCACGCCGACGAGACGGCCCGGCATCTGGCGCTTGAATTCGTCCTTCACCGCGAGGTAGGCGGCGTGCGGGCCGCCGAAGCCCATCGGCACGCCAAAGCGCTGCGAGTTGCCCACGGCCACGTCCGCGCCCCATTCGCCCGGCGGCGTGAGGACGGTGAGTGCAAGCAGATCGGCGGCGGCGATCACCGCGCCGCCGGCTGCGTGCACGGCTTGTGCGAGCGCGCGGTAGTCGCGCACGTCGCCGTTCACGCCCGGATATTGCAGCAGCACGCCGAAGGCGCCTGTGGTTTTGGCAACTTCGGCCGCTTCAGCGGCCGGACCGACCTTCACCTCGATGCCGATCGGCTTGGCGCGCGTCTTCACGACTTCGATGGTCTGCGCCAGCACGTCGTCGGCGACGAAGAACACGTTCGACTTCGACTTGCCCACGCGCTGCACGAGCGTCATGGCTTCGGCGGCGGCGGTGGCTTCGTCGAGCAGCGACGCGTTCGAGATCGCGAGGCCCGTCAGGTCGGTGATCATCTGCTGGAAGTTCAAGAGGGCTTCGAGGCGGCCCTGCGAGATTTCCGGCTGGTACGGCGTGTACGCGGTGTACCACGCCGGGTTTTCGAGCACGTTGCGCAGGATGACGGCCGGCGTGTGCGTGTCGTAGTAGCCCTGCCCGATATAGGAGCGGAACACCTGGTTCTTGTCCGCGAGCGCGCGCAGGGCGGCGAGCGCCTCGGCTTCCGAGCGCGGCTGCGAGAACGGCCCGAGCGGCAGCGTCTCGTTGCGGCGGATCTTCGCCGGAATCACCGCATCGATCAGCGCGGCGCGCGAGGCGAAGCCGAGCGCGTCGAGCATCGCCTGCTGGTCGGCCGTGTCGGGGCCGATGTGGCGGGCGGCGAAAGCGTCGTGCGCTTCAAGTGCAGCAAGCGAGAGCGGGGAGTTCATCAGACGATCCGGGTGTTCGAGCTTCATAGGGATTCCTGCGGGCGCGGGCGGCGTTCTGAGCGCGCCGCCGCGCCATGGCGGTTAAGGCAAGGTTGCGATTTACGCGCCGATCGCCTTTTCGTAGGCGGCGGCGTCGATCAGCGAGTCGAGCTTGGCGTCGACGGCGGGCTTGATCTTGAAGAGCCACGACTCGTACGGCGCACCGTTCACCTGGTCGGGCGTGTCGACGAGCGACGTGTTCGCTTCGATGATTTCGCCTGCGACCGGCGCGTAGATGTCCGAGGCGGCCTTGACCGACTCGATCACGGCAACGGCGTCGCCGGCGGTGACGGCGCGGCCCGCTTCGGGCAGTTCGAGGAAGACGATGTCGCCGAGCGCTTCCTGCGCGTGGTCGGTGATGCCGATGGTCAGCGTGCCGTCGGCTTCGGTGCGGATCCACTCGTGCGATTCGGTGTATTTCAGATCGGCCGGGATGCTCATGGTTGCTCCAGTGCGTGGTGCGGTTTTTGTTGCTCGAAAAGGGGAGGGCGTGCGCGCTGGCAGGATCCTCGCGGATCAGGCGGCGAGCACCTTGCCGTTGCGCACGAACGGCAGTTTTACCACGCTTGCGGGAAGGGCTTTGTCACGGATCTGCACCTGCACGACATCGCCCGGCTGCACGCCCTGCGGCACGCGCGCGAAGGCGATCGATTCCTGCATGCTCGGCGAGAACGTGCCGCTCGTGATCTCGCCCTCGCCGTGCGGCGTGAGCACTTTCTGGTGGGCGCGCAGCACGCCGCCGGCCTTGCCGTTTTCCTTCTGCAGGATCAGGCCGACGAAGGCCGAACGCGAACCGTTCGCCTCCAGCGCGCCGCGGCCGACGAAGTCGCGCGGCTCCTTCATGTCGACGGTCCAGGCGAGGCCGGCGTCGAGCGGCGAGACGCCGTCGTCCATGTCCTGGCCGTAGAGGTTCATGCCCGCTTCGAGGCGCAGCGTGTCACGCGCGCCGAGGCCGCAGGGCTTCACGCCCTGGCGCTGCAGGGCGTCCCAGAGTTCGCAAACGGCGGCGGCGGGCACCACGATTTCGAAGCCGTCTTCGCCGGTGTAGCCCGTGCGCGCGATCATCAGCTCGCCGAACGGCGTGGCTTCGATCTTCGCGGCGTTGAAGGGTTTGAGAACTTCGGTGGCGCTGCGCGACGAGGGCGCGACCTGCCAGACCTTTTCGCGCGCGTTCGGGCCCTGCACGGCGACGATCGCGAGATCGCGGCGCGGCGTGACGGTGAGGCCGAAGCCGCCTTCGGCGTTGAGCTTCTCGAACCAGGCGATGTCTTTTTCGGCTGTGCCGGCGTTGACGACGGTGCGGAACTGGTCGTCGGCGAAGAAGTAGACGATCAGGTCGTCGATCACGCCGCCTTCGGGGTTCAGCATGCACGAATAGAGCGCCTTGCCCGGCGTGGTGAGCTTGGCGACGTTGTTGGCGAGCGCGCGGGAGAAGAACTCGCGCGCCTTCGGGCCCGAAAAGTCGACGACGCACATGTGCGAGACGTCGAACATGCCGGCGTCGGTGCGCACGGCGCGATGCTCGTCGATCTGCGAGCCGTAGTTGACGGGCATGTCCCAGCCGCCGAAGTCGACCATGCGGGCATTCAGCGCGCGGTGCGTGTCGTTCAGCGGGGTGCGTTTGAGTTCGGTCATGGGGCCTCAGGCGGTCGCGAAAATTCGCGCGAAAACGAAAAAGGCCATGCAGGAAGCGCCGCAGGCACGATGCCCGTGGTCGGTTCTTGCATGGCCCCTCTGTCCTCGGTACCTGAGAGATTGCGCCCTGTTGCAGTTGGCGCGCGCCCCTTCGGTGGGCAGCCTGAACGCGTGGGGGTTACGATCCGCCGCCGCCCGTTCTACTGCCGCTCTCCAGAGTTGCGGACTGTGTGCCGCTTCGCGTCATCTCGCGCAAAAAGCGCAAAGGCAGCGAATCAGCGGTCCGGCGCGCACGGTCCTTTTGCCTGAGAGTTTGTGGGTTGCCCCTTCGGCGGCGCCGGTTGCACTTGCGAAAGCAAGCTAAGGCAAACGGCGCGCTCTCCCGGCGCGCGCAGCGATTGTGCGCGACGCCTCGGGGCTATGTCAATGCGGAAAAATTCTGCGCGCGGCGCCAGCAAAGGGGCGTGAGCCTTGCTGGCATTGGCTTGCGCAGATGCATAGCGCGCCATGCATCGCGCCGGAGAAAAACGGGGGCGGTTCGGGTGGGCAGATGGGTCGGCACGAGCCGCGAGCGCGCGGTCCGTGCCGACAGGCCAATGCGTGTGGCGCTTACTCGCCGATGGCGCGAGCGGCCGTGTCGAGTTCCTCGTTCAGAACGTGTTGCTCGTCGGGCGAGATGCCGCCGCCATGCTGCGCGGCCATGTCGTGAGCTTCGCCGCGGATCGTGTCGAGGCGGTGATGGAGCGCGCTGCCCTGGGGCGGCGGGTAGTAGCCCTGGCTCACGCGCATATCAATGCGATGGCCCAGGTTGTCGATGCGGCTGTCGACCTGATGCAGGCGATCGACGGCGACTTCGTGGGGATTCGGGCCGGGCGGCGGCGGCGCAGCGGGGTGGTGCGCCGGCTGGTTGACCACGCACGCGGCGAGGGTCGAAACGAGCGCGCCGGCGGCGATCAGGCGTAGAGCGGGGATGTAGCGGGTCATTCAGACTCTCCTTGGTCTTGTCGTTGCTTTTTTGGGCTTGCATGTCCACAAACGTCTGGCGATTGCAGCGTGATGACCCCACCGCGGCAACCAGATGTAACCATTTGTATGGTCCTTTCAGCGGCGTCGGCGCAATGCAAGGTCGACGCCGCAGCCGAAAGCGCGCGCCGGTGTGCTCAGGACTGGCGCACGAACCCCAGCGTGCGGCCGTCCTGCGCGCTTTGCATGGCGAGTTCGATGAGCGTCATGACGTCGATGGCGTCCTGCGGGCTTACCGGGAACGGCTTGCCTTCGCGGATCGCCGCCGCAAGCGCGCGATACAGATCGGCGTAATTGCCCGCAGCGTTGGGCACTTCGAGATCGGCTTCCTGGCCGTCGTCGCGCAGCACGTGGAGGCGGCCCGTATCGTTGCCCGCGCCGAAACCGGGCTGGCCCGGGCGCAGGCCGTCCTTGAGCTGATCTTCCTGAGTGTCGAGCCCGTTCTTCAGATAGCTGCCGCGCGTGCCATGAATCGCGAAGCGCGGCGCGTACGCGGCGAGCGCGCTGGCGTGCAGCACCGCGTCGTGGTGCGGGTAGCGCAGCACGAGGTGCGCGTAATCCGGCGCGCTCGCGTTTTCGCGGCGCGTGTGAACGAATGCGGTGATCGACTCGGGTGCGCCGAAGAGCGCGAGCGTCTGGTCGATCAGATGCGGGCCGAGATCGTAGAGCAGGCCGCCGCCGCGCGTGGCGTCTTCGCGCCAGCGCTGCTTCACTTGCGGGCGGAAGCGGTCAAAGTGCGATTCGTAGTGCGTGATGCGCCCGAGTTCGCCGCGCTCGATCAGCTCGCGCACGGTGAGGAAATCGCCGTCCCAGCGGCGGTTGTGGAACGGTGCGAACACGAGGCCGCGCTGCTTCGCGATGGCCGCGAGCGTGCGCGCTTCCTCGGAAGTGAGCGTGACCGGCTTGTCGACCAGCACGTGTTTGCCGCGCTCGAGCGTGCGGCGCGCGAGGTCGTAGTGCGTGTCGTTGGGCGTGGCGATCACGACGCATTCGATGGCATCGATCGAGAGCAGCGCGTCCAGGTCGGGCACGATCGCGGCGTCGGGATAGTCGGCCTGGGCGCGTTCGGCCTGGCTCGTGGCGATGGCGGCGAGCTGCGCGGCGCCGCTATGCGCGATCACGGGGGCGTGGAAAGTCTGGCCGGCGAAGCCGTAGCCCATCAGGCCGATTTGCAGCGGTTGCGGTGCAGTCATTGAGCGCTTCCTCTTTCCAGCGAGTGCGGGTGGCGGGAGCCCGTTATTGTGGCACGGCGCGTAGAGCGTGCGGAGCGAGGCGAGGGACGGGTGAGCTGTGGAAAGAGGAACATCGGGGGCGCCATCGGCGTATCGCTGTACCGTGTTAACATCGCACCTCCCGCGTGAGAGGCCGCTGCGACGTACGCACGCCTCGCGCCGTGCGGCGTCACGAAAGGCTACGCGCCCCGTTCGCACGCCTCCCAGCCGTACCACCCGTTTTTCCAATCCAGCAACGATGTCCGCAGGCCTCAATTCCGCCCAAAACGAAGCGGTGCGCTATCTCGACGGTCCCTGTCTCGTGCTCGCCGGCGCGGGCAGCGGCAAGACGCGTGTCATCACGCAGAAGATCGCGCACCTCATCGAAGCGAAAGGCTTCGAGCCGCGCCATATCGCCGCCGTCACCTTCACCAACAAGGCCGCCGCCGAAATGCGCGAGCGCGTGGGCAAGCTGCTCGAAGGCAAGACGCTCACCACGCCCGGCAAGGAAGGCCGCAAGGTGCCGACCAACCAGCTGACGGTCTGCACGTTCCACTCGCTCGGCGTGCAGATCCTGCGCCAGGAGGCGGAGCACCTGGGCCTGAAGCCCCAGTTCTCGATCATGGACGCCGACGACTGCTTCGCCATGATCCAGGAGCAGGTGGGCTCGACGGACAAAGGCTTCATCCGCAAGATCCAGTCGATCGTCTCGCTCTGGAAGAACGGACTCGTGATGCCCGAGCAGGCGCTGGCCACGGCCTCGAACGAGGACGAGCACCAGGCGGCCATCGTCTATCGCAACTACATGGCGACGTTGCACGCGTATCAGGCGGTGGACTTCGACGACCTGATCCGCCTGCCTGCCGAGCTGTTCGCGAAGAACGAGCAGGTGCGCGACCGCTGGCAGAACAAGCTGCGCTACCTGCTGGTCGACGAATACCAGGACACCAACGCCTGCCAGTACGAACTGCTGAAACTGCTGGCGGGCCCGCGCGCGGCGTTTACGGCCGTGGGCGACGACGATCAGGCCATCTACGGCTGGCGCGGCGCCACGCTCGAAAATCTCGCGCAGCTCGGCAAGGACTTTCCGAAGCTGCACGTCATCAAGCTCGAGCAGAACTACCGCTCGACGGTGCGAATTCTCACGGCGGCGAACAACGTCATCGCGAACAATCCGAAGCTGTTCGAGAAGAAGCTGTGGTCGGAACACGGCATGGGCGACACCATCACCGTCACGCCCTGCAACGACGAAGAGCACGAGGCGGAGTCGGTCGTGTTCCGGCTTTCGGCGCACAAGTTCGAACGCCGCGCGCAGTTTCGCGACTACGCGATTCTGTATCGCGGCAACTTCCAGGCGCGCATCTTCGAACAGGTGCTGCGCCGCGAGCGCATCCCCTATGTGCTCTCGGGCGGCCAGTCGTTCTTCGACAAGGCCGAGATCAAGGACATCTGCGCCTATCTGCGCCTGATCGCCAATCACGACGACGATCCCGCGTTCATCCGCGCGATCACCACGCCGCGCCGCGGCGTGGGCAACACGACGCTCGAAGCGCTCGGCTCGTTCGCAGGGCAGGCGAAGGTGTCGCTGTTCGAGGCCGTGTACATGGGTGGGATCGAGGCGCGGCTTTCGGCGCGCCAGGTCGAGCCGATGCGCGTGTTCTGCGATTTCATGCAGCGCCTCGCCGAGCGCGCGCAGAAGGACCCGGCGACGGTCGTGCTCGACGACCTCATGGATGCGATTCACTACGAGGCGTATCTCTATGACGCCTTCGACGAGCGCCAGGCGCAGTCGAAGTGGCAGAACGTGCTCGAATTCCTCGAGTGGCTCAAGCGCAAGGGCACCAAGCCCGAGCAGGAGATCGGCGAAGACAGCGAAGCCACCGGATATGACAATGCCGACGGTCTCGCCGACACCGGCAAGAACCTCATGGGGCTGATTCAGACCGTCGCGCTGATGTCGATGCTCGAAGGCAAGGAAGAGGACCCGGACGCCGTGCGGCTTTCGACCGTGCATGCGTCGAAGGGACTGGAGTATCCGCACGTGTTCCTGGTTGGCGTGGAAGAGGGGATCATGCCGCACCGCGGCGGCTCGGAAGACGATGTGATCGACGAAGGACGCATCGAGGAAGAGCGGCGCCTCATGTACGTGGCGATCACGCGGGCGCAGCGCAGCCTGCATCTGAACTGGTGCAAGAAGCGCAAGCGGGCGCGCGAGACGGTGGTGTGCGAGGCATCGCGCTTCATTCCGGAAATGGGCCTCGACGACGCGCCGCCGCCGACCGCCGAAGAAGCGCCGATGACGCCGAAGGACCGGCTGGCGAGTTTGAAGGCGTTGTTGCAGAAGGGGTGATGACCCTGGCATGCAGCGGGTGTTTGCTTTTTTGGGACGCGGGCGGCTGTAGAGTGAACGCCTCTGACCCGCTCGCTGCCGCAGATGGAAGATCCATTACTCCAGCATTACCGTCACGCGCTTGAAACGTATATCGACGCGAAGGACAACACGAAGCCCGCACGGATTCACGAAGCATTCGCGCAGGATGCGGAACTGACGTTCTCGCTGGCCACACCGAACATCGCGTTTCCGGCGCGCAGCGTCGGCGCCGAAGCGATCGCGAAGACGCTGGTCAGCGATTTTGGTGAGCGCTATTCGCGCTGCCGCACCTACTACCTTTGCGAGGCCACTGCGCTCGTTGCGCGCGAGCGCACGATCGAAGCGCTGCCCTGGCTCGTCGTGATGCGCGAGGACGCGGCGGGCGCGCTGCGCATCGGTCACGGCACGTATCGCTGGACTTTCGATTCGAACGACATCGCGCCGCGCGTATCGGCATTCCACATTCACATTGCCCGGATGGACGTGATCGACGACCCGGACGGTGCGCGGCTCGAGCGCCTGCAACAGGGCTTGAGCTATCCGTGGCTCGCTCCCGCCGAACTGGCTGCGCGTTACGGCGCGCTCGCCGGGGACGCTTCGGGTGCGTTCGCTTTTGCCCGCGAATTCGCGCGTCCCGTGCGCTGACGCGCGACCGCTGTTTCATCGACGCAGATAAAAATCCCCGCCCCGTATCGCTGCGGGCGGGGATCGTTTTGCGCTTTGGCGCGCGTGTGACGGCTTACTTCGCCGCGCTGACCATGTAATCGACGGCGGCCTTCACGTCGGCGTCGGAGGCAGTCGAGCCACCCTTGGGAGGCATCTGGCCCTTGCCGTGCAGCGCGTAGTTGTAGACGGTATCCATCGGGTCCTTCAGGCGCGGCGCCCAGTCGGCCTTGTTGCCGAATTTCGGTGCGCCCAGTACGCCCGCGGCGTGACACGCCTGGCAAACCTGCTGATAGAGTGCCTTGCCCGCCTGCGAGGCGTCGGCGCTTTGCGAGCCGCCACCTGCTGCCGGAGCGGACGAAGCCTGCGGGATGGCCGCGATCGCCGCTGCGGCGGCTTGCGCCTGGGCGGCGTTCGCATCGGCACCCGATGCGCCGGAGGCCGGTGCAGCGCCCGCCGCGCCCGAAGCCGCATTGGCTGCATTGGCAGCGCCTGGCGCGGGCTTGGGCGGATCCTGGAAGTTCGCGCCCGCGTGGTTCGCCATATAGGCGACGGCGAGGCCGATTTCGTAGTCGCTGTAGTCGTCGGGGCTCGTGCCGCCGCGCGGGGGCATCGCGCCCTTGCCGGAGAGCGCCGTTTTCCACAGCGTGTCGAAGCCCTGCGCGATGCGCGGCGCCCAGTCGCCCGAGTTGCCGAACTTCGGCGCGCCGGCGGCGCCCGAGGCGTGACACGCCGAGCAGACAGCCTGGAAGACCTGTTCGCCGGTCTTGTAGACGTGCGGCGCGTTGGCGTCGCGCACGTTGACCTGCGCGACCGGCGCGATGCGCGCGGCGACCTGCTGGATGGAAAGTTCGTCGGTGCCCGCGCCGGTGCGCGTCGTGTTGTCGACGTAATAGACGAGCAAAATGATGATGACGATGGGGACGGCAAACCCGGCGATGACAGCGGCGATCAGCTGGCCGGGCGTTTTGATCGGGGCTCCGTGGGGTGCTTCGCTCATGCTTGTCTCGACTCCCGTTGGTTTTATGGTGAGCGGTACAGCAGGACGGCAATGGCCATGCGGCAGATCAAACACCGACGATTATAGACGGAAGGTTTTCCGGCTGGTGGCTGGGCGCGGAGGGAGTTCAGCGGGCGTTTACCCGGAGCGGACCGGCAGTGGGACGTGTTGTTGCGTCTGAGTTGTGCCCGAATTGTGCCTGATGGGGATGAGACCCTTAATAATCCGCGCGGTGGACGGTTTAACCGAAACCGGTTATTCTCTCGGTCTCTCTTCGGCGCTGCCTTTCCCGTATTCTTCGGTCAATCGGCGGCGCCAGCAAGTCAACGCGCCCGTAGCTCAATGGATAGAGTACTGCCCTCCGAAGGCAGGGGTTGCTGGTTCGATCCCAGCCGGGCGCGCCAAAGTCTGTCGAAGATTTCAGCGATTTTCTACGCCGCGCGCATACGCCGTGCGGGAGTTCTCCAGCGAATTTTTCCGTCCGGCTTCGGGTCGGTAGCGACCTTGCGCGACGTTGCGTAAAGCCCCCGGCAGTTCGCCGACTCTCACCGGCGACGTGCTGCGACCGAGCCCGCCGATCAACTGCGCGCGGGCACCAGGCAATAGAACCGAGCCCAACGCCAAAGGTACAGCGGATGGCGCTTGGCGACCCGCAAACAGTCGCGTTGAGCGCCATAGCAAGGGATGTCGAAATTACATAGTCGCCGGGTTTTCAACCATGGCGCAAGTAATCGGTGCTTGCCGCTGTCCTTGCGGACGACGTTCGAACGCAACGATGCTGTCGTAGCAGGCGATGTAATCGGTACTCTTCGTGAAGGTTGAAATTGGGATTTTGCCTCTCGAATGAACCGCATTCAGTTCGTCGATCTTGTTCTTGGCAAATTCGATAAAACTCCCAGGCCTCCCCACGCCGCCCTGATATTCAGGCCAGTAGCAGGTGTGAGTGTCCTCCACCATATAAACTCCGTTCTTGTGAAGCCGGTCATACATCAGCTCGAAGGAAGAGATCATGTGATTCATGACATGGCTTCCGTCATCGAGAACGATGTCGACTTCCGGATATTTGCGGAATATCTGATCGATCAGGGCAGGGTCGTCCTGGCTGCCGATGAAAATCTCGATACCCTCTGCTTCATGGGCCTTGCACTGAGGATTGATATCGACCCCTATGATTCTGGATCCGGCTCCGAAGAACTCCTTCCACATTGCCAGTGATCCACCGCCAAATACGCCGATTTCGATCATCACGGGCGCTTTATTTCTGAAGCGCGTGAAGTGACGCTCATAAATGTCAAAGTAATGAATCCACTTATGCAGTCGCTTGTCAGGGTTATTAAGAAAATACTTGTGCAGAAAGCCGTCCGTCATTTCCATGCCTTGGTCGGTGCAACGAATGGGAATATTTAAAGCTGAGGAGGTACGACCGCCCGAAACACGAACTGGAACGCCTTCGCGTCCTCGACCGCTGCGTTTGCATCGGCACCCGCTGCGCTCGCCATAGCACGAATAACGGGCAAGAAGGCCTCGCGTTGCGGCTCGTGGAAGATCCGCGCCTTGCCAGCATCGACGACAAACCCCGCGTCGCGAAACATCTCCAGCATCGTGACGCGCGTGAACCAGCGGATATGTGTGCGGTCGAACAAGCCGGAGTCCTGATACCGGAAATCGCCAAAGCTCAGACGAGCCTGCACGCTCCAGTGCTGCGCATTGGGAATGCACGCAACAACGCACCCGCCGCGATCCATCGTCCCGCGAATTTTCCTCAGTAGTGCCCAGGGATCGTGAAGGTGTTCGAGCACGTCCCCGAAGACCCAGCAATCGGCATTGAGGTCCGAACGAATTTGCTCGACAGTTACCCGCTCGACGTCTACATCGATTACGCGGTCGCAGTGTTCGCGTGCCATCTCGGCATAAGCCGGGACAATCTCGATCCCGGTGTAGTGCACACCCGGATTTGTTTTTTTGTATTCGCGCGCCAGCGCTCCGGAACTGCAGCCGACTTCCAGCACGCGGCGTGCGCCTTGCGGCATGAGGTTAAGTAAGTCCGGATTGTGATGCTGATGGACAGGAGTTTGATCCAATATAGGCTCCGGTGGATATCGCTGTGAGAGGCAGTGAAGGCGTTTCGACGAGGGCGGTATCTCGACAATTACGACTACCGCCCGCCGCGCGCCTCACTCTCCATATTTGCCCAAATAAGACGCGTACCCTTCCCGCCAGGTGGGTGTCCCAAAGGCTCCGCCACTCTCGTGAACCACGCTCAGTGGCCAGGTTCCCATGCGGAGCCCCTTTAGTTCAGCCTGGCGGCAGAAGTCCATATCGTAAAAGTGGAACTTGAACTGCTCGTCGAAGCGCAGGCCGCTCTTTACCAGCGTATCGCTATCCGCGATCAGCAACAGGCCGTCGAGGAGCTTGCATTCCTGTCCGGAAGGCCCGAACGTCGACGCGATGTTGCACGGAAAACCCGTGCCGTGACCCACGGTTCCGCTCAGGTATTTGCGCTCGTCCCACTGCAGATCGGGCGTGGCGAAGGCCCATGCAGGCTGGCGCGGCACGCGGCGCAGGTTGCCGGCGAGCCCCACCACCTCGAAACGGGCGAGGGATTCGCGGATGCGCTCGGTCCAGAAGAAGTCGTTGAGCCAGACGTCGTCGTGAATGAAGACGAGGATGGCCGGGCGCTGCTTAGCCTCTTCGATCGCCGTGTTGTAGATGCTGGATAGTCCGCGCGTGTTGTTGTCGAACAGTTGGAGTTCGACGTTTGGCAGGTGCGCATAGAGCTTTAGCGAGCGGCCAAGCGCCGTTTCATTCGAGAACTGCTCACGGGTGCGACGGGTGCCGCAGACGATACGGATGGGTTTCATCGCTGCGGGGATGTCGGTCACCGCGTCGATCGACGTGATCGATCCAGCTGTCGGCGCAATGTCCGGTTGCTGCTGCTCGCGCGCCGGTTCCGCAACTGGCTCCGCCGATGCATCTTGCGGCTGCGCCAGGACCTCGAAATGCTCGGGTGCAAGCCCGTCGCACCAGCGCCGCCACATGGTGCGCAGTGCACGCGATACGGCGTTGGCGATCGTGCTCGCGCTGATGATGGGCGACTGCATGCAGTGCTGGCGCAACTCGCGGCGTACCGTTGCGAGCGCGTCGAGATCGTCAGCCAGCGCGACGCACTTGCTCACAAAGTCGTCCTTGTCGCGCGCGACGAACGCCTCGTTGAGCCCGAGGTGCGAGAGCCATCCCGTGCTGCCACGGCTCGCCATCGAAACGCCGGGCAGCGTCACAGTGGGAACGCCCATCCACAGGGCGTGCATGGTCGTGGTCGAGCCGGCGAACGGGAACGCGTCGAGACAGACATCGACCTGCTGGTGCTGTTGCAGGTAGACCTCGGTATTCTTGCGCTGCATAAAGCTGATGCGGCTCACGTCGATGCCTTCGCTTGCGAACAGCTTGGCCAGTTTGTTCATTTGTTCGACCGACGTGATCGCGCCAATGAGCATGCGCGAAGTCGGTATCTCGCGCAGCACGCGCGCCCAGAGCGCCACGACTTCCGGCCCGATCTTGACCAGACGGCTGAAGCTGCCGAACGTCACGAAGCCATTTTTCAAGGCGGGCAACTCGTTCACGTCCGGCGCTTGTTTGTACGGCTTGAATGGCGCGAGAGCAGGCAGAAACACGAGCTTTTCCGTGAAGCAGCTGGCGAACTGTTCGAGCGGCGTGACGAACCGGTCCGACATGTAATAGTCGATGGACGTCAGGCCGGTCGTGGCCGGATTGCCGATCCAGCTCACCTGAATGGGCGCGGGCTTATGCGCGAAGGCCACGAGGCGGTTGCGACCTGTATGGCCGGACAGATCGATCAGGATGTCGATACCGTCTTCGCGAATCTTTTCCGCGACCGCGGCGTCGGTCATGCCGAAGACTTCATGCCACTCTTGCGCGTGCTCCCGGATCGTATTCGTGAACGCGTCGGTGATCACGTAATTCGAATAGACGTGCAGTGACAGGCTTGTATCGCGGGCCAGATGCTCTACGATCGACTGGAAAAAATAGGCGACCGGGTGATTGATCAGGTCGCCCGAAACGAAGCCGATTCGCAGTCGCCGCGCGGGGTCACGAACATTGGTGTGCTCCGAACGCTGCGCACGCAGGGGGGCTTCCTGGCGCTTCCCGAATTCGCTGAATTCGGCGAATGCGCTTTTTGCATCGAGATCGGTCTTGTGCATCAGGCAGAACAGCAGGTTGCTGTGCGTTGCAGCCTGCATCGGCGCGAGTTCGAGTGCCTTGCGGAAGGCGCTTTCCGCTTCATCGTACTGGCCATCCTCGTTCAGCGCGTTAGCCAGCGCGTCGAGTTCGATAGCGTCACGAGGTGCCAGTTCCACGGCGTGGCGCATCTGGGCGATGCCCTCGCCTGTTCGGCCCGTTGCCTGCAGGGCGGCGCCCAGTGTGCGATGCAGCTGTGGACTCTCGGGATGCTTTTCAAGCGCTTTGCGGCAGTGCGATACGGCTCGCTGGGACTGCCGCGTGATATGCAGCGCGTCGGCCAGCATGATCTGAGCGGGGAGACTATTGGGCAGCAGGCTGGTGGCACGCTCGGCCGACGTCACGGATTCCGCATACTGGCCTGCGCGCTGCAGGGCGTGCGTGAGCATAATCCAGCATTCGCCATGCGAGGGGTTTTGTTTCGTCAAGCGACGGGCAAGCGTCAGCGCAGCCTCGGTCTCTTTGCTGTTGAAGAGATCTGCAAACTTGCGCAACTCCGTCGCGCTTGCGCGGCGTGGATCGATTTTCGCTGCGGGCGTGTCCGCCGTCTGCTGTTTCGGCATAGCTTCGATCGCTTCGGCCGTGTGCGAAGGTTCACGCGCGGGCGCCGACGCGGCGTCAAGCTGGGGCAGGCGAGCCTTCAACGCATCGATGGCGTCCGCAGGAACGCCGCATTTCTGCGCCACGTCGAGCGCCATCCGCGCGGCTTCGAACTGGTTGCTGGCGGTCAGGGCGTTGAAGTAGTAGACCCACAGTTGCGCGAAGTTCGGCGTGTGGCCGAGCACTGCTTCGAAGTGCGGCACGGCCTCGGCTGGCCGGTCCGTTTGCATGTACAGCACGCCCATGTGGTAGTTGGCGTCGACATGATCGCTATCCGCTTCCAGCACAATGGCGTAGAGCGCTTCAGCTTCGTCGTATTCCTGCTTGCGATGGTGCTCGATCCCGGCTTCCATGACGAGCTGAATGTCGCTCCCCATTTGCGATTGGGGGACGAGCGCGGTGAGGTCGGTCGGAGTATGGAAAGCGGTCATGACGAAGGCGTGCTTGCGCCGCAGGTAGCAGAAGTAGGGCAATTATCCAGGGCGCCCCGTCGGAACGAATTGCCGAGTTGACGTCAAAACGCCCGCCAATTCGGTTGGTGCGAGCAACGGGCGGAAATGAAGCTGGGTAGTCGGCCGTGGCGGCCCGAGCCGTGTGTATTGAGGGCGCGTAAAAGAAAAGCCCGCACGAGGCGGGCCGAGGTACGCAAATGCGCCCCGAAAGGCGCAATGGTTGGTTGTTATTTCTGGACGCTGTGCGAGGTCCGGACTTCAGAACTGCGCAACGCGCTGATACAGATTCACGTTCCGCGTTGCCTGCATGGCGCAACGATACTCGGCGCTAAGCGTGCTTTGTGCCGACTCCGCCGCCGCGGCGACAAGTGTATCGACCGCGTGAACCTGCTTGAGCACCTCGAGCGCGGCGCCCGTTTGCTTCGCGGAGAGCGACATGAGAAGGGGTGAGCGCTCGTTCGCAAGCTCGGCCGCCTTTTCCCATTCGCCGACGGCCGCCGCCTGTTCGATGTCTTTCGTGATCTGCCAGATGCGATCGATGGGCGCCGCCAATTCCATGTCGTTTCTCCTGCTGGGTGCGCTCAGCTCTTGTTGGTGGCCAGCGCACCTGCGCTGTTGGTGCCGCCGAAGAGCTGCGTGAGGTATTGCTGGTTGTTGTTCATCGTCGCCATCAGCGTGTTGAGCGCGGTGAATTGCGCAGTGTACATGCTGGTGAGCTGCGACTGGTATTCCGCGAGATTGGACTGCTGCGTCGAAAGGTTCGTCAGGTCAGTCTGGATCGCGTTCGTACGCGTCGTGATGACGCCCGTGCTCGACTGATAGCTCGTGATGTTGTTATTCAACTGGGCGGCGACGCCGTTGGTCGAATTGAACAGCGCCGCCACGGTCGACTGATTGTTTTGCAGTGCCGTATTCAGCGTGTCGCTGTCGACCGAGAGCGAGCCGTCCGAATTCAGGGTGACGCCAATCGATGCCAGGCTGGTCGTCGTATTGCCGCTCTTCACGCCCGTCGCCACGATCGTCGCGAGCTGGTTCTGGATCATGTTCAGCGTCGAGTCGCCAAGCAGCACGCCCTGCGACGTCGAGGTCGAACTGAAGGACGTGAGCGTCGACATCGTCGTCACGAGCGTGTTGTACAGCGTGACGAAATTGTTGATCGCGCTGGATTCCGCGCTCGTGTTCTGCGCAACCGTAAGCGTTTGTGCGCCGCTGCCCGTGCTCGACGTGTCGACCGCCGCTGCGGTGAGGGTCAGCGTGACGCCAGACAGCGCGGTTTTTACGGTGTTCGTCGTGCTGGTCGCGCCCGTGCCGTCGATCGTGAAATAGGCGTCCTGTGCGGCCGTGGACTGTGTCCAGTTGGTCGTGTTGGAGATCGTCGACTGGTTGGCGGTGAGGTTGGCGGAAGTCGCGCTCGAGCTCGTGATCGCCGTACCTGCCGTGGTCGTCACGGCGAGGTTCTTCAGTGCGTCGCTGGAATTCGAATCGCTGATCGCGATGCTGATGCCGTTCTGCGAACCGGTCGACGTCGAATGCAGCACAAGGTGCGCGCCGTCGGCGCCGTTGACGACCGTTGCCGTCACGCCCGGATTGTTAGTGGCCGAGTTGATCGCCGATGCAATACCCGCAACGGTGCTGTTGGTGCTGTCGAGCGAGATCGTGGTGCTGGCGCCGTTGACCGTCAGCGTCATCGTGGACGAGCCCGACGCGAGCGCCGTTGTTGCACCGTAGCCGGTCGAGGTGAGCACCTGGGCTTGTGCCACCTGCTTGACATCGAGCGAGTATGACCCTGCTGCCGCGCCGCTGCCTGCTGTGGCGGTGATGCCGGTGCCGCTGAGCGTCGTGCTGAATGCGCTGAGGGTCGTGCCATCCGAGAGCGGCGAGAGGCCTGCCTGAAGTGCGGAAAGCGCGGCGGAAAGCGCGCCGTACGCGGAGATTTCGGTGTTGTCCTGCGTCTGCTCGGCGCTGATCGTGGCGGCCTGGCCGGCGATCTTGGAGTTGACGAGCGCCGTAACGAGCGAATTCACGTCCATCGACGAGTTGCCGGTCGAGCCGCTGACGATCGACTGGGCTGCTTGCTGCAGAGCGGCGTTGCTCGCTGCGGTCGTGGCGGCGACGCTACTTGCGATCGTGCTGGCTGTCGAGCTGGTTACGGTGGACATGAAGGGGCTCCGTGCGTCGGCGTTGCAGTGTGAATCGGTTCAGGTCTGGAAAATGCCAATCGGGAGGTGATCCTCCCGATTGGCTTGCGTTGCGCTCACGGGTATGGCGGCCGGGCGCGCAACGCTTGGGCTACAGAAGCTCGTATTACTGCAGGAGCTTCAGGATCTGCTGCGGCTGCGAGTTCGCTTGTGCCAGCACCGAGATACCAGCTTGCTGCAGCACTTGCGCCTTGCTCAGGTTCGCCGTTTCTTCCGCGAAGTTGGCGTCCTGGATCGACGACTGGGCGGTCGACAGGTCGGTCGACTGAGCTTGCTGCGTCGTGCCGATTGCCGTGAAGCGGTTTTGCGCTGCGCCGAGCGTTGCTTGCAGGTTGTTCAGCGTGTTCAGTGCGTTGTCGATCGACTCCATGGCCATGCTTGCGCCGCTTGCCGTGCTGATGTTGACGTTTGCAACATCCGTCGGTGCGTTGTACGCGCCGATCTGCGTCTCCATGGCGACGCCTGCTGCGGCGGCCGCTGCGGAACCCGCCGAGCCGGCTGCTGCAGCCATAGCCGCCGACATGCCGCCGTCGGTGAGCGTGACCGCCGTGCCCGAACCCTGGAAGCCGCCGCCGGTGCTGCTGGCTTCGTTCGTCGCCGTGAACAGAGCGCCGACCGCCGTCTGGCTCAGTGCCTGGTTGTTCTGGTCCGTGAACGTGAAGCCGCCGCTGCCGTCGGAAACCACATTGACGGAGGTGACGGTTGCAGCCGAGGCGGCGACCGTAGCGCCAGCCGAGTTCAGGCTCAGGCCCGAGAACGTGCCGAGCGTTTGGCCAGCTTGCGGCACGCCGCTGCCGATCGAAGCCGCCGACATGTTTTGCGTCAGGCTCAGGCTGATCGTCTGGCCGACGTTCGCGCCAACCTGGAACGACACGTTACCGAGCGAACCGTTCAGCACGTTCATGCCGTTGTACGTCGTTTGCGACGCGATACGGTTGATTTCCGAAACTTGCTGGTTCACTTCCTTTTGCAGTGCTGCGCGGTCGTCGGAGGTCATCGAGCCGTTGGCCGCTTGCGTAGCCAGCTGGCGGATACGTTGCAGGCTGCTCGTCAGCGACGACAGACCGCTCGATGCCGTTTGAACCAGCGAAACGCCGTCGTTCGAGTTCGACACACCCTGATTCAGACCGTTGATCTGGGTCTGCATGATGTTCGAGATCGCGAGGCCTGCTGCATCGTCAGCTGCGCTGTTGATGCGCTTACCCGACGACAGGCGCGTGATCGCTTGCGACAGCGCGCTGCCCGAGCCCGTCAGGTTCTGTTGCGCGACGAGCGAGTTGATGTTGCTGTTAATTCCGAGCATGGAAATTCTCCTAAGCGGGCTGAAAGCCCGTTACAAGCCACTATGGCCGCGGCGGGTGCAATCTTTCATTGCTGGCCGCCTCAGTGAAGGTTGTCGGCGTTGGTAAAAAAAACTTGAGGGGAAGCACCGACAATCGAGACCTCATTTGCGCGGTGCATAAAAAATCCGGTTGCGCCGCGCTTCGTGCTTCCCGCTTCCTTCACGCATTTCTGCGTCTTGCAGTTTGCAAGCGTGTTTACGGCAGGTATCGCGCGTGGTTTAGTGCAGGGCGCCAAGGCACTCCCGCGGCTGCGCGCCCTTGCCCGCTGCAGCGCGCCGCGAGGCGGCGTATGCTCAGCGGTTCCCCGTCCGCCCTTTTTTCTGGAGGCCCCATGGAACTACGCAGGATCGGCACTTCCTCGTTGCAGGTCGCCCCGCTCATGTTCGGCGGCAACGTCTTCGGCTGGACCGCAGACGAAGCCACCTCGTTCTCGATCCTCGACGCCTTCACCGACGCCGGCCTCAACTTCATCGACACCGCCGATGTGTATTCCGCGTGGGTGTCCGGCAACCAGGGCGGCGAATCGGAGACGATCATCGGCAAGTGGATCGCGAAAAGCGGCAAACGCGACAAGGTGGTGATCGCAACGAAGGTCGCAAAAGATGCACGCCGCCCGGGGCTTTCCGCCGCCAACATCGCGGCTGCCGTGGAGGATTCGCTGCGTCGTCTGCAGACTGACTACATCGACGTGTATTTCTCGCACGAGGACGACCAGAAAGTCCCGCTCGAGGAAACGCTCGGTGCGTACCAGCGGCTGATCGAGGCCGGCAAGGTGCGGGTGATCGGCGCGTCGAACTACACGGGCGCGCGCGTCGAGGAGGCGCTCGCGGTTGCGACGAAATCCGGTCTGCCCGCGTACCAGATCATCCAGCCCGAATACAACCTGTACGACCGCGCCCATTACGAGGCCGATCTCGAACCGGTGGCCATGGCGCAGAAGCTCGCGGTCGTGCCCTATTACAGCCTCGCTAGCGGCTTTCTCTCGGGCAAGTACCGTTCGCGCGAGGATCTCGCGAAGAGCACGCGCGGCTCGCGCGTCGAAAAGTACCTCGACCACCGCGGCATCCGGATCCTCGCGGCGCTCGACTATGTGGCCGAGCGTCACGGCAGCACGCTCGCGGCAGTTGCGCTGGCGTGGCTGATCGCGCGCCCGAGCATTACCGCGCCGATCGCGAGCGCGACCTCGCTGGATCAGCTGGAGAGCCTTGCAGCAGCGGTACGGCTGAAGCTCGATCCGGCCGACATCCAGGCGCTCAACGACGCGAGCGCCTGACGGCAAAGGCATTAACCCAGGTGTCCTAATCGACAGGGCGGGCGCGGCGGCCGCGGCAAGCCGCGCAAGTCCCTGAGTAGACTCAAGAAACCCTGGTCAGGCGGATCTTTTCCTGATATCATTGGGAGTGAATTGAGATCTTTGCCTGTTTTGTTGCCGTGTTCGTTACTGTTGGCGGCCGCAAACCGGCGGTCAGGTGTGTTGCAGCAAGGTCGACCTGATCGCGTTCCGCTGTGAACCCCCTACTTCTCTTTTCCGGCCTCCGTGGCCGCCTTGCCTCTCGTTCGGCCCCAGCGTGGCGAACGACCGGAGGGCCGGCGCGTGAGCGGCTTTGACGCTCGCGCCTTTGAACCGTATTAAGCGATTTGAGTTAGGAAATACATGACGACGATTCTTCTGAAGGAAAACGAGCCGTTCGAAGTGGCGATTCGCCGCTTCCGCCGTGCAATCGAAAAGAACGGCCTGATCGCCGAGCTGCGTGAGCGTCAAGCTTACGAAAAGCCGACGGCAGTTCGCAAGCGCAAGAAGGCAGCTGCTGTTAAGCGCCTGCACAAGCGCCTGCGCAGCCAGATGCTGCCGAAGAAGCTCCACTAAGCTTTTTCGCTTTTCGGTGTTCCGCCAGACGGCGGCGCATGCTTCGCAAGAAGCTGCGCCGCCGTTTGCGTTTGTGCGTATTTGCGCTTAGAAACTCCGCGCCGATGCGCAGCGCGTGTTGCGCGTGCCGGCCGATTTCAGGCAGCGTTCTTCAGCTGCGCGGGCGACAAGCCGAACTGCGCGGCAATCGAACAAAGGCGTTCGCGCCATTCCCACACGCCAAACACGTCGTGCACGTTCTGCAGGCAACTCAGCAGAGTGATCGTGGCGGGGTCGTATATGTTGATATGGGCGCGCAGCAGCGCCTTCTTCAGCGCGGCGACGCCCACATCCATATAGAGCGGCACGTCGTTCGTCTCACGGCCGAGGTAGCGCACGGGTATGCCTTCCATGGCGCTCATATAGTCGCGTGGCCGGATGAAGCTGCCGACCGGGCAACCGCCATAGCTGTGCGCGCTGCCGGAGCCGCCGCCACAGCCACCGCCCCGGTAGGCGCCGCCTCCGCGTGGGAGAAGTGCCGCGCGCCCCTGGCCAAAGAGATGGGCCACCGCGCGGTCGAAGATTTCCTGATGACTCAGGAAGTGGACGTTTTTCATTTCAACCCCCTGTTGCCCAGCTGCCGGGCACAGGTTAATTCCCTTCTAATGCGGCGCCGCCGGCCTTCCAGCCGACATCACTCACCGTTCCCCTGACGCGTCTGCATTCACTTCCCGTTATAACGGCACGCCAGCGGAAAACCGTGGGGTGGCGCACCGTAGCGATCAAAAATTGGGTTGGCCAGTGCCGGGCGCAATTGCACCGGCGTGCCACAAAGCCATGCGGGACGAGGGCTTGCAAGGCGCGTCCTGCCTCGCTCGGGAGTTACCCGAGTCGCGCAAGTGTCACTGCGCTCAGGCGCGGCGCTTCTTTTTGCCAAGCGCAGCGCAGGCCTTGCGGCACATGCAGTCGCGCTCATGGTCGTTGACCATGCCGACAGCCTGCATGAACGCGTAACAGATCGTCGTGCCAACGAATTTGCAGCCGTATTTCTTGAGCGCCTTGCTAAGGGCGTCCGAGACTTCGGTAGACGCTGGTGCGTCGCGATACGAGGCAAGGTCGTTCTGGATGGGCGTGTCGTTCACGAACGACCAGACAAACTTCGCGAGCGAGCCGTGCTCCGTCTGGATTTGCTGCACGGCGCGGGCGTTGGCGATGGCGGCCTCGATCTTGGCCCGGTTGCGCACGATCGAGGCGTCCTGCATGAGCGTTTCGACGTGTTTGGGCGTAAAGCGCGCAACCTTCTCGATGTCGAAGTCGGCGAAGGCGCGGCGATAGCCTTCGCGCTTGTTGAGTATCGTGGACCACGAGAGCCCTGCCTGCGCGCCTTCGAGCACGATCATTTCGAACAGATGCTGGTCGTCCCGCGACGGCACGCCCCACTCCTCGTCGTGGTATTGCACATACTGCGGCGACGCGCCGGCCGATACCCAGTTGCAGCGGTGTGTCACGGTAAGTTCTCCTTGCGAGACATCGTTCGAGCCACGCAAGCATAGCGGATCGGTGCAGCGCCGCCACCCTGGCCGGATGGCCGATTGTGCGAACCCGGGGAAGCCGTTAGTCTCTGCGGCACGACAAGAATTTTGGCTTTCGAACCGGACTCACAGGCGCGCGAGGCGCGGCGGACATCATGCAGAAATACACCTGGTTGATTGGCGTGGACGGCGGCGGTACGGGCACGCGCATCGCGCTTGGCGACGCGAACGGCGTCGAACTCGCGCGCGCGGCTGCGGGGCCGTCGGGGCTCGGGCTCGGTATCGCGCGGGCCTGGCAATCGATCGAGGAGGGCTGCCGCGCGGCGTTTGCGCACGCGGGGCTTGCGTTCGACTGGTCGCAATGCGTGCTTGGCTGCGGGCTCGCGGGCGTGAACAACCCCGACTGGCTGGCGCCGTTTCTCGCTGCCGCTCCTCCCGTGGCCGGACTGGCGGTGGAAAGCGACGCCTACACGACACTGCTGGGCGCGCACGGCGGCGCGCCGGGCGTGGTGGTCGCCCTCGGCACGGGCAGCATCGCAGCGGTGCTTGGTGAGGACGGTCAGTGCCGCATTGCGGGCGGTTTCGGCTTTCCCTCGGGCGACGAAGCGAGTGGCGCGTGGTTCGGCCTGCGCGCGATCGTCTGGGCGCAGCAGGCGCTCGATGCACGCGTGCCCCTGGACGACTTCGCACGGGCCCTCCTCGCACACGCGCGGGCCACCGATCGCGACAGTCTCATCGTATGGCAGTGCGCGGCCAACCAGACGGCTTACGCCAGCCTCGCACCGGTCGTCCTCGCGCATCGCGAACATCCGTTCGTCGCTAAGCTGCTCGCCGAAGCTGGCGTGGAAATCGCGAAACTCATCACCGCGCTCGATCCTTCGGGCGAGCTGCCGGCGGCGCTCTCGGGCGGCCTTGGGCAACCGCTGCGCGAGTGGGTGCCGCAAGCGGTGCGCGATCGCCTGCGCGCGCCGCTCGCCGATTCCACGTCCGGCGCGCTTCGCCTCGCGCAGATGGAGGCCCAGCGGCTGGCGCGCGCTGCTGCGGACAACTGAGCGGCAAGTGAGAAAGGGCGCGAACGAGGTCAAGGGCATAGCCGTGCCGCAGATGCTACGATTCAACGTTTCCCGCTAGCTGTCTGATCACCATGTACAAGGTCATTGCAACCGATCTCGACGGAACGCTGCTCAATAGCGACCATCAGGTCGATCCGTTCACGGTTGCCACGCTGGGCGCACTCGATGCGCAGGGGCTGCCGTTCGTAATCGCGACCGGCCGCCACTATTGCGACGTGGCCGGTATTCGCGACGTGCTCGGCATCCGGCCATATCTCATCACCGCGAACGGCGCGCGCGTGCACGCACCCGACGACACGCTGATCCACGCGAGCAATCTGAGCGCGCCCATGGTCGAGCGTCTGGTCGCCGCCGACACCGTGGGCGAGCACGGCCGCGTGATCGTGAGCATCTATACCGACGACGCCTGGCTCATCGACCGCGACGCGCCCGAACTGCTCGCGTATCACCAGGACTCGGGCTTCGAGTACCGCGTGGCGGATCTGCGCGATTACGCGGGCGCAGGCATCGCCAAGGCGCTCTATATCGGCGATCCGGCAGATCTCGCGCACGTCGCGCAGAATCTCGCGCGCGAGTTCGGCGACGCGCTCTACGTCACCTATTCCCTGCCCGATTGCCTCGAAGTGATGGTGGCCGGCGTTTCGAAGGGCCGCGCGCTGCGCGTCGTACTCGACCGGCTCGGCGTGGACGCCGCGGGTTGCGTCGCGTTCGGCGACAACATGAACGATATCGACCTGCTCGAAACGGCGGGTCATCCGTTCATGATGAACAACGCCAATCCCGATCTCATCAAGCGACTGCCTCGGGTGCCGCGCATCGGCAACAACTTCGAAGCCGGTGTCGCGCATCATCTTCGCAAGCTGTTCGCGCTCAACGACGAACTCGCGTCGTAACTCACGCGGGCGCGGTCGCTAGCGCCGCCACTACCTCGATTCCATTCGAACAGCAACCGCGGGACGATTACTGCGCGGCAGGCAGTTGCGCGCACGGGCAGTCGTCCGCGCGACCGTCGAGCCCCTCGCGCTCGTGCGAGAAACGCGCGCGCGCGGCGCCGCCGCTCCAGTCGATACGCACCACGTAAATGCTGTCGAAGTCCGCGCTCTCCCAGCGCGGTACGTCGTTCGCGCTGCCGCCGTGCGCGGTGACGACGCGGCGTACGAGCGTCTCGATTTCCCGATGCTCCCATGCAACGAGCACGGTGCGGCCGCGCCACTGCGGATCGACGAGTGCGCTTTGCAGCGCGTCGATCTTCGAATAGCCATACGGCGTCTGGACCGGCATGCCGAACTGGATCGCGGTCGGCTCGATCGTCGCGAGCGGGCGCACGTAGTTGTAGGCGTGGCCGTTGTCCTCCTTTTGCTCGCCGGGGTCGGGCGCGTAGATCGCATCGGGCTTGCCGTACTTGGCCGCGATCACGGCCGGCAGCGCAAGCGCTCGGTTCAGCCCCTTGCAGTTAAGCTGGCCGAATCCCTCTGGCGGCTTTTCACCGTGCCTCACGAAGATGAGCGTTTCGACGTTGCGCGCGGCTGGCGCGCTGCTCGCATTCGTCTGCGCTGTCTCGCCGGCGTTAGCGGCTCCGTTGGCGTGTGGCAGCGGCGCGCAGGCGCATAGCAGTGCGCTCAGCGCGGCGGCGAGCGTCGAGGCGATCCGGCCTGGCCGGGGGCGTGAGCGCTTCATGCTGGGCGTGATGCTCCAGGTCGCAAGACAATGGGAAGGTCGCCCGATTCTAGCAGCGCAGCCGTCACGGGCCCGGCCAGCAGCGCACCCGGAGCGCCCCGCGCTCAGCCAGACAAACGGGCGCCGAAGCGCCCGTTTGCAACTGCGCGGAGAACGTGTCGCAATGCGGCGCGGCTCGGGCCGCGCGGACGTGTCAGCGCGCGTCAGAGGCCGTCAAGCCGTCTCGCGCACGCCGACCGCCGCCACCGCTTCGCCCCGCCCCGCCACCGCCGGGTACACGATGCCTGCGATCACTGCGCCGACGATCGGCGCGACCCAGAACAGCCACAGCTGCGAGATCGCCTCGCCGCCCACGAACAGCGCGGGGCCGGTCGAGCGTGCCGGATTCACCGAGGTATTGGTGACGGGAATCGAGATCAGATGAATCAGCGTGAGGCACAGGCCGATGGCGATCGGCGCGAAGCCTGCGGGTGCGCGCTTGTCGGTTGCGCCGAGAATGACGAACAGGAAGACCGCGGTCATGACCGCTTCGCACACGAACGCGGCGCCCATGGCGTAGTGTCCCGGCGACTGCTCGCCGTAACCGTTGGTCGCGAAGCCGCTCGCGACGAGGTCGAAGCCGGGCTTGCCCGTCGCGATGAGCGCAAGCACGAAAGCGCCGATCACCGCGCCCACCACCTGCGCGGCGATATAGGGCACGAGGTCGCGCGCCGGGAAGCGGCCCGCCACGGTCAGGCCCACGCTCACGGCGGGATTCAGATGGCAGCCCGAAATGTGGCCGATGGCGTAGGCCATGGTGAGCACGGTCAGGCCAAAGGCGAGCGACACGCCCACGAACCCGATCCCGAGTCCGTGAACCGGCCCGGCGAAGTTGGCCGCGAGCACCGCGCTGCCGCAGCCGCCCAGAACGAGCCAGAAAGTGCCGATCAGTTCGGCGATGAGCCGCCTGGATAAGTGCATTGCGTGACACCTCGAAAAGTCGATTTTTGAAGGCGCCGCGTAAAGCACCGGCACCGGGAAATGCCAGATTCTAGGCAGTCGCCCTTTTCGATGCTGTCAAGGATTGTCAATTTCGACGTAATTGATCGAATTATTACGATCGATGTGTACGCAATTGCGCTGGAGCCGGTCGATCGTTAAATTGAAGAATAGCGTAAAAAGGCAGTATTAATAGCGATTGCTAATTCCGTTATTTACGTCTAATCTCCGATCGAGCCGGTTTCAAGAGCAGGTTTCAAGAGCATTGAAGGGGGAATAGAAATGTCGCAATATACAGAGATCAAGGCGCAGATCGCAAAACTCCAGGCTCAGGCCGAAGAGGCGCGGCGCACGGAGATCGCGGACGTCATCGCCACGATCCGGGAAAAGATCGCCGAATACGGCCTTTCCGCCCAGGACCTGGGCTTTGCCGAGGCCGCGCGCCGCGGGCGTCCGCCGAAAAAGGCGCCGCTGCCTGCGCGCTATCAGGACCCCAAGTCCGGCGCGACCTGGAGCGGCCGCGGCAAGCCGCCCAAGTGGATCGCGGGCAAGAACCGCGAACGCTACCTGATCGCCTGACGCATGCCGCCGGGGAACAGCCCGGCCGTCATAGCGGTGTAGCCGAAAATGCAAAAAGAGCCGCATGTTTCATGCGGCTCTTTTTTGTGAGTCTTCTGTAATCAACGCGTAATGGCGCTATTCAGCGACTCGCAAACGATTCACGTCGCGCATTCGTCTGGATTTATCGCGAAATCTGGAATGCTTCGCACTCAACCGGCGGCGACGCGACGCAGTACCGGACGCTGTGCGGCTTCGATCAGCGCCGTATAAGTGTCGACATAATTGCCGGCCATGATGTGCGACGTAAAGCGGTGTTCGAACTGGTTGCGAATCGCCAGGCGCGAAAGCGAATCGATACTCTGGAGCGCGGCCACGGCGCCTTGCACGTCCTCGACGACATAGCCCGTCACGCCCGGGTCGATCACTTCCGGCACCGAACCGCGATTGAAGGCGATCACCGGCGTGCCGCACGCCATCGCCTCGATCATCACTAGGCCGAACGGCTCGGACCAGTCGATCGGGAACAGCAGCGCTTTCGCACCCGAAAGGAACGCGGGCTTCTGCTCTTCGTTGATCTCGCCGACGAACTCCACGTGGGCCTGCGAAAGCAGCGGCTCGATCTCGGTCTTGAAGTAGTCCTGGTCGACCTTGTCGACCTTGGCGGCGATCTTCAGCGGCAGGCCGGAGAGCGCGGCGATCTTGATCGCCGTGTCCACACGCTTTTCCGGGCAGATCCGGCCGAGGAACGCCAGGTACTCGGGCTTGCGATCAGCTTGCGGCGTGAGCAGGTTCTTTGGCAGTCCGTGATAGATCGTGTTCTGCCACGCGGCCTGCGGCAACGGCTGGCGCTGCGAGTCCGAAATCGAGATGACCGGTGCGTTCGGGAACTGCTCGAATACCGGTTGCAGCTCCGGCAGGTCGAGGCGGCCGTGGAGCGTCGTCACGAACGGCGTGTCCATGGTCGTGAAAAGCGGGAACGGCAGATAGTCGAGGTGGAAGTGCAGCACGTCGAATTCGTGCGCGACGCGGCGCACGCGCTCGAGCAGCACCATGTGCGGCGCCAGCGCGTCGCGGATCGTGGGGTCCAGACGCAGTGCGCGCGGCCAGGCGGCTTCGAGGTTTGCCGAGGTGACCGAATCGCCGCTGGCGAACAGCGTCACGTCGTGGCCGAGGTCGACCAGCGCTTCGGTCAGGTAGGACACGACGCGCTCGGTGCCGCCATAAAGCTTGGGCGGAACGGCTTCATAAAGTGGCGCAATTTGTGCGATTCGCATTGTTCGATCTCCTGGCAAAAAAGCCGCGTGTGCAACGAACTCTGTGATGCGGCACTGCGGCGGTACAACGGTATCGGGTTATCCCTGAGACCGATTATGGCCATTTCGCGGCCCGACACACGCGGTTTTGCAAACGCTTAAAGTTGTTACAGCGGGATACAGCAGGTGTAAGAGGCCATTGCAAAGCGTGACGCGGCTTGGGCGCGCATTGCGCAAGCCGCGTGCCCGCTGCGCCGGAACAAGGGTCAAAAGGCAGGGCGCGAGTGACGCGCGCGCAGCGAATAGCACGCACGCGTGACGCATCCATGAAAAAGCCTATAATCAACCGATAAATCCGCGGCCTATGCGCACGACATGACGTGCCCCGCCTCCCGCCGCTGCTCCCGCCTCTTTGTCAGAAAAATTCCTACACGTTTGCGAAACTTTTTCTCGCAACGCGTCGCGGCATCCGTCCGATTTCCATTTGTTCCCGCCCCAGCCACAATGGACCCACGACCATAAACAGGCCGTTCGGATGCACTTGGGTTGTATCTGGGCGAGCAAACGTTTTCCGCGGGCGGTCTGACCAGCCGCCGCGATTTGATTCGGGGGAATCCATGAGCGCGACGACGCACAGCGACATGCTCAATGAGATCAAGGAAGTGAACCTGTCGTATCTGTTGCTCGCGCAACGTCTTTTGCGCGAGGACAAGCCGACGGGCATGTTCCGTATGGGCATCTCCGAGCAGTCTGCCGAGGTGCTCGCTAATCTCACTTTCGCGCAGACCGTACGCCTTGCCGCATCGAACCAGCTGCTTTGCCGCTTCCGGTTCGACGACCACGCCATCCTGAGTGCGCTTGCCGACAAGGGCAAAACCGCGCTGACGCACTCGGCGATCATCATGGCGGGCCAGGACGTCGAACAGATCGGCTGAACCGCTTCGCCCAGCGCCGCAGCGCGCTGCGGCGCATTGCACCCTTGCTGCCCGCGAACGGCGGCAGGGGCCAGGCGCATTCCATTGCGGCTTCCAACGGGTGTCTATGGCGACAAAGAGTGTGGTGCAGGAGGTAAAAGAGATCGCGCTCGCAATCGAGCTGATCGAACTGGGCGCGCGTTTGCAACTGCTCGAAGCGGAGACCTCGCTCTCGCGCGACCGGCTCATCCGGCTTTACAAGGAAGTGAAGGGCGAGTCGCCGCCCAAGGGCATGCTGCCGTTTTCGACCGACTGGTTCATGACCTGGCAGCCCAACGTCCATTCCTCGCTGTTCTACAACACGTTCATGTTCATGAGCCGCCACGCGCGCTGCGAGCCGATCCACGCGATCGTGAAGAGCTACCGGCTCTATCTCGAGCACCTGCGGCTGCATGACGAAACGCCCGCGCTGAGCCTCACGCGCGCCTGGACGCTCGTGCGCTATTTCACCTCGGGCCTCCTGCAGATGACGCCATGCAGCCGTTGCGGCGGCCGCTACGTCGCTCACGCGCACGACCCGCAGCGTGGCTTCGTCTGCGGGCTGTGCCAGCCGCCCTCGCGGGCGGGGCGCACACGGCGCAACGCGCTTGCGTCGCAGATCGCCGCTTGAGGCAGATCAACGCCGCTTGACCCTGATCGATGCGGTTTGCCGCACTCCATGCAGGCCGGGACTCCGGATAAACCCGGCCCGTCCCGGCGCAGAGGCCCCTGCGGCTTCGCCGGAAGGCGCGTGCCGCAAGCACGCCGCATCGTCACACGCAGTCATAGACACGAATTGCAATCCCTTCCCGCGCGGCTTTGCGAACCGGCCCCAGATTCATCCGGCATGTCGACGTCGAGCAGACGGCAGACGCCCGGCCGGCTTACGATCCGCGCCCATTCAAACCCAAAGTTTTTCGCGCCGTTGCCGTAAACCCAGCTAAGGGCGCGGGCCGACGGCGGTTCGCGGCGCATTTCTAGTGAGGACCCGGCAGTGCTGATTATCGTTGGAACCCTCTTGACGATCCTTTGCGTCTTCGGCGGCTACGCACTCGAGGGCGGCCATCTCGCCGCACTCATGCAGCCGATGGAACTGCTCATGATCGGTGGTGCTGGCGTCGGCGCGTTCATCCTCGGCAACGGCATCAAGACCATCAAGGCCACCTTGCGCGTGCTTCCCACGCTGTTCAAGGGCGCCAAATACAACAAGGACGTGTACATGGAGCTGCTCGCGCTGCTCTATGTCCTGCTCGCGAAGGCGCGAAAGGAAGGCACGCTCACGCTCGAAGCGGATATCGACGATCCGCAGAAGAGCCCGATCTTCACGCAGTATCCGAAGATCCTGGCCGACCACCACATCGTCGAATTCCTCACCGACTACCTGCGTCTCATGGTGGGCGGCAACATGAACGCCTTCGAGATCGAAAGCCTCATGGACGAGGAGATCGAAACGCACCACGCCGAAGGTGAGGCGCCTGCCCACGCGCTCGCGAAGGTGGGCGACGCGATGCCGGCGTTCGGTATCGTCGCGGCGGTGATGGGCGTGGTTCATACCATGGCGTCCGCCGACAAGCCGCCCGCAGTGCTCGGCGAGATGATCGCCCAGGCGCTGGTCGGCACCTTCCTCGGCATTCTGCTTTCGTACGGTCTCATCGGCCCGCTCTCGAGCCTCGCGGAGCAGCGCGTGACCGAGTCGACCAAGATGTTCCAGTGCATCAAGGTCACGATCCTCGCGAGCCTGAACGGCTACGCGCCGGCGATTGCCGTGGAGTTCGGCCGCAAGGTGCTGTTCTCGACCGAGCGTCCGTCGTTCACGGAGCTCGAAGAGCACGTGCGCCGCGTGAAGGCGAAGTAAGGGGCGGCCCATGAGCAACAACAAGGACCGCGCAATCGTCGTCAAGCGCGCCGCGCCGAAGAAGGCCGGCCATCATGGTGGCGCGTGGAAGCTCGCCTACGCGGACTTCATGACCGCGATGATGGCGTTCTTTCTGCTGATGTGGCTGCTTTCGTCGGCTTCGACGGTGCAGTTGAAGGGCATCGCCGACTACTTCAACCAGCCGATGAAGATCACGCTCTGGGGCGGCGACCGCAGCGCGGAAGACTCGAGCATCCTGAAGGGCGGCGGCCGTGACATCTCGTCGCAGGACCAGGGCGTCACGCGCCGCAGCGACGGCGCGACCGAGCGCTCCGAGCGCAACCAGTCGAAGCACAACGACGACGACGCCACGAAGCAGCTCGAAGGCTCGCTCGAACGCAAGGAGCAGGTGCGCCTGCACGACCTGCAAGTCAAGCTGATGGCGGCGATCGAGGCGAACCCGGTGCTGCGCCAGTTCAAGCAGCAGATCCGCATCGACTCCACGCTGCAGGGCCTGCGCATCGAGATCGTCGACTCGCAGAAGCGCCCGATGTTCGCCACCGCGCGCGACGTGGTCGAGCCGTACATGCGCGACATCCTGCAGGCGATCGGCAAGACGCTCAACGACGTGCCCAACCGCATCGTCGTGCAGGGCCACACCGACGCCGTGCCCTACGCCGGCGGCGACAAGGGCTATAGCAACTGGGAGCTTTCCGCCGACCGCGCGAACGCATCGCGCCGCGAGCTGATCGCGGGCGGCATGGACGAATCGAAGGTGTTGCGCGTGCTCGGTCTCGCTTCCACGCAGAACCTGAACAAGGCCGATCCGCTCGACCCGGAGAACCGCCGCATCAGCATCATCGTATTGAACAAGAAGTCCGAAGACGCGCTCATGCACGACGACTCGACCACCACCACGCTCTCCGACGACGCAGCGGGCTCGGGCAAGAGCCTGCCCGCGCTCACGCCGGACGCCGGCATGGGCCGGGCGGCGCCGGCGCCGGTCGCGATCGCGCCGAAGGTGGCGACCACGGTGGCGCCGGTGGGGCCGGCGGTCGCCCCGGCCGTCGCGCCGGCAGCGCAATGACAACGAGGAACGGATGATCAGGAACATTCTGGCGATCGACGATTCGGTGTCCATGCGGGAGATCCTGCAGGCGGCGCTCGGCTCGGCAGGCTACGAGGTGACGGTGGCGAGCGACGGCGAAGAAGGGCTCGAGCATGCGCTCGCCCAGCGCTTCGATCTCGTGCTTACCGACCTTTACATGCCGCGCATGGGCGGACTCGACCTGATCAAGCAGTTGAGGGCGAATCCTTCGTACTTCGAAACGCCCATCCTCGTGTTGACCACGGAATCGGACGAAGGCTTCAAGGCAGCCGTACGCGACGCAGGCGCGACCGGCTGGATCGAAAAACCGGTGGACCCCGAGCTGCTCGTCGATCTGGCGAGCGCACTCGGCGAGGCCCACCCTTGAGGTGCCGCGCGGCGAACGACCAGGCACCCCCCAGGCAATTAACGCGGTGAAAGAGCAATGACTCTCGACATCACTCAGTTCTATCAGACGTTTTTCGACGAGGCGGACGAGCTGCTCGCTCAGATGGAGCAGCTTCTCCTGAACCTGAACGTCGGTCGCCCGGATCCCGAGGATCTGGCGGCGATCTTCCGCGCGGCGCACTCGATCAAGGGCGGCGCGGCGACGTTCGGCTTCACGGCCTTGACCGAGACGACCCACATTCTCGAATCGCTGCTCGACCGCGCTCGCAACAACGAGCTCGTGCTGCGCAAGGACATGATCGACACGTTCCTCGAAACGAAGGACGTGCTTTCCGACCAGCTCGGCGCCTACCGCGCGAGCGCCGAGCCCGATGCGCAGGCAGCGGCCGCCGTGCGCACCAAGCTCGAGCGCCTCTACGCGGAAAGCCGCGGCGTACCCGCGCCTGAACCCGCACCGGCGCCGGCCCCCGCGCCCGCACCGGCTGCGCAGGCGAGCGCCGGCGATTCGGAAGAAGATCTCGAAGCCGCGTTCGAATTGCACAGTACGCTGGCCTCGGCAGGCTCGGGCGCGCCCGAGCACGTCGTGAGCGAGGCGATCGATGCGGCAGCGTCGGCGCCCGCAGCCGGCGCCGAGGCTGCGGTGGAAGGTCCGCACCTGCGCGTCACGCTGCGCGCCGTCGACGCGAAGGACCAGGAACTGCTCGTCGAAGAGCTCGGCAACCTCGGCCGCATTCTCGGCCAGGTGAAGACCGGCGACGACCTCACGCTGTGGCTCGAAACCGATGTGACCTCCGACGACATCATCGCGGTGTGCTGCTTCGTGATCGACGAGAAACAGATTTCGATCGGCCGTGGCGCCGCGCCGCAGGGCGACGCGCAACCGGCTGCGGCCGCACCCGCCGCCGCGCCCGCGGCAACTCCGGCCGCGCCTCCCGCCGCACCGGTGGCGGCGGCCCCTGCGGCGAGCGCCGTGATCCCGGCCCCGCCGCCCGCTGCGCATGCCGAACAAGACATGCCGCGTCCGCCCGCGAGCGCCCCGGCGCCCGCGCAAGCCGACGGCGAGCGCAAGGCGCGACCGGCCGCCGCCGCCGCATCGGCGGAAGGCAGTTCGATTCGCGTGGGCGTCGAAAAGGTCGACCAGCTGATCAACCTCGTGGGCGAACTCGTCATCACGCAGGCCATGCTCGCGGAAACCACCAGCACGTTCGACCCGGCGCTGCACGACCGCCTCTACAACGGCATGGCGCAGCTCGAGCGCAACGCGCGCGATCTGCAGGAAGCGGTGATGTCGATCCGCATGATGCCGATGGATTACGTCTTCAGCCGCTTCCCGCGTCTCGTGCGCGATCTCGCGGCGAAGCTCGGAAAGGAAGTCGAGCTTGTCACCTTCGGTCAGGCGACCGAACTCGACAAGAGCCTGATCGAGCGCATCATCGACCCGCTCACCCACCTCGTGCGCAACTCGCTCGACCACGGCATCGAAACCGTGGAAGCGCGCCGCGCCGCGGGCAAGGACGCCACGGGCCAGCTCGTGCTGTCCGCCGCGCACCACGGCGGCAACATCGTGATCGAGGTGAGCGACGACGGCGCGGGCCTGCGCCGCGACAAGATTCTCGCCAAGGCGATCAAGCAGGGCATGCAGGTGAGCGACAGCATGTCCGACGACGAGGTCTGGAACCTCATCTTCCTGCCCGGCTTCTCGACCGCCGAGCAGGTGACGGACGTTTCGGGCCGCGGCGTGGGCATGGACGTGGTCAAGCGCAACATCCAGGCGATGGGCGGGCACGTGGAAATCACCTCGCACGCGGGCAAGGGCAGCACCACGCGCATCGTGCTGCCGCTCACGCTGGCGATTCTCGACGGCATGTCGGTGAAGGTCGGCAGCGAGATCTTCATCCTGCCGCTGAACTTCGTGATGGAGTCGCTGCAGCCGCGCCACGAAGACATCTACACGGTCACCAACGGCGACCGCGTGGTGCGCGTGCGCGGCGAGTATCTCCCGCTCGTGGCGCTGCATCAGGCGTTCAACGTCGAAGGCGCGCGCACGGACCCGACGCAGGGCATCGTCACGATCATGGAAACCGAAGGTCGTCGCTTCGCCATGCTGATCGACGAACTGGTCGGCCAGCAACAGGTCGTGGTGAAGAACCTGGAAACGAACTACCGCAAGGTGCACGGCATTTCGGCGGCGACCATTCTCGGCGACGGCAGCGTCGCGCTGATCGTCGACGTGGCCGCGCTCAATCGCGAGACGCGCGCCACGCATGGCGTAAGCGCCAGCGCAAATTCGGGTGCGTTCGCCGAATTCGCGTAATCGCGATGAAGTCCGGACGCACTCAACCCATCATCTCCCAACCGTTCAGGGGCTAACGTGGCAGAAGTCCAATCGATTCAAGGCAACGGCGCGCACGGCGCGATTGCCGGCGCGCAACGCCGCGACGCGCTGCAGGCCGACGCAGGCGGCCAGGAATTCCTCGTCTTCACCCTCGGCGCGGAAGAGTACGGCATCGACATCCTGAAGGTGCAGGAAATCCGCGGCTACGACAGCGTGACGCGCATCGCGAACGCGCCCGACTTCATCAAGGGCGTGATCAACCTGCGCGGCATCATCGTGCCGATCGTCGACATGCGCATCAAGTTCCATCTGGGCCGCGTCGAGTACGACCACCAGACGGTCGTCATCATCCTGAACGTCGCGCATCGCGTGGTCGGCATGGTGGTGGACGGCGTCTCGGACGTGCTCACGCTGCAGATGGAGCAGATCATGCCGGCGCCCGAATTCGGCGCGACGCTCACGACCGAGTACCTCACGGGCCTCGGCACTGTGGAAGGCCGCATGCTGATCCTGATGGACATCGAAAAACTGATGACGAGCCGCGAGATGGCTCTGATCGAGGCGCTGGTCTAACGCGCCGAGAGTTAAACCTGGGGGCCGCGAGGCCAGCGTGAGAGAGAGCGGATAAGCCGCCGCCAAAGAGCGGCAAGCCGCCTTCGTTTTCGCGCGCGCTTCGCGCAGGGGCCCGGGCGTCGCCGTGCCTATGCCGGCCGCGCTTGACCGCACAGCCCGCCCCGATTCGTACAGGACAGGAGCAAACGAGATGCTGCAAAGATGGTCGATCCGCACGACGCTCACGGGCGTCGGGGTCATTCTGGTTGCGCTGACCGTGCTGGTCGGCACACTCGGGCTCGTCGCGCTCGGGCGTGCGAGCGATGCGTTCACCGAAATCGTGCGAGGCGATCTCGTGGCGATGCATGCGCTGAACGACGCGTCGTCGTATCTGCTGCGCACGCGTGTCGCGATCGACCGCGCCAGCGCGCTCACGGCAGCAGGCCAGGCCGACGATGCGAAGAAGGTGATCGATCGCGCCCAGGAATTGCTCGGCAAATCCAACGAAGCCTGGCAAGCGTTCCAGAACGCGCCGAAGGGCGGTCTCGACGCCGCCGCGCTCGACGCGCTCGCGGCAAAGCGCGCCACGCTCATGCAAGACGGCGTGCAGCCCGAATTCGCGGCCCTGCGCGCAAACGATCAACCGGCCTATCACGCCATCGCCGACACGAAGATCAGTCCGATGTTCGTCGATTACGACAACGTCGCCGGTCCGCTCGCGCAGGCCCTGGAGCAAAGCGCGCAGGCTCGCGAGGCTGGCGCGCACGACAAGATCGCCGTCATGCGCATCGCGATTGGCGCGGCGATCGCCGTGGCGCTCGTGCTCGTCGTGGTGATCCGCTTCGCCATGCGCGGCCTCATCGTGCAGCCGCTCGAGGACGCAGTGACGTGCTTCGAGCGCATCGCCCACGGCGATCTCACGCAGCCGGTCACGGTCTACAGCGACAACGAGATCGGGCGTCTGTTCAGCGGCATCAAGCGCATGCAGGAAAGCCTCGTCACGCTCGTGAGCGCGGTGCATACGGGCGCAAGCTCGATCGACGTGGGCGCGCGCGAGATCGCCATGGGCAACACCGATCTCTCGCAGCGCACCGAGCAGCAGGCCGCTTCGCTGCAGGAAACGGCGTCGAGCATGGAGCAGCTCACCGGCACCGTGCGCCAGAACGCGGAGAACGCGCGTCAGGCGAGCCAGCTGGCCGTCAACGCCTCCGACATCGCGACGCGCGGCGGCGAGGTGGTGGGTGAAGTCGTGAACACGATGCAGGGCATCGCGGCGAGTTCGGCGAAGGTCGTGGACATCATCAGCGTGATCGAAGGCATCGCGTTCCAGACGAACATTCTTGCGCTCAACGCGGCCGTGGAAGCGGCGCGCGCGGGCGAGCAGGGCCGCGGCTTCGCCGTGGTGGCCGGCGAAGTGCGCAGCCTCGCGCAGCGCAGCGCCAGCGCGGCGAAGGAAATCAAGGAACTCATCAACGACTCGGCCGAGAAAGTGCAAAGCGGCTCGCAGCTCGTGGGCCGCGCAGGCGCGACGATGGAAGAAATCCTTCAGGCCGTGCGTCGCGTGACCGACATCATGGGTGAGATCAGCGCGGCGTCCGAGGAGCAGTCGGGCGGCATCGAGCAGGTCAACCGCGCCGTCACGCAGATGGACACCGTCACGCAGCAGAACGCGGCGCTGGTGGAGCAGGCGGCCGCTGCGGCCGCGTCGCTCGAAGAGCAGACGCGCCAACTGCAGAACGTGCTCGGCACGTGGACGACGGGCGGCACGTCGGCGCGCAGCGTGGGTGCAGGTCCGGCTCGCGTCACGCCGGCCGCGCCGGTTGCCGCGAAACGCGCGACGCCGTCTTCGGCTGCGGCGGGGGCGAAGCCCGCGGCGGCAACGTCGTCGTCGGCGTCGGTCGCAACGTCGGCGGCACCGGCGGACACCGCGAAGCCTGCGACAAAGCCCGCTGCGCAACCGGCAAACAAGGCGGTGGCAAAGCCTGCAGCGAAACCGGCCGCGCCTGCGCGCGGCGAGACGTACGTGAGCACGGCAGCATCCGCTTCGGACGATTCGGACTGGGAAACGTTCTGATCGAACGCGGCATGGAAGAGTAGTGAAGTACTGAACACGACGAGCAACTGCAATGCACATGAGCGCTACACAACGGCAAGACCTGCCGCGCCGGGCCCCACGGCCCGCGCGCGCTGCGCAGGCCGCCCATGCGCCGCACGCATTGCAACCGGGCAGGCGCGGCGCGCAGCAGTCCTGCGCCGCGGTATCCCATGCAGTGGGCGGCGCGCAATGCGAAGGAGCATCAGCATGAAAGCGCTGCGAAATACACGCCAGGACGTCGGCGAGACGGGCGGTTCGGGCGTCGAGAGCAACCGCGATTTCGATTTCACCTCGGCGGACTTCGAGCGCATTCGCGCGCTCATTCACCGCCGCGCGGGCATCTCGCTCTCGGACCACAAGCGTGACATGGCATACAGCCGCCTTGCGCGGCGCCTGCGTACGCTCGGCCTCGACAGTTTTCGCGAGTACCTCGACCAGCTCGAAGCGCGCAACGACGCGACCGAGTGGGAAGCGTTCACGAACGCGCTCACCACGAACCTCACGGCGTTTTTCCGCGAGGCGCATCACTTCCCGATCCTCGCGGATTTCGTGAAGCGCAGGGCGGGGGTGGCAGGTGCGCAGCCGGTTTCGGTGTGGTGTTCGGCGGCTTCCACGGGCGAAGAACCGTACTCGATCGCGATGACGCTCGTCGAAGCGCTCGGCGAGCGCGCCGCGCGCGAGGCGCGCGTGCTCGCCACCGACCTCGACACCCAGGTGCTCGCCAAGGCCGACGCGGGCGTCTACTCGTTCGACCAGGTGAAGCATCTGTCGCCGGAGCGTCTGAAGCGCTTCTTCTTCAAGGGCACCGGCTCGCACTCGGGACTCGTGAAGGTGCGCCCGGAGCTGCGCGCGATGGTCAAGTTCGAGCAGCTCAATCTCACCGACGCGGACTACGGCTTGCGCACGACGTTCGACGCGATCTTCTGCCGCAACGTGATGATCTATTTCGACAAGCCGACCCAGGCACAGGTGCTCACGCGCTTCGAGCCGCTCATGAAGCCGGACGGCCTGCTGTTCGCGGGCCATTCGGAGAACTTCACCTACGTCACGCAGGCGTTCCGTCTGCGCGGCCAGACGGTGTACGAACTCACGCGCGGCGCCGCTGCCAGTGCCGCGCCGCGCCGCGCGAACGACGCGCTCGGAGTGCCCGCATGAGCGCCCGCCTTCCGATCGCGACGAACCGCTATTTCGACGCGCATTTCCAGCGCCCCGGCGTCAAGCTGCTGCCCAACGAGTTCTACACGACGGGCGAGGACATGGTGCTCGTCACGGTGCTCGGCTCGTGCGTGGCGGCCTGCATTCAGGACCGCACCGCCGGCATCGGCGGCATGAACCACTTCATGCTCCCCGACGACGGCGCGGACTCCGCCCACGCCCTCACCGGCGCCTCCGACGCCATGCGCTACGGCGCCTACGCGATGGAAGTGCTCATCAACGAGCTGATCAAGGCGGGTGGCCGCCGTGAGCGTTTCGAGGCCAAGGTGTTCGGCGGCGCGGCGGTGCTCGCGGGCATGACGACGATGAACATCGGCGACCGCAACGCCGTGTTCGTGCGCCGCTATCTCGCGACCGAGAACATCCGCATCGTGGCCGAGGACCTGCAAGGCTCGCATCCGCGCAAGGTGGCGTTCCTGCCGCGCACGGGCCAGGTGATGGTCAAAAAGCTGCGTCTCTCGCAGGACACGAGCGTGGCCGAGCGCGAACAGCAGCTCGCCGCGCAAACCGCCGAAGCGCGCGCCGAACGGCTCGCGCGGGCCCGGGCGCGCGTCGAGCTGTTCGGCGTCGGCGGCGCCGGGCGTGCCGGCCCGGGCGCCACGTCGCCGGCAGCAAACTCGGCAGCTCATACGCCCCAGATTTCCCAATCCCAGCCGCAGGGCGCGCGCCCTCGCATCGAGCTGTTCGGCTCGAGCGTGTCGTCCGCGCTGCGCGCATCCGGTCAAGACAACGCCAGGACAGTAGAGGAGGCGTGAACGCTGTGCAAAAAATCAAGGTTCTCTGCGTCGACGATTCGGCGCTGATCCGCAGTTTGATGACGGAAATCATCAACAGTCAGCCCGATATGACGGTCGTCGCCACCGCGCCCGATCCGCTCGTCGCGCGCGAGCTGATCAAGCAACACAACCCCGACGTGCTCACGCTCGACGTGGAAATGCCGCGCATGGACGGCCTCGACTTCCTCGAGAAGTTGATGCGTCTGCGGCCCATGCCGGTCGTGATGGTGTCGTCGCTCACCGAGCGCGGCAACGAAATCACGCTGCGCGCGCTCGAACTGGGTGCCGTCGACTTCGTGACGAAGCCGAAGGTCGGCATTCGCGACGGCATGCTCGAATACTCGGAAAAGCTCGCCGACAAGGTGCGCGCCGCCGCGCGCGCCCGCGTGCGTGCGCACCATGCGCCCGCCGCCGCATCGGCGGGCGCGGCAGCGCACGCGCACGGTCACGCCGCTGCGCACCCCGCGGGCCCGGCGCCGATGATCAACAACCCGCTCGTCTCGACCGAAAAGCTCGTGATCGTCGGCGCGTCGACGGGCGGCACCGAGGCGATCCGCGAAGTGCTGCAACCGCTGCCGCCCGACGCGCCCGCGGTGCTGATCGCGCAGCACATGCCGCCCGGTTTCACGAAGTCGTTCGCACAGCGCCTGAACGGGCTGTGCCGCATCACCGTCAAGGAAGCGGAGCACGGCGAACGGGTGCTGCCCGGCCACGCCTACATCGCGCCGGGCCACGCACACCTCTTGCTCGCACGCAGTGGCGCGAACTACATCGCGCATCTGTCCGACGACCCGCCGGTCAACCGGCACCGTCCGTCGGTCGACGTGCTGTTTCGCTCGGCGGCGCTGCACGCGGGCAAGAACGCCATCGGCGTGATTCTCACGGGCATGGGCCGCGACGGCGCAGCCGGGCTGCTCGAAATGCGCCAGGCCGGTGCGTACACGCTCGCGCAGGACGAGGCGAGCTGCATCGTGTTCGGCATGCCGCGCGAAGCCATCGCCATGGGTGGCGCCGACGAGATCGCCTCGCTCTCCGACATGAGCCGGCGCGTGATGACCCGACTCGCCTCGATGGGCGACAGGGTTCAGCGCGTCTAAGAAATTGCCGATATAGAGAGATCATGCAGGCCGCAAACGCTTGCTCGATCGCTCGCGATTAATTTATCTGGATAGGCACTGCGCTTCTCTGGATAATTGCCCGGGTTTTCGCCTGGAGGAATGGAACGTGATGGATAAGGGAATGAAGATTCTGGTGGTGGACGATTTTCCGACGATGCGCCGGATTGTCCGCAACCTGCTCAAGGAACTGGGCTACTCGAACGTCGACGAAGCCGAAGACGGTGCAGCGGGCCTCGCCCGTCTGCGCGGCGGCAACTACGAGTTCGTGATCTCGGACTGGAACATGCCGAACCTCGACGGTCTCGCCATGCTCAAGGAGATCCGCGCCGACGCCAACCTGACGCACCTGCCGGTGCTGATGGTGACGGCCGAGTCGAAGAAGGAGAACATCATCGCTGCGGCGCAGGCTGGCGCGAGCGGCTACGTGGTGAAGCCGTTCACGGCCGCCACGCTCGACGAGAAGCTCAACAAGATTCTCGAGAAGATGGCCAAGACGGGGAGCTGACGTGAACGAGCCCATCAGTGAGCAGTCCGGCGCTCATTCCGGTGAGTGGCCGGAAGCCGATGGCATCGAGCCGCTCCCGCAGCCGCCCGAGTTCGACTTCGAGCCGTCCGCCGCGGGCGAAGCCGGCGAGCTGGCGACGGACCGCATCCTCGCGCGCATCGGACACCTGACGCGCAGCCTGCGCGACTCGATGCGCGAACTCGGCCTCGACAAGCATGTGGAGCGCGCCGCCGAGGCGGTGCCCGACGCGCGCGACCGGCTCCGCTATGTCGCGAACATGACCGAGCAGGCCGCCGAGCGTGTGCTGACCGCGATCGACATCGCCAAGCCGCTGCAGGAAACGCTCGAACGCGACGCGAAGGAACTGACGAGCCGCTGGGCGACCTGGTACGACGCGCCGATCGGCCGCGAGGAAGTGCGCCAGCTGATGGACGACACGCGCGCCTTCGTGGATGGCGTGCCGCAAGCCACCGCGGCGACCAACGAGCAACTCCTCGCGATCATGCTCGCTCAGGATTTCCAGGACCTGACGGGCCAGGTGATCAAGAAGATCATGGACGTGGTCTATCTGATCGAGCAGCAGTTGCTCACCGTGCTGGTCGAGAACATCGCGCCGGAGCGGCGCGAGCAGTTCGCGGCGACGGCGGCGGCGCTCGCGGAGACCCAGAGCAGCACGGGCAGCCCCGAAGGCCTGCTCAACGGCCCGCAGATCAATCCGGAAGGCAAGACCGACGTCGTGCAGGACCAGGCGCAGGTCGACGATCTGCTCGCAAGTCTCGGGTTCTGACCCCTAACGTGCAGCTAATCGTTCGGTTAGCTGCCGCATGTAGTCCAAGGCGGGCATACTAGTGCTCATGCCTTCGTGCCCTGCGGCGGCGAACGTCGCGGTGGGGCAACGAAGCATAGCCAGCCGTTGCCCGTCCTGCTGCGTCCCGCCGCGACCTTCCCGCGCGGCCCCGACAGCGTATGGTGCAACGCGCCATCGCAACAGGGAGGGGACGCCTTGTATCCATACACATCGTTCTGTGGCAACGCGGCGCGCTCGTTTGCGCGCCGCGTCAAACGCGGCCGCGCACCCGGCGCGGCGCTTCTCGGTTCCCTGCTTGGTGTGCTGCTCGCGGCGCCGGCGGCTCACGCCGCGCTCGGCGGTGCGCCCATGCCCACGCCGGCGGGCGCGAACGTCAGCACCCTGAGCGCCGCTTCGGCGGCAGCCGCGGCCGGCAACGCCTCGGCCGTGGCGCGCGCAGCGGTGCAAGGCGCGGCGTCTGGCGCTTCCACGACTCCCGCCTATACCGTTCAGCAGACCACGCTCGCCAACGGCACCGTCGTGCGCGAGTACCTCTCGCAGGCCGGCACCGTATTCGGCGTGGCCTGGGACGGCCCGCAGATGCCCAATCTCGCCACGCTGCTGGGCGGCTATTTTCCCCAGTACACGGCCGGCGTGAAGGCGAGCCACGCCGCCGGTCACGTGCGCGGGCCGGGCGTGGTCGAAAACTCGAACGTCGTGGTGCATTCGGGCGGCCACATGGGCGCCTTCTCCGGGCAGGCATGGCTGCCGCAGGCGCTGCCTGCGGGCGTCAGCGCCTCCGATATCCAGTGACGAGCGGAGGCCGAACGTGCTGACTTCAGTGCTGACTTCACGCTATTCGCGCAACGTGTGGCTGCGCCCTTTCCGGTTCCTTTCGGGCGCCGCGCTCGTTGCCCTGGTTTCGCTCGTCGCCGCCTGCGGGGGCGGGGGCGGCAGCAGCGGTAGCAGTAGCAGCAGCTCGAGCGGCAGCAGTGGCGGCAGCGGCTCCGCGGTTCCCAGTCCCACACAGCAGCCCACCGCGGCTACCGCCGCGAATACCGTGGGCGTCGTCGTGAACCGCGGACTGACCGGAACGCTGCCCAACATTCCCACTGTCAGCGTGACAATCTGCGTGGCCGGCACGAGCACCTGCGAGACCGTCGACAACATTCAGGTCGATACGGCGTCCTTCGGGCTGCGCCTGCTCGCGTCGGCGGTGCCGAATCTGTTGGGCCCGCTGCCCAAGGCCACAGCCAACGGCGGCACCCTCGCCGAATGCACGGCCTTCGCCGACGGTTACACATGGGGCACGGTGCGTCCCGCCGACGTCAAGATCGGCGGGGAGACGGCGTCCAATATTCCGATCCAGATCATCGGCGACCTGAACTCGAACACGGTGCCGTCGGCGTGCGCGAGCTTCGGCAGCGCGCAGGACACGGTGCAGGACCTGGGCGCGAACGGCATTCTCGGTATCGGCGTTGCGCCTTATGACAACCTCGGCACTTATTACTCCTGCCCCGGCGACACGAACTGCGTCACGGCAACGGTCACGCAAACCCAGCTGGTGGCCAATCCGGTGCCCAGATTCGGCACGGACGGCAACGGCGTGATCCTCGAGATGGCCCCCATATCCGATAGCGGCGCGCCCAGTGCGACGGGCACGCTCGTGTTCGGCATCGGTACGCAGTCGAACAACGCGATGACCGCCGCGCAAAGCTACAACACGGACTCGTGGGGCAGGCTCAGCTCCACCTTCAACGGGCGCACGCTCCAGACCTTCCTCGACTCGGGTTCGAACGCGATCTTCTTCGTCGACAGCGCCCTGCCGCAGTGCGGCGGCAATCTCGGCACGTTCTATTGCCCTACGTCCACCCAGTCCTTCAGCGCTGCACTCGCGTCCAATAACGGCGCAACGACGGGCACCGCGACCTTCAATGTCGCGAACGCGAACGCATTGCTCGGCAGCGGCGCGAACTATGCGGCCAACAACCTGGCAGGGCAGTTCGGGTCGGCGGCGGCGCTCGACCTGGGGTTGTCGTTCTTCTATGGCCGCTACGTGTACTACGGCATGGACATGAGCGCGTCCGGCGGCAAGGCGCCGTTCGTCGCGTTCTGAAATCGCGGGCGCTGAGGGTGCGTAGGCCGTGAAGTTGGCGGCCCGCGAGCGCGCGCGCATCGTGTGCCGGCGTTCGCCGATGATGCCGCCCCGGTTCCATCGGCCGAAATACCCTGATTTCCCCGTCCTACTCCGCCAATCGCCGCTTGGCTTGCGCGGCAATAATCGCTGTCACTGAAAAAGGGCGCGCGCCAGCCGCGCAGCCGCGACGAGCGGCGCGTGCCCGCGACCGGAGCATGCGTGGCTGAGGACAGCGACCTCGAGAAAACCGAATCCGCCACTCCCAAGCGCCTCGAAAAGGCGCGGGAGGAGGGGCAGGTTCCGCGTTCCCGGGAGCTGGCGACATTCGCGCTGCTCTCGGCGGGCTTCTATGGCACGTGGATGCTCTCCGGCACGATCGGCGAGCATCTGCAAGCCATGATGCGCGGCGCGTTCTCGTTCAATCACGCGGGGGCGTTCGAAACCAGCCGCATGCTGATCGGCGCCGGCGTCGCCGCGCGCGAAGGTCTCATGGCGCTCATGCCGGTGCTCGCGCTCACGGGGCTCGCCGCGCTGCTCGCGCCGATGGCGCTCGGCGGCTGGCTCATCTCGACGAAGGCGCTGCAGCCGAACTTCGGCCGCCTCAATCCGATGTCGGGGCTCGGGCGGATCTTCTCCGTGAACGGGCCGATCCAGCTCGGCATGTCGCTCGCCAAGACGCTCGTGGTGGGCGTGATCGGCGGCTGGGCGCTGTGGAGCCGGCGCGACGAGATTCTCGGGCTCGCCATGCAGCCCGCGCCGCGCGCGTTCGCCGACGCGATGCATCTGATCGGCGTGTGCTGCGGCATGACGGTCGCCGGCATGTTCGTGGTCGCCGCGCTCGACGTGCCGTACCAGCTCTGGTCGTACTACCGCAAGCTGCGCATGACCAAGGAAGAAGTGAAGCGCGAGCACAAGGAAAACGAAGGCGATCCGCACGTGAAGGGGCGCATTCGCCAGCAGCAGCGCGCCGCCGCGCGCCGCCGCATGATGACTCAGGTGCCCAAGGCCGACGTGGTCGTGACCAACCCGACGCACTTCGCCGTCGCGCTCAAGTACGCCGATGGCGAGATGCGCGCGCCGAAGGTCGTCGCCAAGGGCGTGAACCTCGTGGCCGCGCGCATCCGCGAGATCGCGACCGAGAACAACGTGCCGCTGCTCGAAGCGCCGCCGCTCGCCCGCGCGCTCTATTACAACGTCGACATCAACCGCGAAATTCCGGGCCCGCTCTACGGCGCGGTCGCCCAGGTGCTGGCGTGGGTCTATCAGCTCAAGCGCTTTCGCGAGCATGGCGGCGACGTGCCGATGGAGCCGACCGACCTCGACGTGCCACCCGAAATGGACAAGGGCGCGATGAGCGACGAAGACGAAGCCAGCGAAGCCGACGAAGCCCTCACCCCCGAGGAGCGCGCGGCCGCCGAGGCCGCCAGTCGCGCGAACGCGGCAAATTCCACGAACGCAGCGAACGCGGCGAACGCAAACAACGCATCGAATACCGCTGGCCGCGCCGACGACAATCCGGCGCGCGACGGCACTGAAGGAGCAACAGAATGAACGCCCGCACCGGTTTCCTCGCGCGGCGCCCGGAGATGCTGCAAAGCACGAATCTGCGCGCGCTGGCGGGACCGATCCTGATCTGCATGATCCTCGGCATGATGATCCTGCCGTTGCCGCCGTTCCTGCTGGATCTGCTGTTCACTTTCAACATCGCGCTTTCGGTGATGGTGCTGCTCGTCAGCATGTACACCATGAAGCCGCTCGACTTCGCGGCGTTCCCGAGCGTGCTGCTGTTCTCCACGCTCCTGCGGCTCTCGCTGAACGTGGCCTCCACGCGGATCGTGCTGCTCGAAGGCCACACCGGCCCGGGGGCAGCGGGCCAGGTGATCGAGTCGTTCGGCCACTTCCTCGTGGGCGGCAACTTCGCCGTGGGTATCGTGGTGTTCGTGATCCTCATGGTCATCAACTTCATGGTGATCACGAAGGGCGCGGGCCGTATCGCCGAAGTGTCCGCGCGCTTCACACTCGACGCGATGCCCGGCAAGCAGATGGCGATCGACGCCGACCTGAACGCGGGCCTCATCAACGAAGAAGCGGCCCGCAAGCGCCGCAGCGAGATTGCCCAGGAAGCCGAGTTCTACGGCTCGATGGACGGTGCGAGCAAGTTCGTGCGCGGCGACGCCATCGCCGGCCTGCTGATCATGGTGATCAACATCGTGGGCGGGCTGATCGTGGGCGTCGTGCAGCACGGCATGCCGCTCGCCTCGGCGGGCGAGACCTACACGCTGCTGACCATCGGTGACGGCCTCGTCGCACAGATTCCGTCGCTCGTGATCTCGACGGCGGCCGGCGTGATCGTCTCGCGCGTGGCGACCAACGAAGACATCGGCACGCAGCTCACCGGCCAGCTCTTCACGAACCCGCGCGTGCTGATGATCACGGGCGCGATCATCGTCATGATGGGCTTGATTCCGGGCATGCCGCACTTTGCGTTTCTGCTGCTCGGCGGCGGTGCGATCCAGCTCGGCCGCACGCTGAAGAAGAACGCCGCAGCGAAGAAGGCGAGCGCCGTGATCGCCGACGCCGCGCCCGCCGCGCTTGCGCCCGTCGAAAACGCCGAGGCGACCTGGGACGACGTGGCGCTCATCGACACGCTCGGCCTCGAAGTGGGCTACCGCATCATTCCGCTCGTCGACAAGAACACCGACGGCGAGCTGCTCAAGCGCATCAAGAGCATCCGCAAGAAGTTCGCGCAGGAAATCGGCTTCTTGCCGCCCGTCATCCATATTCGCGACAACCTGGAGCTGCGCCCGAACGCCTACCGGATTGCATTGAAGGGCGTGGAAGTGGGCACGGGCGAGGCCTATCCGGGCCAGTGGCTCGCGATCAACCCGGGCCAGGTGAGCGCGGTGTTGCCCGGCACGCCGACCACGGATCCGGCGTTCGGCCTGCCCGCCGTCTGGATCGATTCGAACGTGCGCGAGCAGGCGCAGGTGTTCGGCTACACGGTGGTGGATTCGAGCACGGTGGTGGCGACGCACCTGAATCACCTCGTCGTCATGCACGCGGCCGAACTGCTCGGGCGCCGCGAAGTCCAGGCGCTGCTCGAGCGCGTGCAGAAGGACACGCCTTCGCTCGTGGACGACCTCGTGCCGAAGGTGCTGCCGGTCACGACGCTGCAGAAGGTGCTGCAGAACCTGCTGGAAGAAGGCGTGCCGATCCGCGACATGCGCACGATCATGGAATCGCTCGCGGAGCACACGCCGCGCATCACCGACGCCCACGATCTGACGGCGGCGGTGCGCATCGCGCTCGGCCGCGCGATCACGCAGCAATGGTTCCCCGGCAACGCCGACATGCAGGTGATGGGCCTCGACGCGAACCTCGAGCGCGTGCTGTCGCAGACGCTCACCTCCGGCCCGAACCCCGGCCTCGAACCGGGTCTCGCGCACACGCTGCTCACGCAGACCGAGCAGGCGATGGGGCGTCAGCAGGCGCTGGGTCTCGCGCCGGTGATGCTCGTGCAGCACGCGCTGCGGCCCATGCTGTCGCGCTTCCTGCGCCGCAGTTTGCCGCAGCTCAAGGTGCTGTCGTATGCCGAGGTGCCCGATACGCGCAACGTGAAGGTGGTGAACGTGATCGGGGCGCACTGATCGCGCTGCTGCATCTGGACGAGAAAAAGCCCGCTTCTTGCGGGCTTTTTCGTTAGCCGCGCCGCGTGCGAGCCTTTCTGCACGTAATTTTTGCCTGTGCGCACCCCCGCCACCGATTCCGCGAATTGCCCGCATTTCTCCGCCCTGATCCATCGATCATGGGGGGCTCACCTTCGAAATAATTCCAACATCGGAAAAGGCCTTGCACAGGACGCCAGGCCGGCAGCAATCCAGCGCCATTCCAGCAACAGACGACCGGCGGCGGCATTGGCCGCTCACCTCATCAGGGGCTTAGCTTGAACATTCGCAAATTCATCGGTGGCACCAGCCGCGACGCGTTACGGCTCGTACGCGAAGCGTTGGGTGCGGACGCCGTCGTTCTGTCGAACCGTACGCTCGACGACGGCAGCGTCGAAATCGTCGCGCTCGCGGACCGCGATCTCGCGGCGATCGCGCCGGCCGATGCTGCCGCCGCGCAAGGCCTGGGTGGCCTCGTGGCGCAAGGTGGTCAAGGCGCCCCGTTCGCGCAGCCCTCCGCCGCCATGACGCAGATGTCGCGCACGCCGCGCAGCGCGCCTGGCGCCGCTCCCGCGGCGCTCGCCGCCCCGGTGGGCGGTGCGAACCCCTACGCGAGCGGCATGCCGGACGTGTTCTCGTCGGTGTTCGGCGCGAGCCCGGAAGTGGGCGCCGAAAACGGCGGCGCGAGTGCCGACGCCGATGCCGATGGCGACCAGGCCGCCGACACCGCCGTCTCGCTCGGCAAGGAAGCGGCGGCCGCGTCGGCCGCCATTGCGCCGCTTTCGGCTTCGTCGCCTTCTTCGCGCGCCGCGGCAGGCCAGCAGGCCGCGCAATCGGCGATGCCGCCGACGCTGCAATCCGCGATGCAGGCCGCCCAATCGCAACAAGCTGTCCCGCATGCGCATTCGCCGCTGCAAATGGCGCTGCAGGCCGCGACCGACTCGCTCGCCTCGCCGGCCTTTGCACCATCGTTTGCGTCCACGGCGCCGGCCGCCAACGCCCAGGCCGCCGCACGTGAAGCCGCAGCGCGGCTCGAACAGGCCGCCGCCGCGCAGACGAGCGACGCGCCGCGCACGATGGCCGAATCGAACCCCTGGCTGATCGACCACGCCCGCCGTATCGCGAACCAGCAGAACGCGCCGCGCGTGCCGGGCATGACGCCTGCCACCGCCGCCGCGCGCGGCCTTGGCAGCGTCGCCGATCCGGTGCTGCCGCCCGACGTTGACGCCAGCACGCCCGACTGGGCGCTCGAGGCCGCTCATGTCGCCGCGCGCCGCGCCGCGCAGCGCCTCGGCCACGGTCCGGAAGCCGCGGGCCCCGCACCCGGCAGCCGCAATGCGCAGGGCACCGATGCGGCGCAAACCGTGAGCGAAGCGATCCGCGCGCGCATCGAGCAGGTCGTCAACGAAACCGTGATGAACGAGCTCGCCTCCATGCGCGGCATGATGGAAGAGCAGTTCGCGGGCCTCCTGTGGGGCGAGCGCCAGCGCCGCAGCCCGGTGCAGGGCGCGCTCACCAAGCAGCTGTTCGCCGCGGGCTTCTCGGCGCAACTGGTGAAGATGATGATCGACCGGCTGCCCGACGTGCAGACCGAAGAGGCCGGCATGGAGTGGCTCCAGTCGGTGCTCGAATCGAACCTGCCCGTGCTCGAAGACGAACAGGCGCTGATGGAGCGCGGCGGTGTGTTCGCGCTGATGGGCCCGACGGGCGTGGGCAAGACCACGACCACCGCGAAGCTCGCCGCGCGCTGCGTGATGCGCTTCGGCGCGAGCAAGGTGGCGCTGCTCACCACCGACAGCTACCGGATCGGCGGCCACGAGCAACTGCGCATCTTCGGCAAGATCCTCGGCGTTTCGGTGCACGCGGTGCGTGACGGCGCGGACCTCCAGCTCGCGCTCACCGAACTCAAGAACAAGCACATCGTGCTGATCGACACGATCGGCATGAGCCAGCGCGACCGCGCCGTGGCCGACCAGATCGCCATGCTGTGCGGCGCGGGCCGCCCGGTGCAGCGCCTTCTGCTGCTCTCGGCGACCAACCACGGCGACACGCTCAACGAAGTCGTGCAGGCCTACCAGAGCGGCCCGGACAACGCGCCGCTCACGGGCTGCATCCTCACCAAGCTCGACGAGGCGACCAACCTCGGCAGCGCGCTCGACACCGTGCTGCGCTACAAGCTGCCGGTGCATTACGTCTCGACGGGCCAGAAGGTCCCCGAGAACCTTTACGTGGCGACGCGCCGCTTCCTGATCCGCAGCGCTTTCTGCATTCCGCGAGAGAGTTCGCCGTTCGTGCCGCACGAAGACGATATCCCGGCGCTGCTGTCGGCACTCTCGACGCGTACGAATTCGCAGGCTCCCGAGGTCAGGTTTGGATAAGTTCGTAATCGATCAAGCTGAAGGGCTGCGGCGGCTTCTCGCGCGTGAAGGCTCGCGCGTGGTCGCAGTGACGGGCGGTGCAGGTTCGCCCGGACGCACGACCACGGTGGTCAATCTCGCGGCGGCGCTCACCGCGCAGGGCAAGGACGTGCTCGTGATCGACGAGTGTCTGGGACCCCGCTCGGTCTGTGCGCTGGTGGGCGGTGTGCGCGGCGCAGGCAACTTCGCCGCCGTCGTGCGCGGCGAGCGCACGCTCGACGAAGCCGTGGGGCGCCATGCGCTCGGCTTCGGCGTGCTGGCCGCCTCGCGCGACAATCGCGCGCAGTACACGTCCGCCCAGCTGCAGAAGGTCATTTCGGGCCCCGCGGACATCGTACTGATCGACGCGCAGCTCGACGCCGATGGCGCGCTTTCGCCGCTCGCCATGCATGCGCACGATGTGCTGATCGTGATGCGCATCGGTGCGCAGTCGATCACGGACGCCTACGCGTGCATGAAACGGCTGCACTTCGCGCATGCGATCGCGCAGTTTCGCGTGCTCGCGAATCATGTGGCGAACGCGAGCGACGCGCAGGCCGCGATCGAGAATCTCGCAGGGGTGGCGAGCCGCTACCTGAGCGTGTCGCTCGACAGCGCCGGAAGCGTCGCCGCCGATCAGCACATGGCGCAGGCGCTCAGGCTTGCGCGCTGCATCGTCGATGCGTTTCCGTCGACGGCCGCCGCGCGCGATTTCCGCCACGTGGCCGCCGAGCTGCCGCACTGGCCGATGCGACCCGCGGTCTCGGCGTGCTCGCCGGCCACGGCACGCGCCAATGCACTGTTCGGCGCGAAGGACGAAGAACATGAAGCGGCGGGCCACGCACCCGTCGACGATCCGGACGGCGCGCCGCAAGCCGGCGTCCAGCCCCACGCTACCCATGCAACAAACGCCGCACACAGCACGCTCGCCGCGAACGCCGATTCGTTCGTAGCGGCCGTGACGGGTGTGCATCCCGCACCCAACGCAACATCCGCGTCCGCTCCGGCCCATGTGGGCTGGCGGACCGATACGCCCGCGCAGCGGACGTCGCCGCAGCACGTCTGACGTGCGCACGACGACGCCAACAGGGAGATGAGAAGTGGAGAGCACGATGTATAACGCTCAAGGAAAAATTTCGCAGGCCGACGTGCTCGCGAAATACGCGCCGCTCGTCAGACGGCTCGGCTTGCAGCTCGTCGCCAAGATGCCGGCGAGCGTGGACCTCGACGACCTGATCCAGGCCGGCATGATCGGCCTGCTCGACGCGGCCAACCGCTACAAGGAAGATCAGGGCGCTCAGTTCGAGACCTACGCGAGCCAGCGCATTCGCGGCGCAATGCTCGACGAGCTGCGCAGCAACGACTGGCTGCCGCGCAGCCTGCGCCGCACCTCGCGCGAAGTGGAAAGCGCGGTGCACAAGGTGGAGCAGCGGCTCGGGCGCTCGGCGAGCGAGACGGAGATCGCCGAGCATCTGAGCATGCCGCTCGACGAGTATCAGAGCATGCTGCAGGAACTGCATGGCAGCCAGCTCATCTACTACGAAGACTTCGACCGCTCCGCCGAGGACGAACCGTTCCTCGACCGCTACTGCGTCGATCATTCGGACCCGCTTTCGGCGCTGCTCGACGACAGTCTGCGCGGCGCGCTCATCGAGGCGATCGACCGGCTGCCCGAGCGCGAGAAGCTGCTCATGTCGCTCTATTACGAGCGCGGCATGAACCTGCGCGAAATCGGCGCGGTGATGGAGGTGAGCGAGTCGCGCGTGTGCCAGCTGCACAGCCAGGCGGTGGCGCGCCTGCGCACGCGACTGCGCGAGATGTCTTGGGCCGGCCAGGAGAATTGAGGCGGTAGACGGCGCGCGCGGCGGCCAGCGCGAGCGGGACTGAAGTTGCAATGAAAGAGCCGGGGTGCGAGAGCGCCCCGGCTTTTTTGTTGGTGGACTGGACTCGCGCGAAACAAAAAAGCCGAAGCATCACTGCTTCGGCTTTTGTCTTTGGCGGACGATCTACGCGCGCTTACAGCCCGAACGCCGGCAACCGCCCATCGGGACCGTACAGCATCGAGCCGTTGCCCGTTTCGCCGCGCAGGATCGAGAGCGCGCGGCGGTTATGCTCCATGCGCGTGCGGATCATCATGCCAATGGTGAGATTCTTGCGGCGCGCGCGCTCGGTCGACCCCTTGAGCAGCGCCCACTGACTTGCCAGACGCGCGTCGCCGTCGCAGGCCATTTCGATGCCCTTGCGGCCGCCCGGCAGGCCGAGGCCGGCCAGTTGCGCGTCGCGCGCTTTTTCGAGGCCCGCGAGACGCTGCGTGAGCGTCGTCTTCTGCTCGACGATTTGCGGGAGCGCCTCCATGCCATCGGCCGACACGAGCGCCTTTTCTTCATAGGCGAGCAGCGACGCGAACGCCTCGACCGTGGCGTGTTCGTCGATCAGTGTGGCCAACAGGGCATCTTTCATTGCAAGGCACCAAAAAAAGCGAGGTTTGCGCGGCGCTCGCGCATCGGGCGTCAGTTGCCCGACGTCGGCTTCATGAGGTCGCGCGCGGTCTGGATCACGCCGTCGGCGATCTTGCCGGAGTCAATCTGCAACGTGCCGTTGCGGATCGCGTCCTTGATCGACTGCACGTGCGCCGTGTCGATGTCAGCGGAACCGCTCGCCGCGAGCGAGCGCATCGTCGACGAGAGCGACGACAGGCTCACGTTCGCGCCGCCTTGAGCGGCGGCGGTCGTGCCGCCTGCCGCGCCGGAGGTGGTAGCGGTGTCGGTGCTTACGCCGGTCGAATCGGCTTGCGAGCGCGCGAGGCCATCCTGCAGCGTGCGCGGATCATTGCGGGTGGAGGAGTCAACTTTCACGATGGGCGTTCCTGATCGATTTGACCTTGATAACGGCACAGGTCGGGCCGAACTTTAGCCGAAAAATCCCACCGTTACATGCTGTTACGTGTGCTGGCGCACAAAGCCGGAAACGGCCGGATCGGGCCGCCGGACGGGGCTGGGCGCCCCCTGTTCCGGCCCTTACCGGCGCTTACCGGCCCTAGATCTGCACCTGCACGGTACCCGCGTCCTTGACCACGCCCGAGATGATCTGGCCGCCGCTCGTGCGCACGCGCACCTGCTGGCCCGGCTCGGCGTTGTTGAGCGCGCTGCCCTCGGCGGAGATCGTGAAGTTGCTGCCCACGGCAATCACCTTGACCGTCTGGCCGATGACCACCGAGGCGGCGCTGCGCAGCATGTCGGTGCGCAGCGGCAGTCCCGCGGAAATCCGGGCGAGCGCGACGGCGCCGGTCGCCTGGTTGGGATCGGTGATGATGGTCTGCGGCAGGTTCGCGAGGTCGCCCGCGCGCGGCATGAAATCGGCGGCTGAAAGCGCCTCGCCCGCGCCGATCTGACGCGAGGCCACGTAGTAGGTCACGTCCACCGCAATGCGCGCGCTCACATAGAGCGTCCACGGCTTCGCGCCGATGCAGCGCACGCCCACGGTCGTGTGGCCATAGGTGCGCGCGCCCGGCGGCATGAACGGCTCGAGTGACGTGCAGGCTGCGAGGCCACGCGGAAACACCGGCGCGACCGTGATGCTCACGTGGCCCGGCAAGCCAGCCGACTGCTGCTGCAGGAAGGCGAGCGCGGCGGCGCGGATCGATTCGCCGTCCTGCTGGCCCGGCGGCGTGGCCTGCACGTTCGTGGCGACGGCGCTGGTATTGGGATTCGGCGGCGCGCCGGCGCTTGCGCTGGCAACCGGCTTCGCGAGCGTCGCCGCGCCGGCGTCCACGACCACCGGGGCGACGCGGTTCGCGGCGGTAGACAGGTTCACGCGCTGCAGCGTGCCCGCGTTGTTCGCGTTGGCCGCCGGCACGCGCATGGGCTGGGCGCTCGCGCCCGGCGCGGGAACCGTGACGATGCGCGGCGCGTCGCCTTGGGGTGCGCGCTCGCCGGGACCCGGTATCGTGATCATGCCGTTCGACTCGACGCCCGCGCGTGCATCCTCCGGCACGCCGCGCGAATTCAGATCGGCGTAGCTGGCCGCGCGCAACGGTGCGGCCTCATTGGCGGGAGCAACGCTGGCCACAGCCGCGGCGGGCTTCTTCACATTGCTCGCGAGCATCGCGTTCATCTGCGCGGCGTCGGCGCCCGAGCGGTCGCCGGGGCCCGCTATGAAGATCTGGCTGCCGGCGGCTTCAGGTTGCGCCGGAGTTTGTGCATGAGCGAGCGTGCCGCCAAAGAGCGCGCTGCCAAGGGCGCAGGCCAGCACGCATGTCCAGGACGCGCGCCACGACAGCGCGCGCGCACGCCGCTCCAGGCCGGCGTGCGGCCTACGGAAAGGGGCAGTCTGCGGCATTGTCGTTCTCCATCGATTGCATTGACACGCCTCGCATTCTAGGCGGCGCCCCCCGCGCGCTTGCGTCGAATAGAGGGGCGCTTTACCGGCTATTCGTCCGATTGGTTCTTGCCACCCCCGCCTAATATTCCACTCCATGCGCAAAGGCCTTCGGACCACGCGCCTAACGTTTGCGCCGGTTTCCCCGCCGCCTGGCGAGCCCGCCGCGCTCACGCCGAATCCTTTTCGTTTCACGGAGAACGCCCGATGCTGGACAAACTCGATGCCGAATTCGCCTTTGGGCGCGAAGCGCTCGATGTGCGCGCCACGCGCCAGGCATTGATCTCTTCGAACATCGCGAACGCCGACACGCCGGGCTACCAGGCGCGCGACGTGGACTTCGCGGCGTCGCTCGCCGGCGCTTTGCGCCAGCAGGGCGCCGGCGGCACGGTGGGCATGAAGGCCACCTCGGGCGGCAACGCCCAGCCGCTCGCCATGGCGCAGCCCGCGGGCGTGACGAGCGGCATGCAGATGGCGTCCACGGAGTCGGGCCACATGGCCGGCGACGCGAAGCTGATCCCGACGGGCGGCCCCGCCGACACCTACAAGAGCCAGCTCATGTACCGCACGCCGGTGCAGCCCGCGCTCGACGGCAACACGGTCGATCTCGACACCGAGCGCGTGCAGTTCGCCGACAACGCGCTGCACTTCGAGTCGGGCATGACGGTGGTCTCGCAGCAGATCAAGACGATGCTCTCCGCGATCACCTCGGGTTCGAGCTGATCGCCGCACGCAACCGGAAGACGCAGTAACGAAGCCATGAACGACCAACGCGCGCGTGACGCGCACCTGATGTGAGGTCTACGAAACCATGCCATCCCTGATGAACATCTTCAGCGTTGCGGGCTCCGCCATGACGGCGGAATCGCAGCGCCTGAACGTGACGGCGTCCAACCTCGCCAACGCCGACAGTACGACCGGCCCCGACGGCCAGCCGTACAAGGCGAAGCAGGTCGTGTTCGCAGTGAACCCGCTCGGCGGCGCGCGCACGGCCTCGGGCCAGCAGGTGGGCGGCGTGCGGGTGACCGGCGTGGTGGACGACCCGACGCCCATGAAAGAGACCTACGATCCCGACAATCCCTCCGCCAACGCGGACGGCTACGTGACGATGCCGAACGTCGATCCGGTGCAGGAGATGGTGAACATGATCTCGGCGTCACGCTCGTACCAGGCTAACGTCGAAACGCTGAACACGGCCAAGACGCTGATGCTCAAGACGCTCACGATCGGAACGTAAAGCGGCAACCTGAAGCACGGCAAGCCGCAGTCAGTACGGACACTGCAGTACATACAGAGACCAGCGGGCGCGAAATGAAGCAGCGCCTGCCACCACCACACGCCAAAGCACGAAGCGCAATCGAGGGAGAACGCGTTGAGTTCCAGCAACACAACCATCGGCGGCAGCACCGCCACCGTGTCGCAGCAACTGCTCGACACCATGAACGGCACGAGCTCGAGTTCGTCGTCGGCGTCGTCGAGCGGCACGAGCGCGAGCGACCTGCAGTCCACGTTCCTGCGGATGCTCGTCGCGCAGTTGCAGAACCAGGACCCGACCAATCCGATGGACAGCTCGCAGATGACCTCGCAGCTCGCCCAGATCAACACGGTGTCGGGCATCCAGCAGCTCAACACGTCGCTGTCGTCGCTCTCCACGCAGCTTTCGGCGGGCCAGAACGCGCAGGCCGCGCTGCTGATCGGCTCGACCGTGCTCGCCCCGGGCAGCAGCGCCGCCGTGTCGAGCGGCAGCGCGCCGCAACTCGGCGTGACGCTGCCTTCGGCGGTCTCGGACGTGAAGCTCACGATCACCAATTCGGCAGGCCAGGTCGTCAACACGCTCGACCTCGGCGCGCAGTCGGCCGGCACCGTGCCGGTCACCTGGAACGGCAAGGACAGCTCGGGCAATACGGTCGCCGACGGCACCTACACGATCAGCGCCAGCGCGACGACCAACGGCCAGTCAGCCACGGCAACCGCGCTCGTCGCGAGCCAGGTGCAAGGCGTGGTCCAGAAGTCGGACGGCACCCCGAGCCTCTCGCTCGCCAACGGCAAGACCGTCGCGCTTACGAGCGTCGGCGCCATTCTCTGAACACGATAAACGCGGAGTAGACAACCATGGGCTACCAGCAAGGATTGAGCGGCCTCGCCGCGTCGTCGAACGACCTCGACGTGATCGGCAACAACATCGCCAATGCGAACACCGTCGGCTTCAAGCAGAGCACGGCGCAGTTCGCCGACGTCTACGCGAACACCATCGCGACGTCGGTGGGCAACCAGATCGGCCTCGGCGCCTCGCTCCAGACCGTGCAGCAGGACTTCGCGCAAGGCACGATCAGCACGACGGGCCAGGCGCTGAACGTCGCCATCAACGGCAACGGCTTCTACCAGATGTCGCACAACGGCACGATCACGTATTCGCGTAACGGCGTGTTCCAGCTCGACAAGAACGGCTTTATCACCGACGCGTCGGGCAACGACCTGATGGGCTATGCCGCCAGTTCGACGGGCGTGATCAACACCGCGCAGACCGTGCCGCTGCAGGTGCCGACCACCAACATCGCGCCGGTTGCGACCAAGAACATCACGGCGCAGCTGAACCTGAACGCGCAGGCCACGACGCCTACCACGACGACCTTCAGCGAAACCGACTCGACGAGCTACACGTATTCGACGTCGGTCACGGCTTACGACACGCTCGGCGGCGCACAGACGGTCAACATGTATTTCGCGAAAGACGCGACGAGCGGCCAATGGGACGTGTATGCCGGTCAGCCGGGCTCGGTGACGAAGCTCGGCACCGCACAGTTCAGCTCGTCCGGCGCGCTCCAGAGCATCACGGCCAGCGCCCCGGCAACGACCAACGGCACCACGTCGTTCACCTTCAACATCAACCCGACGGACGGCTCCACGAAGCCCCAGTCGCTGACGCTCGACCTCGCGGGCACGACGCAGTACGGCTCGGCCAACGGCGTGAACAACCTCGCCCAGGACGGCTACGCGAGCGGCACGCTCTCGAACTTCTCGATCGCCGCGGACGGCACCATCACCGGCAACTACTCGAACGGCCAGACCATGTCGCTCGGCCAGATCGTGCTCGCCAACTTCAACAACCCCAACGGCCTTTTGAACCTGGGCGGCAACCAGTTCCAGCAAACGGCGGCCTCGGGCGTCGCACAGGTCTCCACGCCGGGCAGCACGAACCACGGCACGCTCACGGGCGGCGCGCTCGAAGCGTCGAACGTCGACCTGACGAACCAGCTCGTCGACCTGATTACGGCCCAGCGCAACTACCAGGCGAACGCGCAGACCATCAAGACGCAGCAGACCGTCGACCAGACGCTGCTGCAGATGTAACGCGGCTAACCACGTACCGGGCACATCATGGACCGACTGATCTATACCGCGATGACGGGCGCGAGCCAGGCGCTCGAGCAGCAGGCCGTCGTCGCGAACAACCTCGCGAACGTCTCGACCACGGGCTTTCGCGCGCAGCTCGCCAACTTTCGCGCCGTGCCGATGTCGTTCGGCGACGGCTCGACGGTGAACGACCAGACCACGCGCACCTACGTGCTCTCGGCAACGCCTGGCTCGGACATGACGCCCGGTGCGATCTCGCATACCGGCAACCCGCTCGACATCGCGATTCAGGGCCAGGGTTTCATGGCCGTGCAGACGGCCGACGGCAACGAGGCCTATACGCGTGCGGGCAATCTGCACGTCGATGAAAACGGCCAGCTCGTCACGGCCAACAACCTGCAGGTGATCGGCGGCGGCGGCCCGATCGCGGTGCCGCCGGGCTCGGCGATCACGATCGGCAAGGACGGCACGGTATCGGCCATCGCGCCGGGCAGCCCCGCCAACGCGATCGCCATGATCGACCAGATCAAGTTCGTCAACCCGCCGGCAGGCGCGATTACGCGCGGTGACGACGGCCTGTTCCACACGTCGGACGGCAACCCCGCCGACGCGGACCAGACCGTCCAGGTCGCAACCGAGTCGCTCGAGGGCAGCAACGTGAACCCGGTGGCGGCGATGGTCTCGATGATCACCAACGCGCGCCAGTTCCAGATGCAGACCAAGCTGCTCCAGAACGCGGACCAGAACGAGCAGAGCGCGAACCAGCTGCTCAACTTCAGCTAAGCCATTTCAAGTTAAATGAAGGCCGCCTCGCGCAGCGCGAGGCCGGACCGGGAGAAAGACACCGTGAACCGATCGCTCTACATCGCCGCCACCGGCATGAACGCCCAGCAGGCGCAGATGGACGTGATCTCGAACAACCTCGCGAACGTGAGCACCAATGGCTTCAAGGGCTCGCGCGCGGTGTTCGAGGACCTCATGTACCAGACGCTGCGCCAGCCGGGTGCGAACTCGACCCAGCAAACCGAACTGCCTTCGGGCAGCCAGGTGGGCACGGGCGTGCAGCAGGTGGCGACCGAGCGTCTCTATACGCAGGGCAACCTGCAGCAGACCGGCAACTCGAAGGACGTGGCGATCAACGGCGCCGGCTTCCTCCAGGTGCAGATGCCCGACGGCACGACGGCCTACACGCGCGACGGCTCGTTCCAGACCAACGCGCAAGGCCAGCTCGTGACGGCGAGCGGCTACCAGGTGATGCCGGCGATCACGGTGCCCGCCAACGCCACCTCGCTCACCATCGGCAGCGACGGCGTGGTCACGGTCACGACGCCGGGCTCGAGCAATAACACGACCATCGGCACGCTGCAGCTCGCCATGTTCATCAACCCGGCCGGGCTGCAGTCGAACGGGCAAAACCTGTTGTCGGAAACGGCATCGTCGGGCGCGCCCACGGTTTCCACGCCGGGCCAGAACGGTTCGGGCACGCTCAATCAGGGCTACGTGGAATCGTCGAACGTGAACGTCGTGCAGGAACTCGTGAACATGATCGAGACGCAGCGCGCCTACGAAATCAACAGCAAGGCGGTCACCACTTCTGACCAGATGCTGCAAACCCTCAGCCAGATGCAGGTCTGAGGTCTCCCTGGTTAATCAAGTCGGTGAAGAATATGTCGCAGTCCGTTCGAAACCATCCTCGCATCCGCGCGCGGCATCCGGGCACCCCCCGGGCGCTCGTGGCGGCTGTGGCGCTCGCGATGCTGGCGGGCTGCGCCTACCTACCCAACCGGCAGCCGATCACGCAGCAGCCCATGACGGCCGTGCCGCCCCCGCCGCCCGCGAACACCTCGCCGGGCGCGATCTACAACCCCGGCTACGCGGGACGGCCGCTCTTCGAGGACCAGCGTCCGCGCAATACCGGCGACATCCTCACGATCGTCATCTCCGAAAACATCAATGCGACCAAGTCGTCGGGCGCGGCCACCAAGCGCGGCACCAGCGCCAGCTTCTCGGGCACCGCGAACTTCCTGCCGGGCTTCTTCAACCGCGCGAACCTGAATACGACGGGCGCGAACCAGTTCGACGCCACGGGCGGCGCGAACGCTTCGAACACGTTCACGGGCGTCATTACCGTGACCGTGACGAACGTGCTGCCCAACGGCAATCTCGTCGTGTCCGGCGAGAAGCAGATGCTCATCAACCAGGGCAATGAATACGTGCGCTTTTCCGGCGTCGTCAATCCGAACACCGTTGCCGGAGACAACTCCGTGCTATCGACCGACGTCGCCGACGCGAAGATCGAATACTCCGCGAAAGGCGTGATCGACGAGGCCGAGACGATGGGCTGGCTGCAACGCTTTTTCCTGAACATCGCGCCATGGTGAAGATCCGCTTCCATCGTTCGCGCCGCTCGCGCATGAAGGACGTGCTCGCCGCGCTCGGCGTGGCATTCGGCTTCGTGGTGGCCTGCGGAGCGCTCGTCGCCTACGCGACGCCGGCGCGCGCCGAGCGAGTGAAAGACCTCGCGACCTTCCAGGGCGTGCGTGACAACCCGCTCATCGGCTACGGCCTCGTGGTGGGTCTCGACGGCACCGGCGACCAGACGACCCAGGCGCCGTTCACGACGCAGACGCTCGCGAACATGCTCGCGAACCTCGGCATCTCGATCAACAACACGTCGAGCTCGTCGGGTTCCTCGTCGACGCTCAACAACATGCAGCTGAAGAACGTCGCCGCCGTGATGGTGACGGCCGTGCTGCCGCCGTTCGCGCGGCCGGGCGAGCAGATCGACATCACGGTGTCGTCGCTCGCCAACGCGAAGAGCATTCGCGGCGGTACGCTGCTGCTCACGCCGCTCAAGGGCGCCGACGGCCAGGTCTACGCGCTCGCGCAGGGCAACGTGGCCGTGGGCGGCGCGGGCGCCTCGGCCAACGGCAGCAAGGTGCAGGTGAACCAGCTCGCCGCGGGGCGCATTGCCGGCGGTGCGATCGTCGAGCGCGCGGTGATCTCGCCGGTTTCGCAGCAAGGCGGTCTGCTCACGCTGACCGTCAACGACATGGACTACGACACGACGCAGCGCATCGTCTCGGCCGTCAACAACATGTTCGGCCCGGGCACGGCCTCGCCGCTCGACGGCCGCACGATCCAGGTGCACGGGCCGGCCGATCCGGGGTCGCAGGTGGGCTTCATCGCGCAGATCCAGGACCTCAACGTGAATCCGGCCACGCCGGCCGCGAAGGTGATCCTGAACGCGCGCACCGGCTCGATCGTCATGAACCAGATGGTGACGCTGGAGAGCTGCGCGGTCGCGCACGGCAATCTCTCGGTCGTCGTGAACACGCAGACGGCGGTGAGCCAGCCCGGTGCGTTTTCCAATGGCCAGACGGTGGCGACGCGGCAGTCGCAGATCCAGCTGAAGCAGGACAACGGGTCGCTCAAGCTCGTAACGGCGGGTGCCAATCTCGCCGAGGTCGTGAAAGCGCTCAACGCGCTGGGCGCCACGCCGGCGGATCTGATGTCGATCCTGCAGGCGATGAAGGCGGCGGGCGCACTGCGCGCCGACCTCGAGATCATCTAAGGGGTGTAACTTGGATAATACGAAGAACATCGGCGGCGGCAGCCTCGACCTCACCAACCGCTTCGCGCTCGACGTGCAGGGCTTCGACTCGATGCGCGCCGCGGCGAACGCCTCGCCCCAGCAGGGCGTGAAGATGGCCGCCAAGCAGTTCGACGCGGTCTTCACGCAGATGATGCTCAAGAGCATGCGCGACGCGACGCCCGACGACGGCCCGCTCGACTCGCACGACGGCGCGCAGTTCACCTCGATGATGGATCAGCAGCTCGCCCAGCAGATGTCGAACAAGGGCATCGGCGTGGCGAACGCGATGCTCAAGCAACTCATGCGCAGCATGGGGGGCGCTGCCGGTGCCGATGGCGCGGGTGGTGCCGGTGGTGCGGGCGGCGTGGCGGGCGCGATCTCGGGGCTTTCGGGCAAGGACGCGAGCGAGGGCAACCTCGCCATGCTCAATGCGCTCGGCCGCGCCTACGGCAACACTGCCGCCAATGGCGCGCTCGCGAACGGCTCGGGCTACAGCGGCAACAGCGCGCTCACGCCGCCGGTCAAGGGCAACGGCGACGCTTCGGTGGACGCCTTCGTCGACAAGCTCGCCAACGCCGCGCAGCAGGCCAGCTCGACCACGGGCATCCCGGCGCGCTTCATTCTCGGCCAGGCTGCGCTCGAATCGGGCTGGGGCAAGCGCGAGATCAAGAACGCCGACGGCTCGGCGAGCCACAACGTGTTCGGCATCAAGGCGAGCAAGGACTGGACCGGCAAGACCGTCTCGACGGTCACGACCGAGTACGTGAACGGCCAGCCGCATCGTGTGGTGGAGAAGTTCCGCGCCTACGACTCGTACGAAGACGCGATGACCGACTACGCCACGCTGCTCAAGAACAATCCGCGCTACGCGTCGGTGATCAACGGCTCGAAGAGCGCCGAAGGCTTCGCGCACGGCATGCAGCGCGCGGGCTACGCGACCGACCCGCACTATGCGAAAAAGCTGCTGACCATCATGCAGCGGATGGCCTGAAGATCGATTCGACGCCCGGCGCCACGGTTGACGTCAATTAGGCAACCGCAAACGTTGGCTCGGCGCAGTTGCCGGAAGAAGCTGCGCACGCGTGTTTCATGCAGGGAAAAGGCACATTTTTTTTACGCCCAATCCCTAAATTTTTCGTCATGTCTGCCGCTAATGCAGGCGAGATGGAAAAGCAATCCGGGCGGTCGGACCGCCCGAACGGCGCGTGCGGAAAGGGTCCGCTCTCGCGCCGGCACGTTCACGAATTTCCGGCAGGCCGATGAATACCGTTCAGTCGAATCCACAGGAAGCAGGCGAGGGCGCCGAGGGTGCCGACGGCTCCCACGATTTTGGGCGCCGCAATCCGCTCGAGATCGGCGTCCAGCTACGCAATCTCGTCAATCGCGGCGACTTCCTGACCCTCCAGTATCGCGGCGGACAGCTCGTCACGCGCATTCTGGCCGTCAACGGACGCGAGCGCACTTTCGTGTTCGACTGGGGCGCGATGCCCGAGCAGAACACGGGCGTGCTCGCGGCGCCCGAGTGCCTGTTCCACGCCTCGCCCGACGGCGTACGCGTGGAGTTCAAGACGGCTACGCCGCGGCGCACCGAGTTCGAAGGGCACCCCGCGTTCGAAGCCGATTTCCCCGAAGTGCTGTTCTACGTGCAGCGGCGCGAGTACTTCCGCGTCGACACGCCCGTGCTCGAGCCGTGCATCTGCCGCGGCGAGCTGCCGAGCGGCGGCCCGCGCTTTGCGTACGAGGTGCATGACCTCTCGCTCGGCGGCCTCGGACTGCGTACGACCGAGGAGCGCGTCGCGGACCTCGCCATGGGGCTCGTGCTGCCCGACGTCGAACTCGACCTGCGCGCGCACGGCAAGCTGCGCGTGGATCTCGCGCTCGTCGTGCTGCGCTTCATCGATCTGCCCAACGGCGACCGCCGCTATCACATGGGCTTTCGCTTCGACGCGCTGCCCGGCGCCTCCGAGAACACGCTGCAGCGCTATATCACGCAGCTCGAGATGAAGCGCCGCGCGCTCGCGCGTGCCTGAGCGGCACGCGCCTCGCCCGCACGATCCGCCACACCCCGGACGGCGCAGCGCATGCTGCGCCGGCGCGCCCGCCGCGCGGCAGCCGCGCACGCGCCCACTCGCTAACGTTTTCGTCCCCATCGGGCGCTCAATTTTTGCAGTGCGTTGCCGTTATACCGTGAGTACACCACGCGGTTTGCCAGGGGGGCAGGCCGCTTTCGAGGATTACGCATGTCCAACATTTTCTCGATCGGTCTGAGCGGCCTGCAGGCGGCGCAGATTGGTATCTCGACCACCGGCGAGAACATCAGCAACTCGACGACCGCGGGCTACACCGTCGAGAAGCCGGTGTACCAGGAATCGGCAGGCCAGTACACGTCGAACGGCTATCTCGGTAGCGGCGTCACCACCGCGACCGTGCAGCGCGCGTACAGCCAGTACCTCACGACGGCCGTCAACAATGCGCAGACGGCCAGCAGCTCGTACACGGCTTCGTACAACCTCGCCACGCAGCTCTCGAATCTCGTGGGCAGCCCGACCTCGGGCATCGCCACCGCGATCACGAACTTCTTCACGGGCCTGCAGAACGTCTCGAATTCGCCTTCGGATACCGCAGCGCGGCAAACCGTGCTCTCCGACGCGCAGACGCTCGCCACCCAGATCAACGCCGCGAGCCAGCAGTACGACGCGATGCGCCAGAGCGTGAACACGCAGCTCACGAGCGCGGTCTCGCAAATCAACACCTACACGCAGCAGATCGCGAACCTCAACGCGCAGATCACGTCCGCGAGCTCGAGCGGCCAACAGCCGAACCAGCTGCTCGATCAACGCGATCAAGCGGTCGCGAACCTCTCGCAGCTCGTGGGCGTCCAGGTCGTGCAGGGCAGCACCGGCTACAGCGTGTTCCTCGGCAACGGCCAGCCGCTCGTGGTCAGCAGCCAGAGCTACAACCTCGGCACGCAGCCTTCGAGCACCAACCCGCAGGAACTGGCCGTGACCTGGCAGGGCCTGAACGGCGCGAGCGCCGCATCGCAAGGCGCGCCGCAGGTGCTGTCGTCGGCCGCACTGCAGGGCGGCACCGTGGGCGGCCTCGTTTCGTTCGTCTCGTCCACGCTCGATCCGGCGGAGTCGCAACTGGGCGCGATCGTGACGAGTTTCGCCGCGCAGGTGAACTCGCAGAACGCACTCGGTCTCACGCTCTCGGGCGGTGCGGGCGGCAATCTGTTCACGGTGGGCAACCCGCTCGTCACGGCCAGCTCGACGAATCCCGACACGCAGACCACGGTCAGCGCGACGCTGACGAACAGCACGCAGCCGCTCACCGACAACTACAAGCTGAGCTACGACGGCACGAACTGGAACCTCACCGACACGACGACGAACTCGCTGGTCGCGACCCAGCCGAACGGCACCGCGCCGATCAAGATCGGCGGCTTTTCGATTACGCCTTCGGGCACGGTGAGCGCGGGCGACTCGTTCATGATCCAGCCGACGGCCGGCGCACTCGCGAGCTTCTCGGTCGCGACCAGCGACCCCGCGGCGATCGCGGCGGCCACGCCGGTCGTCGTGTCGGCGTCCACGAAGAACGCAGGCACGGCCACGGTTTCGCAGGGCACGGTCGGCGCAGGTTACTCGACCAGCGCGCTGCCTGTCACGCTCTCATACGCCTCGACGAGCACCACGACCGGCACGCTGAGCGGTTTCCCCGTCGGTTCGAAGGTGCAGGTCACCGTGGCCGGCTCGAGCACGCCGACGACGTACACGATCACGAGCAACACGACGCCGGTGAGCTACGACGCCACCACGGGCGCGACGATCGCCATCATGGATTCCACGGGCACCGTCACGAACGCAAGCTTCACGATGACGGGCACGCCCTCGAACAACGACACGTTCACGGTGGCGGGCAACAAGAGCGGCACGCAGGACGGCCGCAACGCGCTCGCGATCGCGAACCTCACGTCGAGCACGGCGTACACGGGATCGACCACGCTCACCACGGCGTATGCGAACTACGTGAACTCGATCGGCGACACGGCAAGCCAGCTCAAGGCGTCGAACACGTCGCAGCAGTCGCTCGTGACGCAGCTCACCTCGCAGCAGCAGTCGGTGCAGGGCGTGAACCTCGACGAGGAAGCCGCGAACCTGCTGCAGTATCAACAGCTCTATCAGGCCAACAGCAAGGTGATCCAGACGGCGGCATCGCTGTTCCAGACCCTGCTCGGCATTTTCCAGTGAGGCGCTGACCCATGCGTATCGCGACTTCCCAGATTTTTTCCTCCAGTCTGTCGACGATGGAGAACCAGCAGTCTCAGCTCCTTCAGGTCCAGCAGCAGATCTCGACCGGCGTGGCGATTTCGAACCCGGGCGACAATCCGCTCGGCGCCGCGCAGGCCGTGACGCTTTCCGCCACGAGCGCGACGCTCACGCAGTACACGTCGAACCAGACCACGGCGCTCACTGCGCTGCAGCTCGAGGACACGACGCTCTCGAGCGTGACGAGCACGATGCAGAGCATTCACTCGCTCATCATCGAAGCGCAGAACGGCTCGCTCACGGACCAGGCGCGCCAGGCGATCGCCCAGCAGATGCAAGGCGACCGCAACCAGCTGCTCACGCTCGCCAATACCACGGACGGCGCGGGCAACTACATCTTCTCGGGCTTCCAGAGCACCTCGCAGGTGTTTTCGAACAAGTCGGGCGGCGGCGTGACTTACAACGGCGACGCGGGCCAGCGCGTGATGCAGGTGGCCGGCACGCGCAACATCGCGGTCGGCGACACGGGCACGACGGTGTTCCAGAGCGTGCAGGCCGTGGGTTCGGCCAACGTGGCCTCGGGCAGTTCGTCGAACAAGGGCACGGGCGTGATCAGCGGCGTGACGGTGACGGACCCGACCCAGGCGACCAACAACGACCACTACTCGATCGCGTTCGCCACCGACGCGACCACGGGCGCGCTCACCTACACGGTGACCGACAACAGCGTCAGCCCGGCGACGACCACGACGCCGGCCAATTACACCGAAGGCAATCCAATCTCGCTCGGCTCGGGCATGAGCGTGACGATGTCGGGTACGCCCAGTGCGGGCGACTCGTTCTCGGTCACGCCGGCCACGGCGTCGCAGAACACGGACGTGTTCGCGAGCATCGACAGCATCATCGCTGCGCTGAACACGCCCACGAGCGGCTCCACCGCCGCGGTCGCGAACCTCAACAACGCGCTGAACACGGGCCTCACGCAGATCGGCAACTCGCTGTCGAACGTGATCACGGTGCAGGCTTCCGTGGGCGGCCGCGAGCAGGAAGTGAAGGCGCTGCAAACGGTCACGTCGACCAACTCGCTGCAGGTCACGTCGAACCTCTCCGACCTCATGAGCACCGACACGGTGGCAGCGATCAGCCAGTTCGAGCAGCTGTCGAACGCGCTCACGGCTTCGCAAAAGAGCTTCGCGGCAACGCAAAATCTCTCGCTGTTCCAGTACATCAATCCTTGATCGTGAGGCATTGAGCGGTCGAAAAAAAAGCGGACTCCGATCCGCTTTTTTATTGCGCTGCGCGCGCGTCGTGCGAAGCGCGTTTCAACCGTGCGGCCGCAGCGCGCCGGCCACGCGGCCCATCTGGTCGATACCGCTGTCGAACAGTCGCGCGAAGTAGGGAATCAGGTTCGGCATCATCAGCTGAATGAGCAGCAGGCCCACTAGCATCGTGAGCGCGAAGCCGATCTGGAAGATACCGATTTGCGGGGCCGCGCGGTTCAGAATGCCGAGCGACAGATTGGTGATGAGAAGCGCGACCACCACCGGCAACGAAAGCAGCAGGCCCGAGGTGAGGATCGTCGCGCCATAGCTGGCAATCAGCTGCCAGCCCGAGGCGCCGAGCACGCTCGCCGTGACGGGCAGCGTCTGGAACGTGGCGACGAGCGCCGCGATCATCTGCAGATGGCCGTCGAACACGAGGAAGGCCAGCATCGCCATCATGTTCAGCCAGGAGGAGAGCGCGGGCGAACTGGTGTTGGCCTGCGGGTCGAAGAAGCTCGCGAAGCCCAGACCCATGCCGAGGCTCATCATGTCGCCCGCCGCGGTGACGACCGCGAACACGAGCTGCATCGTGAAGCCGAGCGCCACGCCGATCAGGAACTGGTTGACGAGGATCCACACGCCCTCGGCGGAAAACACCGTGACTTGCGGCATCGCGCCGAGCGTAGGCGCGACGATCAGCGTGATGAAGCCCGCGAGGCCGATCTTCACGCGCGTCGGCACGGAGCGGTTGCCCACCAACGGCGCGACCGCCACGAGCGCCAGAATGCGCGTGAACGGCCAGAGGAAGGCCGTGAGCCAGGCGTTGAGCTGCGCGTAGGTGACCGTAAACATCGTGTGCCGGAAGACGAGCGCCGAAAGCGCAGAGGGGCGGCCGGGGCTGCGCTTAGCCCGCGAGCTGCGGAATGCTCGTGAAGATGCGGTGCATGTAGTCGAGCATCGTCGTGAGCATCCACGGGCCGGCGATCACGAGCGTGACCGCGATGGCGACCAGCTTCGGGATGAATGCGAGCGTGGATTCGTTGATCTGCGTGGCCGCCTGGAAAAGGCTCACCACCAGGCCCACCACGAGCGCGACGAGCAGGAGCGGCGCAGCAAGCAGGAGCGCCACATACATCGCCTCGTGAGAGAGCGTCATGACCATTTCGGGCGTCATGTCTGTGTCCTCAGGTAAAGCTCTGCGCGAGCGAGCCGATCAGCAGTTGCCAGCCGTCCACCAGCACGAACAGCATCAGTTTGAACGGCAGCGAAATCGTCGCGGGCGACACCATCATCATACCCATCGACATCAGCACGCTCGCCACCACCAGGTCGATGATGAGAAACGGGATGAAGATCGTGAAGCCGATCTGGAAGCCCGTCTTCAGCTCGCTCGTGACGAACGAGGGCACGAGCAGCGTGAGCGGCACGTCCTCGGGTCCCTGCATGGGCGCCGCGTGCGAGATGCGCGCGAAGAGCGCAAGATCGGACTCGCGGGTCTGGCGCAGCATGAAGGTCTTGAAGGGCGCGACACCCCGCGTCACGGCGTCGTCCATCGAAATCGTGCCGGCCGAGAACGGCTTGTAGCCGTCGTTGTAGGCCTTGTCGAGCACCGGCGACATCACGAACAGCGTGAGAAAGAGCGCCAGGCCCACGAGCACCTGGTTGGGCGGCGTGGTCGTCGTGCCGAGCGCCTGGCGCAGCAGCGAGAGCACGATGATGATGCGCGTGAAGCTCGTCATCATCAGCACCATCGCCGGCAGGAACGACAGCATCGTGAGCAGCAGCATCGTCTGCACGCTCAGCGAGTACGTCGTTCCGCCGTTGGGGCCGGGGCTCGTGTTGAAGGCGGGGAGGCCTTGCGGGCCGCCCGCGCTCTGCGCGTGCGCCAGGTGCGGCAGCGCGAGGGCGAAGGCGCCCGCGCCGAGCATCAGCGCGAACGGAAGCGCCGTTCTGGCGATCTTCGCGAGGGTAGCCGCGCGCGCGCGGACATCGCCGCCTGCGCCCGGCGCATGAAGGGAACTGCCGTGCATTTACTGCGCTCCGCCGTCGTGACGCATGAAACGCGCGTTGATGCGTTTGTTCGCCTCGCTTTTCAGCGCGTCACGAAAGCGCTGTGCGAAGGTGCCCGAGAGGGCGGGGGCGTTGGGGGCAGCCGCGGCGACGCCTGCGGGAAGCTCGCCCGCGGGCAGCGTGTGGAGCAGGCGCACGTTGCCGGGCGCGGCGCCCAGCACGAGCCAGGTGTCGCCGATCTCGACGACGGCCACGCGCTCCTTGCCGCCGAGCGATGCGCCGCCCACGGTCTTCACGAGCGCGTTCTTCGGGCCGCCCTGGAGGCCGAGACGCCGCGCGAGCCAGGCGCAGCCGAATACCACGGCAATCACGAGCGCCAGACCCAGCACCGTCTGCACCACCGCGCCGAACCCGAGCGCGGGGACCGCGCTGCCGGCGATCACGGCGGAGGCGCCCGAAGCAGTCGATGCCGCGCGCGTGGCTTCGTTGAGCGCCTGAAGGTCGGCGGCTCGCGCGCTCATGACCGCGAAGACGGCGGCGCCGGCGAGCGAGAGGTGTACAGCGAGGCGCCACGAGAATCGCAGCACGCGCGCGCCGCGGGACTTCTGCGTGCGTCGCGCGTTGGCGCCGGGAACAGCCTGGGGTTTCATCGGTTCAGCTTCCGGATCCGCTCGGACGGCGTGATGATGTCGGTGAGACGAATGCCGAACTTGTCGTTCACGACCACCACTTCGCCCTGGGCGATGAGGCAGCCGTTCACGAGCACGTCCATCGGCTCGCCGGCCATGCCGTCGAGTTCCACGACCGAGCCCTGCGCGAGTTGCAGCAGGTTGCGGATGGCGATCTTGGTGCGGCCCAGCTCCACGGTCATCTGGACGGGAATGTCCAGAATCATGTCGATGTCGTTGGCCGTCCTGGTCGAATCGACCTTCGAAAGCGGCTGGAACACGGCCGCCGGTTGCGCGGCGGGCGCTTCGTTGCTGTTCTGCTCGGCAAGCGCGCTCGCCCAGTCGTCCATCGAGTCGCTGCCCGCTTCCGGCGCCGCAGCCTCGAAACCCGGGTCGAGCACCGGCTCGTCTGCGCTCGTGCCGTTGATGTCACTCATATCCACCTTCCTTCATCGTGTCGGCTGCGCTGATCATCTTCTGGACCCGCAACGCGTATTGACCATTGAAAATTCCGTAGCCGCACTCCATCACGGGCACGCCGTCCACCTTGGCGGTGATGTGCTCTGCGATGTTCATGGGCAGCACGTCGCCCTTCTTCATGTTCAGGATCTGCTCGAACGTCACGGGCACCTGCGCGAGGTCGGCCGTGAGCTCGACTTCGGCGGCCTGCACCTGCTTCGAGAGCACGCGCACCCAGCGGCGATCCACGTCGAGCACTTCGCCTTGCAGCGGCGAGGCGAGCACGTCGCGGATCGGCTCGATCATCGAGTAGGGCATGCAGATGTGCAGCGTGCCGCCCGTCGGCCCGAATTCGATCGAGAACTGCGTGACGATCACGATCTCGTTGGGCGTGGCAACGTTTGCGAACTGCGTATGCATTTCAGAACGCACGTATTCGAACTGAAGCGGCCGCACGCTTTTCCACGCGGTCGTGTAGTGGTCGAACACGAGATTGAGCAGCTTGCCGATGATGCGCTGTTCGGTCTGCGTGAAGTCGCGGCCTTCCACTCGCGTGTGAAAACGGCCGTCGCCGCCGAACAGGTTGTCCACGACGAAGAACACGAGGTTCGGGTCGAACACGAACAGCGACGTGCCGCGCAGCGGCTTCACGTGCACGAGGTTCAGGTTCGTCGGGATCGGCAGGTTGCGGGTGAACTCGCTGTACTTCTGCACGCGCACCGGACCGACCGAGATTTCGGCAGTGCGGCGCATGAAATTGAAGATGCCGACGCGCAACAGGCGCGCAAAGCGCTCGTTGATGATTTCGAGGCCGGGCATCCGGCCGCGAACGATACGTTCCTGCGTCGCGATGTTGTAGGGCCGTACGCCCTGCTTCTCCGAGCCGCTCGAATCGGAATCGACTTCGCCGGTGACGCCTTTGAGGAGGGCATCGACCTCCTCCTGGGACATGAACTCGTCGTGACCCATCGTCATGATGACTGGCCCTCCATCGCGGGAATCATGTCAGTCACGCTCACTGGACGACGAATTCGGTGAACAGCACGTCGTCGACGTGCATCGGCTTCTCGTTCGCGCCGGCAGGCTGCGAGATCAGCACGGCGAGTTCCGTGGCGAGCGCACGCTTGCCGTCGAGCGGTGCGAGGTCGGACGGATGCTTGTTCGAGAGCGCGAGCAACAGGCGGCTGCGGATCTCGGGCATGCGCGCGACGAGCGCGTCCTGGGTGGCCTGGTTGTCGAGCTTGAGCGTGAGGCCGATGCGCAGGTAGTGCGACTCGCCGTCGTCGGCCTGCAGATTGACGGTCATCGGCTCGAGCGCGTAGTACACGGGCATTGCCGGCGGCGCGGCGGTCGGCGTGACCGGTGCGCTCGCCGTGTGGCGCGACATGAAGAACCACGTCGCGCCGCCCGCCGCGGCGGCGGCGAGGATCGCAATGAGCGCGATGACGATAATGCGCTTCATCGGTCCGGGTTTCGCGCCCTGGGGCGCGGCTTGCTGGGATGCGGTGGTGGTCGCCATGTCGAAAGTCAGCCTGGATGCTTGCAAGGGTCCGGGGCACCGACCTGGTGGTCAGTCCGGGCATGCTGCATTGTTCCGGCTTTTGCCTTTCAGCGATGGGAGGAATAGACGGGGGAATTCCGGCTATCTCGTGGTTTTGTTGCGCGCCGCGGCAAGCCGGGCGCGCAAGGACGAGAGGTCAGGGCGCGCAGCCGCTGGGCGCGGCTGCGTAAGGCAGGATGTCAGGAAGGTGTCAGGCGAAGGTGTCGATCAGGCCGACGGAGCGCTGCGTGACGCTCGCGGCGCTGCTCGTATCGTCCACGGCATCCGTTGCGGCGAGCGTGCTGCCCGAGCCGGAACCGGAACGGCCGGAGCGGCCCGAACCGCTGCCGTCCTGCTGCGCCTGCTGGTTCATCTGGCGCGAGAAGCCGTCGCTCACGCTCGCGCTGCCAAGGCCGATGCCGTTTTGCTCCATGGCCTCGCGCAGCTTCGGCAGGGCCGCCTCGACGGCCTCGCGCACCTGCTGGTGCTGCGAGACGAAGAGGGCGTGCGCGTGGGTGTCCGAGACCTGCAGCACGACCTGGAGCGGTCCGAGATCCTTCGGATTGAGCGTGAGTTCCGCCGACTGCTGGTGTGCGTTCGAGAGGAACACGACCTTCTGGCTGAGCGCGTCTTCCCAGTCGTTCGTGCCGACCTGCGGCGCGATCGACGCGGAGGCGGCCGCCGCCGCCGGATTCGCGCTTGCGCTGGCCGCCTGGGCGGCCTGAGCCTGCGCGGCCGTCGCGGCGGCGACCGCTGCGGCCTGGGTCGCGGCGAGCGCGTCGGTCGTCGCGGTGCTCGCCGTGGCGTCGGTCTGCGTGGCGGCGCCTGCCTGCTGCTGTGCCGCTGCCGTGAGCGCGTCGGTGGCGGCCTTCGCGGCGTCGGTCGCGGCCGTCGTGGCGCCCTTGGCCGCGTCGGCGCTCGCGCCGCTGCTTGCGGCCGTGCTGAACGCCTTGCTCTGGGCGGTCGCGCTCAAATGCGAGGCGAAGCTGCTGACGATGTTCGAACCCGAGCCCGTGCTGGCCGTGGTTGCGCCATTCGCAGCCGATCCGGCCGTGCTCACCGCATGCGTGGCGAGCGTAGCCGCGCCGCCGCGCAGCTGCGCGAGCGCGGCTTGCAGGGCGTCGTGCACCGACGTCGAGGCGCTGCTCGCGGCGCTGCCCGTGGCCGTGCCGTCGCCTGCCGCGCCGGCAACTGCTGTGGCTGCCGTGGCGGCCGCTGCTGCCGCCGCGGAGGCGACGCCGGCGAGCGTGCTGTCGCTGCTCGCCTGGCTGCCGTCGGCGTTCGCGTCGGTGCTCGTGTTGTCCTGGGTCTGCTGGCCCTGCTGCGCTTGCTGCGCTTGCTGCGTTTGCTGCGCCTGCTGGGCTTGAGCCGCGGCGGCCTGCGCGCCTGCGTCAGTGGCCTGCTTTTGCTGGGCGCGCGCGGCGGCGGCGCGGCGATCGGCGCTCGAGGTGCCCTGCGAGGCCTGGCTCGAGCTCGAGCTGGACGTCTGCGATGCACCGCTGTTGCTGTTGGTGCTGCTTTGCGAGGCGCTGCTGCTCGACGTGTTCGAATTGGACTGCGCCGACGCATTCGACTGCGCGCTTTGCGCCGCCTGGGCGTTCTGGTTCGCCTGCGCGCTTTGCGCGTTCATCTGCTGCTGCAGCGTCTGCGCGAAACCCTGGCTGGCGGCATCGGCCTGGCTGATGGCGTTCGCTGCCGTGTTCGACACGGCGTTCGAGGTGGAATTGCCCGTCACGGCGTCCGTGGCGGCGCCGAACAGTGAAGAAAGGGAAGAGAGGAGCGACATACTGGCGGCCTCGAAAACGTGTTACGGATGTTGCGACGTTCGCATGCGCAGCACGCGGGCGGCGTGCTCGTCGGCGTCGCGCTGTTCGCGGCGGGCGTCCTTGCGGGCCTGCACATCGTCATGGCGGGTTTGCAGCACCTCGTACGAGCCGAGCTTCTGCTTGCTGCGCTGCCACTCGGGCTTGGCGGCCTCCACGCGCGCGGTGGCCTGCTCGAGCAGGCGCCGCTGCTGTTCGATCGCCGCGTCGAGCGTGTCGATGAACGCCTGGAAGTTGCGCACGTTGCCTGCAGCCATACCGCTGCGCGCCGATTCGGTGAAACGCGTGTGGTACTCGTCACGGTAGGTGATGAGCGCCTGGAGCTGCTTTTCGACCTCGACGCGCTCGCGCTGCACGCGCCCGAGCTTCTGCGTGGCGGCGTCGACGTCGTCTTGCGCGAGGCCGATCAAGGTTTGCAGCGCGGTTTGTTTCGTCATGTCCTGGCTCCAATCAGCTGGCCGAGCATCTCGACGCTCTGATCATAGTTCGCGGTTTCGCGAAAACCCTGCTGAAGAAAGGCCTCGATGCGCGGATACAGCGCGATCGCGCGGTCGAGCACGGCGTCGCGCCCGCTCACGTACGCACCCACGTTGATGAGGTCGCGGTTGCGCTGGTAGCGCGAAAGCATCTGTTTGAGCGCGCGCGTCTGGTTCAGATGCTGGTCGTCGATCAGCGCGGTCATCGCGCGGCTGATCGAGGCCTCGATGTCGATGGCGGGATAATGCCCCGCTTCGGCGAGCGCGCGGGAAAGCACGATATGGCCGTCGAGAATCGCGCGCGCCGAGTCGGCGATCGGGTCCTGCTGATCGTCGCCTTCGGTGAGCACGGTGTAGAACGCCGTGATCGAGCCGCCGCCCTCGGGGCCGTTGCCGGTGCGCTCGACGAGCGCCGGCAGCTTGGCGAACACCGAAGGCGGATAGCCCTTGGTCGCGGGCGGCTCGCCGATGGCGAGCGCGATCTCGCGCTGGGCCATCGCGTAACGCGTGAGCGAGTCCATGAGCAGCAGCACGTGCTTGCCCTGGTCGCGAAAATATTCGGCCAGCGACGTCGTGTACGCGGCGGCCTGCAAGCGCAGGAGCGGCGAAACGTCGGCCGGCGCGGCCACGACGACCGAGCGCGCAAGGCCATCCTCGCCCAGGATCTGCTCGATGAATTCCTTCACTTCGCGGCCCCGCTCGCCAATCAGGCCGATCACGATGACTTCCGCGCTGGTTGCGCGCGCCATCGTGCCGAGCAGCACCGATTTACCGACGCCCGAGCCCGCGAAGAGGCCCATGCGCTGGCCGCGCCCGACCGTTAGCAGCGAGTTGATCGCGCGCACGCCCACGTCGAGCACCTTGTGGATCGGCTCGCGGTTCAGCGGATTGATGACGGGCGAGGTGAGCGGCGCGTCGGCCTCGGTGTTCAAGGGGCCCAGGCCGTCGAGCGGGCGGCCCGAGGCATCGACCACGCGGCCGAGCATGCCCCAGCCCACCGGCAGGCGTTTCGCACCGGCCTTCGGGTCGGCGATCGGCGCGGTTTCCAGCGGCCAGACGCGCGCGCCGGGCAACAGGCCCGCGACTTCGGTCGTCGGCATCAGAAAGAGCTTGTCGCCGCCGAAGCCGACCACTTCCGCTTCGGCCATCGGCAGCGAGCTGCCCGGCGGCAGCTCGATCATCACCTCGGCGCCCACGGAGAGGCGCAACCCCACGGCTTCGAGCACGAGGCCCGCCGCGCGCGTGAGGCGCCCGCAGCCGCGCAGCGGCAGGGCGAGCGCATTGCGCTCGCGCACGCCGCGCAGTTGCGCGTTCCACGAGGTCAGGAACGGGTTGGCCGGGTCGTAGTTCGCCGGCGGTACGTAGGGTGCGCTCGGGGTTTCGGCCGCCACGACCGGCGCGCCGTGATCCGTCATGCCTGGCGGCGCATCGGCGGCGTCCGCGGCGAGCGCGGCGTCGATCGCATCGATGGCGCCTTGCTCGCGTGCCTCGCGTTTGGCCGGAATGCCCGGAATGTCGAGGTCGCCCACGAGCAACGCGCCAAGCTGTGCCGGGTCGCTCGCGAGCGGGCCGAACGAGGCGAGCGCGAGTTCCTGCTCGAGCGGCGTGAGACCGCCCGTGTGGATGGTCTGATGGCTCGGCGGTTGCGGGTGGTTCACCATGGCCGTGCCTTGCCGAGCGCGGCCGTGACGCGCTCCCAGCGCGTGCGGATGCTGGCGTCGGTTTCGCCCGTCGCGGCCTGCGCGCGGCAGCCGCCGCGCTCGATGGTCGGGTCGGTGCGCACGCTCCAGCCGCGCGTCTGAAGGTCGTCCAGCAGATAAGCCTCGACGATCGGCAGATCGGCGGGGCTCACCACGAGCTGCGGGGAACCGGCGAGCTGCGGCTCGGCCACGAGCACTTCGCGCGCGACCGCGACGAGCGCCGTCGGGTCGTGCTGGACGTGCTGGCGCACGACCTGCTGCGCGATGTCGAGCGCGAGTTCCACGAGCGTCTCGGCCACGCCGGCCTGCGCCGTTTCGAGCGCGTCGCTAAAACGGCTGGCGAGCGCCGCGAGCTGTGCAGCTTGTGCGCGCGCCTCGGCCTGGCCCTGCTCGAAGCCCTGCTGGCGGCCCTGTTCGTGCCCGGCCTGATAACCGAGCGCCTGGCCCGCCACGTGGCCGGAGCGCAACCCTTCCTGGTGGGCCGCGTCGCGCAGCGCATGGAGCTGGGCCTCGAACGCCGCGGTTTCGTCGGGCGTGGGCGGCGGCGGCGGGGGAGGCGGCGGGTCGAACGAGGCCATCTCCCAGCGCTGGTACGCCGAGCGATGGCTGTTCGCGGAGCTCGTGTCAGACATAAGCGTCTTCTGCCTTGCCGCCTAGAACGATCTGGCCGCTCTCGGCGAGGTTGCGCACGATCTGCAGGATGCGGCGCTGCTGTGCCTCGACTTCCGACACGCGCACCGGACCGCGCGCGTCGAGGTCTTCGGCGAGCAGTTCGGCCGCACGCTGCGACATGTTCGAGAGGAACTTGGTGCGCAGCGCGGGCGGCGCACCCTTGAGCGAAATGATGAGCGACTCCGACTCGACTTCCTTGAGCAGCAGCTGGATCGCGCGGTCCTCGAGGTCGAGCAGGTTCTCGAACACGAACATCTGATCGATGATCTTCTGTGCGAGTTCCGCGTCGTACTGGCGGACGTTCTCGATCACCCCTTCTTCGTGCTGGCTCGTCATGAAGTTGAGGATTTCGGCCGCCGTGCGGATGCCGCCCATCGGGCTGCGCTTGAGGTTGTCGCTGCCCGAGAGGAGGTTCGTGAGCACGTCGTCGAGTTCGCGCAGCGCCTGCGGCTGGATGCCGTCGAGCGTCGCGATACGCAGCAGCACGTCGTTGCGCAGGCGCTCGGTGAAGCACGAAGCGATTTCCGATGCCTGGTCGCGGTCGAGGTGCACGAGGATCGTCGCGATGATCTGCGGGTGCTCGTTCTTGATGAGTTCGGCCACCGACCCCGAGTCCATCCACTTGAGGCCTTCGATGCCGCTCGTGTCGCCGCCTTGCAGAATGCGGTCGATGATCGCGCCGGCCTTGTCCTCGCCCAGCGCCTTGTTGAGCACGTTGCGGATGTAGTCGTTCGAGTCGAGCGAGAAGGCGGTGTGCTGCTCGGCTTCCTTGACGAATTCCTGCAGCACGACTTCGATCTCTTCGCGCTTGACGTTCCTGAGCGCCGCCATGGCGGCGCCGATTTTCTGCACTTCGCGCGGACCGAGGAACTTGAAGACCTCGGAGGCCTCTTGCTCGCCGATCGACATGAGCAGCAGCGCGCTCTTGGTTGCGCCTTCAGCGTTCATCGTTCACCCAGCTTTTCACGACGGTTGCGACGATCTTCGGATCCTGGCGCGCGATGTTGCGCGCGTATTCCAGGTTGCGTTCGAACTTGTTCTTCTCGTTTTCGAAGGCGAGCAGGGCGGCTTCGCTTTCCGCGCTGTCTTCGCCTTCCGCGCCGGTGCCGCCGATGCGCACCGCTTCGGGGAGACCGTCGAGCATCAGCGGCTCGCCGTCGCCCATGCCGGGCAGCGCGGGCGCAACCGGCTCGGGCGGCGGGAACGCGCGGCGCAGCGCCGGCTTCACCATCACGAAATAGAGGAAGAGAGCCACCGCGCCAATGCCGAGCCACGTCGCAATCTGCTTCGCAAGGGCGAGGATGTCCGGTTGACGCCACCACGGCAGGTTCGCGTTCGGGTCCACTTCGGTCTGGAACGCGGCGTTCACCACGTTCACCGAGTCGCCGCGCTTGGCGTCGTAGCCCATGGCGTCCTTCACGAGCTGCTCGACCTGCGCGAGCTTCTGCGCGTCGAGCGGCTGCATGGTGGCGTGGCCCTTGGCGTCCATCTTCGGCTGATAGTTCACGATCACGGCGACCGACAGGCGCTTCACGTCGCCCGGCGCTTGTTGATAGTGGCGCACGGTCTTGTCGAGCTCGTAGTTCGTGGTGGTGTCGCGATGATCGGAGACCGGCACCGGAGCCGACGCGCCGTTGGCACCCGCCGGCGCGCTGATGGGCGCCGAAGCCGGCTGCGGCGGCTGGTTCGTGAGCGCGCCGGGCACGCCGCCCGCGCCGCTTTGCTGCATTTCCGTCGAAATGTTCTGCTGCTGGCTGCGGATGGCGGCGGCCTGCGGATTGGCGTTCGGACCGTAGGCCTCGGAGGTCTGCTCGAGCTTCGAGAAGTCGAGGTCGGCGCTCACCTGCGAGCGTGCGTTGCCGGCGCCGAACAGGGGCGCGAGGATCGCATCGATGCGCGCCTGGGTGTCGTGCTCGACCTGGCGCACGTACTTGAGCTGCGAGGCATCGAGGCCTACGCCCGTGGCGCTCTGCGTGAGCAGGTTGCCGTCCTGGTCGACCACCGTCACGTTGCGCACCGGCAGGTCCGGCACGGCCGAAGCCACCATGTGCGTGATCGCGGCGACCTGGCCGTCGTCGAGGATGCGGCCCGGATACAGGTTCACGAGCACCGAGGCGGAGGGCGCTTCGCGCTCGCGCACGAACACCGAGGGCTTCGGAATGGCCAGATGCACGCGCGCCGACTTCACGCTCGCGATCGACTGAATCGTTTGTTCGAGCTCGCCTTCGAGCGCGCGCTGGTAGTTCACCTGCTCGGCGAACTGGCTGATGCCGAACTTCTGGTTGTCCATCAGCTCGAAGCCGACCGAACCGTTCTTCGGCAGGCCCTGGGAGGCGAGGCGCAGGCGCATTTCGTTGACCTGCTCGGCGGGCACGAGGATGGCGCCGCCGGCGTCCGAGAACTTGTAGGGAACGTTTGCGGCCTGGAGCGCAGTAATGATGGCGCCGCCGTCGCGGTCCGACAGGTTGCTGTACAGCACCTTGTAGTCGGGCGCGCGCGACCACAGCACGAGACCCGCGACCACGGCCACGAGCACCGCCACGGCAAAAATGAGCGGCGCGCGCGGGTTGCCGCGCACGTTGCGCAGCGACGAGAGCGAGCCGAGGCGTTGCGCGAAGCCGCCGCCGAGGTCATCCGCGCCGCCCAGGCCTGCGCCCGCGCCAGCGCCGGGCGCGGCGCCCGCGCCAGAGGTGGCGAGGCCCATGCGGGCGTCGGGGTTGATCAAAGAATTGGCAGTCGAATCCATGCGACGGGTATCTCCGGAGGCTTCCAGGTCTCGCCTTGCATGGCGGAGACTTTCACGAGACGCATTATCCGGGGCCACTGGCAAGCCGATTGCGCGAATAGAGCCGGGTTTTCCCCCTAGTTTCGGGGCTGCCGAAACGGACCCGCTGCTATGCTCTCCTCCAGATTCGGCATCTGTCGGCGCGCCGTCTCGGCCGGGCCCGCAGGATCGCTGTGCAATCGCTGAAGATTGCGGCGCAATCGCTGAAACTCCGGCATTGGGGCTCGTCCCCGGAATACCCTGCCGTCCTCTTTTCGTGGAGCAAACATGACCGTGCCAGTATCCCCGCTCACGTCCGCCTTGGCGCAAATGCAGTCGATGGCGACCCAGGCGGCCGGCGGCCCCACCGCAGCCGACGAAAAATCGGGCGCGGCCACGGCCGGCGGGTTCGCGGCGGCGCTCAAGTCGTCGCTCGACCAGATCAGCGACGCCCAGCAGAAGGCTGTTGGCGAGTCGCAGGCGTTCGAACTGGGCGCGAACAACGTGTCGCTCAACGACGTGATGGTCGACATGCAGAAAGCCAACATCGGCTTCCAGTTCGGCTTGCAGGTGCGCAACAAGCTCGTGGCCGCCTACACCGACATCATGCAGATTCAGGTGTGACGGTGCCCGAAGCCTTTGCCCGCGCAACGCGCTAAAGCTTCTCCCCCTACGTTCCGATAACCCGGCTAGAAGAGTCCGTCGCTCGTGCTTGCACAGCGCGTCGGACGACCGCATTCAAGCCAAACGTATCAAGGAGAAGCGCCGATGTTTTCCCCTGCCCAGTCTGGAGCTAACGCCTATGCACGCGTGGGCGTCGAAACGGGGGTCATGGGTGCGAGCCCGCACAAGCTGATCGTTCTCCTGTACCAGGGAGCGCGCCAGGCCATTGCGCAGGCACGTATGCATTTGCAGGCCGGCAACGTCGGGCCGCGTTGCGAGGCGATCGCCAAGGCGATCCGGATTATCGAGAGCGGACTTCAGCTCGCGTTGAACGTCGAGGCGGGCGGCGAGATCGCTCAACGCCTGAATGCGCTGTACAGCTATATGACGAAGCGCCTGCTGGAAGCCAATATTAAACAGAGCGAGACCATGCTGGTCGAGGTCGATCGACTGCTGGCTACGCTCGAAGAAGCCTGGTTGGGGATAGCGCCGGAAGTGGCGAGGATGGCCGAACAGGCATCCGCGTCAGCGTCCGGCTCATTGATGAGATGAGTTCAAAAGCAGACTACTTCGCCCGCTACGAAGCGATAGCGGCCGTGTCGGAGCAGATGCTCCATGCGGCGCGCGATGCGCACTGGAACGATCTGATCGGCTTGCAGGAGGAGTACCGGATCCTCGTCGATGCCTTGAAGGACGCCGAAGCCGCGGTGCGGCTCACGGTTACCGAACGGGCTCGCAAGTACGAGCTGATCCGCCAGATCCTCGCCGACGACGCCGCCATTCGCGATCTCGCAAGCCCTTGCATGGCACGGCTTTCGGCGCTCTTTTACGGCACCGTGCAGCCCGCGCGGGTCTTGCAGGAAATCTACGGCGCCCGCTAGCGCGGCGCGTGGCGCCTCGCGAGGCAACGGCGCGCAACGCCCCATGAACCGGCAGGTCAGCGCCGTGCGCAGATCCGGAACACCATGAACGGAATCGACACCGGAGCCGCCGCGCTCCTCGCGAGCCGCATTGCGGCGCTCACGCCGGTCGGGCCGCAGAGCGCCTCCGGCGCGGCGCAGACGGGCGTCTCCGCGCTCGCAACGGGCACTGCCGCACTCGCCGACACCGCGACCAACACCAGCAGTACGCAGGACTCGACCGAGACCGTCCTTTCGGCGGTTGCGCTGGCGCTCGACGCCATCATCCGCTCGGGCGGCGAAGCGACGCCCGCCGTAGTGGGCCGCGCGCCGCTCTGGGCCAGCCCCGCTGCCGACGCGGCGCCCGGCGGCGCGGCCACGTTGCCGCTGCCGGGTCTCGCCGGCGAGCAGGCGCAGGCGGCACAAGCGGCGCTGCTCGCGGACGTGGCGCTCGCGGCCCAGGGTCTGGCCGGCGAGGCGCTGGCCGCGGCGGCCGACGCCGGGACCGATGCTTCCGCGCAGACGGCGTCCTCGCAAAACCCGCAGGCCGGACAAACCACCCAAACCGCTCAAACCGCGCAAACCGCCGCCGCCGCACAGGCCGGCCCGGTCGCCGCGCTCGCGGCGTCGCTCGCGCAGACGGTCAGCTCGAGCGGACTCTTCTACGAAGCCCACCTCGCGCAATGGTTGCGCGGCCAGCTCTCGCCCGCCGACCTTGCCGACGAGCCGCAAAACCGTCTGCTCGGCGCGCACTCGCAACTGCCGCTCGACTGGAGCCCGGCCGACGACGAGATCGACGACGTGCAATGGACCGAGACGTTCGCCGACGCGCCGGGCGCCGTGCGCGGCGAAACGGGCAATGCCCAGAACGCGGCAAACGCGCTCAATGCCGCACTGGCACGGGCCTTTCCCGGGCTGGCCGATCTGCACGGCGACGCGGCCGCGAACCAGGCCCAGGCGCGCGCGACGCTCGCCGACACCCTGTTGCCCGCGATGCATGAGGCCGCCGCGCAGGGCGCCGGGCCGACGGTCCATCCGGCCGTGATTCCGCTCGTGCGCCAGCAGCTCGATCTGCTCGCCACTGGTGAGTTTCGCTGGAACGGCGAGGCCTGGCCGGGCGTGCGGGTGGACTGGAGCATCCAGCAAGACGACTACGATGCCCGCGACCCGCACTCGGGTGCAGGCGGTGTGGATGCCGACGACATCCCATGGCGCACGCGGCTCACGCTTGCGCTGCCGAAGCTCGGCACGGTCGACGCGGAACTGACGCTCACAGGCTCGACGCTCGCCGTGCGCGTGCAGGCGAATGCGGGCGGCGCCGCGCGCCTGACCGCAGAAAGCGAATCGCTGCGCGGGCGGCTCGAAGCGCTCGGGCTCACGCTCGCGGGGCTCTCGATCCGCGAGATCGGCAGCGGCGCGGCGGCAAGTCCCGCCGAGGCGGCCAGGGCCGCGAGCGCTGCGAGCGCCTACGCCGCACAAACCACTTCCGCCGCATCCACCACGCAGACCGCGCAGGCTGGCGCCGCGGCGGAGGCGTCCGCCGCGCGACCGGGCGCCGACGCGACCGATCAGCGGAGCCACCGCCTCCACCACGACTGGGAGTTGTGATGAGCCGCACGCACCGCAAGAGCGCCGCCGCGCTCGCCTACGACGCCCCCGACGGCGACGGCGCGCCACGCGTGGTCGCGAAGGGCTACGGCCTCGTCGCGGAGATGATCGTGCAACGCGCGAAGGAAGCGGGCCTCTACGTGCACGAAGCGCCGGAGATGGTCTCGCTGCTCATGCGCGTGGACCTCGACGCCAAGATCCCGCCGCAGCTCTATCAGGCGGTGGCCGAACTGCTGGCGTGGCTGCACCGCCTCGAAGCGGATAACGACGCGAAGGTCAAAGCCGCCGCGCAAACGCAAGCCGCCGGAGCGACCGCCGGCGGCGCCCCACGCGATATCAGCGACATCCGCCGGATCGCCGGCACCCGCCCCGCGCTGCCCTTCAACCCCTCAACATCAACTTGATCAGCCAGGCGACGCGCTTGCCGTAGGGCGGCGCGATGAGCCCGCGCGCATTCAGCCGCGCCTGGGTGAAGACCGGCTTCATCTTCGAGAACGTGACGAAGCCCTCGTAGCCGTGATACGCGCCCATGCCGCTCGGGCCGACGCCGCCGAACGGCAGCCCCTCGGCGGCGATATGCATGAGCGTCTCGTTCACCGACATCCCGCCCGCCACCGTTTCGTGCGTCACGCGCTCGACCGTGCGCGGGTCGTCGGCATAGAGATAGAGCGAGAGCGGGCGAGGGCGCGCATTCACGTAGCGCAACGCTTCGTCGAGCGTGTCGTAGGGCACGAGCGGCAAGAGCGGCCCGAAGATTTCCTCCTGCATGAGCGCCGTCTGCGCGCCGGCGTTCGTCACGATGACGGGCGCGAAGCGCCGCGTGGCCGCGTCGTGCGTGCCGAGCGCGTGCAGTTGCGCGCCGCACGCCTGAGCTTCGTCGGCGAGGCGTTGCAGGCGCTCGAAGTGGCGCGCCGAGATGATCGACGTGTAGTCGCGGTTGTTCGCGAAGTCCGGATAGAGCTGCGCGAAGCGCGTGCGCGCGCGAGCGATGAACGCCGCCTCCTGGCCGCGCGGCAGCAGCACGTAGTCGGGCGCGATGCAGGTTTGCCCCGCGTTCAGCGTCTTGCCGAGCAGCAGGCTGTCCACGGCGTAGTTCAGGCGCGCGTCTTCACCGATGATCACGGGCGACTTGCCGCCCAGTTCGAGCGTGACCGGCGTGAGGTTCGCGGCAGCCGCGCGCATGACCTCGTGCCCCACGCGCGTCGAGCCGGTGAATAGCAAATGGTCGAACGGCAGCGCGCTGAAGGCGGCGCCCACCGACGCGTCGCCGTTTACGACCGCCACGTGGTCGCGCGCGAAGGTCTTGCCGATCAGCTCCGCGAACAGCGCGGACGTGCGCGGCGTCAGCTCCGACATCTTGATCATGGCGCGGTTGCCCGCCGCGAGCGCGCACACGAGCGGGCTCGCGGCCAGCTGCAGCGGATAGTTCCACGGCACCACGATCCCCGCCACGCCAAGCGGCTGCGGCACCAGCTTCGCGCGTCCGGGCAGCAGCCATTTACCGACCGGTCTGCGGCGCGGCTTCATCCAGCGCGCGCCGTGCCTGAGCGCCGCGTCGATCTCCTGCTTGAGGACGACGAATTCCGCGAGCGCGACCTCCGCCTTCGAACGCTGGCCGAAGTCGGCGTTCATCGCCTCGGCGAGCGCGTCGCGGTTCGAGAACAGCACGTCGCGCAGCGCCCTGAGATGGCGCGCGCGTGCGTCCCACGACGGGAACGGGTCGCGCAGGAAGGCTTCGCGCTGCGCGGCGAGCAGCGTGTCGAGCGCGGCGCGCGGGTCGTCGGGGGCGTCGTGTGCGTTGATCGCGAAGTCTTCGGGCAGGTCCTGCTTCATGGTCGGTCCTCTTGGGTTCGCCCACGCTTTGGCGCGGACGAACGGAAAAATCGGTTCGTATTATCTGAGGCGCTGAGGGTCACACCGGGCGCGACGGAAACGCCCGCTCGATGATCGCGGCGTGATCGAAGCGCGCGGGCAGCGTGCCGAATACGCGGTCGCAGTCGGCGTCGTGCTCGTCGAGGCGCGTGGCGATGAACGCTTCGGCGATCTCCGGCGGACCGTCGCGCAGCAGCATGGCCTGCGCGATCAGCACGATCTGCTGTGCGATGCGCCGCGCGCTCGCCTCGCGCGTGCCCGGCGCGCCATTGAGCAGCACCGAGAGGCGGTCGAGCGCGGCGTTCAGGACCGGGTGAGTCTGCGCGTCGCGCCGCCACGCGAGAAAGAGCACCTGGGCGGCGTCGGCCTCGCGCTCCAGCGCGCGCAGCACGTCGAGGCACATCACGTTGCCCGAGCCTTCCCAGATCGAATTGACGGGCGCTTCGCGATAGAAGCGCGCCATCGGCCCTTCCTCGACGTAACCGTTGCCGCCCCAGACTTCCATGGCCTCGCCCGTGAACGCGAGCGCGCGCTTGCAGACCCAGAACTTCGCCGCCGGCGTGACGATGCGCCGCCAGGCGCGTGCTTCGAGCAACGTGTCGTCGGTATCGCCGGGTTTCGCTTCGGCGCTGTCTTCGAAGGCGCGCGCAAGCCGCATGAAGAGCGCCGTCGCCGCTTCCGATTCGAGCGCGAGATCGGCGAGCACGTTTTGCATGAGCGGCTGCTCGGCGAGCACGCGGCCGAACGCGCTGCGGTGGCGCGCGTGGTGGATCGCCTGCACGAGCGCCGCGCGCATGAGCGCCGCGCTGCCGATCACGCAGTCGAGCCGCGTGTAGTTCGCCATCTCGATGATGGTCGGCACGCCGCGGCCTTCGTCGCCGATCATCACGCCGTACGCATCGCAGAACTCCACTTCGCTGCTCGCGTTCGAGCGGTTGCCGAGCTTGTTCTTCAGGCGCTGCACATCGACCGCGTTTTTCGTGCCGTCCGGCCGGTAGCGCGGCACGAAGAAGCAGGAAAGTCCGTCGTGCTCCGTGGTGCGCGCGAGCACGAGATGCGCGTCGCACTGCGGCGCCGAGAAAAACCACTTGTGGCCGGTGAGCAGATACGCCGCGCCGCGGCCGGCTTCGATGCCCGCGGGGCGCGCCTCGGTGCGGTTGCTGCGCACGTCCGAGCCGCCTTGCTTCTCCGTCATGCCCATGCCGATCATCATCGAACGCTTCTGCGCGAGCGGCAGGTCGCGCGCGTCGTGCTCGCGCGTGTAGAGCGGCGCGCGCAGCGTTTCGAACAGCGCCGGTTCGCGCTGCAGCACGGCGATGCTCGCGAACGTCATGGTCAGCGGGCACAACGACCCCGATTCGAGCTGCGCGTGCAGGAAGTAGCCTGCGCAGCGCGCGGCCATCGCGCCAGGCTGCGGGTCCGAATAGGGCAGCGCGTGCAATCCCTGCTCGCGCAGCAGCGTGAGCAGCTCGTGCCAGGCGGGGTGGAATTCGATCGCGTCGATACGCTCGCCGCGCGGGCTATGCGTGTGCAGTTCGGGCTCATGGCGATTGGCGAGATCCGCGAGCGCGAGCGTTTGCGCCTTGCCGAGCGTCTCGCCATGGCGCGCTAGCGTTTCGCGGTGCCAGTTCGCGCCAGCGCGCGCGAGGGCCTCGCCGAGTGCTGCGTCGGTGGTGAAGAGGTTGTAGTCGGCGAGCGGCGGCGCCTGGTTCGTCACTTCGTGGGTCGTGTCGGGGCGATGCGTGACTTCCGTCGGGTTCATCTGCCTGTCTCCGATGCAAGGCTGCTGCGTGCGGCGTGCTTCACGCGCGGCCGTTCGTGTTGTATTCGCTCTCGTGACGGGGAGGCGTGCGCAGCGGCCGCTCCATGGGAAGCGTCCGTGAGGTGTGTGATTCTTGTGCGCTCCAGCCCTCCCTTTGCCGCTTGCTGGAATCTCGCGGGTTTCAGCTCTGGCGGCTGAACCGCCTTCCATCATAGGCGTCGATCCGCTGTCAGGTTTAGAGGAGATGCTCTGACATAAAAGCTGACCTCCGAATCAGACGCTTCCTACAATGCGCCATTGAAGCCGAAAACGAACGAGCGTGCAATTAGCGCGCCGGGCCTCGCAAGAGGCAGGCATGGGGCAGGAGACGGAGACGATGCAATACGACTACATCATCGTAGGCGGCGGCTCGGGTGGCGCGTCGCTGGCGGGCCGGCTGGCCGACCGTTGCCCGCAGGCGAGCATCGCGCTCGTCGAAGCCGGGCCGCATACGGCGCGCAACCCGTTCGTCAACATGCCGCTCGGCGTCGCCGCGCTCGTCCCGTTTCGCACTAAAAACAACTACGCCTATGAAACCGTGCCGCAGCCGGGACTCGCCGGACGGCGCGGTTACCAGCCACGCGGCCGCGGCTTCGGCGGGTCGAGCACCATCAACGCGATGATCTACACGCGCGGCCATCCGCTCGATTACGACGAATGGGCGCAGCTCGGCTGCACGGGCTGGGCGTGGCGCGACGTGCTGCCGTACTTTCTGCGCGCCGAGGACAACGAGCGCGGCGCGAGCGCCTGGCACGGCGCGGGCGGCCCGCTGTGCGTGGCCGACCTGCGCGAGCGCAATCCGGTGGCCGCGCGCTTCGTCGAGGCCGCGCGCGAGGCGGGCTTTCGTATGAACGACGACTTCAACGGCGAGGAACAGGAGGGCGTCGGCTTCTATCAGGTGACGCAGCGCGGCGGCGAACGCTGCACGGTGGCGCGCGCGTATCTGTATGGGCGCGAGCGGCCGAACCTGCATCTGATCGCCGATGCGACGGTCCTGCGCGTGCGCTTCGACGGCGCGCGCGCGAGCGGCGTGGAGCTTGCGCGCGGCGGTGCAATCGAGACCCTGCGGGCGCGTGCCGAGGTGATCCTCGCGGCGGGCGCGTTCAACTCGCCGCAGTTGCTGATGTGCTCGGGCATCGGCCCCGCCGACGAACTGCGCGCGCTCGGCATTGCGGTGCGCCACGACGCGCCCGAGGTCGGCCGCAACCTGATCGACCATATCGATTTCACCTTCAACAAGCGCGTGCGTTCGAGCGACACCGTGGGCTACTCGCTGCGCGGCGCGGCGCGCATGACGGCGGGCTTCGTGCGCTATCTGCAGGGGCGGCGCGGCATGCTCACGACCAACGTGGCGGAGGCGGGCGGCTTTCTGAAGAGCCGCCCGGAACTCGACCGGCCCGACCTGCAGCTGCACTTCTGCACGGCACTCGTCGACGATCACAGCCGCCGCCTGCATTGGGGCCACGGCTATTCGCTGCACGTGTGCGTGCTGCGCCCGGCGAGCCGCGGCACGGTCACGCTCGCGAGCGCCGACGCGCGCGTGGCGCCCACGATCGACCCGCGCTTTCTCTGCGATCCGCGCGACCTCGACGCGCTCGTGCAGGGCGCACGGCTCGCGCGGCGCATACTCGACGCGCCCGCGCTCGCGCAGCTGGGCGGCCGCGAACTCTACACGCATGGCGAGCAGAGCGACGCGCACTTGCGCGAGACGATCGCCCGCCATGCCGACACGATCTATCACCCCGTCGCGACCTGCCGCATGGGCGGCGACGCGCGTTCCGTCGTCGATCCGCAGTTGCGCGTGCGCGGCGTGACGGGGCTGCGCATCGCCGATGCCTCGGTCATGCCGACACTCATCGGCGGCAACACGAATGCGCCTTGCGTGATGATCGGCGAGCGGGCGGCCGACTTCATCGCACAAACGAGATGCGAGCGCGATACGGCGCTTCAGCACGTCGACGCCTGAGGGTTCGCCTTCGCTCGTCGCAGGCTTCAGCCAGGCTTGCCCGGCTGCTTTTCCATCCCCGGCGGATGGACGAAGTCGTCGAGAAACGTGAAGGGCTTGCCATACTCCGAGCGCGCGACGTCGAGCCACGCGCGCGCCGCGTGCGAGAGATAGCCGCTGCGTTTCCAGCCGATCGCCATGTCCCAGGTGATCTGCGGCTCGCTCACGGGCAGGCAGGTGAAGCGCTCGGCGTCGAGCCGGCGCACGTACGGCGCGGGCAGCAGCGCAATGCCCACGCCCGCGAGCACGAGTGCGGCCATCAGGTCCCAGTGGCCGCTGCGTCCCACCACCTGCGGCACGAAGCCGGCCGTGCGGCACGCGTTCAGCACGACGTCGTTGAGCGCGAGGCTTTCGCCGTAGAACACGAACGGCTCGCCGGCCAGCTCCGCGAGCGGCACGGCGAGCTTGTTGTCCCAGCGCGAGCCGCGCCGCGCGACGAGCCACAGCACCTCGTGCGAGATCGGCAGGACGTCGATCAGTGCGGGATCGACGGGCAGCAGCACGCCGCCCAGTTCCAGCTCGCCTGAGATCAGCGCGGCTTCGATGGCACGCGACCCCTGCTCGAAAAGCTTCAGCTCGATCTTCGGATAGCGCTGGCGAAACGTGGCGATGGCGGGCGTGAAGAGCGAGCCGCCCATCGGCGGGATGCCGATGGTGAGTTCGCCGCGCCCGAGGGTGCCGAGATCGGCGAGTTCGGCCTGGAGCTGCGCCTGCGCGGCGAGCACGTTTTGGCCGCGCTGGTAGACGATGCGCCCGGCGTCGGTGAGCACCATCTGGCGCGCGTCGCGCAGCAGGAGCTGGGTGCCGGTCTCGTCTTCGAGCGCCTTCACCATCTTGCTGATGGTCGGCTGGGTGACATGCAGTTTTTCGGCCGCGGCGGTGAAGCTCTGTTGCCGCACCACCTCGATGAAATAGCGAAGCGCGCGCAGTTCCACGATCGGGACTCCATAAATGTGCAGGAAGCACGCTCAGCCGGGTGCAGAGTTGGTGCATTCCAATATGGAATGTAGCAGATGATCTTAAGTCATTATGTTTATGCTGCGCTGCACCCTATACTGACTTCCATTCCAGTGTCACTTAGGGTTTGCCATGACTACCTCCAACGCGACCGCGAAAGTCTCCGAAAACGCCGAGCGTAAAGCGGGCGGCATGGCGAGCTTCGGGCGCCGTATCGGCCGCATTACCGTGCAATCGGCGCTGCTCGCAGGCGTCTGGTACGCCGCCGACGCCCTCACGCGCTTCACGCACCTGCCGGTGCCGGGTGGCGTGGTGGGCCTCGTGCTGCTGCTCGCACTGCTCTTTTGCGGCGGCGTCACGCCGCGCTGGGTCAAGGCGGGCGCCGACTGGCTGCTTTCCGACATGCTGCTGTTCTTCATTCCGGCTGCCGTCGCAGCCGTGAAGTATGGCGGCCTCTTTCGCGCCGATGGCTGGCGACTCGCGCTCGTCGTGGTCGGCGGCACGCTGATGGTGATGGTGGCCGTGGCGTTTGCGGTCGAACAGGCCGCGAAGCTCGAGCGGCGCCTCGCGCTGCGCCGCGTGCGCGATTCGCGGCACTCGCGCCATCTGGCGCGGGCTTGAGGCTGCAACGTCCTGAATAGAGTGAGGATGATTCCGTCATGAACACGTTTTATTCGTCCCTGTTCGCCGACGACGCGGCGCGGCTCATCGCCGCCGGCTGCTTCATCCTCACCGTTGCGCTCTATTTCGCCTCGAAGGCGCTCTATGCGCGCTTTCGCTCGCCCTGGCTCACGCCACTCGTTGCGGTGCCCGCCGTGCTCGGCGTGTTCGTGCTGGTGCTCCATATTCCGTACCCCGTGTACTTCCAGGACACGCGCTGGCTCATGTGGCTGCTCGGGCCGGCCACCGTGGCCTTCGCGGTGCCGATCTACGAGTACCGCGACCTGCTCAAACGCCACTGGATCTCGCTCACCGTGGGCGTGACGGTCGGCATCGTCGTGGCAGTGGGCGGCTCGCTCGCGCTGGCCAAGCTCCTGCACCTGTCGCCCGATCTGCAGCGCAGCCTGATGACGCGCTCTATCTCCACGCCGTTCGCGCTCGCGGTGTCGGACAAGATCCACGCGCCGCGTGACCTCACCGCGCTCTTTGTGATCGCCACGGGCGTGTGCGGCATGCTGTTCGGCGAACTGGTGCTGGGCCTCGTGCCGCTGCGCACGCGCCTCGCGCGCGGCGCGCTCTTCGGCGCGGCGGCGCACGGCGTGGGCACGGCGAAGGCGCGCGAGCTGGGCAGCGAAGAAGGCGTGGTGGCGAGCCTCACGATGATGATCGCGGGCGTGGTGATGGTGCTGCTCGCGCCGGCGCTCAGTTTCTTGCCGGTTTAAAGTCCTGCGGGCGCGTTCGCGCCCGCTTTTATCGGCAATGCGCACGCGCGCGGACGCCATCCCGATTTGCTACAATCTCGGCTCGCTTTCGAGGAGCGTTGCGACGGGTTTTCTGTAACCCGCCAGGCTCGAAAGTGCTTCAATCCGGTTGAATCCACTGAATCAACCGCACTGAAACGGCGCTCACGTCTTTAATTTCTAGTCACTTTTAGAAAGGAGGGCGTGATGAACGCCGCAGTTCCGCAAGATCAAGCCAAAGATTTCATCGTCGCCGATATGTCGCTTGCCGCCTGGGGCCGCAAGGAACTCAATATCGCCGAGACCGAAATGCCGGGCCTCGTGCAAACCCGCGAAGAGTACAAGGCGCAGCAGCCGCTCAAGGGCGCGCGCATCGCCGGTTCGCTGCACATGACGATCCAGACGGGCGTGCTGATCGAGACGCTCACCGCGCTCGGCGCCGATGTCCGCTGGGCCTCGTGCAACATCTTCTCGACGCAGGACCATGCCGCCGCCGCGATCGCGCAGGGCGGCGTGCCGGTGTTCGCGTTCAAGGGCGAATCGCTCGACGAGTACTGGGAGTTCTCGCACCGCATCTTCGAATGGCCGAACGGCGAGTTCGCCAACATGATCCTCGACGACGGCGGCGACGCCACGCTGCTGCTGATCCTCGGCTCGAAGGCTGAAAAGGACCGCTCGGTCATCGCCAAGCCGACGAACGAAGAGGAAGTCGCGCTCTACAAGTCGATCGCCGCGCACCTCGACGTCGATCCGCAGTGGTACTCGAAGCGCCTTTCGCACATCCAGGGCGTGACCGAAGAAACCACGACCGGCGTGCACCGCCTGTACCAGATGGAGAAGGAAGGCCGTCTGCCGTTCCCGGCCATCAACGTCAACGACTCGGTCACGAAGTCGAAGTTCGACAACCTGTACGGCTGCCGCGAGTCGCTCGTGGACGGCATCAAGCGCGCGACCGACGTGATGATCGCGGGCAAGATCGCGGTCGTGGCCGGTTACGGCGACGTGGGCAAGGGCTGCGCGCAGTCGCTGCGCGGTCTCGGCGCCACGGTGTGGGTCACGGAAATCGATCCGATCTGCGCGCTGCAGGCGGCGATGGAAGGCTACCGCGTCGTGACGATGGAATACGCCGCCGACAAGGCCGACATCTTCGTGACGGCCACGGGCAACTACCACGTGCTGAACCACGATCACCTGAAGGCGATGCGCCACAACGCGATCGTCTGCAACATCGGCCACTTCGACTCGGAAATCGACGTTGCGTCGACGCGCCAGTACCAGTGGGAAAACATCAAGCCGCAGGTCGACCACATCATTTTCCCGGACGGCAAGCGCGTGATCCTGCTGGCCGAAGGCCGCCTCGTGAACCTCGGTTGCGCCACGGGCCACCCGTCGTTCGTGATGTCGAACTCGTTCACGAACCAGACGCTCGCGCAGATCGAACTGTTCACGCAGGGCAAGAAGTACGAGAACAAGGTGTACGTGCTGCCGAAGCACCTGGACGAAAAGGTTGCACGCCTGCACCTCGCGCGCATCGGCGCGAACCTGACCGTGCTGTCGGACGACCAGGCTTCGTACATCGGCGTCGACAAGAACGGTCCGTTCAAGCCGAACCACTATCGCTATTAAGCCGATACAACGCGATACAAAGCGGGTCGCTGTTTTAAGCCCGCTTTAAGCGGTCAGGCGGATGCTGACCCCAATCCCTGCGCGCGCAACGCGTGGGGACTGCGGGCGGCATCCGCCGCCGGCACCTGGCGATACAAAAGCAACGACGCAAAAGGAGTCCTTATGACCGTGCTGCTGACCTGGCTGATCAACGCGCTCGCGCTCCTGATCATCACCTGGCTCGTTCCGTCGATCCATATTCGCAGTTTCGGCACCGCGCTCATCGTCGCGATCGTGCTCGGCCTCATCAACGCCGTGCTGCGCCCGCTGCTGATCGTGCTCACGCTGCCCGTGACCATCCTCACGCTCGGCCTCTTCATCCTCGTGGTGAACGCGCTGTGCTTCTGGCTGGCGGCGTCGCTCCTCAAGGGCTTCGAGGTGTCGGGCTTCTGGTCGGCATTTTTCGGCTCGATCCTGTACAGCATCGTGTCGTGGCTGCTGTCGGCGCTGATTTTCGGCAACCGCAGCCTCGGCTGACGCGGGCCGGGCCGCCCACGTTCGCGGCCCGGCCTCACTGGCCTCATCAACATGAAACCGATCGAACTCTCATTCGAATTCTTCCCGCCGAAGACGCCGGACGGCCTGGAAAAGCTGCGCGCTACGCGGGCGGAACTTGCCACGCTCAAGCCGAAGTTTTTCTCGGTGACGTTCGGCGCGGGCGGGTCGACGCAACAGGGCACGCTCGACACCGTCGTCGACATCGCGAAGGCTGGCATCGAGGCGGCGCCGCATCTCTCGTGCATCGGCTCCTCGAAAGAGAGCCTGCGCGCGATTCTCGGCGAGTACCGCTCGCACGGCATCCGCCACATCGTGGCGCTGCGCGGCGACTTGCCCTCGGGCATGGGCGCGGTGGGCGAACTGCGCTACGCGTCGGAACTCGTCGCCTTCATCCGCGAGGAAACCGGCGACGCGTTCCACATCGAAGTGGCCGCGTATCCCGAGTACCACCCGCAGGCGCGTTCGCCGCGTCACGACCTCGAAGCGTTCGCGCAAAAGGTGAAAGCGGGCGCCAATTCGGCGATCACGCAGTACTTCTTCAACGCGGACGCGTATTTCCGCTTCGTCGACGACGCGAAGAAACTGGGCGTGGATATTCCCATCGTTCCCGGCATCATGCCGATCACGAACTACTCGCAGCTCATGCGCTTTTCGGAGATGTGCGGCGCCGAAGTGCCGCGCTGGGTCGCCAAGCGTCTGGAAAGCTTCGGCGACGATCGCGAGTCGATCCGCGCATTCGGGCTCGACGTGGTGACCGACCTGTGCCGCCGTCTCGTCGAGGCGGGCGTGCCGGGCATCCACTTCTACACGCTCAACGCGGCGCCGGCCACCAAGGCCATTTGCGAGCGGCTGGGCTTCTAGGGCCCGCACGCTCGACCCGCCAAACGGCAACAAACCGCGCGGTTCCCGGACTCCCGGGCCGCGCGGTTTTTTATTGAGACGCGATTGCGCGATTTGCATCAGCAAGGCTGCGCGCCCCGGCTGCGCGCGGCATTTCGGCGCGCTATGTTCCTGATCGGCAAGAGAAAAAGGGGGGTGAAGCTACGTTGCACCGCAGCATGCTGCAACCGCAACGCCTGTCAACCCGGCGTTTTCCACAAGCGACGGGACTTTTGGCTTGCTTGTGACTGCGGCACCTGCTGTGTAAGATCGCGCTACGCTGGCGCAAGCCGGCACTGAACTGGAGGAAACATGAAAGAAAACAAACTGTTGCGTGCTGCACGAATGACGTCTCTCGTGGCGCTCGCAGCGGCATCGATTGCTGGAGCCCCGCTCGCGCACGCCGCGCAAAGCATTCCGAACAAGACGCTCGTCTACTGCTCGGAAGGCAGCCCCGCTGGCTTCGACCCGGCCCAATACACGACCGGCACCGACTTCACCGCGAATACGTTCACCGTCTACAACCGCCTCGTCGAGTTCGAGCGCGGCGGCACCAAGGTCGAACCGGGTCTCGCAGAATCGTGGGACGTTTCGCCGGACGGCAAGACCTACACGTTCCATCTGCGTCATGGCGTGAAGTTCCAGACCACCTCGTTCTTCAAGCCCACGCGCGAATTCAATGCGGACGACGTCGTGTTCTCGTTCGACCGCATGCTCGACCCGAACAATGCGTTCCGCAAGGCGTACCCGGTGTCGTTCCCGTACTTCACCGACATGGGCCTCGACAAGCTGATCGCCAAGGTCGAAAAGGTCGACCCGTACACGGTCAAGTTCACGCTGAACGAGCCGAACGCGCCGTTCATCCAGAACATGGCGATGGAATTCGCCTCGATCCTCTCGGCTGAATACGCGGATCAACTGATGAAGGCCGGCAAGGCCGCCGACATCAACCAGTTCCCGGTCGGCACGGGTCCGTTCATCTTCAAGAGCTACACGAAGGACGCGACGATCCGCTACGACGGCAACCCCGACTACTGGAAGCCGGGCGCTGTGAAGCTCTCGAAGCTGATCTTCTCGATCACGCCGGACGCCAGCGTGCGCGTGCAGAAGATCAAGCGCGACGAATGCCAGGTGATGAGCTATCCGCGTCCCGCCGACATCGCGCCGCTGAAGGCCGAGCCGAACATCGCGATGCCGTCGCAGCCGGGTTTCAACCTGGGCTACCTGTCGTACAACGTCACGCACAAGCCGCTCGATAACGCGGACGTGCGCCACGCGCTCGACATGGCGATCAACAAGAAGGCGATCATCGACTCGGTGTACCAGGGCGCGGGCCAGCTCGCAACCAACCCGATGCCGCCGACGCAGTGGTCGTACTACAAGAACCTGCCGGCCAATTCGTACGATCCGGAAAAGGCCAAGGCGCTGCTCGCGAAGGCGGGTCAGGGCAACGGCTTCGAGATCACGCTGTGGGCCATGCCCGTGCAGCGCGCCTACAACCCGAACGCACGCTTGATGGCCGAAATGATCCAGGCCGACTGGGCGAAGATCGGCGTGAAGGCGAAGATCGTGACGTATGAGTGGGGCGAGTACATCAAGCGCGCTCACGCAGGCGAAGACGATTCGATGCTGATCGGCTGGACGGGCGACAACGGCGACCCGGACAACTGGCTCGGCACGCTGCTCGGCTGCGAAGCCGTGAACGGCAACAACTTCGGCAAGTGGTGCTACAAGCCGTTCGACGACCTGATCCAGAAGGGCCGTCAGACCTCGGACGTGGCGCAGCGCACCAAGTTCTACCAGGAAGCGCAGCAGATCTTCGCGCAGCAACTGCCGTTCTCGCCGATCGCTCACTCGACCGTCTACCAGCCGGTCAGCAAGAAGGTGACCGACATGCGCATCGAGCCGCTTGGCTACGCGCGCTTCGACGGCGTGGGCATGCAGTAAGGATAATCGGGTAAGACTTTCCGCTCGGTCCGCATATCAGCCAGGACCGGCGGAAAATGGTCCGGCGACCGGGGTCACGAGCCCCTGTCGCCGGTTGCGTTTCATTTCAAGCTTTTGGGGGAACACCACATGTTCCGCTTCGTATTGCGCCGCATCGGCATGGTCATACCCACGTTCATCGGGATCACCATCCTTGCGTTCGCACTCATCCACCTGATTCCGGGCGACCCCATCGAAGTGATGATGGGCGAGCGCGGCGTCGATCCGCAAATGCACGCCGAGGCGATGCACCGCCTGGGGCTCGACGAGCCTCTGCCGATGCAGTATGTGCACTACGTCTGGCACGCCGTGCACGGCAATCTCGGCACCTCGATCATCACCAACACGAGCGTGATGGGCGAGTTTCTCGCGCGCTTTCCCGCCACCGTCGAGCTGTCGATCTGCGCGCTCGTTTTCGCGCTCGTGATCGGCTTGCCCGCCGGCGTGTTCGCGGCGCTGCGGCGCGGTACTGCCGTCGATCACGGCGTCATGGGCACCGCGCTCACCGGCTACTCCATGCCGATCTTCTGGTGGGGGCTCATCCTCATCATGGTGTTCTCGTCGAAACTCGGCTGGACGCCGGTGTCCGGCCGCATCGCGGTGGAATTCGACATTCCGCACGTGACCGGCTTCATGCTGATCGATTCGCTGCTGCCCGGCACCGACGAAGGCGCGTTCAGGTCGGTGCTGAGCCACCTGATCCTGCCGGCCATCGTGCTCGGCACGATTCCGCTCGCCGTGGTCGCGCGCATGACGCGCTCGTCCATGCTCGAAGTGCTGCGCGAGGACTACATCCGCACCGCGCGCGCCAAAGGTCTTTCGCCCGTGCGCGTGATCGTCGTGCATGCGCTGCGCAACGCGCTCATTCCCGTGGTGACCGTGATCGGCCTGCAGGTCGGCACGCTGCTCGCGGGCGCGGTGCTTACCGAAACGCTATTTTCCTGGCCCGGCATCGGCAAATGGCTGATCGACGCGATCAGCCGGCGCGACTACCCGGTGGTGCAAGGCGGCATTCTCATGATCGCGACGCTCGTGATCGTCGTGAACCTGTTCGTCGATCTGCTGTACGGCGTGCTCAACCCGCGCATTCGACATACGAGGTAAGCGAGCCATGAAAATGCGAACCCCACAACACACCATTCAACACCAGGAGGCATGATGGCTGACATTCAGAACACCGTGCCTCGCGCCGTTACGCCGCCTTCGGGCCGCGCACTCGTGCTGCGCGAATTCTGGGCGAACTTCTCGCGCAACAGGGGCGCCGTGGGCGCGGGCGTGATCGTGCTCGCGCTGATCGTCATCGCGATCTTCGCGCCGCTGATCGCGCCGCACAGCCCCATCGAGCAATACCGCGACTACGTGAAGATTCCGCCCGCCTGGCTCGACGGCGGCAACTGGAAGTTCATCCTCGGCACCGACGAAGCGGGCCGCGACATCCTCTCGCGTCTCATGTACGGCGCGCGGCTTTCGCTGTGGATCGGCTGCGTCTCGGTCGTGCTCGCGCTGGTTCCGGGCATCGTGCTCGGGCTCGTCGCCGCGTTCTTCGAGAAGTGGGCCGACACGCCGATCATGCGTCTCATGGACGTGCTGCTCGCGCTGCCTTCGCTGCTGCTCGCGGTGGCCGTGGTCGCGATCATCGGACCGGGTCTCACGAACACCATGCTCGCGATCGCGATCGTGGCGCTGCCCGGCTACGTGCGTCTCACGCGCGGTTCGGCTCTCGGCGAACTGCACAAGGAGTACGTGACCGCTTCGCGCGTGGCCGGTGCCGGCACGCTGCGCCTGATGTTCTCGCAGGTGCTGCCCAACTGTACGGCTCCGCTCATCGTGCAGGCGACACTCGGCTTTTCCTCGGCGATTCTCGACGCCGCCGCGCTCGGCTTCCTCGGCCTCGGCGTACAGCCGCCGCGTGCGGAGTGGGGCGCGATGCTCGCCTCGGCGCGCGACTACATCGACAGCGCATGGTGGATCGTCACGATGCCGGGTCTGTCCATCCTCATTTCGGTCCTCGCGATCAACCTGCTCGGCGACGGGCTGCGCGACGCGCTCGATCCCAAGCTCAAGCGGATGGCCTGACATGAAAACGACCCCCACACTCCCTTCGGTCGTTGCCCCCCGAGGGGGCGTCAGTCCTCTTGGGGCGGCCCGGCGAGGACTGACATGAACAACGAACTTTTGACCATCCGTAATCTGGCGGTGAACTTCAACGGCCTGCCCGCCGTCGACCGCGTCAATCTGTCGGTCGCGCCTGGCGAAGTGCTCGGCATCGTCGGCGAATCGGGCTCGGGCAAGAGCGTGACGATGATGGCGCTGATGGGCCTCATCGACGCCCCCGGCAAGGTGAGCGCGGATTCGATCACCTTCGACGGCCGCGATCTGCTAAACGCCACCGGCAAGGACCGCCGCCGCATCGTCGGCAAGGACATCGCCATGGTGTTCCAGGACGCGCTCACGAGCCTGAACCCGAGCTACACCGTCGGCTATCAGATCAAGGAAGTGCTCAAGCTGCACGAAGGGCTGCGCGGCTCCGCGCTCAACGCGCGCGCGCTGGAACTGCTCGACCAGGTCGGCATTCCCGACGCGAAGAACCGCATCGACAACTTCCCGCACCAGATGTCGGGCGGCATGAACCAGCGCGTGATGATCGCGATGGCCGTGGCCTGCAACCCGAAGCTGCTGATCGCCGACGAGCCCACCACGGCGCTCGACGTGACGATCCAGGCTCAGATCATGGAACTGCTCGTGCGTCTGCAGAAGGAGCGCGGCATGGCGCTCGTGCTGATCTCGCACGATCTGGCCGTGGTTTCGGAAGTCGCGCAACGCGTGGCCGTGATGTACGCGGGCGAGATCATCGAAACGAACCGCGTGCCGGACATCTTTTCGCGTCCGCATCATCCGTACACGGAAGCGCTGCTCGCCGCGATTCCCGAACACAACAAGGGGGCGATGCGGCTTGCCGCGCTGCCCGGCATGGTGCCCGGCCGCGACGACCGGCCGAGCGGCTGTCTGTTCGCGCCGCGCTGCAAGTATGTGGTGGATGACTGCATGAAGGCGCGGCCCGCGCTCGACGCGGTGACCGATGAAAGCGGCTATGCGCAAGTGCGCTGCATCAAGCCGCTGAACGCGGCGGTGACTCAATCCAGTGGAGGCGCGCGATGAACGCAGTCCAGCAACACGCGGCTCGTCAGGACCATCAGGACGACAAGGTTCTCGTCGCCGACGATCTCAAGAAGCATTACACCGTCAAGCGCGGCATGTTCGGCACGGGCACCGTGAAGGCGCTCAACGGCGTGTCGTTCTCGCTCACGCGCGGGCGCACGCTCGCCGTGGTGGGCGAGTCCGGCTGCGGCAAATCGACGCTCGCGCGCCAGCTCACGATGATCGAGCCGCCCACCGCGGGCAAGCTGACCATCGACGGCGAGGACGTTGCGCACGCAAACGCCGCGAAGATCGCCGCGCTGCGCCGCCGCGTGCAGATGGTGTTCCAGAATCCGTTCGCCTCGCTCAATCCGCGCAAGACCGTGGAGCAGACGCTAGGCGAGCCGCTCGCCATCAACACGCGCCTCACGGCAAACGAGCGCGCGGACCGCATCGCGCACATGATGCGCATCGTCGGCCTGCGCCCCGAGCACGCCAAGCGCTATCCGCACATGTTCTCGGGCGGCCAGCGCCAGCGGGTGGCGATCGCGCGGGCCATGATTCTCGACCCGCAGATCGTCGTGGCCGACGAGCCGGTTTCCGCGCTCGACGTCTCGATCCAGGCGCAGATTCTCAATCTGTTCATGGACTTGCAGGAGCAGTTCCGCACGAGCTACGTGTTCATCTCGCACAACCTGGCCGTGGTCGAGCACATCGCCGACGACGTGATGGTGATGTATCTGGGCGGGGTGGCGGAACTGGGCGACAAGGACACGGTGATCTCGCGGCCGCGCCATCCGTACACGCGCTCGCTGCTCTCGGCCACGCCCGCGATCTTCGAAGCGGACCGCCGCGTGAAGATCAAGCTCGAGGGCGAATTGCCTTCGCCGCTCAACCCGCCGTCTGGTTGCACGTTCCATCAACGTTGTCCATACGCAGTCGAGCGGTGTCGTAAGGAAGTGCCTGTTCTTCGCGAAGTGGACGGCCGTCAGGTATCCTGCCATCGTGCAGAGGAGGTGGGGGAAGAGGATGGGCGGCCCATGCCGGCCTGAAGCGACGGCGGCGCGTCGTTTTATTGCTACGCGCCGCCAGTTGATGGGCGGCCGTCGTGCCGCCTTTTTCACTGGTTTTCCCACCGTTTTCTCCGCCGCTCTTTCAATCGTTCCGGCTGCCGCCGTTATCGTGGCGGCCGGGCTGGGTACGGCTGTTCGGGTGACATTCGGTGTGGCTTTTGGTGTGGCATTCGCGGTGGCGTTGCGTGCGGCGTTGAAGCAGGCGTCGAGCGCTGCGGCGCGCGCGGCGCTCACGCTGGTCCTGGCGATCGGCGTTCTCGCGGGCGCCTCGGGCCCGGTGTTCGCCGGCGGCGCCGTCGCCAACACGCCCGGTGTGCATCCGGCCGTGCCCATGCCGCCCGGCACCTCACGCGGCGCGAACGGCGGCATTCCCGGCTTTCACGCCGCGCCCGCCGTGCCGAGCTACGCATCGGGCACGACGGCTGGCGGCCCGGTGCGCACCCAGCCTGCGCGCATGCCGTTCTATGTCGCCACGCGCGGCAACCTCACGATCTATCTGCTCGGCACGCTCCATGTGGGCGACCCCGCCGACTACCCGCCCGCCCAGCCGTTTCGCCCGCAGATTCTCGCGGCGCTCGCCGCGTCGCCCATTCTCGCGCTCGAGCTTTCCCCCGACGATCTGCTGGTTTCCCAGGACGACGTCTCGAAATACGGGGTGTGCAAACGGCCCTGCCTGCCGGGCCTGTTGCCCGATCCGCTCTGGCAGAAACTCGAGGCGCGCATGCGCGGCAATCCCGAGGCGCTCGCCGAGATCCGCAAGATGCGGCCGTGGCTCGCCTCGCTGCTGGTGGAAACCTACGATTCGCTGAGCGCCGGCCTGCAGACCGAGTTCGGCACCGAGGCGCAGTTGCAGAACGTGTTCCTGCGCTGGAAGGGCCGCCGCATCGTCGGCCTGGAGACGCTCGGCGAGCAGATGCGCGCCTTTACGAACCTGAGCCTCGCGCAGCAGCGCGAGATGCTCGCCCAGGACCTCGCGCAGACGCCGGCGCAAAACGTGTCCGACGTGCAGACGCTGCTGCACCTCTGGCGCGTGGGCGACGCCGATGCGATCGCCGCATGGGAATCGGCGCGCACCGAAAAGCTCTCGCACGACGCGCGGGTGGCGGCGTCGGTCGACAATCGCATCGTCTACGAGCGCAACCGGCGCTTCGTTTCGCGCATGCAGCAGTACGTGGCGCCCAACAAGCCGCTCTTCGTCGCCGTCGGCGCGTTGCATCTGGGCGGACCTAAAGGCGTGCTCCAGCTGTTGCGCCAGCGTGGGTTCAACGTCGACCCGGGTTGAGCCAGGCCGGGCCTTTGCGCTCGCATCTTGTGCTCGCGCGCGGCCTGAATGCGGAAAAGCCGGCTTTCGCCGGCTCTTCTTGCGAGCGCATGCGTACGCGGGTCAAAACCCGAACACGTTCAGCAGTACGATATTCGCCGCGAGGATGCCGAGCGCCGTGGGCACCTGCACGCGGATCACCGCGTTCTTGTCGGGCAGCTCCAGCAGCGCGACGGGCACCATGTTGAAGTTCGCGGCCATCGGCGTCATGAGCGTGCCGCAGTAGCCCGAGAACATGCCGATGGCGGCCATCATCGCCGGATTGACGTGGAACACGCCCACCAGCACCGGCACGCCCACGCCGCCCGTCATCACCGGAAACGCGGCGAAGCCGTTGCCCATGATGATCGTGAAGAGCGCCATGCCCACGCAATAGACCACCACGGCCACGAAGCGCACGTCCATGTTGATGTACGACGTCGTCACGTGCGCGACGGCCTTGCCGACGCCCGCGTCCGAGAACACGAGGCCGAGCATGCCGAGCATCTGCGGCAGGACGGCGGCCCACGAAAGCGCGTCGACGAGGCGGCGCGTTTCCTTCATCGACTGGCCGACGCTGTCGCGCGTGATGATGCAGGCAATCGCGAGCGCGATCACGCAGCCGATGCCGAAGCCGATCAGCGTGACGTTCTTCGGGTCGAAGAGCGGCTTGCCGCCGAAGACGAGATGGCTGGCCGCGAGCGTGAGCACGACGGTAATGACGGGAATGGTGAGCGCGGGCACGAAGAGCTTGTTGCCCAGTCGCTTCGCGCTGGCGATACGCGTTTCGAGCGCGAGCACCTTGGGCTTCGCGGCCGTCACGCCGCCGAGGCCGGCGATCAGCGCCATGGCGAGCACGAGCACGCCCACGACTTCGGCGGGCAGCAGATCGCCGACGAGAAAGATGAGCGCGTAGAGCAGCCAGAAGCCGCCTGCCGTGAAGCGGCGCGGATGCTCGCGATCCATCACGATCATGCCGCCGACGATCAGCAGCACGATGCCGAGCAGCCAGAAGAGCCAGTTGAGGGTGAGCGTCATGCTTCGTCTCCCTGTGCACGGTTTGCAGCCTTGGCGTCGCTCGCGTTGCGCATGGCGCCCAGTTCGCGTTCGAGCTTGCGGTCGAGCAGCCAGAGCCGGAAACCGTGAATCAGAAACGCGCAGATCGCCGTCGGAATGCCCCAGAACGCCACGTGGATCGGCTCGACCGAAACGCCCGCTTCCTTGAGCAGCGTGACCATCAGCACGATCGCGCCGAACGCGACGAAGATGTCCTCGCCAAAGAAGAGACCCACGTTGTCGGTCGCGGCCGAGTAGGCGCGCAGCTTGTAGCGCACGGCGTCGGACAGCTTGCCGAAGCGGTTTTCGGTGGCGCCTTCGGCCATCGGCGCGATGAGCGGGCGCACCATCTGCGGATGGCCGCCGAGGCCCGTCAAGCCGACCGCGGCGGTCAGCTCGCGCACGAGCAGATAGACGATCAGCAGACGCCCGGCGGTGGCCGCCTTGATGCTGCCAATCCAGATCTGCGCGCGCTCACGCAGGCCGTGGCGCTCGAGCAGCCCGATCACGGCGAGCGGCAACAGGATGATGAGCGGAATGTTGCGGGTCTTGATGAAGCCGGTGCCGATGGCGGCGAGAATCTTCGCCACCGGAAAGCCCCCGGCAAAGCCGGTGACGACGGCCGCCGCGGCGACGATCAGCATCGGATTGAAGCGTAGCAAGAAGCCGGCGATGATGACGGCCACGCCGATCAGCGGCCATAAGTTGACGGTGCTCTGCATGTAGATCTCCAAACGTATTGGCTTGTCATTGATTGCCGCGGATAGCGGCGTTGACTTCGTGGCTCTGTCGGCCATTCGCACAACTACGAACCTGCTCGGTACAACTACGCCTGGCAAGCTTGCGCTGCCGGGGGTTTGCCTTGTGAAAACCTTCGGTGATACGTCTCTAGCGGCGCGCGGCGCATGCCGCGCGCTTTGCTGCGTTCGAACGCGCGTGGGTCAAACTTCGCCGGCCCCCGCCGCGCGCACGCCGATGCCTGCGTCGTCCAGCGCCGTGCGGATGCGCCGTGCGAACGCGAGCGCGTGCGGGCCGTCGCCGTGCAGGCAAATGGTCTGCGCGTTCAGCGGCACCCAGGCGCCGTTCACGGCCTGCACGCGCTGCTCGCGGATCATCGCGAGCGTGCGCGCGAGCACCGTGTCTTCGTCGTCGAGCAACGCGCCCGGCTCGCTGCGCGGCACGAGCGAGCCGTCCGCGCGATAGCCGCGGTCGGCGAACACTTCCTCGATCGCGACGAGCCCCGCCTCGCGCGCCGCCGTCACGAGGCCGCTGCCCGCGAGCGCGAACACCGTCACGGACGGATCGAAGTCGTGCACGGCCGAGACGATGGCCTCGGCGATCTGCGGGTCACGCGCGGCCTGGTTGTAGAGGGCGCCGTGCGGCTTCACGTGGGCGATGCGGCCGCCTTCGGCCTGGGCGATGGCGGAGAGGGCGCCGAGCTGATACAGCACGCCCGCGTAGATTTCCTCGGGCGGCAGGTTCATCTCCTTGCGGCCGAAGTTCTCGGGGTCGTTGAAGCTCGGATGCGCGCCGATCGACACGCCTTTCTCCACGGCCCAGCGCACGCATTCGCGCATGGCGTTGGCGCCGCCCGCGTGCCAGCCGCACGCGATGTTGGCGGAGCTCACGAGGTCGAGCAGCGCCTCGTCGGAGCCGCAGCCTTCGCCGAGATCGGCGTTCAGATCGATGGTGGTCATGATGGGTTCCTCTTACTGCCTGTCTTACCGATGGTGCTTGAAAATCACGCGCTCGCGGCCGCGTTCGCGCGGCGGTTCGCAAGGCGTTCGTCGTGCATGGCGATCGCGGTGTCGATCTGCCGCAAATACGCCCGTTCCTCTTCCAGCGCCGCGCGCGCGGCGGCCGGCGTCGCTTCCACGAAACGCACGCCACCGGTGAGCCGCACCTGGGCGAGCTTCCACCAGTCGGCGCGAATCACGGAGCCGATCTTCGGGTAGCCGCCCGTGGTCTGCGCGTCGGCCATCAGCACGATGGGCTGGCCGCTCGGCGGCACCTGGATCGTGCCCGGCAGCACCGCGTGCGACAGCAGATCCACGCCGTTCGCGCGCACGAGCGGCGTGCCCGTGAGCCGAAAGCCCATGCGATTGCTGTTGGGCGTGATCTGCCATTCGTCGGACCAGAGCGCGCGCTGCGCCTCGGGTGTGAAGCTGTCGTACTCGGGGCCGCGCAGCACGCGCACGGGCACGGCCCAGGCCATGCCGTCCGGATGGCGTCCGCGCCGGTGATGCGGCTCGTCCGCGAGCGCGAAGTTGCACCACACGGGCGCCTTCACGCCGAAGGCCGGCGCGCCCGGGTCGAGCGCAGCGCGCTCGCGGCCCGGCGCGAACGAGGCGCCCGTGGCGAGACGGTCGCCGTCCTTGAGCGCGCGACCTGCGAGGCCGCCGAAGCCCGCCGCGAGGTCGGTGCTGCGCGAGCCGAGCATGGGCAGCACGTCGACGCCGCCGGCCACGCACACATAGGCGCGCATGCCGCGCTTCGCGCCGTTCAGCACGAGTTCCTCGCCGGCGGCCACGGGCAGGCTCCACCACGACCAGACCGGGCGCCCGCCGAGCGTCGCGCCGAAGTCGGTGCCGGTAATGGCGATGCGGGTGGCGCGCGCGAAGCGCAGCGCGACGGGGCCGAAGGTGATTTCCACGCCGGCGGCGTCGGGCCGGTTGCCGACGAGACGGTTGCCCACCTCGAGTGCGAGCGTATCGAGCGCGCCGCCGGTGGCGACGCCCAGATGCCGGTAGCCGGGGCGGCCGAGATCCTGGACCGTGGTGAGCAGGCCCGCGCGCAATACTTCGATCATGCGTGGAGCTCCGCGATGGTGAAACGCACGCGGTCGCCTGGCATGAGCAGCGAAGGCGGATTGCGCGAAGGGTCGAACAACTTCGCGGCGGTGCGGCCGATCAGTTGCCAGCCGCCTGGCGAGGCGGCCGGATAAATGCCCGTCTGCTCGCCGCCGATGCCCACCGATCCGGCGGGGACGGCCAGGCGCGGCTCGCGGCGGCGCGGCGTGTGCAGCGCGGGTTCGAGACCGCCGAGATAGGCGAAGCCGGGTTGGAAGCCGAGGAAGAACACCGTGTAGACGCCCGCGGCATGGCGCGCGGCGACGTCGGCGGCGGCGAGCGCGCAATGCTGCGCGACCGCTTCGAGATCGGGGCCGTCTTCGCCGCCGTAGACCACGGGTATCTCGACTTCACGGCCTGCCGCGCTCGCGTCTTCGGCCTCGCGCCATGCGTCGCGCAGCGCGAGCGCGAGCGCCGCGGCGTCGGCCGAGAGCGGATCGAAGGTGATCGTCAGATTGTTCATGCCGGGCACCACTTCGCGCACCGGCGCCCAGCCGCGCGCGAGCGCGGCGACGGCCCAGACGCGGCGCTGGACCTCGAGCGTGGCGGGCGGCGGCGCTTCGCAGACGAGCGCTTCGTCACCGAGAGGAAAAATGCGAGGGTCAGAATTCGGCATGTTGGATCGATCAGGGGACGGTTTGACCGGTCGGAAATAAGCGCACGAAAGATGCACAGACGGTGCCGGTGCCATTCCTTCCTAGCGTACATTGTCGATAAATTATCTACAAATTATCAATAAGCGTTTTCGCCAGGCGCACGGCAGTCGCGCTGCAATTACACTCACGCCACGCCGCTTTGCCTTTTCGAACACCGACTACCGGGTTATCTGCCATGTCGCGCCAGCCGACCAAGATCGTTTCGTCCGAACATCTCGTCTCCGAGTCGAGCGCCGAGCTTTCCGAATTCGAGTACGCGCTCATCATGGCGAGCAATGCGTTCAACCGCTGGATGGTGCGCTGCATGTCGGCGGCGGGCGTGAAGGACATGACGCCGATCGAGGTGTCGCTGCTCCATCACGTCGGCCATCGCGAGCGGCGCAAGAAGCTCGCGGATATCTGCTTCGTGCTCAACATCGAGGACACGCACGTGGCCACGTATGCGTTGAAGAAGCTCGTCTCAAGAGGGTATGTAAAAAGCGAAAAGACCGGCAAGGAAGTCTTCTTTTCGGTCACGCCGGAAGGCCAGGCGCTGTGCCTGCGCTATCGCGACGTGCGCGAGAGCTGCCTCATCGCGACGCTCAAGGAAAGCGGCCTCACGAATCAGCAGATCGGCGATGCCGCGCAACTCATGCGCAATGCGTCGGGGCTCTATGACACGGCCGCGCGCGCGGCGGCTTCGCTCTGAGCGATCAAGGCGCGTTCAGCGTTCAACGTTCACGTGAACGTTGGCAAAGGTGCGTGGCGGCTTCCGTCACCACGGCGTCGAGCGGCAGGTCGTGCGCCTCGCGCGCAAGCACGCCGTCGTCGATGCGGCATGTTTCATACGCAATGCCAACCGTGACGGGCAACGCAACGCCCGGCCAGGCGGCCAGCGTGCGGTCGTAGTAGCCGCCGCCGTAACCGAGGCGATAGCCGTCGCGATCGAAACCCACGCAGGGCACGAAAAGAAGATCAGGCACGATCACTTCCTGCGATTGCGGCTCGAGGATCCCGTGATGGCCTTCGCACATCGGAGCATCGGGCGTCCAGGCGTGAAAGACGAGTGGCGTATGGCGCTCGGGAATGGCGGGGAGGGCGGCGCGGCGTGACGCATCGGCGGCGAGCCAGGCGGTGATCCAGGCGCGCGCATCGAACTCGCCGCGCAAGGGCCAGTAGAACCCGATCGAACGCGGCGAAAATTGCGCGACGAGCGCATCGAGACGAGCCGCGAGTGCCGCACCGATTGCCACGTCGGAAGCCGCCTCAATTCGCCGAGGAAGCAGCCTTGCACGCCAGTCCTTTTTGGATTCCGTGTGAGGGTTGCGTGCTATGCTTGGGTTCACCTCGCGCTCCAGAAATAACGATGTCCAAACGCCTTGTCCGAGTATATCGCGTGGTCGGTCTCGCACTGACTGCCGCGGCACTCGTAGCATGCAGCACGGCGGACGCCGTGCGCCCCGTCGCACTGCCCATAGGCGCAGTCCTTTCCAACGACGATCAGACTTTCATCCAGCTTCGCGAAGCCGCGCGCAACAACGATCCCGCGCGCGCCGCGCAACTCGCTGCGATGATTCCCGACTACCCGGCGCCGTCGTACCTCGAATACTTCCAGCTCAAGCCGCAGCTGTTCGATTCGCAGGGCCACGCGCGCATCGACGCGCCCGACGCGCCGGTGCTGTCGTTCCTGCAGCGCTACGACGGTCAGGCGATCGCCGACCGCATGCGCAACGACTATCTGACTGTGCTCGGCGCGCGCCACGACTGGACGAATTTCGACCAGCAATATTCGCGCTTCGTGCTCAACGACGACACGCAGGTGAAGTGCTACGCGCTGGAGTCGCGCGCGGCGCGCGGCGAGAACGTCGCGAACGACGCGCGTGCGCTGCTCACCGAGCCGCGCTATTACGGCGACGGCTGCGTCGATCTCATCACCGCGCTTGCCATCAAAGGCCAGTTCTCGAGCGACGACGTGTGGCAGCAGATCCGCCTCGCCTACGAGCAGAACCAGACCTCGACCGGCGCGAAGCTGCTCGACGGCCTTTCGCAGCGCCCCGACCCGACCGCGTTCAGCCAGGCCGTGAGCACGCCGCCGCTCACGCTCGCGCAAGGCGTCACCGCCGACCCGCAATCGCACCAGCTCGCGCTGCTCGCCGTCACCGTGATGGCGGCCAACGATCCGGCCATGGCAGCGGCCACCTTCGCCACTGTCGCACCGCAGCTCAGTTCGCCGGAGCGCGCGACAGGCTGGGGCACGATCGGCTATCAAGGGGCGTTGAAGCGCCTGCCCGCTTCGCTCGGCTGGTACCGCCTCTCGGCCAATGCGCCTCTCTCGAACCCGGCTTACGAATGGCGTACGCGCGCCGCGCTGCTGGGCGGCGACTGGACCATGGTGCGCTGGTCGATCGAACAGATGCCGGCCGCGCTGCGCGCGCAGCCGTCGTGGGTGTACTGGCACGCACGCGCGCTCAAACAGGCCGGCGAAACGGGCGCAGCGAACCAGGAATTCGCGTCGATTTCGCAGGGCTATCACTTCTACGGCCAGCTCGCCACCGAAGAACTCGGCCAGAAGATCACCATCCCGCCGAAGACCACGGTGAGCGACGCCGAAATCGCCCAGGCTGCGCAAACGCCGGGCTTCGCGCTCGCGCAGCGCTTCTACGCGCTGAACCTGCGGCTCGAAGGCAATCGCGAATGGAACTGGCCGCTGCGCGGCATGAGCGATCGGCAACTGCTCGCCGTCGCCGAATACGCGAAACGCATCCAGTTGCTCGACCGCACCGTCAACACGGCCGACCGCACGCAAACGGAGCACGACTTCTCGCTGCGCTATCTCGCGCCGTTCCGCGACGTCGTGGAGCGCGACGCGCAAACGAGCGGCCTCGACGTCGAATGGGCCTACGGCCTGATTCGCCAGGAATCGCGTTTCATTCTCAATGCGAAATCGGGCGTGGGGGCGAGCGGCCTCATGCAGATCATGCCGGCCACGGCGCAGATGGTGGCGAAGAAGATCGGCCTCGGGCCCCTGTCGCGCGACCAGCTCAACGATCTCGACACCAATATCCTGCTCGGAACGAATTATTTGTCGATGATCTACAATCAGTTCGACGGCTCCGCCGTGCTCGCCACCGCGGGCTACAACGCCGGGCCGGGCCGCCCGCGCGCATGGCGCCAGACTTTGCAGGGCGGCGTCGAGGGCGCCATCTTCGCGGAAACCATTCCGTTCCAGGAAACCCGCGATTACGTGAAAAACGTGTTGTCGAACACGGTCTACTATGCGGCGCTGTTCGAGGGCCGTCCGCAATCGCTGAAGGCGCGTCTCGGCTATATCTCGCCGTAAGCGCCGGGCCGTTGGACCGCGCCGCTTCCCTTCATACGGAAACGCGCACGGCAGACGGCACGCTGCGTGCTCCGTCTTCTGACTGGCGCGCCGCGGGACGAACCGGACCTCGTACGCGGCGGCGCCGCCTGCCCGAGGAGGTCGAAGATGCGACATCAAGCCATTGCGGTCATCGGCGGTTCGGGATTCATCGGCAGCCATCTCGTCAACGCGCTCGTCGAGGCGGGCAAGGACGTGCGCGTCGCCACCCGACGCCGCTACAACGCCCGCCATCTCACCCTGCTGCCCGTCGACGTGATCGAGGCCGATGTGTCCGATCCGGTCGCGCTCGCGGCGTTCGTCGAAAATGCGGACGCGGTCATCAATCTTGTCGGCACGCTCAACGGCGGGCGCGGCGATCCCTACGGCCCGGGCTTCGCGAAGCTGCACGTCGACTTGCCCACGAAGGTCGTCGCGGCCTGCGAGGGCAAGGGCGTCCATCGCCTGATCCATGTGAGCGCCCTCGGCGCCGACCCGCGCGGGCCGAGCATGTACCTGCGCTCCAAGGGCGACGGCGAGAAAGCCGTGCACGCGGCCCCGGCGCTCGCCACGACCATCTTCCGGCCTTCCGTCGTGTTCGGTCCCGAGGACACCTTCCTCAACCGTTTCGCGCTCCTGCAGCGGCTCTTCCCGATGATTCCGCTCGCTATGCCCGACGCGAAGTTCCAGCCGGTGTTCGTGGGCGATGTGTCGAAGGCGATCGTCAACGTGCTCGATCTCGACGCCGCGAGCGGGCACACTTACGAACTCGGCGGCCCGACGGTCTACACGCTCGAACAGTTGCTGCAGTATTGCGGCGAAGTGGTGGGTCGGCACGCGCGCATCGTGCGGCTGCCCGACGCGTTCGGCCGCCTGCAGGCGCTCTCGTTCGAAATGGCGCCGGGCGTGCCGGTGCTCACGCGCGATAATCTCGATTCGATGAAGGTGGACAGCGTGCTGACTGGTCCGCTCGCCCCCGAGCTCGATATCGAGCCCGCGAGCATCGAGACGATCGCGCCGCTCTATCTCGCCGACGCCTCGCTGCGTTCGCGGCTGAACATCTTTCGCGCCAGTGCCGGCCGATAGCCCAACGCGGACTCTCAGGCGGCGCTTATTCAACTCACAACGGTCATTGGAACAATGAAGCTCGTAATCGGAGACAAGAACTATTCGTCGTGGTCTATGCGTCCGTGGGTGCTGCTCAAGCACTTCGGCATTGCGTTCGAGGAGGTGTTGATCGAGCTCGACGAGCCGGCCACCAGGTCGTCGATCCTCGCGTTCTCGGCCTCGGGCAAGGTGCCGTGCCTCGTTGGCGACGACGGCTTTGCCGTGTGGGATTCGCTCGCGATTGCCGAGACGCTCGCCGAGCGCTTCCCGCAGCACGCGCTGTGGCCGCGCGACGCGAACGCGCGCGCCCGCGCGCGCAGTGTGAGCGCGGAGATGCATTCGGGCTTCGGCGAAGTGCGCAACCACATGCCGATGAACATCCGCAAGGTGAAGCCGGGCGCCGGCGCGACGCCGGGTGCGCTCGCCGACGTCGCGCGCATCGACGCGCTCTGGCGCGAGTGTCTCGCCGCGAGCGGCGGGCCGTTCCTGTTCGGCGAGTTCAGCATTGCCGACGCGATGTACGCGCCGGTCGTCATGCGCTTCAACAGCTACCAGCCGAAGCTCTCGCCCGAAGCGGCGGCGTACGCGCAGCGCGTGAGCGCACTGCCCGCGGTGACCGAGTGGGTCGAGGCGGCGCGCCGCGAAACGCACATCGTCCAGGACGACGAGCGCGACGACGAATGAAGATCTATGTCGTAGGCGGCGCGATCCGCGACGAGATGCTCGGGCTCCCCGTGCGCGACCGCGACTATGTCGTGGTGGGCGCGACGCCCGAGCAGATGGCCGCGCAGGGCTATCGTCCGGTGGGCAAGGACTTCCCGGTCTTTCTGCATCCCGAAACGCACGCGGAGTACGCGCTTGCGCGCACCGAGCGCAAGACGGCGGCCGGCTATCACGGCTTCCAGTTTTTCTACGCGCCTGACGTGACACTCGAGGAAGATCTCGCGCGGCGCGATCTCACCATCAACGCGATGGCGCGCGAAGTGCAGCCGGGCGGCGTGCTCACGGGGGAGGTCGTCGATCCGTTCGGCGGCGCGCGCGATCTCGAGGCGCGCGTGTTCCGCCACGTGAGCGACGCGTTTCTCGAAGACCCCGTGCGCATTCTTCGTATCGCGCGCTTCGCCGCGCGATTCGCCGATTTCACCGTCGCGCCCGAAACGCTCGAACTCATGCGCGAGATGGTCGCATCAGGCGAAGTCGATTCACTCGTGCCCGAGCGCGTGTGGCAGGAAATCGCCCGCGGTCTCATGGAAGCGAAGCCGTCGCGCATGTTCGAGGTGCTGCGCGATTGCGGCGCGCTCGCGCGCGTGCTGCCCGAGGTCGACGCGCTGTGGGGCGTACCGCAGCGCGCCGACTATCACCCGGAGATCGACACCGGCGTGCATGTGATGATGGTGATCGACCATGCGGCCGCGCAGGGCTACACGCTGGCGGTGCGCTTCGCGGCGCTCACGCACGATCTCGGCAAGGGCACGACGCCCGAGGACGTGCTGCCGCGTCACATCGGCCACGAAGGGCGCAGCGTCGATCTGCTCAAACCGCTGTGCGACCGTCTGCGCGTGCCCAACGACTGCCGCGAGCTGGCGGTGCTGGTCGCGCGCGAGCACGGCAACGTGCATCGCGTGATGGAGATGGGCGCGGCGGCGCTCGTGCGCATGCTCGAACGTTGCGACGCGCTGCGCAAACCCGCGCGTTTCGCCGAGGCGTTGCAGGCCTGCGAGGCCGATTTGCGCGGGCGGCTGAACTGGGAGAACGCGCCTTATCCGCAGGCGGAGCGCCTGCGGATCGCGCTCGTGGCTGCGCGCGGCGTCGATGCGGGGGCGATTGCGCGCTCGATCGAACGCGGCGGCGCCGAGAAGATCAAGGAAGCCGTGCACGAGGCGCGCGTGGCGGCGGTGGAAGGCGCGCTCGCTGCGGCTTGACCGGTCGAGCGCGCGTTCAGAGCGCGCGCACGAGAAACGAAAGCGCCATCGAAAGCACGAGCGTCGACATGAACGGCAGCGGATATTCGCGGCCGAAAATGCGCAGCGTGATGTCGCCCGGCAGCCGCCCGATGCCGAGCTTTCTGAGCCAGGGCTGGGCGCTCGAGAGAATCGCCACGGCGATGAAGGTGGTGAGAAACCAGCGGATCATGGTCGCGTGGCGTGAGCGTCAGAGTGTATGGCTGCGGTCGCCGCGCGCAAACGCCGCGATGGTCTCGTCGATGCCGCGCGAAAACGCGATCACCTTGAACAGCTCGCCCATCTCGCTTTCCGATACGAGTTTCTGCACCGCGTTCGCGGCCGGCAGAAAGCGCTGCGCGTCGTGCGGATCGATCTCGCTCAGCACGTCGGTAATGCCCGCGTTCATCAGAAAGCGCGCCTGTGTGGTATAGCCGAGCAGGTCCGCGCCCGCTTCGACGCCCGCTTCGGCAATGCCCGTGAATTCCACGTGCGCGGTGATGTCCTGCAAACCGGGATAGAGGAACGGGTCGCCATGCGCGCGGTGCCGGTAGTGGCACATCAGCGTGCCTTGCGCGCGCTGCGCATGGTAGTACTCGTGGCGCGGAAAGCCATAGTCGATGAAGAAAGCCGCGCCGCGCTGGAGCATCGCGCAAACCGTGCGCGTGAAGGCGAGTGCGGCTTCGTGCGTTTCGGTCACGTAGTCTTCGCTGCCTTCCACGCCTGCGAGCGCGCTCTCGGGCCAGTTGGCATCGCGCCCGGAGTTCGCCGGCTGATCGGAAAAGACGAAGGCGCCTTCTGCGTTTGCGCTCACGCCGCGCTCGTGCCAGACGGCGTCCTTGCGCGAGAAGAGGCGCACCGGCATGGCGTCGAGCACCTCGTTGCCGATCACCACGCCTTCGAACTGCGCGGGCAGCGCATCGAGCCACGTCACGCGACTCAGCAGTGCCGGCGCGAGCTGCACGATGGTCTTGCGCTGGCGCTCGCGCAACTCGCCCGACAGATCGACGATGGCGTAGGAGTCGAACGCCACGCCTGCTGCGTCGAGTGCGAGCATCAGACCCGCCGCGAGGCGGCCCGTGCCCGCACCGAATTCCATCACACGGTGCGTGCCGCTGGCGGCGAGCGCTTCGCCCACGGCGCGCGCGAGCGTCGCGGCAAAGAGCGGCGAAAGCTCGGGCGCGGTCACGAAGTCGCTGCCGTCGTCGGCAAAGAGGCCGAATTTGCGTGCGCCGCCGCCGTAGTAGCCGAGTCCCGGCGCATAGAGTGCGCGCTCCATGTAGCGGTCGAACGGGAGCCACCCGCCCGCCGCGGCGATCTCGGCGCGCAACGTGGCCGCGAGCGCCTCGGACTGCGCGAGCGCGATCGGCTCGGGAACAGGTAAACTATCGGGTTCGTGAGCTTTCGGATTCATCCCGGCATTGTAAATGAGCGCAACTCCCGGCATCCGCCCGGCTGACGCCGACATGAGTGCATCCGACAACGGATCGCGCCCCGATTTTGGAGTAGCGGCGCCCGTCGTGCTGGTCACGGGCGGAGCACGCCGTATTGGCCGCGAGTTCTCGCTCGGCTTTGCGCAGCGCGGCTGGGACGTCGCGGTTCATTACGGCGAGTCGCGCGAGGCCGCCGACGAAGTCGTCGCGCAGATCGCGGCGCTGGGCCGCCGGGCTGTGGCGCTGCACGCCGACCTCGGCGACGAAGCCCAGGTGGCCCGGCTCGTGCCGGATTGTGTCGCGGCGCTCGGTCGTCCGGCGTGCGTGCTCAACAATGCCTCGCGCTTCGACGAGGACACCGCGCAGGATGTGGGCTACGCGAAGCTGCTGCAGCTGATGGCGATCAACGTGGGCGCGCCGCTCGTACTCTCGCGCATGCTGTACGAGGCAACGCCCGAAGCGGCGGCGGACGACGAGACGCTGCGCCCGTGTGTGATCAACGTGCTCGACCAAAAGCTGTACAACATGAATCCCGACTATCTGTCGTACACGCTGACGAAGGCCGCGCTGCAGAACGCCACCGTCGCGCTTGCCCAGGCACTCGCGCCGAAGGTGAGGGTGGTCGGGCTCGCGCCCGGCCTGACGCTGCAGTCGGGCGACCAGACGCCGGCGAGCTTCGCCGCCGCGCACCAGGTTACGCCGCTCAAGCGCGCGTCGCGGCCCGCCGATCTCGTGGAAGCCGCGCTGTATCTGGCGCGGGCAACCGGCGTGACCGGCACGACGCTCGTCGTGGACGGCGGCCAGCATCTCCTGCCGCTGCCCCGCGACGTGATGTTTTTGACGGGCGGCTGACGCCCGAACGTGGATTGCATCTAGTTTTGCAACTAAATGCACAGCCCGCTGCCAGCAGAACGGCGAGCCAGCGGTGCTGACGAAGACAAAGGAATGCAAGCCGCCGCGCACGAGCGGTTTTGCAGACCGGCTGAACGACCCGCCGGGCGCGCCGCGCCGGCATACGTGCGAGAGAACGCACGCTTTTATCGACTGGAACCCGTATGTCCACCGTTTTGCTTCACCCCCGGCTCGCCGATTGCCGCCGGCTCTTCCTGCGCGACTACGAAGTGCACATCAACATCGGCGTGCATGAGTTCGAGAAGCGCGGCGAACAGCGCGTCATCATCAATGTCGACCTGTTCGTGCCGCTTGCTTCGACCACGCCGCAAGAGGACAAACTGCGCGAAGTCGTCGACTACGACTTCATGCGCTCGACCGTCGCCGAACGCGTGGGCAAAGGCCATATCCATCTGCAGGAGACGCTCTGCGACGATCTCGCCGCGGCGCTGCTCTCACACGAACTCGTGCGCGCGGTGCGCGTCTCGACCGAGAAGCCCGACGTTTATCCGGACTGCGACGCGGTGGGCGTCGAGGTCTTTCGCATCAAAGAGGACTGATTCATGAACGCCCCCGAAACGCTACCCGTTGGCGAGGACGCCGCGACCGAAGAGACGGGCCGCCAGGTGCTCACGCGCCGCGAGCAGAAGGAAGCCTACGAGAACAACAAGCTGTTCAAGCGCATCGTGCGTCAGGTCGGCCAGGCGATCGGCGACTACAAGATGATCGAGAACGGCGACAAGGTCATGGTTTGCCTGTCGGGCGGCAAGGACAGTTACGCGATGCTCGACGTGCTGCTGCGCCTGCGCGAGCGCGCGCCGATCGACTTCGACATCGTGGCCGTGAACCTCGACCAGAAGCAACCGGGCTTTCCGGAGCACGTGCTGCCCGAATATCTCGACCGCGTGGGCGTGCCGTATCACATCGAGAACCAGGACACGTACAGCATCGTCAAGCGCCTCGTACCCGAGGGCAAGACGACCTGCTCGCTGTGCTCGCGCCTGCGCCGGGGCATTCTGTACCGCGTGGCGGGCGAACTGGGCGCGACCAAGATCGCGCTCGGCCATCACCGCGACGACATTCTCCAGACGTTGCTGCTGAACCTGTTCTACGGCGGCAAGCTCAAGGGCATGCCGCCCAAGCTGCAGTCCGACGATGGCAAGAACGTCGTGATCCGGCCGCTTGCCTACGTGAAGGAAACCGATCTCGAGAAGTACGCGGTGCTGCGCGAATTCCCGATCATTCCATGCAACCTGTGCGGCAGCCAGCCGAACCTGAAGCGCGCGGAGATGAAGGCGCTGATCCGCGAGTGGGACAAGCGCTTCCCGGGCCGCGTGGAGAACATGTTCAACGCGCTCGGCAACGTCGTGCCGTCGCATCTCATGGACGCGAACCTGTTCAACTTCGCGGACCTGCGCGCGACGGGCGTGGCCGATCCGGCCGGCGACATCGCGTTCGACGAAGAACCGTGTTCCACCGACCCGGCGCCAGCGGAAGGCACGGCGATCAAGTTCACGCCGTTCGACGATCTTTGAGCCTTACTTCAGATCGTCTCTGTGGTTCTGAAACGCTCCGACCCCGCATCGGAGCGTTTTTACTTCCGCCTGTCAATCCGAAGAAAAGCAGTTGTAAAACAATGTTTTTCGGGGCACGAGAGGCCGGCCGGCCGGCGTGTCGGGGATATCCCGCATGCTAAAATCGGCCGCTTCATCCTCATTCAGTCACTGATGCAATGAACATCGTGATCCTCGCGGCAGGCATGGGCAAACGCATGCACTCCGCGCTGCCGAAAGTGCTCCATCCGCTCGCCGGCAAGCCGCTCCTCTCGCACGTCATCGATACTGCCCGCACGCTGTCGCCCACTCGCCTCGTCGTCGTGGTCGGCCATGGCGGCGAAGCCGTGCGCGAAGCCGTCGGCGCGCCCGACGTCCAGTTCGCGCTGCAGGCGCAGCAGCTCGGCACGGGGCACGCGCTCGCGCAGGCGCTGTCGCTGCTCGACGCGAACGTGCCCACGCTCGTGCTCTACGGCGACGTGCCGCTCACGCGCGCTTCCACGCTCAAGCGTCTCGTCGACACCGCTGGCGAGAACGGCTACGGCATCCTCACCGTCACGCTCGACGACCCGACCGGTTACGGCCGCATCGTGCGCGACGCGGCAGGCGAGGTCGAGCGCATCGTCGAGCAGAAGGACGCGAACGAAGCGCAGCGCAAGATCGCCGAGATCAACACGGGCATCGTCGTGACGCCCACCGCGCCGCTCGCGGGCTGGCTGGCCGCGCTGAAGAACGACAACGCGCAGGGCGAGTACTACCTCACCGACGTGGTGGAAGCCGCGATCGCCGCCGGTCACCCGGCCGTGACCGCGCAGCCCCACGACGAATGGGAAACGCTCGGCGTGAACAGCAAGCAGCAGCTCGCCGAACTCGAGCGCGTGCATCAGCGCAACGTGGCCGAGGCGCTGCTCGTGGCGGGCGTGACGCTCGCGGACCCGGCGCGCATCGACGTGCGCGGCTCGCTTCACTGCGGGCGCGACGTGTTCATCGACGTGAACTGCGTATTCGAAGGCGAGGTGACGCTGGCGGACAACGTGAGCGTGGGCCCGAACTGCGTGATTCGCAGCGCGTCGATCGGCGCGGGCACGCGCGTGGACGCCTACACGCATATCGAAAACGCGGCTGTCGGCGCGAACGCGGTGCTCGGGCCGTATGCGCGTCTGCGTCCCGGCGCGAAGCTCGCCGATGAAGTTCACGTGGGCAACTTCGTCGAGGTGAAGAACGCGAACATCGGCGTGGGCTCGAAGGCGAATCACCTGAGCTACGTGGGCGACGCCGATGTCGGCGCGGGCGTGAACATCGGCGCGGGCACCATCACCTGCAATTACGACGGCGCGAACAAGCACCGCACGATCATCGAGGACAACGTGTTCGTGGGCTCGGATACGCAGCTCGTCGCGCCCGTGCGCGTGGGCCGCGGCGTAACGATCGCGGCGGGCACGACGGTGTGGAAGGACGTGCCGGAAGCCACGCTCGTGCTCAACGAGAAGACGCAGATCGCGAAAACCGGCTACGTTCGGCCGGTGAAGAAAAAGAACTGAACGGTTGAAACCCGGCGCCGCTGTGCGAAGACGCGCGGCGCCCACGCCTCTCATTGCAAAGGATCGAATCCATGTGCGGCATCGTCGGCGCGGTTGCGCTTCGTAACATCGTTCCCGTCCTGATCGAAGGACTGCGGCGGCTCGAATATCGCGGCTACGACTCGTGCGGCGTGGCCGTCGTGACGGCCGACGGCCCGCAGCGCGTGCGCAGCGTGGCGCGCGTGGCCGAGCTCGACGAGCAGGTGCGCGAGTCGCACTTCGAAGGCGTGACCGGTATCGCGCACACGCGCTGGGCCACCCACGGTGCGCCCACGGTGAACAATGCGCACCCGATCTTCTCGCGCGACACGCTCGCGATCGTGCACAACGGCATCATCGAGAACTACGAGTCGCTGCGCGAAATGCTGCGCGCGAAGGGCTACGAATTCGTTTCGCAGACCGACACCGAAGTCATCGCGCATCTGATCCACAGCCTGTATCAGGGCGACCTGTTCGTCGCCGTGCGCGCGGCCGTGCAGCAACTCGCGGGCGCGTATGCGATCGGCGTGGTGCACAAGAGCCAGCCGCATACGGTGGTCGGCGCGCGCGCCGGGTCGCCGCTCGTGGTGGGCTATGGCAAGGGTGAGAATTTCATCGCGTCGGACGGGCTCGCCATCGCGGGCAGCGCCGAGCACATCAGCTATCTGGAAGAGGGCGATGTGTGCGAGATCACGCTGGAAGGCGTGCGCATCGCCGATCGCGCGGGCAATATCGTGACGCGCGAAGTGCGCGACGTGCAGGCCTATGGTGCGTATGGCGGCGCGGTCGATCTCGGCCCGTATCGCCACTACATGCAGAAGGAAATCTTCGAGCAGCCGCGTGCGATCTCCGACACCATTCCCGCCACCGACGCCTTCACGCCCGAGCTCTTCGGCGAGAACGCGGGCGAGGTGTTCAAGGGCATCGACAGCATCCTGATTCTCGCGTGCGGCACGAGCTATTACGCGGGCCTCACGGCGAAGTACTGGCTCGAGTCGATCGCGAAGATCCGCACCGATGTCGAGATCGCGAGCGAATACCGCTATCGCGAGTCGGTGCCGAATCCGCGCGCGCTCGTCGTGACGATCTCGCAGTCGGGCGAAACCGCCGACACGCTCGCCGCGCTCAAGCACGCGCAGTCGCTCGGCATGGCGCACACGCTCGCGGTGTGCAACGTGGCGACGAGCGCGATGGTGCGGCTCACCGCGCTCAAGTTCCTCACGCACGCAGGGCGCGAGATCGGCGTCGCGTCGACGAAGGCGTTCACCACGCAGCTCGTCGGCCTCTTCATTCTCGCCGTCACGCTCGGCAAGCTGCGCGGCCATGTGAATGCCGAACAGGAAAGCGCGCACCTGAAACTGCTGCGCCATCTGCCGGCCGCGCTCAACGGCGTGCTCGCGCTGGAGCCGCAGATCATCGCGTGGTCCGAAGAATTCGCGCGCAAGGAAAACGCGTTGTTCCTCGGGCGCGGGCTGCATTACCCGATCGCGCTCGAAGGCGCGCTCAAGCTCAAGGAAATCTCGTACATCCACGCCGAGGCGTATCCGGCCGGCGAGCTCAAGCACGGGCCGCTTGCGCTCGTGACCGAGGCGATGCCCGTGGTGACCGTGGCGCCCAACGACGCGCTGCTCGAGAAGCTCAAGTCGAACATGCAGGAAGTGCGTGCTCGCGGCGGCCAGCTGTACGTGTTCGCCGACGCCGATACGCACATCACGAGCGAAGACGGCATCCACGTGATCCGCATGCCGGAGCACTACGGGCTGCTGTCACCGATCCTGCACGTCGTGCCGCTGCAACTGCTCGCGTATCACACGGCGTGCGTGCGCGGCACCGATGTGGACAAGCCGCGTAACCTCGCGAAGTCGGTGACGGTGGAGTGAGGTTGTTCGCGCACTGATCGCGCCTGTTGAAAAAAGGGATGCCATAGCGGCATCCCTTTTTTATTGGCCGATCGCGGCAGAAGGCGTTGAGAGGCCTCTCAAGCGGCTGCCGCGACCCGGCGCGTGGTCAGGGGTGATCAGACGCCCTGCGCCGGTTCTGGGGGCGCACAGCGCGCTCGTCGGGACCATGCGCCTGTCCGCCATGGCGAACCTCTGCCGAAACGCCGCTGGACGGTCATAATGTCGCCGTTCGATCAAGGAGGCGAAAGTGGCAAACGTGGCGCAATCCCGGCAACCGGGGCAGTCCGGCAGACTCCCCCGCCTGTTCGTGTTTTCCGGTGCGGGACTGTCTGCGGAAAGCGGCATTTCGACGTTCCGCACCGGCGACGGCATCTGGTCCCATGCGAGCATCGACGAGGTGTGCAATTACCTCACGTGGCGCCGCAACCGGCCCGCGGTGTTCCGTTTCTACAACCAGCGCATCGCCGAATGCGGCGACGCGCGCCCGAACGCCGCCCACGAACGGCTCGCGAAGTGGCAGGACGCCTGGGGCACGGAGCGCGTGCATCTCGTCACGCAGAACATCGACGACATGCTCGAGCAGGCCGGCGCGCGCCAGGTGACGCATCTGCACGGCGACATGATTTCGCTGCTGTGCACCGATTGCGACTATCGGTTTCCCGTGTCCGGCCGCGCGCTCGATCCGCAAGCGGCCTGTCCGTCCTGCGGGCAGGTGGAGGGCGTGAAGCCCGGTGTAGTGTTTTTCAACGAGGCCGCGCCCGAGTACGAGACGCTCTGGCGCATTCAGAGCGACATGACGCCAGACGATCTCTTCATCGCCGTGGGGACGGCATTCGAGGTGATCCCGCCCGAGCGGCTTCTGCCGCCTGCGCGTTGCGGGCATTACGCGCGCAATTTCCTCGTCGATCCGGCGCCACAGCGCACGGAATGCTTTGGCGTCGTCGAGGCCAAGCCCGCGACCATCGGTTTGCTCGACCTCGAGCCGACGATCGAGCGGATGATGGCGGGCGTTTAGCCCCAAGGTGTTCCTCACGCGATGCATTCAGCAAGGGCGTGCCTCCTCGGGGCACGCCTTTTTTCATTGCGCATGCGTGGGACACTTGAACACAGCGTGGAATGACTTTGCGCGAATGCGCAGCACGCGAACGAAGCGAGCGTCGCGTATATCCCCATAGTCTTTTCAGTATTTATATTTATAAGTAGTAGCAGTTAACAAGTCCTGGCATTAACTGTGGACAACACGAAAATTGCCTGTCGGCTCATACCGATGCAAAACGGATAGCCATGCGGACAAAGCTTGTACGCGTTGCGAGCTGCTGGGATAACTTTTCAGGCCGCAACGCCAGGTGCGTGGTTATCAAGAAGTGGTCCACAGGTCGTTCGCCAGGTCGTCCCCAGGTTGTCCAGAGGTGGGCGTGGATAACCTGGTTCGGCGCGACGCAATTACGCGTTATCCACACGAAAAAAATGGCGCCACTCGAAAGCGACGCCATTTGTCGAAATAGTGCGGAGCGCGAGATCAACGCCAGAAAATCATGGCGCGTTTTTACGCCGTTTCGGCAGGTTGCGCAGCGGCGCGCTGCTTCGCGAGCATGCGCGCTTGCCAGGCCGGCAGGAGCTGGCAGGCGAGCAGGCCGGCGAGCATGAGCGCGCAGCCGGCGAGTGCGCGCGGCGTGAGCGTTTCGCCGAGTGCGGCCCAGCCCGCGAGCGCGGCGAACACGCCTTCCATGCTGAAGATCACGGCGGCGTGCGCGGGCGCGGCGTCGCGCTGCGCGACGACCTGCAGCGTATAACCGATGCCCACCGAAAGCGCGCCGCCATAAAGGATGGTGGGCGCGGCGCGCACGATGTCGGCCGCGCGCAGCGGTTCGCACGCGAGCCCGATCGCAAGGCACACCACGCCGCAGGCGACGAACTGCACGATCGAAAGCGCGAGCGGATCGTGGCGCGGCGCGTAGTGGCCCACGAGCATGACCTGGATCGAGATCACGAGCGCGCAGCCGAGCTGGTACCAGTCGCCGTACATCACCGAAAAGTGCTCGTTGATGCTGAGGAAGTAGAGCCCAACCGCGGCGAGCGCGGCGCCGAGCCATGTGCCGACGCCGGTGCGATGGCGCAGCAGCACGCCGAGCATCGGCACGATCACGACATAGAGCGAACTGATGAAGCCGGCGTTGGCGATCTTCGTGTAGCCGAGTCCGATCTGCTGAAGCGAGATGGCGACGGCCAGCACGAGGCCGAGCACGGTGCCCGAGCGCAGCAGCGTGCCGTTGAACAGCGCCGGCGCCGCCGTGTTGCCGCGGTCCGCAGCGCCGCGCCCGCTGGTGCGGCGGCGTGCGAGCAGAAAGACCGAAACGACGCCGGCGCCCAGCAGGAAGCGCAGGCCGGTGAACAGGAATGGGCCGATGGCGTCGAGGCTCAGGCGCTGGGCGACGAACGCCGAGCCCCAGATCAGGGCGGCGGTCAGCATCAGGAGATTGGCGCGCAGGTGGCGGCGGGAGGCGGATTGCAAGCGGAGATCTCTTTTCGCGGGGAACTGTCAATCTGGCCCGAATTCACTTGGAGCAGGCCAATTCAGCGTATTACGTGAAAAAACAACGAACATCCGGAAAACGGACGCGTAAAGGCCGATCGTATCCGAATTGAAAGGGAATTGTCTCCCGGAAAATACACCCGGCCATTAGCGGATGACAAACGCCCTACGCTGCGTAATACTGCTTCGCGCGAAACGCCCGCCCAGATCGGCAAGCGGATCGTTTTGCGGTTTCACGCTGTTCTAATTCACAACGTGCCGGTCATTATTTGTCAGGTTTTGGGGAACAACAGATGAAAAAGATTCTCGCCTCGCTCATCGCAGCATCGTTCGCACTGGTCACGGCTTCGGCATTCGCACAAGACGCTTCGGCTCCCGCTGCGACCGCACCGGCAGCCAGCGCGCCCGCAAAGGCCAAGAAGCAGCACAAGCAACTCAAGCACCACGGCAAGCGTGCCGCTGTGTCGGAAGGCGCATCGGCCGCCGGTACGGCAGACAAGGGCCAGGCAAACTAAAGCGCCCGTCAGTCGTAAAAAAGCCAGAGCAACTGCTCTGGCTTTTTTTTGCGCGTTCGCCGCGGGTGCGAACTCAGGACGCTTCGCGTGCGAGCCCGGCCTCCAGCAATTCCGTCAGCAGCCCGTTCACGCCGCCGGGATGACCCTCGGCGCGCGCCTTCAGCTTGTCGACGAGATCGGCGTTGAGCTTGCACGCGAAGGGCACGAGCCCTTGCGCCTGGTCCAGCTTGCGCTGTTCGCGGCGGTCCAGCGCCGGTTGCGCCGCACCCTTGCCGAAGCGGTCGGGCCCGCTCTTGTGCGTCGCTTGCATCAGTTTCAGTGCCTTGTTCTTCTCAAGGTCGGTTTTCTTCATGGCCATATGTCGTGCTCCGGTGTTGGGCGGTGGCGCGCATTGTACGCAAACGCCCGCGTGCGTCCATCGCGGCGACTGGTCTCGTGAGCGCCAGTCAGCCGCATCGAGTACCCGTGAATACCACTACGCGTCGCCACCGCGATCCGGTCCCTCATGGCCGTTGTGGCGCTCGAGCCGGTCATGTGCCGCGTGCGCCTCGTTCACGGGGCGCGTGAGGCCGTCGATCAGCGTGCGCATGCGCTGCCAGTGCGAGCCTTCCCAGAACACCCGCCGGCAGACGTCGCAGGTCACGAAGCGCGTCTGCCGGTCGTAGACGCCGGCGGGCACGCGCTCGCGCACCGCGGCTCGCTCGATCGGCCGCAGTGGCGAGTTGCACATGAGGCAGAGGCGGAACGGCCGCGCGCTCGCGGCGAGGTCGAGCCGCTCGAAAATCTCGTGGACCTGGGCGCGCGGCTTGAGCGCGCGCACGTAGCAGCCGTGCGTGATGCTGCGCCGCTTGAGCAGTTCGCGGTCGCGCGTGAGGACGATGCGGTGTTCGGCGGCGGCGAGCGCCTCGATCTCGTCGTCGGGGAAGTGGTTGTCGTAGAGCGTATCGAAACCGGCCAGCCGCAGCAGTTGCGCGAGGCCGCCCAGATGCGCGTCGGCGACGAAGCGCAGTTCGCGCAGCGGCGCGTCGCGCACGCGCAGCAGCGGCCGGATGTCGAGCGCCTCGAACTTCGGGTAGACGGCCACGCGGTCGCCGTCCGCGAGCGCATGGTCGAAACCCACCGATTCGCCGTTCACGAGGATCAGTTCGACCTCCGTGTGCGGCACGCCGAGCGCTTCGATCATGTGTTTCGCCGTGGCGTTGCGCGCGCAGGCGCAACTGAACGCACGCCGGCGCAGCGGCCGCGCAAGAAAGTCGTTCAGCTCCTCGTAAAAACGGAAGGTGGCGGTGACCATGCCAAGCAGTATCGCACCGCCTGCCACAGCGCGCGTGCGTCCGCGCGGCGTGAGGGTCCGCCTGCAGCGTGGCCCGTCTTGTGCTGTACTGCACCTTTGCCCCGGGTTTTCCCTCGTTTTTCATGGAAGGAGCAGGCGATGGACATCGGATTTATCGGTCTTGGCGAAATGGGCGGTGCGATGGTCGGCAATCTGCTGAAGGCGGGCCACACGGTGCGCGTGTGGAACCGCACCGCCGCGAAGGCGCAGGCGCTTGCCGACGCGGGCGCGCGCATCGTCGGCACGCCGGGCGAGGCCTTCGCCGGCGACGCCGTGTTCTCGATGCTCGCCGACGACGCCGCGCTACGCGAGGTCATCGACGCGACGCTGCTCGACCATGCGCCACAAGGGCTCGTGCACGTGAACATGGCGACCATCTCTGTCGCACTGGCCGAAGCGCTAGCACAGGCCCATGCCGGGCGTGGCCTGTACTACGTGGCGGCGCCGGTGCTCGGGCGCCCGGACGCCGCGCAGGCGGCGAAGCTCACGATCATGGCGGCAGGCGCGACCGAGGCGATCGACCGCGTGCAGCCGCTGTTCGACGTGATCGGCCAGAAAACGTGGCGCGTGGGTGCTGTGCCGCAGCAGGCGAACGTGATGAAACTCGCCGCGAACTTCATGCTGGCTGCGGCAGTCGAGTCGCTCGGGGAGGCCGCGGCGCTGCTCGACGGCTACGGCGTCGCCATGCGCGACTTCCTCGACGTCGTGACGGGCGGCCCGTTCCCGGGCCCGGTGTATGCGGGCTACGGCGGCATGATCGCGCAGCGGCGCTACGAGCCCGCACTCTTCAAGGCGCGCCTCGGCCTGAAGGACGTGCGGCTCGCGCTGGCCGCGGCCGACGCCGCCGCAACGCCGATGCCGCTCGCGAGCGTGCTGCGCGACAGCCTGCTCGAAGCCGTGGCGCACGGCGACGGCGACTCCGATTTCGCCGTGCTCGGCAAGGTGGCCGCGCGGCGCGCGGGCCGCGGTTGACGAGTCTGCGTGAAATGAAGGGCGCAATGAGGCGCGGCGAACGTCCGGGGGTGGTTTGCGATCAAAATCTTCAGACGACCGCGCGGTGACGCACAAAGACCCGGCGTGCGGCTGAGCACAATGTGACGCATCTCGATGGATGGCGACCGGTTTGACGGCGCCGCCCGCGATGTGGGGACGGGGAACCGATGACGACGACAGGGCACGCACCGGATCCAGCGGGAGATGCGGCTGCGAGGCCATTTTCAGGGTAGGAGAACGGCGGATGGAGACGCGCATCCTGATCGCCGATAACGACGAGAAGTCGCTGGACGGGCTCAGCACCTTGCTGGCCGATCTCGGCTACGGCGTATCTGTGGCACGCACGCTCGATGAGGCGCTCGACCTGGCTGCGCGCGGCGCGCCCGACGTGGCGATCGTGGCGCTTTCGCTCGCGCAGGACGAGCCCGGCGCGATCGTGCGAGCATTGCGCGCGATCAGCGGCGAGCGCGTACCGCTGATGATCGCGCTCGCCGGCTGGGGCGAATCGCGCCACCGCGACGAGGCGCTTGCGGCGGGCTTCGACGTGCATCTGGTGCGGCCGGTGGGGCTCGATCAGCTGATGTTTATTTTGTCGATGACAGGACAATGATGGCTGTGTTGTTTTGAAGCAACATTCAGGGTGCGCACTACTTTACATGTTGCATCGCATCACGCTAGTCGATATACTGCTTCTTGTCTCCTCCATGTCTCCTCTGATATGGATTCAGCCCGCCAACCATTGGCGGGCTTTTTTTCGTCTGCAGGTTTTGCCTTGGCGCAAGACGAGGGCGTGGGGCAAAAAAAACCGGCTCAGCGAGCCGGTTTTTTGTTTGCGCTGCGAGTCCCGCTGCTTCAGGCATGCAGGCCGGTATTTTCAGCCGCGCCAATTGCGAGATTCATGCACTGGATCGCTGCGCCCGAAGCGCCCTTGCCCAGGTTGTCGAGGCGGGCAACGGTGACGAATTGCTCGTCGTTGCCGAACACGAACAGGTCGACACGGTTCGTGTCGTTGTTCGCCTGAACGTCGAACATGCCGGCGTCGAGGTTCTCATCGGCGTTGAACGGCGCCACGCGCACGAACGGCTCGCCTGCGTAGTACTCGGCGAAGAGCGCCTGCACGTCCTGCGGCTTGGCGCCGCGCGTGAGCTGCTTCGGCGAAAAATAGGTGGTGACCGAGAGGCCCTTGTAGAACGGCCCGACGATCGGCGTGAACACCGGTGCCGACTTCAGGCCGCCGTGCACCGCCATTTCCGGCAAATGCTTGTGCGTGAGGCCGAGCGCGTACGGGCGCGGGCTCGCGAGCTTCGCGTTGCCGCCTGCTTCGTACTCCGCAATCATCTTCTTGCCGCCGCCGCTGTAGCCGGTGAGCGAGTAGCTGTGCGCGGCGAAATCCGGCGCAACGAGGCCGGCTTCGACGAGCGGACGCATGGCGAGAATGAACGCCGAAGCGTGGCAACCGGGCACGGCGATGCGCTTCGATTTGCGCACCTTGTCGCGTTGGGCTTTGGTCAGCTCGGGCAGGCCGTAGGCCCAGTCGGCCTGGGTGCGGAACGCCGTGCTCGCGTCGATCAGCACGGTGCGATCGTTTTCGACGAGCGAGGCCGACTCGCGCGAGGCGACGTCGGGCAGGCACAGGAACGTCACGTCCGAAGCGTTGATGAGACGGCGGCGTTCTTCGACATCCTTGCGCTTCGCATCGTCGATACGCAGGATCTCGACGTCGGCGCGCGGCGACAGGTATTCAAAAATCTTCAGGCCGGTCGTGCCTTCCTGTCCGTCGACAAAAACTTTCGTGCTCATCTCAGTCTCTCTGAACGCGGGGATTGGGGGCGCCATCACCCAAGGCGATGCTGGAACGGTATTTTAAGACGTCATGCGGACGCGCGTGTGAACGCGTCCGGAAAAAATCGGGGCCTACCCGTAAGCGCTCAGACGCTCGCCGCGCGCAACCGCCCCCGCTCAGCGGCCGTACGTGACGGTGATTTGTGCGCTTCCGAGCGTCGAGCCACTGATCTCGCGATCGAACAGCGCTGCCGGGCGGCCTTGTGCGAGCGGCAGCGCTTCGACGTTCAGCGCATAGACAGTGACGACGTAGCGGTGGGGACTGCCCGGCGGCGGGCACGGTCCACCATAGCCGTCGATGTTGAAATCGTTGCGCGCCTCGATCGCACCAAGCTTGCGCAACGCGCCCGTGGCGCTGGCGTTCTCCGGCAGGCTCGTTACGCGCGCCGGAATATTCGCGACGGCCCAGTGCCACCAGCCGCGTCCTGGCGCGTCGCGATCGAAGATCGTGATGGCAAAGCTCCGCGTGGCTGCGGGAGCATTGCGCCAGGTCAAACTGGGGGACTCGTTGGGTCCATTGCAGCCCGCATCGTTGAAGACCTGGCGCGGGCCGATTTTTCCGCCGTCGCTGAAATCGGCGCTCGATACTGTGAATTTTTCACCTGCATAGGCTAAATTGGCTGTCGCCACAACGCTCGCCATCGCGAGCCACGCGCATAGGCGCGCACGGCGCGCGCAACCTGGCTGAAAGTCATATGGAGTACGCATCAGCGAGCTCTCCTGCATGTTTGTGAAATTCCGGCCACGTTTTTCTGAAGGAAACATTTGAATTGTTCGATGGTCCGACTCTGATCCAATATAGCGGTATAAGCGAGCGAGCTTTCGCTTGCGCGCGTACCAGGTGCGCGGGAGGATTTCGTTATAGTCGTATATTCTCCCGCTTAGGCACGTGGAGCTGTCGGACGCCGGAACAACAAGCGAAATGTGGACTGGCCGAGCGCCAAAGCAACAAGCAGGTTTGCCTACACGGAGGGCTAATGCAGCAACCAATCAGGGTCGTAGTCGCCGACGATCATCCGGTGATCTTGTTTGGTGCGGAACATGCACTGCTCAACTTTCCCGGCATCAAGGTCGTAGGGCGCGCCCGTCAGTCCACCGAACTCGTCAAGGCGTTGCAAGCCGGTCCCTGCGACGTGCTGGTGACCGACCTTGCCATGCCGGGCGGCCAGTACGGCGACGGTTTGCCGCTCATCGGCTACCTGCGGCGCAACTTCCCTAACGTTCCCATCGTCGTCCTCACGATGCTCGAAAATCCCGCGTTGCTCAAACGCCTCGGTGAACTCGGCGTGTTCGCGGTGGTGCACAAATCCGACGACCTGAGCCACATCGGCCTCGCGGTGCAGCATGTGAGCCGCAATCTCGAATACATGAGCCCACAGGTCAAGACCGCGCTCGATCAACTGCGCATCAACAGCGGCGGGAAAACCGATGAAGTGATTCTCTCAAAGCGAGAACTCGAGGTCGTGCGACTCTTTGTTTCGGGCATGACGATTAAAGAAATATCCGAGAAGCTGAACCGCAGTATTAAGACTATTAGTACTCAGAAGAACACGGCGATGCGCAAGCTCGGACTCGATCGAGACTCCGAACTGTTCCAGTACGCGCAGAGCAATGGCTTGCTCAATCTCTCCTCGTACGCGCCCAATGTGCCCGAAGCGGGCGGCGAGGCAGAAACGGCGCATTGATCCTGCCGCGCGACATTCGCTCGACATTCGCTCGACGTTCGCTCGACGTTCGCATTACACCGCTGCACCAGCCAGAAAAAAGGCCATCTGCCCAGAGGCAGATGGCCCTTTTGCCACGCGCTCACGCTTGTGCGAGCGCGATTCGAGCGCTTACTGCGGTGCCGACGTCGCGCCGCCGTGCGCAGCCGACCACTCGGCCGGTGCGTGCAGGAATTTCTCGACTTCGTCGAGCGTCTTCGTTTCGAAGTAGCCCGACTCCTTGGCGACGCGCAGCACGTCCCACCAAGTGGCGAGCGCGTGCAGGTCGACGTCGATGTCCTTCAGGACCGAGACGCTTTCCTTGAAGATGTTGTAGTGGAACAGCACGAAGCAGTGGTTCACCTGCGCGCCGGCCGTGCGCAGCGCGTTGATGAAGTTGATCTTGCTGCGGCTGTCGGTGGTCAGGTCTTCGACGAGCAGCACGCGCTGGCCTTCGGTGAGCAGACCCTCGATCTGCGCGTTGCGGCCGAAACCCTTCGGCTTCTTGCGCACGTACTGCATGGGCACCATCAGGCGGTCGGAGAGCCAGGCCGCGAACGGAATGCCCGCAGTTTCGCCGCCGGCCACGGCGTCGATCTGTTCGTAGCCGACGTCGCGCAGGATCGTGGCTTCGGCCATTTCCATCAGGCCGCGGCGCACGCGCGGATACGAGATCAGCTTGCGGCAGTCGATGTAGACCGGGCTCGCCCAGCCGGAAGTGAAGATGAAGGGCTTTTCGGCGTTGAAGTGCACGGCCTTCACTTCGAGCAGCATTTTCGCGGTTGCGTCCGAGATCGTCTGGCGATCGTAGCCTGTCATGGGCGAATCCTTGGATATGAGTGCGAGAGGAGGGTGGGCGCGTGGCCCGGTGGCGCTGGCACGGCGGGCGCGAAGCGTGGCTTCGGCGTCTGCGGTGCGCGGCCCGGGGGCGTGGATCGCCTGACCTTTTTCACTGCATGGGGTCAAGGCGACTCGCCCGGTCCGGACGGCTTCTCTTGCGCGCGTAGGCCGGTATTTTACCCGACTTGACGACTGCCGACGAGTCGCGCGGGCAAGCGCCGGCAGCGATGTGGGGCGCGAACGCCGGCGGCGCTGCGCTATGTGCGCCTGGCGTCGCGGTTGTGACGGCCCGGCCACGCCTTTACACTCACGCCGGTTTGCGCTCCCCGTGCACGTACGTTTCTCAGGATTGCCCACATGACCGCCGTTTCTACCAACCCTGCTGCCGCCACGCGCAGCCACGCCCTGCGTGCGCTGGTCGCCGCCGTGCTCGGCTACACCATGGACGGCTTCGATCTGCTGATGCTCGGCTTCATGCTGCCGGCGATCAGCGTCGATTTGCATCTGTCCGGCGCGCAGGCGGGCGCGCTCGTCACCTGGACGCTCGTCGGCGCTGTGATGGGCGGTATCGTGTTCGGGCTGTTGAGCGACCGCTACGGCCGCGTGCGCGTGCTCACGTGGACCATTCTGCTGTTCGCCGTCTTCACCGGCATGTGCGCGCTGGCGCGCGGCTACGGCGACTTGCTCGTCTACCGCACGATCGCGGGCATCGGGCTGGGCGGCGAGTTCGGCATTGGCATGGCGCTCGTCGCCGAGGCATGGCCCGCGCAACTGCGCGCGCGGGCGTCGTCGTATGTCGGGCTCGGCTGGCAGCTGGGCGTGCTTGCCGCGGCGCTGCTCACGCCGCTGCTGCTCCCGCTGATCGGCTGGCGCGGCATGTTCGCCATCGGGCTGCTGCCGGCGGTCGTCTCGTTCGTGGTGCGGCGGCGCGTGGAGGAGCCCGAGCTTTTCATCGCGCATGCGCAGCGCATGGCCGCTGCCGCCAGGGCCGAGCGCCCCCGCGCCCTGCGCATGCTCGTGGCCGATGCGCGCACCGCGCGCGCGAGCCTCGGCGTAGCCGTGCTCTGTTCGGTGCAGAACTTCGGCTACTACGGGCTCATGATCTGGTTGCCCGCGTACCTTTCGAAGTCTTTCGGCTATTCGCTCACGAAGTCGGGGCTGTGGACCGCCGCGACGGTTGCCGGCATGGCGCTCGGCATCTGGCTTTTCGGCATCGCCGCCGACCGGTTCGGGCGCCGGCCCGCGTTCCTGTTCTATCAGGCCGGCGCCGTGGTCATGGTATTCGTCTATGCGCAGCTTTCCACGCCGTTCGCGCTGCTGATCGGCGGCGCAGCAATGGGCGTGTTCGTCAACGGCATGATCGGCGGCTATGGCGCGCTCATCTCCGAGTTGTATCCGACCGCCGCACGCGCCACCGCGCAAAACGTGCTGTTCAACATCGGCCGCGCCGTAGGCGGCTTCGGGCCGCTCGCCGTGGGCGCGCTGGCCGCGCGCTATTCCTTCACGGCGGCGCTCGGCATGCTCGCCGCCATCTACGTGCTCGACATCCTCGCCACCCTCTTTCTGATTCCCGAACGCCGCGGCGCCATGCTCGAATGAGCAGCGCGCAACCGTAAGACAAAAGCGCGGAAGTATCCCGCAATATCGGCCGCGCGAATTCCCGGTATCAGTCTTTGACCCACGTGGACGCGAACGGCGCCAGGTGTACACTATTCGGCCCTGCTGGAACGCTCGTGCCGTGCGGGCCGGCGGGCCTACGACCATAAAAGATTCTCTCTCACGTCTCTCACCTCTCACGTCCAGGCAGGCCTGAAAATGGATGAACAACTGAAGCAAAGCGCGCTCGCGTATCACCAGAATCCGAGGCCAGGCAAGATCTCGGTCACACCGACCAAACCGCTCTCGAACCAGCTCGATCTTTCGCTTGCTTATTCGCCCGGCGTTGCGGCCGCGTGCATGGCGATTCACGAAGAACCGCTCGATGCGCAGAAATACACCTCGCGCGCGAACCTCGTCGGCGTCGTGACGAACGGCACGGCCGTGCTCGGCCTCGGCAATATCGGCCCGCTCGCGGCCAAGCCGGTGATGGAAGGCAAGGGCTGCCTTTTCAAGAAGTTCGCCGGCATCGACGTGTTCGACATCGAACTCGACGAAACCGACCCGGACAAGCTCGTCGAAGCCATCGCGATGCTCGAGCCCACGCTCGGCGGCATCAACCTCGAAGACATCAAGGCGCCCGAGTGCTTCTACATCGAGAAGAAGCTGCGCGAGCGCATGAAGATTCCGGTTTTCCACGACGATCAGCACGGCACGGCCATCATTGCTTCGGCGGCGATTCTCAACGGCCTGAAAGTGGTCGAGAAGAAACTCGATGAAGTGAAGCTCGTGTGCTCGGGCGCGGGCGCAGCGGCGATCGCGTGTCTGGACCTGCTCGTGAATCTCGGTCTGAAGAAAGAGAACGTCCTCGTCACCGACTCGAAGGGTGTGATCTACGAAGGCCGCGGCAATCTCGATCCGTCGAAGGCGCGTTACGCCGCCAACACCGAAGCGCGCACGCTCGGCGACGCGATCAAGTCCGCCGACGTGTTCCTCGGCTGCTCGAGCGCAGGCGTGCTCAAGCCCGAGATGGTCAAGGAGATGGGCGACAAACCGCTGATCCTCGCACTCGCGAACCCGGAGCCGGAAATCCGCCCGGAAGACGCGAAGAAGGTGCGCCCGGACGCGATCATCGCCACGGGCCGTTCGGACTATCCGAACCAGGTCAACAACGTGCTGTGCTTCCCGTTCATCTTCCGTGGCGCGCTGGATGTGGGCGCGACGACCATCACGGAAGAGATGAAGCTCGCGTGCGTGCGCGCGATCGCGGAACTCGCCGAGGAAACCGATCAGGGCGACGAAGTGGCGAAGGCCTATGAAGGCCACACGCTCGAGTTCGGCCCGGAATACCTGATTCCGAAGCCTTTCGACCCGCGCCTCATCATCAAGATCGCGCCGGCCGTGGCGCAGGCCGCGATGGATTCGGGCGTGGCCACGCGCCCGATCCAGGACATGGAAGCCTACCGCGAGCAACTGGGCGCGACCGTGTATCGCTCGGGCATGGTGATGCGTCCGGTGTTCGCGGCGGCGAAGGCCAACTGCGCGCGCATCGTGTTCGCCGAAGGTGAGGACGAGCGCGTGCTGCGTGCCGCGCAGTTCGTGCTCAACGAGAAGATCGCCAGGCCGATCATCGTGGGCCGTCCGTCGGTCGTGGAAATGCGCCTGAAGAAGATGGGCTCGAAGCTGCGTCCGGGCACCGACTTCGAGATCGTCGATCCCGAAGACGATCCGCGCTTCCAGAAGAGCTGGCAGGCGTACCACGAACTCGGTGCGCGTCAGGGCATCACGCCTGAAGTAGCGAAGGCTTCGGTGCGCAAGTTCAACACGCTGATCGGCGCGATTCTCGTGCACCTCGGCGACGCCGACGGCATGGTCTGCGGCCTGCTCAACAGCTTCGACTATCACCTCAAGTTCATCGATCAGGTGTTCGGCAAGGCGAAGGAAGCCGGGAACTACGCCGCGATGAACCTGCTGATGCTGCCGGGCCGCAACATCTTCATCAGCGACACCTACGTGAACGAAGTGCCGAGCGCCGAGCAGCTCGCCGACATGACGATCCTCGCCGCGCGCGAAATCGAGAAGTTCGGCATCACGCCGAAGGTCGCGCTGCTTTCGTCGTCGAACTTCGGCAGCGTGCGTTCGTCGACCGCGCAGCGCATGCAGGCCGCACGCGAGCTGATCGCCGCGCGCGATCCGCAGCTCGAAGTGGACGGCGAAATGCACGGCGACGCGGCGCTCTCCGAGCTGATCCGCAAGCAGTCGTTCCCGGGCACGACGCTCACGGGCGAAGCGAACCTGCTGATCATGCCGAACGTGGAAGCGGCCAACATCGCCTACAACCTGCTGAAGGTGATCGGCGGCGAAGGCGTGACGGTCGGCCCGTTCCTGCTGGGCGCGTCGAAGCCGGTGCACATCCTCACGCCGGCGGCCACCGTGCGACGCATCATCAACATGACGGCGGTGGCTTCGGCGAACGCGAACGTGGCGAAGGCTGCAGCGAAGTAAATCGCTTTGGCGTGAATCGCCTGATGTGAAAAGGGCGCTCCGTATTGCACGGAGCGCCCTTTGCTTTTACCGCCTCGAATCAGGTGAGCGTCAAGCCGCGTGCCGCGCCGCGCCGTTTTCCGGCGAGCGCCATTTCGCGAGCAACGTGGCCCACTTCGCGCGCGCGGCCTTGAGGTTGTTCTCCTTGATATGGCCGTAACCGCGAATCGCGTCGGGCAGGTTCGCGAGTTCCAGCGCGAGCGGCAGATTCGCTTCGCTCAGACCGCCGATTACTTCGCGCATCAGCGTTTCGTACTCGCCGATCAATGCGCGTTCGTGACGGCGTTCCTCAGTGCGGCCGAACGGGTCGAGCGCCGTGCCGCGCAGGAACCTGAACTTCGCGAGCACGCGCATGGCCGTGAGCATGCGCGGGCCATACTGCTTCTTCACGAGCTGGCCTTTGTCGTCATGCTTCGCGAGCGAGGGCGGCGCGAGATGGAAATTCACCTTCCAGTCGCCTTCGAAGCTCGCCTTGATCTTCTCGATGAACGCCGGGTCCGCGTAGAGGCGCGCGACCTCGTACTCGTCCTTGTACGCCATCAGCTTGTGCAGGTTCTTCGCAACAGCCTCGGTGAGCGGAGACTGGCCGTCGACGTGCTCGAGCTTCGCTTCGGCCTCGCGCACGCTTTCGACGAACGCGCGATAGCGCCGCGCGTATGCCGCGCTCTGATACGCGGCGAGATACTGCGCGCGCTTTTCGATGAGCGTGTCGAGCGCCTTTGGCGTGTGCAGCGAGACGATCTTTGCGCCGGCCGCTTCGGCGTTCTGCTCGGCCATCGGCTTCTTCACGAGCTGATCCACGGCGGCGCGATCGTGCGCCACGCGGCGGCCCCATTCGAACGCCGCGAGATTCTTCTCGACCTGCACCGCGTTCAACTCGATCGCGCGCACGAGCGACTCGTGCGTGAGCGGCAGCCAGCCCTTTTGCCACGCGTAGCCGAGCACGAACGGGTTCGTGTAGATCGCGTCACCGAGCAGCGCGAGCGCGTAGCGGTTCGCATCGACGGTCGCGACGTGGTCCGTGCCCGCCGCGGCGCGCACGTCGGCTTCGGTGTTGGAGCCCGGGAACTGCCACTGCGGATTCTTGATGAACTCGGCGGTCGGCGTGGGCGCGCTGTTGAGCACCACGTGCGTCATGCCTTCCTGCATGCGCGAGACGCAGTCGTCGCCGGCCGTTACGATCGCGTCGCAGCCGATCACGAGGTTCGCCTCGCCCATGGCGATGCGCGTCGCGTGGATGTCGCCGGGGCGGTTGGCGATCTGCACGTGGCTCATCACCGCGCCGCCCTTTTGCGCGAGGCCGGTCACGTCGAGCACGGTCACGCCCTTGGATTCGAGGTGCGCGGCCATGCCGAGCAACGCCCCAATCGTCACCACGCCGGTGCCGCCCACGCCCGTCACGAGCACGCCGTAGGGGCGGTCGATAGCGGGCACGTCGGGCGTCGGGACGGTCGGCATCGCTTCGTTCGCGACGCTGCTCGTCTTCGGCTTGCGCAGCTGGCCGCCTTCCACCGTCACGAAGCTCGGGCAGAAGCCCTTCAGGCACGAGAAGTCCTTGTTGCAGGTGGACTGGTTGATCTGGCGCTTCGTGCCGTATTCCGTATCGAGCGGCTCGACGCTCAGGCAATTCGACTGCACCGAGCAATCGCCGCAGCCTTCGCACACGGCCTCGTTGATGACCACGCGCTTCGCCGGGTCCGGATACGTGCCGCGCTTGCGGCGGCGGCGCTTTTCGGTGGCGCAGGTCTGGTCGTAGATCAGGATCGTCGTGCCGGGAACCTCGCGCAGTTCGCGCTGGATCGCATCGAGCTGGTCACGGTGGTGGATCGTCACCCCCGGCGCGAGCTTCGTGGCGGGTTCGCCTTCGTACTTTTCGGGTTCGTCGGTGACGATCACGATCTTTGCTGCACCTTCGGCGGCGACCTGATGCGTGATCTGCGGCACCGTGAGCGTGCCGTCGACCGGCTGGCCGCCCGTCATCGCGACCGCATCGTTATAGAGGATCTTGTAGGTGATGTTCGCCTTCGAGGCGATCGCGGCGCGGATGGCGAGCAGGCCCGAGTGGAAGTAGGTGCCATCGCCCAGATTGGCGAACACGTGCTTGTCGTTCGTGAACGGCGCCTGGCCGACCCACGCCACGCCTTCGCCGCCCATCTGGCTGAAGGTGCTCGTACCGCGGTCCATCCACACCGTCATGTAGTGGCAGCCGATGCCGGCCATCGCGCGCGAGCCCTCGGGCACGTTCGTCGATGTGTTGTGCGGGCAGCCCGAGCAGAACCACGGCTTGCGCTCCGCCTGGACGCGCGGCTTCGCGAGCGCCTTTTCCTTGGCCTCGATCACGCTCATGCGCGCCGCGATACGCGCGCGCACGTCCGAGGGCAATTCGAACTTGTCGAGCCGCGTGGAGATCGCCCGGGCGATGATCGCCGGCGACAGCTCGTAGTGCGCGGGCAGGAGCCAGTTGCCCATCGGCACCGACCATTCGCCACCCGCACCGTCCTTTTCGTCGAACTTGCCGTACACGCGCGGACGCTGGGCGTCGGGCCAGTTGTACAGCTCTTCCTTGATCGCGTATTCGAGAATCTGGCGCTTTTCCTCGACCACGAGAATCTCTTCGAGGCCGCGCGCGAAGGCGTGCGCGCCCTGCGCTTCGAGCGGCCACACGCAGCCGACCTTGTAGAGCCGGATACCGATGCGCGAGCAGGTTTCGTCGTCGAGGCCGAGGTCGGTGAGCGCCTGGCGCACATCCAGATACGCCTTGCCGCCCGTGATGATGCCGAAGCGCGCGTGCGGCGAATCGATCTCGATGCGGTCGAGCTTGTTGGCGCGCACATAGGCGAGGCCCGCGTACCACTTGTAGTCGAGCAGACGCGCTTCCTGTACGAGCGGAGGATCGGGCCAGCGGATGTTAAGGCCGCCCTCGGGCATCGCGAAGTCTTCGGGGAGGATGATGTTCGTGCGATGCGGATCGAGCTCGACCGACGCCGACGATTCCACCACGTCGGTCACGCATTTCATTGCAACCCAGAGGCCCGAGTAGCGGCTCATCGCCCAGCCATGCAGGCCGAAGTCGAGATATTCCTGGACGTTCGAGGGGAACAGCACCGGTAGTCCGCAGGCCTTGAAGACGTGCTCCGACTGGTGCGCGAGCGTGGACGATTTGGCCGCATGGTCGTCGCCGGCGAGCACGAGCACACCGCCGTGCGGCGACGAGCCGGCGGAGTTGCCGTGCTTGAACACATCGCCGCTGCGGTCGACGCCCGGGCCCTTGCCGTACCACATCGAAAACACGCCGTCGTATTTCGCGGACGGGTACAGGTTCACCTGCTGCGAGCCCCACACGGCGGTCGCGGCGAGGTCTTCGTTCACGCCTGGCTGAAAAACGATCTGATGCGCGGCGAGATGCTGCTTCGCCTTCCAGAGGGACTGATCGAGACCGCCGAGCGGCGAGCCACGATAGCCTGAGATGAACCCCGCGGTATTGAGACCGGCGGCCTTGTCGCGCTCCTGCTGCAGCATCGGCAGGCGGACCAGCGCCTGGATGCCGCTCATGTACGCGCGGCCGCGTTCGAGGGTGTATTTATCGTCGAGCGTGACGGAAGCGAGTGCGGCTTCGAGCGAAGCGCGCTGACCTGCGTCTAGCGGGGCATTCATTATGTGTCTTCCTCCATCCAACCAATCCGTTGTGGGATCGCCAGAACTTCAGGGCCTCGGCATCTTGTGAATGCTCTGGCCGGGGTCGCCATATTGGCTTCTTTCTTTCGATAGTAGCACTCGGATAAACCCGCCGCTTCGAGCCTCGGAGCGCAGCGCCGCACTCCGCTGCATGTTTCGGGCCCGCGGCGCCTTGTCGCGCAAGTGGCCTGAAACCCCTGTGTAATAACGGATGTATCGAATTCCTCAGAGGAGTAACAACGTGTGGAGTAACAACGTGTAAAACTTGCACTACTTGGGAACCGGACTTGAATATCCTGTCTAACTCCCTCACCTGTGCGAACCGCGCAGCTTCCCTGGCTGTTAACAGTTATTAAAAGGGGCACTACTGCAACAGGCAGTCTAAAAAAGGAGTCCAGCATGAATAATCGACATATCCAGACCTTCCTGACGGTCTCGGCTGCGTTCTTTGCCATGAGCGCGCCGCTGCATTCGAACGCCAGCACAAAGAGCGGCGAGAATGCGACGACCCGATGCGCCCAGTACACGCTGAGCATGAAGGCTGATACGAACGCCATGCCGGCCGCGAAGGCCGAACGCAAATCCTGATGCCGCGCTGATCCGCGCAGTATTCCATTCACCCGAATCCGGCGCCGGGGTGTGCGGCGGCGGATTCAAAAGTCAAAAAGGGCGAAGATCGCGCGATCTTTCGCCCTTTTTGTTTGGCTTTGGCCGAAATTACTGATGCGAGTGCGTCATGCCTTGTCCTGCACCACGCCCCGGCGGATCTGATCGAGTTCGATCGATTCGAACAGCGCCTTGAAGTTGCCCTCGCCGAAGCCCTGGTTGCCCTTGCGCTGGATGATCTCGAAGAAGATCGGGCCGATCTGGTTCTCCGTGAAGATCTGCAGCAGCAGGTCTTCGGGCATGCCGTCGATCAGGATCTTGCGCTTCTTGAGTTCTTCGAGCGGCTCGGTATGGCCCGGAATGCGGCGGTTTACGAGCTCGTAGTACGTGTCGATCGTGTCGAGCAGCGCGATTTCGCTGGCGCGCAGGCGGTCCACGGTGCGGTAGATGTCGTTCGTGCCGAGCGCGATGTGCTGGATGCCTTCGCCGTGATAGGCGTCGAGATATTCCTGGATCTGGCCTGCCGTCTCGCCGCCTTCCTCGTTGATCGGGATGCGGATCTTGCCGCAGGGCGAGGTCATCGCCTTCGACTTCACGCCGGTGACCTTGCCTTCGATGTCGAAGTAGCGGATTTCGCGGAAGTTGAAGAGGCGCTCGTAGAACTCGGCCCATTCGTTCATGCGGCCGCGATGGACGTTGTGCGTGAGGTGGTCGATATAGGTGAGGCCGTGGCCGACCGGGTTCTGCTCGGCGCCCGCGATCGGCTCGAAGTCGACGTCGTAGATGCTGATGTCGCCAATGCTGCCCGGCGCCGCGCCGTTCTTGCCGCGCCAGCGGTCGACGAAATAGATCAGCGAGTCGCCAATGCCCTTGATGGCCGGAATGTTCAGCTCCATCGGGCCGGTCTTGTTGTCGAAGCCCCACGCGCCAAGTTCGAGCGCGTGCTTGTAGGCCTTGGCGGCGTCCTGCACGCGGAAGGCGATCGCGCAGATCGACGGGCCGTGCAAACGCGCAAAGCGCTGGGCGAACGAGTCGGGTTCGCCGTTGACGATGAAGTTGATATCGCCCTGACGATAGAGCGTCACGTCCTTGTGGCGATGCCGCGCGATGGCCGTGAAACCCATGCGTTCGAACAGTTTGCCGAGCGCCTTGGGGTCCGGCGCGGTGTATTCGATGAATTCGAAGCCGTCGGTGCCGACGGGGTTCTCCCAGTTGGGGACCTGCATGGTTGTCTCCTGGCTGACGTAGATCAGATTTCGTGCTGCACAGTGTAGTCCGCCGTATTGGGAGAAAACTTGCGAGTTGGGTCGCATTGCTGTCGATCTACGCTATAAACTGCCTTAAATGAGTGTTGAGAAGGCAGAAAATGGCAAGTATCGAATTGGACGCGATCGACAGGCGCATCCTGGCGATCCTTCAGGAGAATGGCCGGCTCTCGAACCAGGAGATTGCCGAGCGCGTGAATCTCTCGCCGAGCCCGTGTTTGCGGCGCATCCGGCGGCTGGAGGAAAGCGGCGTGATCCGCAGCTACGTGGCGCTGCTCGATGCGCAGAAGCTGGGGCTCGACCTGCTCGCCTACGTGAACGTGCGGCTGGAAAAGCGCGGGCCGACGGCGGCGGGGCGCGAAGGCGTGACGCACGCCGAGCTGTTTCGTGCGGCGGTGCAGACCTGGCCGGAGGTGGTGGCCTGCCACGCGATGACGGGCGACATGGATTTTCTGCTGCGCGTGCAGGTGGAGGATATGGCGCACTTCTCGCGCTTCGTGCAGGACCAGTTGCTGCACCATCCTTCGGTGATCGACGTGAAGTCCAGCTTTTCGCTCGACACGTTCAAGGAAACGACGGCTTTGCCGATCCGCTGACTGCGCGGCGCCGTGCAGCAGACGCAAAAAAAGCGGCCGAGGCCGCTTTTTTCAATGCATCAGTCTGTCCCGAAGGGCAGGAGTCACGCCGCGACAGCCTGCGGCAGGATCGTTTCCATCAGCTTGCTGGCCTGGCGCGCCTGACGCTTGAGCGCGTAGTCGAACACGGCGGCTTGTTCCTGGAGCATTTCGGCGATGATGCTGCTCTGGTCGGCCGGCTCGAGCGAGAGATAAGCGTCGGCTTCGCCATACGCGTACTCGATCTTCATGCCCGACTTCTTCGCGATGTGCATCATCGTCGAGTTGCGCGACAGGCAGTGCATGTAGAGCGTGGTGACGTGCGTGTTGCGGCTGCGGATGGCGGCGCGCTCGAACAGCTTCGAGCCGATGCCCTGGCCGCGCGCGCTTTCCTGCACGGACACGCCGAACTCGGCCGTGCGGCCGTTGCCGTCCGCCGGCAGGTAGGCCAGATGGCCGACGCCCACGAGTTGCAGCTGGTGGTCGAACACGCCGAACACGGTGTCGCGCGTGAAGTCCATCGAGCGCACGTACTTTTCGATCACGTGGTCCGGCGCGGCCTGGCCGAAGCGCAGCAGGCGGTCGTCGCTGTCGAGCGAGAGAAAGTGCGCGAGCAGGCGTTCGCGGTCTGCCGAGGTGAGCACTCGCACCATGACGGGCGCATGACCGGACGTCAGCGGACGAGCGGACGACATGATCGGCACGTTGGCTTGGGTCGAAAGCGGGTTCATGATGGGTTCTCCTTGGAATGCATGCCGCATGATGCAGCGCAAAACGCATTCTAGCGGAAACCCTGGGTGCGCTCTAGGGAAAACCCGGAGTGCAAATTTGAGTGTTGCGCCTAATTAATAAAAATATGAGCGCAAGCGACTGATTATTAACGCTTATTCTGAATGGGTCGTTTGACTCGTCAACTGTTGTCCTGACGCATCATGTCGCGTTGCAGCAATCTGGCCCCGAAAAGTTCTGTCGCCCGGAGCACCGTCCCAAGCCATCTTCAGGCGCCCTTCAGACCGTGATCGACCATGGCGATCACCTGCTCGGCGAAGTCGCGATATCCCATGCGGCCGCCGGGTTTGAGCCACGTAAACGTCCAGTTGATCATGCCGAACACCATCATGGTCAGCGCAGTCTGGTTTTCGCTCGTGACGTGGCCCGGATACGCGCGCGCGAGTTGGCGCGTAAATGCGGCGACCACGTCGCGCTGGCGGTTCAGGATGATCTCGCGCTGGGCGTCCACGAGGTATTTGACGTCGTTCAGGAGCGCCACGTGGCGGCTGTGCGAGGTTTCGTACTCGGCGAGAAACGCGCGAATCAGCTCCGCGAAGCTCTCGCGCTCGTCGTGACCGCGCCGCTGGCTTGCGCCTTCGACCTCCGCGATGATCAGCATGAGCCGCTTGGTGTAGCGATCGAGCAGGTCGAAGAGGATCGCTTCCTTGCTCTCGTAATAGTGATAGAGCCGCGCCTTCGAGGTGCCGCTGGCGGCCGCGAGATCCGACATCGAGGTGCTCGGGTAGCTCGTCTGCGCAAATTTGGCGGCGGCGAGCTCGAGGATCTGGTCGCGTTGGGTTTCGTGGTCGGGCGCTCGGGTGCGTGCCATGGGAATTCAGCGGGGGAGGGAAAGGTGCGCGGCGGTTTGCGGCAGCGGCGGACGCGCGGCGCGCGCGGCAGCGGCGAGCGGGGCGCAGGCGGCGCACATATCGTCGCGCAGGCGCAGTTCTTCGGCCGCGCACAACTCGCGCAGGCGCCACAGCACGACCGGCTCGCCAACCGTGAAGCCGGCGCCGCCACGCGTGAGCGCTGCGCCGAGCACGTCGCTGGCGAGCCAGGAAGCGTCCGCCGGACGGTCTTCATGGGCGTCGAGCACGTCGAGGATCATGGCGTCGAGGTCGCTCCACGTGCCGCTCGTAAAGGTGTTGTCGCGCCAGCGGCGCGTCTCGCCATTGGCGAACTTGGCTTCCTGCCACTCCAGCGCGAGACGCGTGATGCGCAGGACCGAGATCGGCGCGGCGTCCGGCAAGCGCGCCTCGATGCGGGCTGCGGCGTTCGGGCCCGAAATTTCGTCGGCAGTCAGACGCACTTCATTCAGGCGCTGCGGGACGTCGCGCAAGCGGTAGCAGACCCGCCGCAACGCGAGCTGGTGGGCGGCGTCGTGCGTGTGCCAGAACACCACGTGGGAATCGTCGGCTTCGAGCTCACCCAGCGCCGCACAGTCGTCGTGGGCGAGGGTTGGCGGCGCATCGCTCAGGCGCTCCCAGAAGGCGGCGCGTTGCGCGACGCCTGGGTCGCCCGCCACGTCGATGTTGCGCAACGGACCGACCGTCAGGTCGTCGCGCAGGGCGATCACGCGGTCCGGACGGCCTGCCGCTTCGAGAGCCTGTCGTAGCGCCGTCACGGCCGGCTCGCCGTAAATGAGGTGAATCGTGGTCATCGACAACTCGTTGCGTTCACGCTGAACGCCCTGTAAGCCCGAAAGCACGCAAATAACAAAAGGAGCCGCCCGCGGGTGTTGCAGCGCTGCGCTGCAACACCCGCGGGCGGCCCCTAGTGTAAGCGGATCGCCTGCGGGCCGAAAGCGTGCTGTTGCTCTAACGCCTTAACGTTCGTCGAAACTCACGACCACACGCTCGCTCACCGGATGGCACTGGCAGGTGAGCACGAAGCCGTCCTTCACCTCCTGCTCCTCGAGCGTGTAGTTCTTGTCCATCTTCACTTCGCCTTCGAGCACCTTGGCGCGGCAGGTGCAGCACACGCCGCCCTTGCACGCGTAAGGCAGCGCCAGACCCGCCTTCAGGCCGACGTCGAGCAGGCTTACGCCCTCGTACGGCAGGCGCATCTTGCGCTTCTTGCCGTCGATGACGATTTCGAGGTCGGCCGCCGGCGTGTTTTCGGTGATCTCGACGTTCGGCACGCCCGCCTGCGGCAGCGGCGAGCCGAAGCGCTCCACGTGCACCTTCTGCGGCGGTACGCCCGCGTCCTTGAACGCGGCTTCGGCGGCGTCCATCATCGGGCCGGGGCCGCAGATGAAGGCTTCGTCGATCTCGTCGGCGGGCAAGAGCGTTTCGAGGAACGCCGCGCACTTGGCCTGATCGAGCACGCCGTTGAAGAGCTCGACGTCCTGCAGGTCGTCCGAGAGCACGTGATAGAGGCGGAAGCGGCTCATGAAGCGGTTCTTCAGGTCTTCCAGCTCTTCGGCGAACATGATCGAGTCGACGCTGCGGTTGCCGTACACGAGCGTGAACGCGCTGCGCGGCTCCGTTTCAAGCGTCGTCTTGATGATCGCGAGCACGGGCGTGATGCCCGAACCGCCCGAGAACGCCACGTAGTGCTTGCCGTGCTCGGCATTCAGGTGCGTGAAAAAGCGGCCATCGGGCGTCATCACGTCGATCTCGTGGCCGGGCGCGAGCTGGTCGAACGCGAAGTTCGAAAAACGCCCGCCGCGCACGCGCTTGATGCCGATGCGCAGCTCCCCATCGCGGTCGTAGTCGGTGACGCCCACGCAGATCGAGTACGAACGACGCGTTTCTTCGCCATCGATGTGCGTCTTGAGCGTCACGAACTGCCCCTGGGTGAAGCGAAACGCCTCGCGCAGCTCGGGCGGGACTTCGAAAGCGACAGAGACCGCGTCCGCGGTTTCGGGCCGCACTTCGCGGATGCGCAGCGAATGGAATTGCGGAGTGGCCATATCAGTACGGTTTGAAGTAGTCGAAGGGTTCGCGGCAGTCGATGCAGCGGTAGAGCGCCTTGCACGCGGTCGAGCCGAACTGCGCGAGGCGTTCGGTGTGCTGCGAGCCGCAGTGCGGGCAGGCGGGCGCGGGCAACGGCTTCGGTTTCGCGATGAAGGTGATCGGCTGTTCGGCCGATTGAGGCGCGGAGCCGCAGTTGCCCGTGGGCGGCGCGATGCCATAGGCGCGCAGCTTCTCGCGCGCTTCGTCGGTGATCCAGTCGGTGGTCCACGCGGGCGTGAGGGTCGTCGCGATGCGGTAGGGCGCGAGCGCGGCGGCGTCGAGCGCGTGCGCGACGTCCTCCGCGATCTGCGACATCGCCGGGCAGCCGGAGTAGGTGGGCGTGATGACCACTTCGATCTGGCCGTCGTCGGCGCGGCGCACGTCGCGCAGAATGCCCAGTTCGCGGATCGACACGACCGGAATCTCCGGATCGGGCACCGATTCCAGCACTTCCCAGGCGCGTTCGAGCGCGTGATCTGCCGTTGCTTGCATCGTGACTTCCTCTGTTCCTGCGGGGGTGCTTACCAGCGCGCGTCCGGGTGCTGGCGCGCGAGACTCTGCATCTCGGCCAGCACGAAACCCATGTGCTCCGAGTGCTCGCCGTGCTTGCCGGTCGTGACGTGCAACACCGGCGCGGGCATGGCGAGCGTGGCTTCTTCGAGCGCGGCTTCCACGTCGGTGCGCCACGCCGCTTCGAACTGTGCGGCGAGCGGCGCGATGCCGGCTTCGGCCACGGCCGTTTCCACGGCATCGGTGCTGAAGAATTCCCGCGTGTACGGCATCAGCCAGTCGATGGCGGCCTGGGCGCGGCGGTGCGATTCGTCGGTGCCGTCGCCGAAACGGATCAGCCACTCGCGCGCATGGTGCACGTGGTAGCGCGTTTCCTTGATCGAGCGCTCGGCGATCGCGGCCAGTTGCGGGTCGGCGGAGCGCAGCAGCGCGGTCCACAGATGCCCCATCAGCATGGCGTAGAGGAAATTGCGCACGATTGTCACGGCGTAGTCGTTGGCCGAATGCGTCGTGCCGGCGAGCGGGCCGAAGTGCGGCAGTTCTGCGAGCGTGTAGTTCGCGAACTCGCGCTCGGCGCGGAAGTAGGCGTAGTCGTCCTCGGTGCGATCGCGGCCGGTGAGCGCCTTTTCGAGCGTGGCGGCATGCGTGTAGAGCAGGCGCGCCTGACCGATCAGGTCGAGGCTCATATTGGCGAGCGCGATGTCTTCTTCGAGGATCGGGCCGTGGCCGCACCATTCCGTGTTGCGCTGACCGAGGATCAGCGCCGTATCGGCGAGGCGCAGCACGTACGCGAGTTGTTCAGGCGTGGGCGTCGTCATGTTGCGCTCTTACATGTGGTTGACTTCGTCGGGCAGCGTGTAGAACGTCGGGTGGCGATAGATCTTGTCGCCGGCCGGCTCGAAGAGCTCGGCCTTTTCGTTCGGATCCGATGCCGTAATTGCCGACGACGGCACCACCCAGATGCTCACGCCTTCCTGGCGGCGCGTGTAGACGTCGCGCGCCATGCGCAGCGCCATCGAGGCGTCGGAGGCGTGCAGGCTGCCACAGTGCTTGTGGTCGAGGCCCTGCTTGCTACGCACGAACACTTCCCAGATCGGCCATTCCTTGTTCATCGTGGATCTCCTTCCTTCCTGATTCATGTATGAGGTGTGCTCAAGCTGCGTGCTTTTCGGCGCGCTGACGTTGCTTTTCGGCGTGGGCGAGGGCCGCTTCGCGCACCCAAGCGCCTTCGTTGTGTGCCTTCACGCGCGTGCCGAGACGCTCGCGGTTGCACGGGCCGTCGCCGTTCACGACGCGCCAGAATTCTTCCCAGTCGATCGTGCCGTAGTCGTAGTGGCCGCGCGCTTCGTTCCATTTCAGATCGGGATCGGGCAGCGTGACGCCCAGCACCTTCGCCTGCTCGACCGTCGCATCGACGAACTTCTGGCGCAGGTCGTCGTTCGAGATGCGCTTGATGCCCCATTTGGCCGACTGGTTGCTGTGGACCGAATCGGCGTCGCTCGGGCCGAACATCATCAGCACCGGCCACCACCAGCGGTTCACGGATTGCTGAACGAGTTCGCGCTGCGCTTCGGTGCCGCTCATCATGGCGAGCAGGGCGTCGAAGCCCTGACGCTGGTGGAACGACTCTTCCTTGCAGATGCGGATCATGGCGCGCGCGTACGGGCCGTATGTGCAGCGGCACAGCGGAATCTGGTTCATGATCGCCGCGCCGTCCACGAGCCAGCCGATCACGCCGACATCGGCCCACGTGGGCGTCGGGTAATTGAAGATGCTCGAGTACTTGGCCTTGCCGGCGTGCAGGGCGTCGACGAGCTGGTCGCGCGATACGCCGAGCGTTTCCGCCGCGCTATAGAGATAGAGGCCGTGGCCCGCTTCGTCCTGCACCTTGGCGAGCAGGATCGCCTTGCGCTTGAGGCTAGGCGCGCGCGAGATCCAGTTGCCTTCCGGCAGCATGCCGACGACTTCCGAGTGCGCATGCTGCGAGATCTGGCGCACGAGCGTCTTGCGGTAGGCGTCGGGCATCCAGTCCTGCGGCTCGATCTTGCCGTCGGCGGCCATGATGGCGTCGAACTGCGCCTGCTCCGGCGAGGTTGCGTCCGCGTCGAGCGGGGCAACATTGCCGGGGATGTCGAGGGATTGCGTGTACATGGAGACGCTCTCGTCGAAGTTGGGTATGTCGCGCAGTATAAATCAACCGACCGGTCGGTAAATGAATTTTTTGAGGTAGGGCAAAGAAATTCAGGTCTATCGCTGAGTTTTAGTGGGGCAGCAGCAGGATTGCCTGGGATTTGTTGGTGCGGGCGGCTTGTACGTGGGTTTTCGCGTGGTTTCGTGCGCTGGATTGTCAGGTGGATGGAAGGCTGCGCACCGGGCCATGGGGCACAATGCCCCTTTGCCTGCGCACTCGTTCACGGATGAAGATTTCTTTTGCTCCCCTCGCGGCCGCGGCCGCTTTGTTCATTTCGCTTGGCGCCACGTCTCCGGCGTTCGCGGATCAAGCCCCGAGCCCCTGGGTCACGAGCTGGGCGACGGCGCTGCAGTCGATTCCCGAGCGCGACGCGCTCCCTGCGCTGTACCGTGCGCCCGAGGTGGCCGGACGTACCGTTCGCCAGATCGTGTATCCGACGCTGGGCGGCACGGTCGCGCGGGTGCATGTGAGCAACCTCTATGGGCGCACGCCGCTCGTGATCGAGGCGATGGCGATTGCGCCGTCGGCCGGCGGCGCGGCGGCGAGCGAGGCGGGCACGGTGCACGTGACCTTCGGCGGGCGGGCGTCGGTGTCGGTGCCGCCCGGCGCGGCGCTCGATAGCGATCCGGTCCAGATCGATCTGAAGGCGCACGCGCCATACGCGATCAGCTCCTATATGGGAGCCGAGCAAAAGATGGTTGCGTGGCACCGCGTGGCGAGCCAGGTGAATTACGTCTCTCGTCCGGGCAATCACGTCGCCGATCCGTCGATTGGCGCGTTCACCCAGCGCTTTACGCAGTACGCGTGGGTGACGGGGCTGGCGGTCGAGGCGCCGGGGGCGTCGACAGTCGCGGCGATCGGCGATTCCATTACCGATGGCATGCGTTCCTCGCTCAACCAGAACCGTCGCTGGCCGGACGCGTTGGCGCGCCGCATCGCCCAGTCGCAGCGCACGGATCTCTCCGTGATCGATCTCGGGATCAGCGGCAACCGGGTGCTGAGCGATTCGCCTTGCTATGGCGAGGCGCTCGAGCGGCGCTTTGGCCGCGACGCACTCGGCCATCCGGGCGTGAAGACCGTGGTGCTGCTCATCGGCATCAACGACATCAACTTCCAGGCGATGCCGGCGCGATCGGGCCTCGACTGCGACTTTCCTCATACGCACGTGGACGCGAACGACCTGATCGCGGGCTACCGCCGCGTGATCGCGCAGGCACATGGGCGCGGCGTGCGCATTTTCGGCGCGACACTCACGCCAGCTTCACTGCCGCCGGAGCGCGAGGCAATCCGCACGGCGGTGAACCAGTGGATTCGGACGAGCGGGGCGTTCGACGGCGTGGTCGACTTCGATGCCGCGCTGCGGGACCCGGCAGATCCGGCGCGACTGCGTTACGGCTATGACAGTGGCGACCACATCCACCCAAGCGATGCGGGCTACGCGGCGATGGCGAATGCGGTGCCGCTGGAGGTCCTTACCCGCAAGTGAGGAATATTTTCGCCACCCCCTTGCACAGCGCTGGCGGGGGCGATAAGATTCGCCCCCTTCGCAGTTCGATGTCTCCGACGTCAGGGCAGCGAGGGCCGCCGCGGAAACCGGCGGACGCAGGAGTCAGCAAGCTTTTTCAAGCGGTGAGCGAAAAAAAGGGGTTGACGAAGCGAAAAGGATTCTTCATAATCTCGTTTCTCTGCTGCTGACGCAGCAACGCAGAAAGAAGCCGGTAGTTGAGCAGTTTTAACGGCGCTTTCGCGATCGATCTTTAAAAATTTACAGCCGATAAGTGTGGGCGCTT
>NZ_JBFPKI010000110.1:0-254 GCF_040948675.1 Paraburkholderia sp. BR14312
CGAAATCGAACCGCCGGTGCCTGCGGGATTACAGGCGTTGACGCCCGCGCAGGTAGCACTGACCGAGTTTCTGATGCTGGATGCGGATTGGCTCGCCGCCGCCGCCGAGGCCAGCCCGTCATTATTGTTGGCCCCAGAATCCCAGCGGGAGCGAAGACAGTCGCTTTGATCCCTGGTTACGTGAGTTGCCGGTTGAGGAAATGCGGGCGAAACTGCGCATGCTGCTACAGGGACGCAGCCGTGAAGCGGAGCGA
>NZ_JBFPKI010000111.1:0-251 GCF_040948675.1 Paraburkholderia sp. BR14312
TCGCGTTATCGCCTCGCAGATTGCTTCGGCATCGGCCGCGTCGGTCTTGTTGCTCTTTACGTAAGGCCGGACGAACTGCGGGGCGATCAGTCGAACGGTGTGTCCGAGCTTGGTGAGCTCACGCCCCCAGTAGTGCGACGAGGCGCACGCTTCCATGCCGATTACACACGGTTCGAGCGTAGCAAAATACCGAAGTACATTCGCGCGTCTTAGCTGTTTGCGTACAACGATTTCGCCTTGCGAATTCACTG
>NZ_JBFPKI010000112.1:0-243 GCF_040948675.1 Paraburkholderia sp. BR14312
GTCGCTTCTGCTGCAATCGAAGTCATGCGTGCCGAATTGCCTGGCTTTTCGCACCTGCTCTTCGAATCGCTCGCGGTCCTAAGCGGTCTTTGCGCCGTGGTCGGCATTATCTATACCTGCACGGCGACGAATGGCACCTCGAGGAGCACCTCGCCAGCTTTTTCGAGCAGGACTATCCTGGAGAAGTCCAGTATCTGTTCGGTGTTCACGACGCGCGTGACGAAGCGCTCAATGCGATCGAGC
>NZ_JBFPKI010000113.1:0-239 GCF_040948675.1 Paraburkholderia sp. BR14312
CGTACCCACGCGTGCCCGCACAGGTGCGCGGCCACCTCGCCCGGCTCGATGCGAAAGCCCCGGATCTTGATCTGGTCGTCATTGCGCCCCAGGAACTCCAGATTGCCGTCCGGCAGATAACGCCCCAGGTCGCCGGTCCGGTACAGCCGATCGCCCTCCACGAAGGGACTGGCGATGAACCGCTCGGCTGTCAGCTCGGGGCGGTTCAGATAGCCCCGCGCGACCCCCGCCCCGCCAAT
>NZ_JBFPKI010000114.1:0-226 GCF_040948675.1 Paraburkholderia sp. BR14312
TGAGCAAGGCGAGGCCGGCAACCATCGCAACTGGGCCAGGCGCTAGACTTCACCAACAAGCGCACGCGTCGCAAGGGCGTCGTCGACGAGGTGGCGTGGCGCAAGAACCGCAACAAGTCGAAGATCCGTGCCCGGGTCGAGCATGTGTTCGCGGTCGTGAAGCTGCTGTGGGGCTTCACGAAGGTTCGTTATCGCGGGCTGGCGAAGAACGCCAATCGCGCCTTCG
>NZ_JBFPKI010000115.1:0-214 GCF_040948675.1 Paraburkholderia sp. BR14312
TTGTGGCCGGGAAAGAAACGTACAATCAAAAAATTCATCGCGTCAGGCGCGCTCGACGTCGCACCCGCGACTGCCACGTCTTTGCTGTACGTCTTCCACTCTGACCTGGTTTCTTGCCGCCCCCCAACGCGCCACACCACCCTGATCGTCTGACCGACTCCTGGGATCAGTGCGCAGCATTCACGTCCCCCTTTGCCGCCTCGCGAAAACTCCG
>NZ_JBFPKI010000116.1:0-210 GCF_040948675.1 Paraburkholderia sp. BR14312
GTCGGCTCATCGCGTCGCTCCTTGCGGCACCACCCCTGGCATTCGGGCCATGCGGGTCAGATTGCTCGCAACCATCGTCAGCTTGAAGTGCTGGTCGACGCGCTTGATGCCGCGATAGACCGTCTGCCGGATCCGTCCGATGGTCTTGCCCCAGCCGAAATGCTCTTCGATTCGTTTGCGGATGATCTGGCTAATCCGGTAGCCCGCATG
>NZ_JBFPKI010000011.1:0-370788 GCF_040948675.1 Paraburkholderia sp. BR14312
TCGTTTGGGCGTGCGTTGCGCGCGGAGACATGAAGCTTGTTGAGCGGGATCGCGATGATGCGGCCCGCGGCAGAAGATTTAGCCATATTGGATCCGGATAGGTGAGGGGATTCGGGAGCGGTCGGCGCGTGCAAGCGCGTTCAATGCACGGTGCAGGGTGCGTCGGCTCGCCCTCGACTGAGCACCGCGTCGAGGATGCGAGCGAACGCGACATTGCTGAACGACGGCACGGTGGGCTCGATGGCGGCGGCTCGTGTGCGGAACAGATCGATCGCGCGGCGCCACGCCTCGTTTTGCGAGGGCGATTCGATCCAGACAGGCACCCAGTTACCGTTGCCGTAGATGCGGTCGTATGCGGCGAGCAGACGTGCGCGCGCGGTGTTGAGCGGCTTGGTGATGCCTTCTGCGAGATCGGCCGACAGCTCGTGCGTGCAACCGAACGCGTAATGGGAAAAGTGACGCGTGCGCTCGTCGAATTCGACCTGCGCGAACAGGCGCGCATCTTCGCCCAGCGCGGTGAAGCGCGGTTCGAGATCGGTAGGGCGTGAATCGTTGAAGATGAAGATCGTTTTCATGGCCTTGGCCTCTTCGTGTGATGCGTCATGCGCTGGCGCTTGGCGGCGCGCAACTGCGCGCGTGCAATTCGGTATGCGTCCCGGAAATCCAGGCTCCCGTCGTCGACGGCAGCAAAGAGCTGGAAGAGAGTCGGTGCGGGCGCGCGGCGTCTACCGCGGACTATGTTCATCGATCACTTCCCAAGCCGTTGCAACGCGGCGTCGCGCTCTTCCTGCGTGAGCACCTGCACGACACGAACGATGCGAGCACGGCCGGATGCGGGAATGACCTCGTACACGGCAACTGTTGGCGCGCGCACCGTCGCGGCATCGTCGAATGCGGCATGAGCGTCCGTCGTGACAACCTTGGGCTGGAGAAGGTACTGGCCTCGTTGAAGGTGGCCAGCTCCACCGTGGTAGTAGCGCATGCATCACTCCTCGTCGAAGTCGTTGGCGGCACGACGCTTCATGTCCTTGAAGCGATCGCCGAAAGCGAAGGACGTCGGTGCACACGGCTGGCGGCGCGGCGCTTTGCGGTTCGGCTGCATTTCGGCGCGAGTCGCTGCCTGTACGGCGGCACGAGTGGCCTCGTTTAGACGCTCGGGCTCTTCGAGCCCCATCGCGCGGCACACCGGCGCGAGTTGCTCATCCGGAAGTCGTTCAGGAGTCGGGCGCATGGCAGTCTCAAGTGCAACGCGTGAGGGTGCAGGACACGTCACCAGCTTTGATGCGGTCTTCGTACTGCACGAAACCCGTATAGAGCAGGTACACGAAGAGCACCCCGAGAATCGCGAAAACATTGCGTGCGACACGTATAACTGCCTTCGTAGTCCTAATTACATGTTGCTTGCGTTGGGATTGCTGAAGTTCCATGTGCGTACCCTTTACGACGACTGGAAAACTGATTTTCGCGAATTGTTAAGACGCGCCTGACAGGCTGGTTTGGCGGGCGACTCCCGATGGCACAATGAAACGGCCGAACTGGAAAACGGCATTTCATTAACCCTTATGCAGTAGGAATCGCCCATGACTGAGACTAATGTCCGTATCGCTGTACTGGAAACCCTCGTGTTTCATCTGCTAAAGAAGATGGATTGGGAGGATCGACACAAAGTACTCCTCTCCATTCAGAGGGAGGCCGACCAACTTGTGAGTGAACCGCGTCCGAAAGCGGTGGTTCAACTCCGACCGGGCGCGGTGGAGTCGAACCCGAACTATCACATCGAGGTTGAGGCGCGCCGACTGAAAGAGCAAGCGCTAGAGCGCGCGCTGCAGCTTCTCGACCCTTTATTTCGCGATGATCCGAATGCACCGCTAGCGTAGCGACGGCAGACCCCTCGTGATCCCGGACGAATTCGGGGTCATCGAGGGCGGCTTCGAGATGTTGCAACTTCATATCCGTGATGTTCGGCTCCAGCACGAAATCACGCGCGCCTGTAACCCAAGCAATCACCGCCTTGAGGATGAATGGCAAGCTGTTGGGAGCGCCGCGTTCCGTCTGAACGCAGACGCCATCAAGGCAGCGCCGATCGCCGTCGAGCACCGTGACATAGGGGCCGATGTCTTCGCAGTCGTAGCGCCACACGAGAACGATCGTCTTGCGGGCCAGCGCTGCGCAAACTTCCGGCGTGTAGTCCTCTGCCTCGGCCATGTGCCCCGGCGCGATCCACCTCGCGCGCGCTTTGGCTTGCCTGTCGTTCATTACCTTTCCTCCCTATGATTGCGTATGCGATTACAGTGCGACGCCGCGCACTCCAGCCAGCTTCGCGTTCGCGAAGCGCGTTGCCTCCTTGAGATCGATCTCCCCGAAGTCCTTGCGCTTCGCCGCGCCATCAAGGTAGCCACGGAGCTTCGCGATCGGATCGTCACTGCGAGCGAGGCGCTCGATGAACTCGATTTCGTTTGCCGTGCTCCAGCTGTGGCGGTCAGGCTGTGGGTTGTTGAACTGTGCAATGCGCTGCGTCTCGATCGAATTCATTCCCGCCTCTCGAATTTCCCGTTCTAGTTCGCGGCCGGGATATTGTTCGGGCGCGATTCTGAACTGCAGCGTCGACGCTGCATGGCGGGACTATATAACTGCAGTTGTTCTTATGTCAATAACTATGGTCGTTATGTTCGTGCTCAGGATGAAGACCACACAAGTGGCGTGCGAAGTCGACAAGGTGAATTGCCGCTGCTGCCGCCTTGGTTGGGGCGTCACGGTAGACGCCCTCGATCGAAATGTGAATGGACCCGTCCGGGAAGTGCCGCAGTCTAAGCTCGCCGTCGGGTAGCGCAAGGTCTGGAAGGGAAGGTGCGCCCTGCACGCATTCGTCCGCAACAACATGAATCGATCGTTTCTTGATTCGCCGAGCGTGCGCAGAGGGTCCGGGCTTCGACGTAGGGGGATTCGTCGAGGGTTTGCGGGCTAGATTTAAGATGCGCTTTGCATAATTCGACATAAACTTTTGGTAAGGAATTGGCCCGCCGCTACAGTAAGACTGTTTCTTTTGTATGAAAAGATCGGCAAAACCGAACGCCTACACAAATCGCCGAGCACCATAAGGATTTTCTTACGTATTAGGAATATTCCTATAGCAATGTCCAGCCCCGCGGGCGGGGAGGTTTCACAATGACATTTGACGAATTGGGCGTCTTTGTCGCCGTCGCAGATACTGGAAGTTTCCGGGGTGCCGCTCGAACTCTCGGGATGGCCGCGTCATCGATCAGCGACAGCGTGCGCAATCTGGAGGAGCATTTCAAAGAACAACTGGTGACTTCGAACACCAAGGGAATCGCCTTGACTGAGTGCGGAGCGAGCCTGCTTGTCCATGCGCGGTTGATCCTCACTGAGGTTGACCGGGCACATCATGCAGTTTACGCAGTACGTGGGGAGCACCCTGGAAGACTGTCAGTCGCGGTTGCGCCGTGGATCACTATGACCTTCCTGCCAGCGGCGTGTACACGATTTCTTGCCGAATTGCCCGACGTCACACTGGACTTGCACGAAGGCTTCCTATCTATAGCCAATCCGCTGATTCGGAGCGGCGCCATTGAGCTTTTAATTGGCAGAGGAGAGCGACCGGGGGCGAGTTCGGACTTGGATTTTCGCCCCCTTCTGTCGACGAGCTTTGCGATTGTTGTGCGGGAGGGGCATCCGCGTGCTGAGAGTCACTCGCTTGCGGAATTGTTGGACTGCGAATGGCTTATGCCCCGGCATCCACACTCAGAGCAAAAGTTGAAGTACGGGATGTTCGAAGAGAACAATTTCCCGATTCCCGCGCGCATTCATTTCATGCACTCGCTCACCTTTGCTCTCGCCCTGTTGCCACAGGGCGATATGGTGGGGCTAATGCCGTGGCCGCTGGTTGAATTGTGCGCGAAGCAGTACGGTCTGCGTGCCGTTCCGATTCGCGAAAAGTTGGATGAAGTGGTAGTCGGCGTCGTTTCTCGGGCTGGACGCCCTATAAGCGCCCTGGCCGAGTGCTTCCTCGAGTTTTTGATGGAGGCAATTCGAGGGCAGATGTCAGTAGGAAACGGAGGCACGGGCCACGGATTGCAATCCGTCGAAATTCTCTTTTAGCTCGAGCCAGTTTGGCGACGGCCTCGAGACGGTATAGAGTCCCGGATCTCGCCGCTTGGCGAAATGATACGCGTGGCGGCCCTTTCGCCAAGCGGGCTTGTGCGCAGCGCCTCGATAGTCGCTGCGATCTGTTTGATTTGCTCTACCGTCAATCCTCTTGCAGCAAAACGTAGCTGATCGAGCGCTGCGTCAAGTTCTGTCGGGCCGTTCGAAGGAAGTCCATTTTCCACCATCGATCCTTCCCCGGTCGCGAGCCACTGAGGTCGAATGCCGAGGGCTGCCGCGATCTCAACGATTTTCGATGTCTCTGAGCCGTTCTCAATTTTCCCGATCATTGGCTGAGAAACCTGCACCCGCTCTGCAAGTTGTGCCTGTGTGAGGTGGGCTCGTTTTCGAGCAAAGCGGACGCGATCCGCAAGGGTTTCCAGGTCATCTTTCGCCATGGTGCGAACACTACAACCAAGGTTGTTGTTCGTCAAAGACCTATGGTTATTGACATTCATATAACTGGGGTTGTAAAGTTGCGAAATGATCAAGAACCAATCTCACGAGGCCTTGATGGAGGCCGCGCGCATTGCAGGGTCTCAGGCCAAGCTTGCTGCAATGTGTGGCAAGAAACAGGGGCACTTTTCGAAGTGGATCAGAAGTCCCTTGGGCGTGCCGGCCGAGTATTGCCCGGACATTGAGCGCGGCACTGGCGTGTCGTGCGAACGGCTTCGCCCAGATCTTGCTGACAAGTGGCTCTATCTCCGTGAGAGGGGGCAACAGGTTTCTGCGTTGGGGGGCGTCACTCGTGCAGCCCAACCGACAAAGGAGGGCATCTGATCATGAGCGTTCCTTGTCATTTGCCATCTGATGGAGCGCAGGTGATACCTGTGATCGCGTTGTCAGCCGGGAGGCGTCGGCCGCATGCTTGCCTGCTACGACCCGCTGAATGGGCCGCCGGATGGCTACTTTGCGAACGGCCGGGCACCTCAACCCAGAAGGGAGGTGGCGTGAACACCTTGCTGCGCCGTCGACCTCCGGGTGGTTGGATTGTCTGTTACGGCAGTAGCGCACCGAATGGCTTAGCGACGCGCTCTGTTCGCCTTGTTGAGTTCCCGAAAGGCAGAGTGGCCGATGACTGAACACATTCCGGTTTTCGATCTCGACTACGACCCCCGGGAATGCGCCATCGCGATCGACTCGCGGGCTAGCGGCTTCGACGTCTGCGTGTTTGAAAACCGGAAAAGCGTGAGCGCCCCGGTTGATCGATACATGTGCCGAAGCCAAGCGGCTGCGGTCTTCGTTATCGACTGCCTCATGAAGGGATTGCCAGTCCCACGAGGTGTCGAAAGCGCCGCGGTTCGTGAGCGCTACGTGCGTCAGTTGTCCTGCTCCGGGTCGATGTCGACCTCGTAGATCTGGTTGAACTCGATTTGCACCAGGCGCGGGTAGGGCTCGCCATCGACCCAGTGCCGAGGTTTCAGGCGATAGAGCGAAAGGTCTCCAGCTCCGAAGTAGATCTCGGTGTCGTCTGGGTAAGCATTCAGGTAGTCGGCGATTCGCTCCTTGAATTCGCGAACAGTCATTGTGTAGGGTTTTTTGGTCATGAGCGCCTCGATTGTTGAGGGGTTGAACGTGTGGAAGCGCAATTCTGACACGGTCGCAGGTGCTCACCAGTTTCACGATGGTTACCAAGGATGGGAGTGAAAGAGGTTTGTGTGAAAGCTGCTGATTTTGCTGGCGAGAGCCGGAACCCTCCCCGATGAAATGGAGGGCGCCTGAGATGCGCACGAACCAGTTTGAGGTAAGCGGGCCGCGAATGACCGCAGGCGTGCGTCTCCCGCTACTTAAGCCAGACGAGGTAGTGAGGTTGGTGTCGAGCGATGTGACTGAGTCGTGCCCGTTGTCTCGATTTCGAGCCAGTCGTCGAGCGTTGCTGGATGGACGACAAACGGCAGTGAGTCCCAAAGACGCCAGCCGGTTTGCCGCGTTCGCACTGCTTCGGCGGCTTTTTCGGGCGAATCCCAGCCGAGGTCCAAGAGGACAGAATTGACGACGATTTCGCCCTTGCTTGAGCGCGAGAACGTTTCGTGCATGAGGCCCCAAACATTCGGGTGCTTCACGTCCGGTCGAATGGTCATTGCGCCAAATGGCGACTTGTATAGGTATAGCCGATACGTTGGTTTGTCCATGGGGATTCGCCTTCGTGAAGAAACGGTTGGTGTGGGAACCGCCGATCCTGGACGGGGTGCGGATCCCCAGCACAATTGTTTGCGGAGAGGCGCCTGTATGGCGCTGCTCAACGGATGTGGCTAATTTCTCTTCAACGGAAGGATGCAACTGGTCGCCCAACCAATGCCGCGAAGGAATTCGTCGGAACTCAGGCTGTGCAGCCCGATTGCTGAAAGCTTTTCGATATCTCGGGAGACACATGCAGCAGCGCCGGCCGGATCGGGCGACGCGATGATGAACGCACGCAACGCAGCTTGCGTCCCGATGAGCTGTCCTTCGAGGAAGTCGATTTTTGTGAGGTAAGCCGTCCTGTCCTCGTTGGCCTGTCTCGACAGTTGAGCAAGCTTTGCTTCGAGAGTTGCGACGCGCTCTTCCGTGTTGCTCATGAGGGTCCGTCTTGTAGGAATGGTTTGTGTAGGAGCCACCAATTCTACGGGCGAGAGCGGACGCACCCACCCTAATTGTTAAATATTTGTCAAGACTCACGCTGCTTATTCCATGTGGACTACTAATCACGCAGGGCCAGTCGGAAATTTAAGGGCAGGGATCCTGCCAAACAACATTCGTTTGGAGCAGCGGTGAACACAACAGATGCGGCATACGCAGTCGCGCACGATTACCCGGGTGGTACTGAGGCCCTCGGCCCGCGGATGGGGATCTCGCCGGCGGTACTGCGAAACAAGGTGAACCGCAACCGCGGCCCTGAGAATCGGAATGTGCTTTCGCTTGCCGAGGCCGTCGCGATGACGGACCTATCGAACGACGAGCGGATTCTTGAAGCCTGGGCCGCGCAGCGCAACGCCGTGCTCGTGAAGTTGCCGGACGCGCAGCTCGGTGATCACGACGCACTGACGGCGAAGTTCAACGAGCTTTACGCAGAGCTCGGGGACCTATCGCGCGACTTTATGCGCTTCTCGGCGCACAACGAAATCGAGTCGCACGAGATGAAGGTGATCGAGGCCGATGGCGTGCGAGCAATCCGCACGGTGGAGGAGCTGCTGTTACTGATCAGAAGGCTGTATGCGCGTGATGGACAGATCGCGGGGCGAGGTGGCGATGGGCACTGACGTCGTTTGCAACGAGGTTCTGCGCAGCTTCGTTGTCGCGTTGCTGGTCGGTGCATTCTCTCCCTGCCTCGGCCGCACGTGGGTGCGCTTCATGTGTGCGTTTGGCGGCGCGCTGGCCGTCAGTTTTGCGCCGACGCTGTGGAGCCACCTATGAGCGTCACGCGAATTTACGGCGTGCTTGCTGATCGCGTGCGAAAGGCGTCGTCATGAAGCCATGGACATGGCGCCACGCCATCATCAACTCGACATTGCCGTCAACGACCCGCCACGTCCTGCTTACGCTCGCGTGCCACGTTAATGACGCTGGAGAGGATGCGTACCCATCCACAAGGACGCTCGCGCGCGAGACGGGGTTGTCTGAGCGCTCTGTGTGCACGCACCTCGATCTGGCGGAGGAGGAGGGGTGGTTCGTCAAGCGTAAGCACGGATACGGCGGCCAGAAGTGGGCGCGGAATCAGTATTACCCGAGCATTCCGGAAGGTTTCGAGATTGTCGAGGCCGATGAAAAAGGCGCTGAAGGAGGTTCAGTGCGTTCAAAAAGGGGGGGCGGGAAGAAGGCACTGAATGACGTTCAGCAGCTTGTGGATAACTCTGGCACAAAAGGCACTGAAGGAGATTCAGTGCCTTCGCAAAAGGCACTGAACGTCGTTCCAGAAGGCACTGAACCTAACGACATAAAGGCACTGAACGACGTTCAGTCTAATACTGCAGTTAACCCTGCATATAACCCTGCAGCAGCAGCAACGCGAGAAGACGACGAAAACCGCGCTGCCGCTGCTGCTCAAAAAATAGGCGACGAGGAAAAGGCGGACGCAACCGCATCGCCGAACGCCGAGGCGGAATTGCTGGCGGCAATCGCGCAGCTACCGAACATCGCAATCGATCCGCAGGCCGACCGCGTGAGCGTGCTGACGTGGGCTGGCAAGGGAGTCACACCGGCGCAACTGGCGGAAGCGCACAAGCGGGCAATCGCGCGGCGCCAGGCCGGTAGCGACAGCCGTCCGATCTACGCGAAATTTCTTGACCGTTTTGTCGACGAGGTGCTGGCGGGAGTAGTCGACGCTGGCGAGTCGCAGAGCGACATGTCCGCCGCGCAGTGGCATCTGAGCGACTCTGGCATCGGCACGCAGGGCAAGCGCGTGCGCGTGGAGCGGCGACCGAACGAGTCGACGCCGGACTACCTGATCCGCGTGGCGAAGGCATCCGGCCGCGGCCCGTGGATCGACTACGTGCTCAAGCGTGAGCAAGGCGGCGGCCGATACCAGCAGGTCGTCGAATTTTTCGGTGACGAACTCTTACCCGTCGACTACTACCCATCGTGAGGGACTTCATGAACTGCAAACCCGGCGACATGGCTCGCATCGTGAGCAACGGCAAGCGTGGAATGACGCCAGGCATTGTCGATCGCATTGTCCAGGTCATTCGCCCGGCGGTTGCCGGCGAGAAGTTCGTGGCGACGACCGGCCAAGCGACCATCGCTGGCGATTCCGGCAACAGCGTTACGTGGGTCGTGCGCAGCAAAACGCCATTGCCGGGTAAGGCGTGGCTATTCGGGGAGTGCTCGATTCTTCTTTTCGACGAGCGGCCGATCAGCGACGAGCAACTGCGGCGGCTCGGTGGTGTGCCGGTTGACGACGAAATTCATGACGAGGTGCCGGTGTGAAAGCGACGATCAGCGCTCGCGGAACGCTCGTAGTGGAACCGGATAACGAGCTGGAGGCCTATGTGCTTGGCAGATGGGCTGCGGCGAATCTGACCGACTGGTTCACTGGGCGCCCGACTGCTTCCGCGAACATGAGGGTGAATTGTGAGCGTTGGCCGCAAGCGATCGACCCCGTTCATCTGCTCGGAGCCGTGAGTTCATGAGCAAGGGAACCATTCGTCTTGCCGCCAGTGCGATCACGGGCGGCCGCGTGGGCACTGCGCGGATCCGCGAGCAGATCGCTAGCTCGGCGCGCGAGCTGGCGGACACGACGCCAACGCCGCTCGACGTGACCATCCGCCGCTTCGCGGCAGGCCTCAAGAGCCTCGAGGAGGCATTCGAGGCGCCAGCGGGCACAACTGCGCGGATCGACGCCATTCGAGCGAAAGATCTGGCGCCCTTTGCATCCGCTGTCGCGTTGTCGCCGATCGAGCGCATGCAGCAGCTCGGCCGCGAATTGCGCGGCAGGCAAAACAAGCTCGAGACCGCATACGAGGACGAAGTACTCAAGCCGCAGCTGCACGCCGGCGAGATTCTCTGGTACCGCTTCGAGGCGATCAAGTTGAGGCTGGCGGACCGCACGTTCATCACCATCGATTTCCCGGTCATCACGGCAGCTGGCCAGCTCGAATTCCGTGAGGTGAAGGGCCGATGGACGGACGATGCTCGCGCCAAAACGAAAGCGGCCGCCAGCCAGTTTCCGTTCCGTTTCATCGCTATTCAGCGCGACGGCCGTCACGGCTGGCGCACCGAAGATCTCACCAGCCGCAGCTGGTGACCCTCAAACCACCACGAACAATCAGACCTATGAAGAAAATGAACATCATTGACGCGTGCCTGTGGTTGGGCGGCATCCTGACCATCGTGCTGCTGATCGGCGTGCTCGTATCCTGTGACAACCGACCGTCGGTCTATGCGCCCGCCGCGCAGCTCGCGCCGCAGGTTGCTCAGCCGGCTCCCCTCATCGTCCAGCAGAGCAACGACGGGTTCTGGAAGGGCTGGATGTTCGGCCATGTGTTCGGCAGCGGGTCGACGGTGGTGCACCACTACGACAGCCGTCCAGCGTATGTCGCGCCGCGCACTACGACTGTGATCAGCAACACGACGGTTGTGAACAAAACAGTTGTGCGGCCCGCGGCGCCAGTCCCCGCGCCAGCACCTCGCACCACCTACAGCGTTCCTTCGTACGGTGCGCCACGCGCTTCGTCGTACAGCGGCAGCTATTCGTCGCGCTCATCGTATTCGAGCTATTCATCCCGCAGCAGTTACAGCGGGTTCAGCAGCGGTCGTCGATAAGGTCGATATCGTGATGGCACTCAGAACAGAAGCTGCAGGCGGCGTGCAGCACGATGCCGAGCGCGGTGGTGGCGCGAAACCCGAAGACAGGTGTGAATCGGTCGCGGCGCGGCTGGCGGACCTCATGGAGGACGGTGTTGAGCGCACGGCCAAAGAAATTGGCGAAGCGCTGAACCGTTCTCGTAAGACGGTGCAAACCGCCTTGCATGAGCTATCTCGGGAAGGCGGGATGCAGCAGATTCATATCTGCCGCCGCGACGGCAACACGCTCGTGTACGTCAACGGCCCTGGGAAGAACGTGGCAGTGAAGACTTGGCGCGATCCCGCTCGAGCTGCGCGTCGCGTGCGTAACGCGGAGTCCCACGCGCAAACCGAGGAGTCGGCGGAGCTGGCGGACGTGGTACTCGTCGAATGCATGCGGCGCATGGTGAGTTTCGGGAGAGTTCCAGCTTTCGACCAGCAGGCGGCCGCATGAGCGATCGTCAACTGCTCTATCTCATTGCGTCCATATATTTGTCGCGCGCGCTTCCGTCGCGCGGCGCACTGCTGATCGGGGTTCTCGCGGGAATTTCGGCGTTTGGGATTCACGCCGGATGGTGGCATTGATGCTGTCCCGAAAAACGCCGCTGCGCCGTACCGGGTTCAAGCGCAAGCCGGATTCGCCGTTCAGCAGCTTTGCGGATCGCGCTACGGCACAGCGCCGCTCATCGCTCAAGAGCCGCGTGAAGAAGCCGACGGTGGCAGAAGGCTCGAAGTATCTCTCGGCGTGCCGCGGCGAGCCGTGCTACCTGCGCGTGCCGGGCGTGTGCCGCCGGAATCCGCTCGACGATACGGTGGTGCCATGCCACTCGAATCAGGGCCGCGACGGCAAGGCCGGGAATCTTAAGGCCGACAACCGCGCGACTGTTCCGGGCTGCTTTTATTGCCATCGGTGGATCGACCAGAACCGGGTCGGGACGCCGCGTCAGGTTAAGTTCGATGTGTGGGACCGCGCTTACGACGAATGGGAGCCAGTTCGCGCGCGAAAGATGGGACTGCAGGAGGTGCTCACTTGAGGCTGCTCGTAGACGTCGACGTTGGTACGAAGGGCGGCATCGGAAAGGACACGTTTGAAACGATGGTGCATATGGTGCAGCGCGCGGTGTCTGGTGGTGTTGTGAGCGAAGAAGTCGTGCTGGTCGACGCCTATATCCCGCCGCAGCACCGCCGTTCGATTTTCGCGCCGGCGAACTCGTGGAAATCGTCAGCGGTGCTGCGCTGCTCGGCGCGCGTTGCTCTCAACAGGAAATCGCTGGCCGCTTTTATCGAGAGCGGCGAGCGCAAATGGTTGTTTCAGGAGGCCGCCAGGTGAATCTCGAAATGAAACTGACTTTACCCGGCGATCATTCTCGCCACGCCGGGCGGATGTGCGGCCGCCCGCCGCCAGTTTATGAGTTTGAAGCGCAAGTGCTGGTGCTGCGACGAATCAAGTGGGGACCAAATCAGTTCTATGGCGGTGCGATTCATGTACTGGCCATCGTTCCCGAGAAGCACCGGATACATCTTCCGTCGCTGAACTCGAAACGTGTCACGAGCCTCAAGCGCGTGTCCGAAGACCAGTGCTGGCTGACGGCCGACATTGACGGGCGAAACGAGAGCAACGCTGCGAAGGTCCGCCCGTTCATCGCAAGTGGCGAGACGGAATGGGTTCTGACGGATAGGCCGGTGGGATGGCACTGAGATCAAGGGACTATCGTGATCCGCTCCTCGTGCTTATCGGTCGTGAAGAGAGGACATGCGCCGGGTGCGCGTCGCTCGAGCAGACGACGTGGCTTGGCGTAAGCAAGTACGTGTGCAAGCTTGGTAAGCAGAAGGCGTCGATCGCCCTGTTTGAGATGGAGCGATGCAGGAAATACAAGGAAACGATCAAAAATGACTGAAACCGTCGAGACGCTATTCCGCACTCCGCAGGACGCGCTGATATTCGCATTCAACTATTCGATGCAGCGTGCAGATCGTTCGCTCGTCGACCGGCTGGCGGCTCCGAGTCCGCGTACGGGAAAGGGGCTCAGCGGCAACGACGGCGCCGGCCAGGCAGGCATGATCCGGCGCGAGCTCGAGCAGCTTTCGGATATCGAGCGTGCCGTACTGGTGGCGCGGTTCGCACCGCGTGCCTGGCCATGCGCGTGTGGTCGTGCGTGCTGCTCCGGATACACGCCAAACCCGGAATACCTCGAAGCTGTTAGCTTGCTCACGCAGGCCGCCATGAGCGTCCTCGCCGGCCGCATCGTGCATTACCAGCTGCGCCGTGCGCTCGTTGAGAAAGCCGTCGGCGCGAAAGTCGAGATCAAGACGTTGGCGCTCAAATGTGATGTGTCGGAGAAAACCGCCGAAGCACACTGGCAGATCATCAAACGGTGGCTTCAGGGGCGCGCTAAGCCGAAAAAGGTCAAGCCGTCGAAGCGTACGCGCACGGCTGTCGGCGTCGGCGCGGCCGATGTGACCGACGAAGCGCACCTGCACGACGAAACAGTTGAGCAGCCAGAAGTGGCTACCGCTTTCGACGGCCTTGAGTCCAACGCGCGCAAACGAGCTGACGAAATTCTTTCAATGTTGCCGTTCATCGGCACGGAACAGATCTAGGCAGCATAGTGACGAGGCGAATCAACAATGTTCAGATCGAACCGGAACGATAAAATGGGCGAAGACCAACATACGGGACGAAATGCATGGATACCTATGACAACCTTCAAAAGAGAATTACTGCGGCAGCCGAGGAGAGAGATCGGACCCAGACGCGATTTAAAATGGCCGTCGGTGTCACGCGTGATCGACTTATTTCCTCTTTGCGAACCGAGTCGGATCGTGTTCGCCTTGGCTACCTCGATGGTGACAAATTCATCTACCAGATTCCGGCCGTCGGTAACACGCATGCCGGACTCGTCGAGTTCGAAGTAACTTTTGCGAGCAAGCAAGATAGCGACGACACGCTAACGTTTAGAGTTCCGGTGCAGTACGGAATGCAGAAGGACGCGATCTTCGCGACGGTCGGGGGCGCCGCGCCGTTTCAGGTGACGGGCGGAGGGATTGATTCCTACGATCAACTGATCCGAAAGATTGTGTTCGAGTTGCAAGTGGCAATCGTTCAGTTTGAGAAAGAGAGCCACGTTCCGGACCTGCCTGCTTGACATTCCCGTTTTCGACCGTAAAATAGCGGTCAATCTGACACTGTGAATAAGTGTATCCAAAGCCCCGAGTCGTCGCCGATCGGGGCTTTTTGCGTTTACGCGTCGTAATGTGCCTTGACCACCAGACGCCACAGGATCGGCTTATTGTCATAGGCGCGATGCTCATGATGATCTTGAGGCGGCAGGCGATTGCCCTTCGTAGAGACGGCGCTCCCGGAGCAGATCTCGCACCGGTAAACGCCGGAATGAGGCGCAACTTGTCCAGGCTTGTGCAGGACATCGAACTCAGCGCCGTTTTGCTGTTTCAGATATTTTCCATCGCTGTAATACGCCATCTTCCTTCTCCTTTTTGCGTGTGGCGTTGGTTTGCCTTGTCGGCATGGCGTTGCTGACAGGGCTTTTTCCTGCGCGCGCGAACGAGCAGTTTTAGGGAGCTTGGGGCAGTTCCAGCCGTCTGCAATGACGGGTTTACCCGCCAGCAAACACTTTATGCGTAATGCATTGATACGCGGCTTCCACGGGTGACATGATGAACAGATCGAAGTCCAAGGGCGCACTGCGAACGTTCGCAGGCCCGCGCCTCGGCGCGAGCGTTGTCGTGCGATCGCCGTATTTCGCGAAGGCGACAGTACCGATCTTCTACGGCGAGCACGAGGTTGGAGTGAGATCCGCAGCATGGCCGGCTTGATGACGATCCGGGTCACGTCCAACGCACGTGACCTCGCGCGAGGCCTCAACGACTTCATCCAGCGGCAGATGCCATTCGCGATCGCGCAGGGAATCAACCGCACTGCGGCGCGCGTAGCCGAGGCAGAAACCGCCAATCTGGACAAGACCTTCGAGAACCCGACGCCGTTCACGCGGAAGTCCGTGGGAGTGCGCCGCGCGCGCAAGAGCGCGCCGACGGCCGTTGTCTTCATGAAGGACATCGCAGCCAGCTACCTGCAACCGTATGAAACGGGAGGCGTGCATAAGCTGAACAGCCGCGCATTGCTCAACCCGAAAGACATCAAGCTGAACCAGTACGGACAGCTCTCGCGCGGAACGATGGCTGCATTGAAAGGGCGGCCGGACATCTTCATCGGTCCGGTGAAGACTGCAAACGGGTCGATCATCAACGGAGTTTGGCAGCGGCCAACGGACACGAAGCGCGTAACCTTGCTCAACGGAAAAGGCAAACGGTTGACGAAACTGAACAGGCTCGATGTAACGCGCAACAACGGGCGCGGACATTTAAAGCTGTTGCTGCGGTTCGGCGATGCGTTGCCCGTAAGGAAGCAGTTGAATTGGGGCAAGCGCGCGAACCAGATCGTGACCCGATGGATCGATCGTGACCTTTCCGACGCGCTAGCGGCAGCGCGCGCGAGCGCCCGGTGAGCGGCGCACCTTTCGTCCGGGGCACGGGTCCTTCCCAGGGCTCTTTGCAACGCGGGCATTGCGCGCCGCGATCTGCGGCCAGCCGCAGGAGTTAAAAAGTGTCCGCACCCAGTGTTTCGTTACGCGAATTCGCGAAGCTTGCAGAGTGCGATGAGAAGCAGGTTCGGCGAGCAGTGGCGGCCGGCAAGCTCACGCCTGACGCGGATGGCAGGCTCGACCCCGCTCTCGTTTCGTCTGGCTGGCGCCGTCCGATCAGATCGAGCAAGGCAGTTGCGGACACTGCGGACACTGCGAAAGTGTCCGCAAAAAATGTCCGCAGTGTCCGCACAGAGCAGGTCGTCGATGAAGACGACACTCCGAGCGAAGCCGCTGCGAAGCTCGTCATCGCCATGGGCGCCGAGCACAATCTCGCCGAAGCCATCCGCATCAAGGAGAACTTCAACGCGCTCCTGAAGCAGCTCGAATATGAGCAAAAGGCTGGCTCGTTGGTCGAGTTGGCTATCGCGCGCACGGTGCTCTTCGACGCCGCGCGTGCGGCACGCGATTCGTGGATGAACTGGCCGATGCGAGTCGGTGCCAAAATTGCCGCCGATCTTGGGTTGGAGGGCGACCGGGTGACGCAGGTCCTGACTGAGCATGTCCATACCCAGATCGCAAGCCTGGGCGAGCCGGATGCTCATTTCGAAAACAGACAAGGGTGAAGATCTCGCCAGAGACTATCGCCGCGGGTGGACGCCACCTCCGCGTATCAGCATCCCGCAATGGGCTGACGCGTACCGGAAACTGGCGAAGGAAGCGGGCAGCACTTCCGGCAACTGGAGCACGGATACTGTTGAGGTAGCGCGTGGCCCAATGCTGGCCGTTACCGAGCCGGGTATTCACATCATCACGGTGATGGTGAGTACCCAGATGCTGAAGACCGCTCTGCTCGAGAACATTTTCGGGTACTTCGCCCATCTCGACGCGTGCCCGATCCTGCTGATCCAGCCAAAGGATGATGCGGCGGAGCAGTTCAGCAAGGAACGTATTGCTCCGCTGATCCGATGCACTCCCGTCCTTCGAAAGATCATGGGTGCGAGCAAGTCACGCAGCAGCGACGACACGCTCGGTTACAAGGCTTTTCCGGGCGGCTTCCTGGCGCTGGTTAGCGCGGGCAGTCCGGACAACCTTGCGCGGCGCCCGATTCGCGTCATCCTTGCGGACGAAATCGACAAATACCCGCCGTTGAAGGAGGGGGATTCGATCTTCATCGCGGAGGAGCGCACGGCGTCCTTCGGTGTTAACTGGCTGTCGGTTCGGGCGTGCTCGCCGACATATTCGGGCGAGAGTCGGATCGAGAAGAGTTATAACGATTCGGACCAACGGCGCGCGTCGGTCGCCTGTCCGCATTGCAGTCACCGGCAATTTCTCGACTTCTTCAAGCATGTTCACTGGGAGAAGGCAAAGGACGCACTGGGCAATACGCTTGCTCACCACACCAAGACCGCACGCATTGTTTGCGAATGCTGCGGCGTGGCGTGGTCGGAAGGAGAACGCCTTCGCGCGTTGGCGACGGTACGGTGGCATCAGACCCGGCCGTTCGAGTGCTGCGGGCATCGTCACGTGCCGCTGGCGGCCTATGACGTCGCGTGGCAGGAAGCCGACGAAGGCTCTCTCGACAAGGTCTGGACGTGGTCAGAGAGCGAACGGCACGCGGTGTATTACGCGCATTGCCCGTCGTGTGGAAAGCAGGGCTTCTCCAGCGAACATGCCGGGTTTCAGGCATCGAAACTCTATAGCCCATGGAGCAAGGACAAGCCATCCGATATTGCGAAGAAATGGATCGACGCGCAGGGCGATGAAGAGCAGCTGCAGGCGTGGTGGAACACCCAGATGGGGCTGCCATATCGTCGCCATGTCGGCAAAGGCCTCAGCCCCGACGCGCTGCTCGCACGTTGCGAGAAGTGGCCTGCGGAGGTCCCTAATGGCGTCGGCGTCGTTACTGTCGGCGTCGACATCCAGCCTGACCGCGGCGAGCTTGAAACGGTCGGTTGGGGGCGCAACGAAGAATCGTGGTCGATCGACCATCATGTGATCGAAGGCGACCCGGAGACACCAGCGTTCTGGGAAAGGATCGACACCCATCTCAAACGGATCTGGCATCGATACGACGGCATGCCGTTCGAGGTGATGGCAGTCTGTATCGACTCGGGTGGCCATAACACGCAGAAGGTCTACGAATTCGCCAAGGCGCGCCTGGGCCGCCGGGTCTGGGCCATCAAGGGCGCGTCAGAACGCGCGGGCGCCCGATCGCCGGTCTGGCCGACGAAGCGGCCAAGCAATCGAAACAAGGCCAGTTTCAAGCCCGTGGTCATCGGCACGAACGCGGCGAAAGACGTCATTTACGCGCGGTTGCGATACGACGAGCCGGGGCCCGGCTACATGCATTTCCCGGCCGATCGGGACATCGGCTATTTCACGCAGCTCACGTCCGAAGTCTCGGTACTAAAGGCGTCTGGGGGGCACCGATATCGCGTGTGGGAGTTGCCAGCCGGCAAGGCGAATGAGGCGCTGGACTGCCGCGTATATGCCTATGCAGCACTGTGCGGCCTGATGCATTTCGGCCTCAAGCTCAACAGGCGGGTCGATGAACTGGCGACACCCCTCAAATACGATGGCGAGGCATGGACGCCAGCGCGTGTTGAAGCCGACCGTGTGGAACCTGTCGAAGTCGCAGCGCCGGAGAACAGCGTTGTGATCATCAAGTCGCAGCCGAAGAAGCGCTCAGTTGCGAGCCGTCTCCCGTAGGAGTTACCGTGTCCCGTTTTGATGTCAACCGCAGCGTCTTTGCCGGCATGTCCAGGCAAGCGCTGCAGACTGCGCTCGCGCAGGCACAACAGGCGTACATCGACCTGTCGACGGGTGCCAAGGGAGAGTCGTATTCCTATTCCCAGGGTGAAGGCGCGCGCGCCGTTACCTATACGCGCGCCAATCTGCCCCAGCTCACCGCGTTGATTGCAGAGCTTCAGGCCGCACTGGGCATGCGCTCGCGAGCGCGTCGCCCGATCCGGTTCATCTATCGCTGATGGCGCGCTCCGCTCAGATTCTCGACGCGACGGGCAAGCCGTTCGAGCGCAGACGTTCGCGTGCGCAGATGCTCGTCGGCGGCGGCCGTACGCCGTACGACGCCGCCGACGTCCGCAGCGACCACATGGCCGCCTGGCAGCCTGCGTTGTCGTCGCCGGATGGCGAGCTCAACATGTACCGCGACCGGATCGTCGCGCGCATTCGCGACGTGGTCCGCAACGATGGGTGGGCGTCCGCTGCCGTCACGCGCACGCTCGACAACGTAATCGGAGCGGATTTCCGGCCAATCTCGAAACCTGACTGGATGGCGCTTCGCGCGATGACCGGCATGAAGGCTTTCGATCACGTGTGGGCGGACGAATTCGGACAGGCGGTCGAGGCGCATTACCGCGTGTGGGCCTATGACCCGGGCCGGTATTGCGACACCCAGCGCTGTCTCATGATCCCGCAGGCGATGGCTCTGGCGTTTCGCCACAAGTGCGTCGACGGCGATGCGTTAGGGATGCTGCACTGGAGACCGCAGAGAATGGGGCCCGGTCGCGCGTCGTACGCAACGGCCCTGCAGCTGATCGACCCGGACCGGCTGTCCAATCCGCAGCAAAAATTCGACCAGGACACGATGCGAGGCGGCGTGGAGGTCGACGAAGACGGCGCAGCTGTTGGGTACTGGATCCGGCGTGCACATCAGGGAGACTGGTTTAGCGCCAGCAAGAGCCTTCACTGGGATCGCATCGAGCGCGAGACGACGTGGGGGCGGCCGATCATCGTTCACGATTTTGATCACGACAGAGCCGCCCAGCATCGCGGCGGCGCGGGCATTCTCACGCCCGTGCTGCACCGCCTGAAGATGCTCGTCAAGTACGACAGCGCGGAGCTGGACGCGGCGATTATCAATGCGATCTTTGCCGCCTACATCGAAAGTCCGTTCGATGATGAGTTCACGCAGGAAGCGTTCGACGACGGCGAAAAGCTGAGGACCTACAACGACTACCGTCGCGAGTACCACGACGACCGGAACATTGTTGTCGGCAATGCCAGGGTTTCACACCTGTTCCCCGGCGAGAAGATGGGCTTTGCCAATGCTGCCCGTCCCACGAGCAACTTCGCGGATTTCGAAAACGCCGTGCTGCGCAACGTCGCGGCCGGCACCGGCACGTCGGCGCAGATGATCAGCCAGAACTGGGCTGACGTGAACTACAGCTCGTATCGCGCTGCGATGCTCGAGGTGTGGAAGACGTTCTATCGGCGCCGCTTCAATTTTGCACACGGCTTTGGACAGCCAGTTTTCTGTGCATGGCTTGAGGAGTCGATGGAGATCGACGATCTCCCGTTGCCGGCGGGTGCTCCGCCATTCATCGAGTACCGCGCGGCGTACGGACGTGCCCGCTGGATGGGACCCGGGCGTGGCTATGTCGATCCAGAGAAGGAACGCAAGGGCGCGATCCTTGGCATGGACGCGGGTCTCTCCACGCTCGAGGACGAATGTGCAGACCTCGCGGGTGCCGACTGGCGCGAAAAGGTGGGGCAGCGCGCGGTGGAGCGCGCCTACTTCAAGGAATTGAACATGCCAGTGCCTGAGGCGCTTCAGGGTGGCAACGCCCAGCAGGCTGAAAAATCTCCGGAGGCCGAATGAATCAGGTACTTCCGCGCCTTGCGCAGAAGATCTTCAATACGCCGCTTGCCATCCATCCCCGCAAGGCGGAAATCGTTCTCGCAGCGCTCTCCGACCGGCTGGGTATTACGCAGCTGGTGCGCGCGAACGGGTCCGTCGTCACGCCGGAGATGATGGAAGACGACGAATACGGTTTTGCTGAGCCAGGGGGCAACCCGCGTACAGGGTACGACATGGTCGGGCCCGTTGCCGTGATCCATGTTCACGGAACGCTTGTGCAGAAGCTTGGGACGCTCAGACCGTGGTCGGGCATGACAGGGTATGACGGAATCCGCCAGAACCTGTGCACCGCGCTCAGCGACCCCAAGGTCGAAGCTGTCATCCTTGACATCGATTCGCCTGGTGGTGAGGTCGCCGGCTGTTTCGATCTTGTCGATTCGATCTATGCAGCCCGCGGGCAGAAGCCCATCTGGGCGGTCCTGGATGAGTCCGCCTACTCAGCAGCGTATGCGATCGCGAGTGCAGCGGACAGGATTTACGTGCCCCGCACGGGCGGCGTGGGCAGCATTGGCGTGATTGCTGCCCACGTCGACTTTTCGCAGGCGCTGACCGCGGCCGGCATCAAGGTGACGTTCATCCAGTACGGCGACTACAAGGCCGACGGTCACGCGGAGATTCCGCTGTCTGATGAGGCCCACGAACGTTTCAAGGCGGACATCACGACGATGGGCGAGCTGTTCGTCGATACGGTCGCCCGCAACCGGAAGATCTCGGCCGCCACGGTTCGGGATACGCAAGCCGCGACGTTCATGGGCGCGAAGGGCGCCGCTTTGGGCCTCGCGGATGAAGTGGCGGCTCCTGACGCCGCGTTTCGGGCACTGATCAGGCAGATCGGCGCTTAAACAACCCCCTGGAAGGAATTTGATATGAAGCTCTCGAAAATCGCGAGTGCAATGCCGTTCGCCAGTTATCTCGGCCTTGGTGCTGCGAGTGCCACTCATGCTGAAGAACAGAATGATGAGCGCAAACAACGCGATGGCGAATCCGATGATGACTACGCCAAACGCATGGAAAAGCTCGACGAGGAAGAGGAGGCGGCGCGCAAGGCTGAAGAGGAAGAGCGCGAGCGGTCGCGCCGTGCCGAGGAAGAGGAGCGCGAACGTGCTCGTCGCGCCGAAGAAGAGGATGACGACGAGCAAGCGGAAGAGGAAGACCGCAAGGATGACAGTGAGCAGGGCAAGCGTTCAGGGCGCGCAAAAGGGGCCCGGCAGCGTGAGCGAATTCGTTGTGCGCGCATCGTTGCTGAAGGGATCCGGCTCGGCTGTGTGAAACAGGCAGGCGTGTTTGCCTTTGACACGAACCTGAGCGCGGGTGCCGCGGTAGCCGCGCTGAATGCCGCAAGCGACGATGCGCGCAGCAGTGCGCCTGCTCCGACTCCCACTCCGCGCTCCAACCGTGCGGACCTGTACGACCGGATGGCAAGGCAGTCCCAGCCGAATCCCGGCGCGAGCGGCGGCGAGTCGGCAGCGGCCAGTCCTGCGAAGAGCCTGGCTGACAGGATCGTTGCCGCTGGCCAGCGTGTCGCCCGATAACGCTGCGCTTCCTGTTTCGTCAATAGTGGAGATCTGACATGTCCCTGATCGTCAATGCGATCGGCGAGAACCCGCAGCAGCCGGGTGTCATCGCCGAAACTTTCATCCCCGACCAGCTCATCGCCGGCAATCTGCAACTCGTTACCGAGCAGATCCAGTTGATGTCGGGCAGCCTCGCGCGGGGTGCCGTGCTCGGGCAGCAGACCGATGACAGTATCGACGTCACCGCTGGCAGCGCGAACGTCGGCAACGGTGCCGTCGGTTCGGTCGTCGTTGGTGTGCCCGCGGTGTACGGCGCGTTTTTGCTGACGGCGAAAACGGCGGCCGATTTCAGCGTAGTCGATCCGGAGGGTAATGCGCTGCCCGATGCAACCGTCGGCACCGCATACGCGCAGGCCGAGATCGGATTCGAAATCAATGCGGGCGCTACGCCGTTCCAGGCGGGGGACACGTTCACGCTGAACGTGATCGAAGCGACGGGCAACTACGTCCTGTCGGTGAAAACCGCAACGGACGGCAGCCAGACGCCGAAGGCCATTCTGGTCACGGGCACGGACGCAACGTCCGGACCGAAGACTGCTGGCGCATATGTGCTCGGCGAATTCAACGAGAACGCGATCACGTTCGATCCGTCCTGGAAGGTGTCGGCGCTCCGGTCTGCGTTGCGTCAGTTCGGCATCTTTCTCAAGTCCTCGGTCTCCGCTGCGGATCCGAGCTAACCCGTCCAGCCCCGTTACAGGAGACCCCGCTTCGGCGGGGTTTTTGTTTTCCGGGCTCCGGATCTAACCATCGGAGATTGAAACCGTGCTCATCTATGACACGAATGTACTGGTTCAGGTTGTTCCGAACCTGAAGGTGGCTCAGCAATTCCTGATCGACCGCTTCTTTCCCAACCTCATCACGTCGGATACCGAGAAGGTCTCCATCGATATCGACATCGGCAAGCGCCGGAAAGCGCCATTCGTCTCGCCACTGGTCCAGGGCAGGCTCGTCGAGCAACGTCGTTACCAGACGAATGAATTCACGCCAGCGTACATCAAGGACAAGCGCGCGCCGGACCTGCTGAAACCTGTTCGCCGGATGATCGGCGAACAGATCGGCGGCGAGTTGACCGGCGAGGAACGCGAAATGGCGAACCTGTACGCTGAAATGGCTGATCAGGTGGATGTGCTCAATCGTACGCTCGAGTGGATGGCCGCACAGGTGCTCCAGACAGCTACGCTCACCGTTGAAGGCGACGGCTACGAAAGAGTGGTGATTGACTTCGGCCGCGATCCGAATCTCACGATTGCGCTTGCCGGTAACAGGAAGTGGACGAAGGCAAACATTGATGCCGGGACGGCATCGCCGACATCCGACGTCGAGGCATGGCAGCGCGCGGTGCTCAAATCGTCGGGTGCGAAGTGTTCGGACATCGTCTTCACGACCAGTTCGTGGGAGGGCTTTAAGCTCGACCCGAAACTCGAAGGTGCAATCATCTATCCCGTCTGGAACCCGAACGGCAACGTCGTGAACCCGGGCGCGAAGATCGAGCAGGGCGCCGTCTGGATGGGCAAGTGGGGGCAGTATGACCTCTGGGTCTACAACGACTGGTACGTCGACGATAACAACAAGGAACTGCCGATGCTCACGGACGGCATGGTTATCATGTCGGGCCCGAACCTGATGGGCACGCGCGCGTTCGGCATGATCAAGGATCCGGCGTTCAACTACAAGGCGATGCCCTATGCGCCGAAGACCTGGCTTAACGAGGACCCGGCACAGCGCTACATCATGATGCAGTCGGCACCCGTCGTTATTCCGAGTCGCGTGAACGCGTCGCTGTCGGCGTCCGTCTGCGATCCGGTGTACGACTGATGGCTGCCAATGAGCCGACGGGCACCCGCACGCCAGCGCCCGTTGAAGTGAAATACGTCGTTGCGCCGGGTCGCAGCGTGCGCGTGGACGGGAAATCCTGCGGACCGGGTACGCCCGTTAATCTTGACCGTGCCGAGGGCGAGAGGCTGCGCGCCGGCGGGTTTGTCGTGCGGGCAGGGACCGAATCGAAGGGCGGCGCAGGCGTCAGCGTAGGTGGTCTGCGCATTCAGGGCGGTCGCAAGCCCGGCACGAAACTCGCGTAATGGCGATCGACTGGGATGCGGTGGTGCTCTCGCCCTGTCACGACAACGCGTTCGGCGAACCCGCCACGTTTCGACCCGTCGGGGCGTCGCCGATCGGGATCACGGGCATTTTCTTCGATGGCTACAACCGCAACGTCGATCTGGGCGACGGAACTGGCCTCACAACAGTCAAGCCTGTCTTCGTCGTCCGGTCGGCACAGTTCGGTAAGCGTTTGCCGAAGCAAAACGATGGACTCTCGGTTGCAAGCGTGAACGTGTCATACGTGATTCGGGACGTCCAGCCCGACGGACTCGGCGAATTGCGCCTCGAACTTCATAAGGTTAGCTCACCATGAGCACCACATCCATTATCCGTCAGGCCGTGGTTGCGGCACTCACCGGCACGACTGACGCTGGCAATAACGTATTTTTCGCGCGCACGTGGCCGACGCAGCCCGGTTCGTATCCCGTGCTGCTCGTGCCGCCGCTCGATGAAACGGGTCAGTCGTGGGGCAACAGTGGTGCACCCGCGTTTAACGTGACGGTCACGCTTCGCGTGTTTGCCCGGTTCCAGGAGAACGGAAGCGAACCTGGTTCGACGCCCGACGCTGGATCCGCGGCCGCTGCGATTGCGCTCGAGCGGCTTCGCGATCAGGTCAAGGCGGCGATCATCAACAACCCGGCACTGATGGGGTTCGCGGGGCCGATCCAGCAGTTCAGCGCGTTTCGTTGCCACACCACGCAGATTGCTGAGGGCGAGGAGCCGCTCGCACAGATGGCGATCGAAATCGACATGGAGACGGTGCAGGGGCCCGACGACTTCTATCAACCGGTCACTGTGCCGCTCGAGGGCATTGACGTCACCGTGCGGCAACCCGACGGCACCACGCAACCGGGTCTCACCATTAATTTGCCCCAATAGGAGTGGCATATGTATGTCAACGTCAAGCCGGCACCGGGAAAGCTGCTGCGCGACCCGGTGACCAAACAGCTCTTGTCGGCGGCGCCAGTCGATGGCGTCAAAACGACGGTCGTACCGGACGAGGGTATGCAGGTTCACGTGCATGACCTCTACTGGGTCCGACGTCTGCGCGATGGCGATGCGGTTCGTGCAGATGCGAAATCTGTCTCCACGACGGCCGTAGTCAAACAGGATTCCTCCACCGACCAGAGCTGAACCCGACAGCGTTTCCAGCGGAGCCCCGCGGAAGCGGGGCTTTTCTTTGGGGACGACGGATTCACACCGGAGCACAGTAAATGGGTGATATCTCCTTTCCAAACATTCCGCAGAACCTGCGCGTGCCGTTGTTCTACGCGGATATTGACCCGAGCAACGCGAATATCGGGCAGCAGACGCAGCGTGCGCTGATCATCGGCCAGATGCTTGCGACGGGCACCGGGACCGCCAATGTTCCGCAGATCAGCCAGGGCGTTGCCGACGCGAAGAAGGTCGGTGGTCAGGGCTCGATGCTCGCGCTCATGACGGCGACCTATCGCACGCGTGACCCGTACGGCGAGGTCTGGTATCTGCCTCTGTCGGATGATGCACAGGCGGTCGCGGCATCCGGCTCGATCGCGTTCGCGGATCAGGCGACAGCGACGGGGGTGCTTTCACTGTACATCGCGCAGCAGCTCGTTTCACTTGTCGTTACCTCGACCATGACGCCCAGCCAGATCGCAACCGCGCTCTGCGCGCAGATCGGTGCGTTGGCCGATCTTCCTGTGACGGCGTCTGTTGACGCAGCGACTGTCGGCAAGGTCGACCTGACCGCGAAAAACAAGGGCCTTGCCGGCAACGAAATCGACCTGCGTCTGAATTATCGCGGCACTGCGAACGGCGAGGAAACACCGGCTGGCCTGAGTGTCACGATCACGGCGATGAGCGGGGGCCTCGTGAATCCCTCCTTGCCGGAGGCGCTGGCAAACCTGGGCGACCAGGAGTTCGACTTCGTTGCCATGCCGTACACCGATGCGACGTCGCTCGATGCGATGAAGTCGTTCCTCAGCACTCAGACGGGGCGCTGGAGCTGGCTTGAGCAGTTGTATGGCGGTGCGTATGCAGCCTACCGCGGAACGCTCGGCACGCTGACCACGTTTGGCGTCACACGAAACGACGAGCACATGTCGATCATGGGCTTCAACGATTCGCCGTCTCCTGCATGGATATGGGCGGCAGATCTGACCGCTGCCGTCGCCGTTTCGGCTCGGGCCGATCCGGCGCAACCGCTGCAGACGGTGACGCTGGGCACCGTGGCTCCGCCGCCGCGCACGTCGCGCTTTCCGCTGACCGATCGCAATACGCTGCTCTACGACGGTATCTCGACATTCGCGGTGGCCGACGACGGCACGGTTTCGATCGAGAACCTGATCACGACCTACCAGAAGAACAGTTTCGGCGCGGCCGATGACAGTTATCTGGAAGTTGAGACGCTGAATACGCTGACGTACGTGCTGCGCCGGCTCAAGTCGGTGGTGACGACGAAGTACGCACGCAAGAAGCTCGCGGCCGACGGGACGCGTGTGGTGCCAGGTACGAACGTCGTCACGCCCAGCATGATCCGGGCGGAGCTCGTGGCCGAGTACCAGAAGATGGAAGAGGACGGCTACGTGCAGGGCAGTGCAGTGTTCGCGAAGGGGCTCGTCGTTCAGCAGAACTCGCAGAACCCGAACCGCGTCGACGTGCTGTACCCGGCGATCCTGATCGACCAGCTGCGTGTTCTCGCGCTGCTGATGCAGTTCTCCAACATCGTGCCGGCAAACGCCAGCTAACCCTCGTCATTCCCAATCCAGGCCGCTGAGAAGCGGCTTTCTCTTTATCTGGAGGGCCTGCAATGGCTGCCCCAACTGGTCTTCTCGCCGGCACCGCGGACGTGTCGGTGGATGGCACGACATACATGGTGACCGGCGACTTCAAGTACAAGTCCGCGAGCAGAAAGCGCGAAACGCTCACTGGCGCGGACAGGGTGCACGGCTACAAGGAAAAGCCGTCGGCGCCGTTCATTGCGATGAATCTTCGCGACTGGGGCGGTATGACGGTGAAGGACATCAACGGCATGACAGACGTGACGGTCGTGGGCAGGCTTGCCAATGGCAAGACGATCATCGGCCGTGGAATGTGGACCGTCGAAGAGCAGGAGGTCGACACGGAGGATGCGAAGTTCGACGTGCGCTTTGAAGGTCCGGACGATTGTGTAACTGAAACCCTGGCGAGCTGACCATGCCCCAACCTGACGAAAAAATTCTCCGCCTGCGCAAGCCGATCACGCTCAAGGGCGACTCGGTGACCTACGACACGATCACCCTGCGCGAACCCACTGTCGACGAACTCGACCGCAGCGCGCAAGTGGAGGGATCGTCCTACGCCAGCAATGCAGCGCTGATTGCCTTTGTGGCCTCCATCCCGACGGCAGTAGCACGCAAGATGACAAAGACCGATTACGAGGAGGCGACGTCATACCTGTCGGGTTTTACGTGGACGCCCCCGCAGTCCAGCGAGACCTCGGGGAGCGAATCGCCGACCTCACCTTCTTCTACCACTGGGGACCCGACGACGCCAGCCGCCTGAAGCTGGGCCGATTCCAGTACTGGTTCGATAACGCGATCCGACTCAAGGGATCAACCTGATGGCAAACGTATTTCAGATCACGATCAGCGCGGTCGACCGCGCGACCGCGGTCGCCCAGAAGGTTAATACCTCGATCGCGAAGATCACGAGGCCGATCGCCGACGTCAGGTCGTCGGTCGCCGCGTTTTCGAAGGAGACAGGCCTCGACCAAATCGGCCGCCGGATCGAGAAGGTTGGTGGTATTGCCACCGAAACGGCGCGCCGTGTTGGCTCGATTGCCCCACCGCTCGCGGCGATTGCCGGGCTCGGCACGGTTGCCGGCATTGTCGAAATGGCGCACGGATGGGGCAAGGCCGCCACGGAGATCTCGAATACGGCATATGTGATCGGTATGTCGACCGAGCAGCTTCAGAAGTATCGCGGGGCGGCGCGGCTCGCGGGGCTGGGCGACGCCGACATGACGAATGGCCTCAAGGCGGTGGGTTCAGCTTTCGAGGACGCGTCCGCGGGCCGCGATACGTTCCTGGCTGGCGTGCTGAAACAGAAGGACATCGGCATTCACCGCCTTAAGGACGGATCGATCGACGTCGTGCGGGCGATGCGCGACATCTCGAATGCAGCGTCGAAGTATGGGAATGCGCAGGCGCGTGAGAAGTTCCTGTCGCTGTTCGGCATGGGCAATCTCACCCCTTTGCTGGGTAAGGGTACTGCGGCGCTTGACGCACGCGTCGCGCAGTACGACAAGCTCAACGCGACCATGTCACCAGCGCAGATTGCGCAGGGTGAGCGCTACAACGAAGCGATGGTCGCGCTCGATGCGACATTCGACAAGCTGACGAATTCTGTCGGCGCATCGCTCGCTCCGGCGCTCACGCGCGTCGCCGATGCGCTCATCCCGATCGCCAACGAGTACGGCCCGAAGATCGCGCACTGGATCGATTCGATCGACTGGAACAAGACGGCGAAGTCGATCGCAGATGTGACGGGCAGTCTCGGTGGACTGACCGCGATCGCGGCTGGCCTTGCCGCAGTCACGTTTGCTGGTCCCATTTCAGGTATCGCCCGGTTATCGGCGCTGCTGCTGCCGCTGGTGCCCGCATTGGCCCCGCTGGCGGCACTCGCTGCAGGTGGCGCCTACGCGATCGGCAAGATCAAGGATTCGACGGAGGGTGGACATTTCGTCGGTCGCAACGCCGCTGCGCCGATCGCCAATCCGTTGTCGGCGAGCGATTCGAATGGTCTGTTGTGGGATCGCTTTAAAAGTGGTGCCGCGAGCTTCTTCTCGACCGGGCAGGGCCACTTCGTGCCGCGCTTTTCCACGAGGGCGGGAAATGCGTCGACTGCCGCGTCCAAAGCCCTTTTCGCACAGCTTGAACAGCAGTACCGGCTGCCTGCTGGTCTGCTCGACAGCGTGTGGGCCACCGAGTCGGGGCGCGGTGCCAACATGCGATCGCCGAAGGGGGCGCTTGGACACTTTCAGTTCATGCCCGATACCGCGAGGCAGTATGGCGTGGCAGATCCGATGGATCTGCAGCAGTCCGCGCGCGGTGCTGCGCGCATGTATGCGGACCTGCTGAAGGCGAATGGCGGTGACGTTTCCCGTGCGGTCGCGGCGTACAACTGGGGGCAGGGCAACCTGAACCGCAAGGGTGTCGCTAACGCACCCGCCGAGACCCGGGACTACGTGGCGAAGGTGCTAGGGGGTATGGGCGCCTCTGCATTCGCACCCGCTGCACCGGCAGCCACACCGCCTGCAGTCGCAACCGGACAGTCGGTCCAGGCCGTTGCCAACGCGCAGCAACCGTCCGCGAAGGACGCCCGGGCACTCAGGCCAACGGACTCACCTGAGCCGGTGCAGGCACCGCTCTTTGCAGCAACGCCGGCCGCAGCCGCTCCAGATGCAGGCGTCGAAGGACAAATGGGCACCGTTCACGTACAGATCGATATGCAGAACGCGCCGAGAGGCTCGAAGGCCTCGGTCAGGACCTCGGGCAATGTCACGGCATCTGCTCGTATTGGACATTCCGCATTGATGGAAGCCGCTGTATGAGCGTTTCTTCGTTGCTTTCTTTTGCCGGCAGCATCGGGCAGGTGACGTCGGCAGCACGCGAGCTCGACTCGATTCTCAACGGTAGCGCTGCAGCCTCATGGTGGAGTTCGCTGCGGCAGGCCTCGTATGGCGGCGTGCCGTTTGCGTGGCTCGATAACCGGCTGGTGTTTGGTCAGAACAACGTCGTTCACCGCTACCCGTTTCGCGACGATGTCTGGGTCGAGCCGCTTGGCAAACTGCCGCGTCAATTCGAGATCCAGGGGTTCCTGATCGAGAGGAGCGTAGTCTACGGCGGCGGCTCCGTCATCGCGCAGCGCGATCGCATGGTCGCGGTATGCGAAGACGGGAAACCGAAGACGCTCGTACACCCGACGCTTGGCACGATTGCGAATGTCAGTTGCCTGAGTGCTGAAGCCACAGAGAGCATCGATCATGGCCGGGTGATCATGATCCGCTTCCAGTTCATTCAGGGCGGTGCGCGGATCTATCCCAGTGCTTCCGTCTCGTTCGCTTCGCTGGCATTGACGCTCGGTGACGCGCTGAACACGGGCGCGCTGGCGGATTTTGTGAACACCGTGACTTCGGCACTGGATGAAGGTGCGACGGTGGTCCAGACTGTGGTGAATACGGCGACATCGTGGTACGACGTCGCGCTCGGTGACGTGCAGGACGTGGGGCGTTTTTTCAACGCGGTGTCTTCGCTCGCCGGTGACTTCGGACGCTTCTTTGGGGGCGGCAATTCGGGTTACACAGCCACGAACCAGACGGCCGCCATCGGGACGACTGCGCAGCAGCTGCTCGAGGCCGATACCGTGAACGTGCAGACGGTGGAAACCGCAGGCGCGGCCCTGATTGATGCCGCGGCAACACCTTCCGAATCGTCTGCTCTCGCGACGGCCGCGCAAAGCCTGGTAGCGGCATTTTCCGCATGCGCGACCGATCCCGCGGACAGGGTGCGTCTGCTCTCCGACATCGCGACGTACTCACCGGATGGCGTCTTTACGACATCCGCGATTGGCAGTGCCATGTCGACGGCGCAGGAAGCGACGGGCGCGCTTGTGCGGCGCACTGCGTTTGCGGCATTGGGAAGTGCCGTCGCGGTGTGGCAACCGTCATCGTTCGACGAGGCGCAGTCGATGATGACGACAGTCGCAGACCTGCTGGATGCAGAAAGTGTTACGGCGGCGGACAACGGCGACGATGCCAGCTACGCCGCCCTGCGGGCACTGCGCAAGGCTGTTGTGCAGGATCTGCAGTCTCGTGGCGGTGGCTTGCCTGCGCTCGTAACGCGTACGTTCGGCGACACGCTTCCCGCTGTCGTGCTCGCGCACCGGATCTATGACGACGCGAGCCGTGCCGATCAGCTCGTGAAGCAGGTGCAGCCTGTGCATCCGCTCTTTATGCCTACCACCTTCCAGTCGCTGGCGAAGTGAGGGCGGGCATGAATGATGATCTTTACCTGACCCTGAACGGTCAGATCGCATCGGGATGGACCGATATCCGGGTGACGCGCGGTGTCGAGCGTTGCCCGTCCGATTTCGAGATCGGTCTGACAGAAACGTATCCGGGCGAAGTTGACGAGGTAGTCGTGCAGCCCGGCGATGCATGTCAGGTTCAGCTCGGCGACGATCTGGTCATTACCGGGTATGTTGACCGGTACGTTCCGTCGTTCGATTCGCAGCAACATCAGATAAAGGTTACCGGGCGCGGCAAATGCCAGGACCTCGTCGACTGTTCAGCCGTATGGCCAAACGGACAGATCAGCGGGACCTCGGCCCTCGACGTCGCCAGCAAGCTGGCCGCCTACTACGGAATCGACGTCAGTTGCGACGTGAGTGGACTCGTCGCGATTCCGCAATTCAACATCTTCATTGGCGAGACGCCGTTCGAGATCATCGAACGTATCAGCCGTTACAGCTCGCTGCTGGTCTACGACCAGCCGGACGGTAACCTGAGGCTTTCGCAGTCGGGTACGGTGAGGGCTGCCGGCGGCCTGGCGCAGGGCGTCAATGTTCAGTCGGCATCCATTGTGTACTCCGCCGAGGAGCGGTTCTCGAAATACACGGCGTATGCACAGTCGGTTGCGACGTTTGGCGATCTCGGGGTGGGCCCGGGAGTGCTCGCGACGGCAATCGACGAGGGCGTGAAGCGGCCGCGCGAGCGCTACATCGTCGCGGAGGCGGTCCAGGGGTTCCAGGATCTGGCAAGGCGGCGGGCCATCTGGGAGATGAATCGTCGCATAGGGCGCGCCGCTGCTGTGACGGTGGTGACAGACAGCTGGCGCGATGCAGATGGTGTGCTGTGGACGCCGAACACACTGGTGCCTATCGATCTGCCGCGCCTGAAGCTGCAGGACGAGGTCTGGCTGATCGGTGACGTGACGTACATGCGGGACGGCGATGGGACGAGGGCGGCGCTCACGATCATGCGGCCCGACGCGTACCGGCCAGAGCCCCTCGCATTGCAGCCGATGTTTGTGGACGGCAGCGTGCTTCAGGGGCAGTGATGGAACAGGTACGTGCAGCGTTCACCCATTTATCCGGCGCGCTCGAGAGGGCGTCGGCGATATCAAACAGGATCGCGCGGCGGCTCATGCTCGTTATCGGGCGCGGGCGCGTGTCGACAGCCAGCGACAGCGGACCTGTCCAGCTCGTTCAGGTTCAGGTCAACGACCTGGAAACGATCGACAACGTCCGACGGCTTGCCGAGTTCGGCTTCACTTCCATGCTGCCCGATGGTACCGACGTCGTGATGGCGTTCATCGGTGGAGACCGCAGCAATGGCGTGATCGTTGGTTCCAACCACCAGCAGTCGCGTCCGACGGGACTCAAAGCCGGTGAGTCGATGCTCTTCAGTCTCGATGGCAAACGGGTCTACATGACCGCTTCGGGGGGAATCGAGATCGACGCGAAGGGGCAACCCGTCGTCATCAACAACGCGTCCGACGTGACGTGGACGTGCACGGGCAAGTTCAAGGTCATCGCGCCGGGCGGCGTGGAATTCGACACGCCCAATCTCTCGTCGACGGGCGACATCACAGACAACACGGGCAGTGGCAACGAAGAGTCCATGAAGAGCATGCGCACTACTTTCGATGGTCACGACCATGACATCAATGATGTCCAGAGCGGCGGCTCGACACTCACCACGCAAACGCCGAATCAGCAGGAATGAGCGACTTCAAGATTGTCTGGGATGCACAGAACGCGTGCGGCGACTGGGCGCTGATCGCGGGTGACATTGCGACGGGTGACGACCTCGAGACGGCGCTGCTGTTCAGCATTTTTACTGACCGCGAGGCGGCCGACGACGACATCATCCCCGACGGCTCCGACGACCGGCGCGGATGGTGGGGGGACGACGGAAACGACGACGGCACCGGGCCAACCGGGTCGCGTCTCTGGTTGCTCTCGCGTAGAACCTCACCGACCGATGAAACCCTGCGCGACGCGTACGACTACGTGACCGAAGCCATCCAGTGGCTCGTCGACACGGGAGCCGTGGCCGGGTTTTCTGTAGCGGTCCAGTGGGTCAGATCCGACATGCTGGGCATTTCCATTACCGCCTACCCGCCGGGTGGCGGCGCGCCGCAAACCTATAACTGGGCGTGGAGCCGGGGTAGCTGATGCCATATTCACGACCAACTCTCACTCAACTGCGCAACCAGATCTGGACCGACATCACATCGGCGCTGGGTCTGGTGGTATCCCTACTCCAGAAAGCAGTCCTCAAGATCGTGGGCGCAGCGCTCGCTGCGCTCGTGTTCGGTCTCTACGGGTATCTCGACTGGATCGCGAAGCAGGCGGTGCCGTTTACGGCAGAGGATGAATATCTGGCCGGGTGGGGTGCGCTGAAAAGCACCTATCTGAAGGCAGCGACCTCTGCGGTGCTAACGGCGCAGTTCACCGGTTCAGCAGGCAGGACCCTGGCGGCGGGAACCAGCGTGACGCGTGCCGACCAGTTCGTCTATACCGTCGTTGCCGACGCAACCGTAGACGACAGCAACACGGTCACGGTGCAGATTCAGGCCGTAACCACGGGCACGGCGGGCAACTGTGACGATGGCACTGAAGTCTCGCTCACGTCGGCTTTAGCGGGCATCCAGTCGACGGGTACCGTCACCTCGACGGTGACGGCGGGCACGGATGTCGAGAAGCAGGAAACGTATCGCAGTCGTGTCATGCAGGCGTATCAGGAACCACCCCAAGGCGGCGCGAAGTCCGACTACGTCAAATGGGCCGAAGACGTGTCGATCGTGACGCGGGCGTGGTGCAGGCCGAACCGGTTCGGCGTGGGCACCGTGGTCGTCTACATCATGTGCGACGAGGTTCGGGCCTCAAACGGCGGCTTTCCGCAGGGTGCCGACGGTGTATCCCAGTATGACCCAGGGCAGGATGACACCCCGCGCGGAGTGGTGGCCACTGGCGATCAGCTGACAGTGGCCGATGCGCTCATCACGGAGCAACCCGTTACCGCACTGGTCTACGCGTGCTCACCTATCAAGAACGTTGTTGGGTTCACGATCGGCGGCCTGAGCACGGCGAGCAGCGCGACACAAAGCGCGATCGGGGCGGCGATTTCGGATGTCTTCTACCGGCTCGGCGAACCGGAGGGGACCATCGATCTGTCGGACATCGAGGGCGCGATCGGGGCGGTTCCGAAGTCGCGGGGATTCCTGATCAAGGCCGTGACAAGCACAGTCGGTGGCGTCACGACGACTTACCCGGTCGATTCGGATATCACGAGCGGCACGGGCCAGTTGCCGACGCTCGGCACCATCGACTGGGTGTGACGAATGCGCGCACCGAACTATAGTGCTGCGGACTATCTGCGCGTGCTGTGGGCTCATCTGCCCCGCGGTCGCGTATGGAACCGCAATCCGGATTCTGTTCAGACGAAGGTCCTGTCCGGCTTCACGCCGGTCTTCGAGCGGCTCACCGCGCGTGCGAGCAACCTTCTGGTCGATGCATTCCCGGCGACGACCTACGAGCTGCTCGCAGGGTGGGAGAGCACGCTGGGGCTTCCCGACCCATGCGCAGGCGATACGCCGAGCCTCGAGCAGCGTCAGTTTCAGGTCGTCGCGCGACTCACGAACAGCGGTGGCCAATCGATTCCGTTTTTCATCGCTCACGCGAACGCGCTGGGCTATGAGGCGAAGGTCCGCCAGTTCACTCCGTTTCGCGTGGGTCAGCAGCACATGGGCTGTTCGCTCGGCAGCGACGACTGGGCCCATACCTGGCAGCTACGTGCGCCGGCGCAGACGATTTCGTATTTCTGCGTCTCGCAGTCGTATGTCGGTCAGCCGCTGGCCGCATGGGGAAACGCGGTCCTCGAATGCGAAATGGAGGAGCTGAAGCCAGCCCAGACGATCCTGAACTTTACCTACGATCTTCCCGTTCGCGTCGCGATGTCGGACGGAACGCTGGTCGTGGATGAGGATGGCAATTACATCTACGCTCGATAGGGAATCGAATGTTCCAGACTGATGTATCAACCGCGGCGAGCTCGCTGCCAGCACCGTCGAACCCTGGCACGCCGGGGTTCTTCACGGCGGGTAATCCGGCGGAGGGCGTGCCCGCCACCGTGCTCGACAACGACTTCATGAACATGATCATGATGGAGTTGATCAACGTGGTGGAGGCAGGCGGCCTGACTCCGAGCAAGACCACGTACAACCAGCTGCTCACGGCGATCAAGACGATTGTGCAGTCTGGAGTCTCGCAGCTTTGCACCGACACCGGCGCGGCAAACGCCTATGCCACCACGATGTCGCCGGCGCTCACCGCGCCGACCGATGGCGCGCCCTTCTGGATGAAGGTGTCCAACGTGAACACGGGCCCATCGACGCTCAACGCAACGGGGGCCGTGTATCCGCTCGTGGGCGCAGGCCACGCCGCACTGCAGGGCAATGAGATGGCGAAGAACGGTTGGGCCCTGATCGAATTCGATTCGTCTGTCGGCACAAACGGCTCCTACGTGCTGCGGCACTGCACGGGCGGCATCATGCAGGTCGCCGGGTTGTACGCCTCAGGGATCCTGTGCGGCGTTAATCTGCCGAACATGCTTTTCAATTGCTCGGCAGAGTTCGGCAATGCCGGCTGGACTCCGGGCAACTTCAGTGCAGTGACAGGGGCGGCGGGCGAGGGTACTTACTGGAGCAATACATCGGCGCTTGCCGCGACGGCCCAGGATACGTCCAGCCAGTTTGCGGTGAGCGCCGCTGTGCCACTCACGATCTCACTGGACGTCTATGCCTCAGGTGTCACGGCCGGGCGCGCCTACGCGTACGTCGAAGCATTCACTTCGGCGGGTGTCTCACTCGGCGCGGTGTGTGCCGCCTACGCGACGATCGGAGCGGGCTGGAAGCGATACGCGGCCACGGGCACCACGCCCGCTAACACGTCCTACTGCGTCGTCCACCGGGTGGTTGACAGCACACCTGCGGTCTCCGCGGCCGGTGTCGGGTTCCGGCGCATCAAGGTTGAGGGCGCGTCACAGCAGTCGCTCTATTCGATGGAGGCGAGTCTCGCTGCGTTCGGCGCGACGCTGGCCGCCAACAGCTATCAGAAGCTGCCCAGTGGCTGGATCATCCAGAAGGGGGTCGCAGGCCTCACGACCGGAAACGGAGACGTCGTGACGTTGCCGCTTGCATTCCCGAACCAGCTTTTCGGAGTTGTCGGCTCGGATCAGGGAGGTGGTTGCAATTCCACGAGCTGGGCACGCAACGGCTCGTCACTCTCCACCTTTCTCGGATATGGAAAAGCGGCCGGTACGAACACCAACTCTGCAACCACCTACAGCTATATCGCGATTGGATGTTGATCATGGGACAAAAATTCGCAGCGAAGGACGCGCAAGGCAATCTTGGGTTCTACGACAGCGTCGACAGTCCGTTGCCGGAAGAGGCAACGGACGCGGTCGCGATCACCGACGAGGAGTGGGAGGCGGCGAAGGCCACTCAGGGCTACGCGATCGTGAACGGCGTGTTCACCCCGCCGACCGCAGACGTGCTCCTCGAGCAGGCACGCATGCAGCAGACAGCGGTATTACGCGCGGCGTACAACACCGCTATCCAGCAGCCGGTCAGCTACACGAGCAAGTCAGGCGCCACGAAGGGCTATCAGACGGACTCGGTTAGCGTGGCCAATCTCGCGCAGATGATCCTTGCCTTTCAGGCGACAGGTGCAGTGCCGGACGGCTTCTACTGGGTGGCGGCTGACAACACTCAGGTGCCATTTACGTATGCTGATCTGCAGGGTCTGGCGCAGGCAATGGGCGCGCAGGGCGCAGCAGCCTTCCAGAAGTTTCAGACGTGCAAAGTTCAAGTTGGTGCAGCGGCGACCGTCGCCGCGGTGCAGGCCATTGTGTGGTCCTGAACGTATCTGGCCTGCGTTCGCTGGCCGCCGTGAGGCGGCCTTCCTGTTTCTGGCGCGCTGTTCGCGTGCTTTCATGACATCGGGTTCGTTCAATGGGTGTAACCAGCATCGTCAAGCGCCTGATCAACTTCACGCGCGGCACCACGGTCAGCGACACAGATGTGCTCTATGCCGATCAGGGCAGCGGTGAAGTGGCGCTTACGCCAAAACAGATCGCAACGTATGTCGCGGGGGTGTTCAGCTTCACCATGTCGGCCGGCGTCGGTGCCGTCGCACGCACGCTTCTCGCCAAACTGAAGGAGATGCCGGTCACGCCGGACGATTTCGGCGCGCCGGGCGTGACGGCTGACGAAAGTGCAGCGGTTTTGCTTTGCTTCAAGGCGGCGCTTGCGCTGGGCGTGGAGATGAAATTCCCGCGCTGGTATCGCTGTTCCGCTCCGGTTGTGTTCGATCTCGCAACCGTGGCCGTCACGGGGACGAAGGTCACGGGCAGCGGCCGACAGACTTCCGGTTTGCAGTTCGACACCAACGTCGCTTCTCCAAATCTGCTGGTCACGAGCTCGACAGTGGCGGACGCCTTTTATCCCGACCTGATGGGGTGGGGTGTGAAGGGCAACGTGGCGGGCGTCGTGCTCCAGGTCGGCAAGGAGGACTTCTCCGACCTGATCAACGAGTTGACGCTGGATCTTGTGGTGAACAACGGCAGCACTGACCCCACTGCATGTGCCGTGGAAATGAACGGCGTGTACAACCCGGACGCGCGTCTGGTAGCCAATTGTGGGGGAGTGGGAACGGGCGACGCGCTCCGGCTATGCCGGACGCAATTTGGTTTCTTCAGGGGTAGCTATGGCAACGCGGCTAACTGTGTGCGCCTGACTGGCTCATACACGCTTGGCAACAAGTTCGATGCGCTGGACCTGGAGATGGCGACATGCGCGATCACGATCGATTCAGCGACTGCCGTGCACAACTCGTTCGAGGGCGGAACGATCGCCAACGTGACGTCGGGCATCAATGCCACGGCGGGTAGCTGCAACCGCGTCTCCAATCCGAACCTCGGCATCGCGGTCGCGAGCCTGGTTGAATCGGCAGTTGGTGTCACCGTCGACATGCCAGGGATGGCGCTGCTCGCGACGCCAGCGGTTCCCGCAAGCGGTACGCCCTACACGAACAACAGCGGCCAACCCCAGTTCGTGAATCTGCTGGGAGGGACTGTGTCGGCCGTTGTCGTCAGCGGCATGACCGTCGCGCAGACGACCAACGTTGGATTCGTGCTCAATCCCCGGGCGTCAGTCACGCTTGCCTATACGGCTGCGCCGTCGTGGACGTTTATGCCGCTTGCCGGCTGAAACTGGTAGCAAAGATTGAATGCAGGGCGCCACAAAGGCGCCCCTTTTTCTTTGGGAGGGGCATGAGCGAAAGCGAAGAGATCAGGGCGATTCACGGTCGCCTGAAGGACGGAGACGAGAGGTTCGTCAAGATTGCTGACGATCTCTCGGCAATGCGGGCGCAGTTGTATCGTCGCGACGATGCGATCCGCACGCACCTGCATAGCCAGGACGATGCGTTGGCCGAGATGGCACGGAAGATCGACAAGGTCGTCGACGGAACCGATTCGATTGTCACGATGTGGAGCGGCGGCGTACGCGCGGTGCGACTGTTCTGCCGCCTGGCCGACTTGTGGCGGTTCTTTATGCGGCAGGTGTTTTTTCCCATTCTTGTGCCGGTTCTCGGCGTGTTTGGTACGTGGTACTACGCGACTTACCACCGCTTCCCGATCTGGCTCGAGGGCATTTTCAAAATCGTGGCGGAGATCAAATGACACCTGCTCAGTTCATCGCGGCCATTGCGGCCGCAGCACGCACGTCGATGGCGTCGACGAAGATCCCGGCCAGCTTTACGGTTGCACAGGCGGCGCTTGAGTCGTGCTGGGGCGCGCACGCGCCCGGCTTCAATCTGTTCGGCATCAAGGCCGATCCGTCCTGGCATGGACCGGTGACGATCCAGACGACGCATGAAGTGGTCAGCGGCCGAACGATCGAGATCCAGGCGAAGTTCCGTGCCTATAGCGGGTGGCTCGGCTCGATTGCCGACCACGCGCGGTTCTTGACGGACAACCCACGATACCGGCCGGCATTCGGCGCGGCGAGCGGCGTGCGTTTTGCCTCAGCGGTGGCCGCCGCGGGTTATGCGACCGACCCCCTGTACGCAGCAAAGATCGCCGCGGTGATCAACGCCCACAACCTGGAGTCGCTGGATCGCGCCGGCACCTGAATTTCCATTCAACGTTTTTAGACGGCTGCCTTCGGGCGGCCTTTTTTGTTGGTGCGTACCAACGCACCTTGAAGGAGCGACGTATGAGTATCAAACAGAAAGTCATGCTGTACTTCGGACTGGTCGTGCTGTTGATTTTCGTCCTGCTGTTGTGGGCGTTCTTCGCATTCAACGGCAAGACCGAAATCCAGCCGCTCATTTCGCAGCTGGGCTTGCTCGTGACCATCATCACGGCATCGCTGGCGGCGCTCGGTGGCTACCACTCGGCGCAGGGTGGGCAGAATCTCGCCAGCCTGTCCGCCGGCATGGCATTGATCGATCCGGACGCAGATCCCGCGCCGTACCAGCCGCCGGTTGCAGGCCAGATGGCGGTGAGCGTCGCAGTGCCGCAAGCGGCGCAGCCGGCGCCCCAGGTCGCAGTTGCGAACGCAGCAGCCCAACCGGCCGCCGGCGCCGTAGTGTCACCGACCATCCAGTAGTCCGCGCAGTGCTGACTTGATGTCACGGCCAGAGACCTGGCGTGACCCGTATCACTTCTTTCCACTTTCAGGAAAACACCATGAAACGTCTTGTGATGCCGCTTGCGGCAGGCCTCGTCGCGTCCGTCGCTTTTCTCGCTGGTTGCGCGTCGCCGGGTGTGCATATCCAGATCCCGACGCCGCAACAGCTGGCAACCGATGTTTGTCCTGCCGTCAACGCGGGTCTGAAGGCCCTCGACGGCTCGCCGCTGCTTACGGCTGATCAGCAGGCAAATCTGACGAAGAAGATCATCCCGGGCAATGAGGCAGTCTGCGCCGCTGGCGCGCAGCTCGACCTTGCTGACCTGCAGGCGTTCAGTGCGACGGTTTTCCCTGCTGTGATCGCGCTTGTGTCGGGGCTTCCCGGAATTCCGAATCAGCAGGCCATCCTGTTCGGGCTGCAGATCGCGCAGCCGTTGTTGAAGCAGATCGTCGGCTCGGTGATCCCGCTGAGCGCGCCTGTGCCCGCATCGGCCGCGGTGGTGGCGAGCGCGCCGCAAGGCAGCGCAGTCGGTCTTTGAGGCTTCAAGGACACCTTCAGAAAGAAGAAAGCCCCGGGCCGGGTCCAACGGTCGGGGCTTTCTGGGTTCCGGCGTAAAGCGCTTTCGGGGAGCAACCGGAACTTGTCCACGATTCTATAGAGCTACCGCGGAACTCGATGTCAAATATTGTCAGCAAAACGGCGCGCGACTATGCACAGCTGGCGCAGCGCGCATACACAACGCCGCCACTGATCGGTGCCGAAGCGAGCGCAGCGCGCGCCATCGTCGAGGGGAATGCGGTCGCGTTTCCCGGCACAAATAACGTTGCCTGCTGGCTCGCCGATCTCGACGCGGCCACGGTCAACGTGCCAGGCTATGGCACGCTGCATGCGGGATTCTGGAGGGCGTTCTGCTCAATCCAGGGGCCGCTGTCGCTACTGCCGCCGCCGGACGTGACGGTGGGGCATAGCGAGGGCGCAGCGCTGGCGATCCTGTTTGCCGCGGCATTGTGCCAGGCGAGGCGGCCGCCAAAGGAGGTCTACGCATTCGAGCCGCCGCGTGTGAGCGCGGACGGCACGCTCGCCGCGCTGTTTGCGGCGCATGGCGTCGCTGTGCACATTTACCGCAATGGCGAGGACGTTGTGCCGCTCGTGCCGCGCGTGCTCCACGCGTGGCAACACCCGGCACCAGTGATCCCCATCGGCAAGGCGTCCCTGCCGGTGCCGAACGTCGAGGACCACTTCATCAATCATGTTGTGGCGGCGCTTTAAGGCGCTGCTGACGTGCACAAAGATTTGCACGTCCCGCCGCAGCTGGCGGCGTGCGATCGAAACGAGACCAGAACATTTCGCACATTCATGACACAACCTATCATTCCCTGGCTTGGCGGCAAGCGCCGTCTGGCCAATCATATCCTCGCCAGCTTTCCTGAACACAGCTGCTACGTCGAGGTGTTCGCCGGCGGCGCCGCGCTGTACTTCAAAAAGCAGCCTGCGAAGGTCGAGGTCATCAACGATATCAACGGCGAGCTCGTGAACCTCTACCGCGTCGTGCAGAACCACCTCGAGGAGTTCGTGCGCCAGTTCAAGTGGGCACTCACGAGCCGCCAGGTCTTCGAATGGCTGAAGGACACGCCACCCGAGACGCTGACCGACATCCAGCGCGCGGCCCGGTTCTACTACCTCCAGAAAAACTGCTTCGGCTCCAGGGTCGAATCGCAGACATTTGGCACCGCGACCACGACCGCACCGAAACTGAATCTGCTACGCATCGAGGAGACCCTGTCAGAGGCGCACCTGCGATTGGCCAGTACGTACATCGAGCGGCTTGACTGGAAGGCCTGTATCGACAAGTACGATCGCGCGCACACGCTGTTCTATCTCGACCCGCCGTACTGGCAGACTGAGGGCTATGGCGTGCCGTTTCCGTTCGAGGAATACGAGGCGATGGCAGCGCGTTTGCGTACGATCAAGGGCAAGGCGATTGTCAGTCTGAACGATCATCCGGACATCCGGCGCGTGTTCGAAGGCTTCCGGATCGAGACGGCCGACATCAGGTACACGGTCGGCGGCGGGGGGCGCGACGCTGCGCGCAAGGAACTGATCATCTTCAGCTGAACGACACGAGCGCCGGCCCGTCGACGATCCGTGAACTGGCCATCACAAACTGGGAGCCAGGAACACAGCAGGCGGGCTTTTCTGATCGTGTAAAGCGCGCCCCCCTTGAACATGTTATCCACCTAGCGTGTTGCGCGACGCATTTCAACAGGTAAAGCCATATAAAACATCAAATATTGTCATGGCGCTGCGATTTGACATGACCTGACAGTGGCATGCGGGTGGTTTCGGTAATTTACGGCCCCAATACCGATTCTTCGCGCGATAGCAATGAACAACCGTTTTTACCGGCTCGTCTTCAACAGGCTGCGGGGCATGCTGATTGCCGTTGCAGAAACGGCGGCCGCACAGGGCAAGGCGGGTCAGGGAGAAACCAGCGGATCATCGGTGCGCCGATGTGCCACGCTGTTCAGGATGCGTCACGCCGCGTTCGCTGCGCTCGCACTGTGGGGGCTGGCGCCCGTGCTTTCCGGTGCGCAGGTTGTGCCTTCGGGTGCCCATGCGCCGGGCGCGCTCAATACCGCAAACGGTATCCAGCAGGTCAACATCACGAAGCCTTCGGGCGCGGGGGTGTCACTCAACACGTATTCGCAGTTCGACGTCCCCAGGGCAGGCGTTATCCTGAACAACTCGCCCACGCTTGTTCAAACGCAGCAGGCGGGCTACATCAACGGCAATCCGAACTTCGGGGCGGGCGACGCCGCGAGGATTATCGTCAACCAGGTCAACAGCAGCAATCCTTCGCAGTTGCGCGGTTACGTCGAGGTCGCAGGCCAGAAGACCGCCACGGTGGTGATCGCCAACAGTTCGGGCCTGGTGGTCGATGGCGGCGGCTTCATCAATACGACGCGAGGCATCCTCACGACCGGTAACCCGGTCATCGACGCGAGCGGCAACCTTACCGGCTTTAACGTCACGCAGGGCACCATCACGGTTCAGGGTGCGGGCTTCAACGCCTCGAATATCGATGAGGTGGACCTGCTCTCGCGCGCCGTACAGGCCAACGCGGCAGTCTACGGCAACACGCTGCATGTGGTCACGGGCGCGAACAGCATCGACTATGCAAGCCTGAATCCGACACCGATCGCAGGCAGTGGGGGGGCGCCGGGCGTGTCCGTCGACGTGGCGCAGCTAGGCGGAATGTATGCCAACCGCATCGTTCTGGTTGGGACCGAGAACGGCGTCGGTGTGGCGAACGCCGGCACCATCGCCGCGCAGGCAGGCGACCTCACGCTCACGAGCGCCGGCCAACTCGTGCAGTCCGGCACGATGGAGGCGAGCGGCAACATCGGCATCAATGCAGCGAGCGTTGTCAATGCAGGCACCGTCTACGCCCAGCAGAGCACCACCATTGGCTCGGCAGGCGCCGTCACGAACAGCGGCACGCTTGCGGCACAGCAGAACACCAGCATCAATGCGGGCAGTGTGAATTCGACCGGCACGCTCGGCGCGGGGGTGAACGGCGACGGGACAGTTGGCAGCAGCGGCGACCTGACAGTGTCGGCATCGGGGCAGGTGAGCGCCACCCGCCTGAACGTGGCGGGTGGCAATGCGTCGTTCTCGGGTAGCGGCGTCAGCGTGGCAGGCAGCGAGACCGCCGCGAACGGTAACGTATCGCTGGGCGCGAACGCGGGCGACCTGAATCTTGCGGGCGCGACGACGAGCGCCGGGGGCTCGGTGAACGCCCAGGCATCGGGCACGCTGATCAACGACCGAGGTTCGCTCACGGCCGGCGGCGGCGCGACGCTCGTCGCGGGCAGCATTTCGAACCAGGGTGGATCTGTGTCGGCCCAGGGCACGCTCACCGCGCAGGCGTCCGGACAGATCGCGAACCAGGGCGGAGAGTTCATCTCGCAGGGTGCAATGCAGGTGCGCGGTGGCTCCATCGCGAACAACCAGGGGACCATGCAGAGCGCAGCCGGACTGTCGGTGGCAGGGGCATCGCTGGACAATACGGCGGGTCGGATCACGTCACTGAATGGCGAGGGCCTCACGGTCACGACCACGGGAGCACTCACGAACGCAGGCGGCACGACCGCGACGGGGGCTCAGGGTGGCGTGATAGGCGGCAACGGCGCCGTCACGCTGCAGGGCGGCAGCATCGTCAATCACGGCGCGGTATCGGCGCGAACGAACCTGCAGGTTACCGGCCAGTCGCTCGACAACAGCAACGGGTCGCTTCAGGCGACCGGGAATGCCACGGTCAATGCCGGCGCGCAACTCACCAACCGCGGCGGGACCATCATCGCCGGACAGGCGGCCACGGTGAGCGCGACCACGCTCGACAACAGCGCGGGGACCACTCAGGCTTCCCAGGTCTCGCTTGATGCGACGAACCTCGTCAATCATGGCGGCACGATTACGCAGACGGGGTCCGGGCCGATGAATGTCGCGGTATCGGGCACGCTCGACAATTCGGCAGGCGGCACGATCCAGACGAACAGCACCGACCTCACGCTCACCCCCTCGACGCTGGACAACGATGGCGGCACGATCACGCACGCGGGCACCGGCAGGCTGACGCTTGCACCACGTAGCGGGACCACTGCGGGCGCGGGTTCCATTTCAAACGTCGGCGGCAAGGTCATCAGCGCGGGCAAGGTCGTGGTGCAGGCAGGCAGTCTCGACAATGCAACGGGCGTGCTGGCCGCGAAGGGCAATATCACGGCCGCGGTCGCGGGCGGCGTAAACAACACGAGGGGGGTGGTGCGCTCGCTCTCGTCCCTGTCGCTGACGAGCGGCGGCGCGCTGACCAACGCGAACGGCGAGATCCAGTCTGGTACGGGCGCCGCAGGTGCCAGCAGTGACACCAGCACGCTCGCCGTCCAGGCCGCGTCCGTCGATGATACGGGCGGCCTGATCGGCAACCTCGGCACGGGCAACACGACCGTGAATGGCGGCAGCCAGATCGTCAACACCAACGGCGTGATAGCAGGCAGCGGCAATGTGGCCGTCAATGCGTCCTCGATTTCGAATACCCAGGGCGGGCAGGTCAGCGGCGCGAATGTCACGGTTCAGGCCAACACGCTGGACAACACGGCGGGCAAGATCGGGACGTTCGCGGCTTCGAACGGATGGGCGGGCGATGTCACGATCACCACGACCGGCGCGGTCATTGGCACGAACGGGCAGATTGGCGCGGCGCACAACCTCACCGTGGATGCGGCGACGCTCACGGGCGGCGGCGCGTACAGCGCAGCCAACGACGTGGCCGTGAACGTCCAGGGCAACTTCGCGCTCACGTCCGGCTTCCAGTTCAGCGCAGGTCACGACCTGGCCTTCACGCTGCCGGGCACGTTCACCAATGCGGCGACGCTGGCGGCGGCGAACAACCTTGACGTCAACGCCAGCGACATCAACAACAGCGGCTCGATGATGGCGGGCGGCACGCTCACCACGCACTCGAGCACGCTGGAAAACTCCGGCGCCATCGTGGGCGGCAGTGTGTCGCTGAATGCGACCAGCACGATCGCCAACATCGGGCCGGGCGCGCTCATTGGCGCGACCGACCGCAACGGCACGCTCGAGCTGCTCGCGCCCGACATCGAGAACCGCGACGACACCACCGCAACCGACACGCAGGCGACGACCGCGATCTATGGTCTGGGCAAGGTTGTCCTCGCCGGCGGCAAGGATGCCAGCGGCAACTACACGAACGCGAACCTGATCGACAACGTATCGGCGCTCATCCAGTCCGCGGGCGACATGGCGCTGCACGCGAACCAGGTCACGAACACTCGCCGCGTCATGACGACTTCGGGCGGCTACACCTCGGCAGTCGATCCCGCACTGCTGGCCCAGCTTGGCATCAGCCTGTCGGGGTGTACGGCCGCGTACATGGCCGCATGCGGTCCTGGTAATCCGCAGGTTCGGGGCATCGAGTTCAATCCGACTGCTTCCGACTACAATCCCGCTGTCATCGCCGCATTGCAGGCCGGGACTGGCGGCATGCCGACCAATCCGCCGCATGGGGGCCAGTGGAACAGCACGTACCAGTACACCACCTATACGGGCGTGGCGCTCGGCAACCTCGTGACGGGGATCAGCCCGCAGGCGCAGATCATCTCGGGCGGCAACCTGAACGCTTCATCGGTCGGCACGTTCGGCAACTACTGGAGCGCGGTCGCGGCGGCGGGCAATATCGCCGCTCCCGTTTCGCTCGACCAGAACAGCTGGCATGGGCAGATGGCGCCTGGCGTGCAGGTCACGTACTCGGGCCAGTATCACTACGACAACTACGACAACACCGAATACAACTGGCAGCTGCCGTTCGGCAATGCCGGGTTTGTCACCGGCCATCCGGGCGGCTATACCCAGGCGGCTCCGGCCGATGTGCACACCTACGCGCTGCCGAGCTACGAATCGAGCTTCGTCGCCGGCGGCACGCTGTCCGGCACGGGCGTGAGCATCAACAACACGGCGGGCAACGCGGGCCTGACGTCGCTCGGTCTCGTCGCGGGCCAGTCGGTGGCGGCCGTCAATATCGGGACGAGCTCGGTCCAGGGCCACGGCGGCCTCGTCAATCCGGTCATCGCCGCCGCGACCGCGGTGAACGTCCTGAGCAATCTCACGATTCCCCAGGGTGGCCTCTTCAGGCGGGACACCGCACCGAATGCGCCGTACCTCATCGAGTCGAATCCAGCCTTCACCAGCCAGAAGTCGTTCATCTCCAGCGACTACTTCCTGAACCAGCTCGGGTACAACCCGCAGACGGTGGAAAAGCGCCTGGGCGACGGCATGTACGAGCAGCAGCTCGTGCAGAACCAGGTTACGTCGCTCACCGGCAAGGCCGTACCCGGGCCGTACACCGACACGCAGTCGATGTACGAAGCGATGATGGCGTCGGGTGCGGCGCTCTCGAAGCAGCTTGAGCTGCCGCTGGGCATGGCGCTGTCGGCAGACCAGGTGGCCGCGCTCACTAGCAACGTCGTCATCCTGCAGACGGAAGTGGTGGACGGCCAGTCGGTGCTCGTGCCGGTCGTCTATCTCGCGAAGGCGAGCCAGCAGAACATGCAGGGACCGCTGATCGCGGCGACCGACATCGACCTGCAGAACGCGCAGACGTTCAGCAACAGCGGCACGGTGCAGGCCAGCAACTCGCTCACGATTGAAGGCAAGTCCATCGACAACACATTCGGCACGCTGAAGAGCGGCGGCCTGATGTCGCTGACGACGACGGGCGATGTCAATTTCACCTCGGCGACGGTGAACGCCGGAAGCGTCGCGCTGAACGCGGGCGGTAACCTGCTGCTGGACACGGCCACCAGCACGGTCAACCAGGTCAGCGCCTCGGGCGCGACGCGGACCACAACCACGCTCGGCCCCATCGCGAACCTGAACGTGGCGGGCAATGCCGCCATCGTGACGGGCGGCAACTTCGAGCAGAACGCGGGCAACCTGAACGTGGGCGGCGCGCTCGGCATGAGCATCGGCGGCAACTGGGACCTTGGTTCGGTGCAGACCGGCGAGCACAAGGTCGTGGCGCGCGCGAACGGCGTCTCAAACACGGATTTCAACACCGCGACCGGCAGCACAGTAAAGGTGGGCGGCGTATCCGAAATCGGTGTGGGCGGCAACCTGAGCGCGACCGGCGCGAACATTAACCTGGGCGGCGGCGGTGTCATCGCGGCAAAGGGCGACGTGACGCTGCAGGCGGCGAAGGCAACCTCGACCGTTGACAGCAACAGTTCCGGCAGCGACCACCACGGCAGCTATTCGGAATCGCTGCACACGTCCGACGATACGCTGACCGCGACCACGCTCAACGCCGGCAATTCGCTTACCGTGGCGTCGGGCAACAACATCAACCTCACCGGCAGCACGATCAACCTCGACAAGGGGACCGCGACGCTCGCGGCGGCGGGTAACGTGAACATCGGCGCGGCGACGGAAACGAACGTCGATAATTCGCAGGAGACGCATAGCCACAGCGAGGTGGTGAGCAGCAAGTCGGTGTCGAGTGGGAGCAGTGAGACGGCGACCTACAGCCAGGGCAGCACGGTTTCAGCGGATGGCGTCGCGATTTCCAGCGGCAAGGATATCAACGTTGCAGGCAGTACCATCGTTGGCACGAACGATGTGTCGCTCAGTGCAGTGCACGATGTCAATATCACGACCTCGCAGGATACGCAGAGTTCGCAAAGCTATTCCAGGACGCACGAAAGCGGCTTCCTGTCGGGGCTGAATCCCATCAACCAGCTCGACGGCGGCCTGCAGGGTTACAGCGTCGGCACGCGTACGACACAGGAAACGCAGCAGTCGTCACAGGTTACCAACAACGCGAGCACGGTCGGCTCGCTTAATGGCAACCTGTCGATCCAGGCGGGCAACACCCTGCATGTCACGGGCAGCGATCTCGTGGCCGCGGAGAACGTAACGGGGACGGCCGCGAACGTCATCATCGATGCGGCGACGGATACGGCACACGAGGCGCAGCAGCAAAAGACCAGCAGCACCGCCATTACGGCAGGCCTTGCGGGGTCCGTCGGCGACGCGATCAACGGCGCAGTCAGCGAGGCACAGGCGGCGCACAATGACGCGGGCAGCAATGATCGCGCGGCAGCCCTGCATGGTATCGCGGCGGCCGGTGACGCCTTCGCCGCAGGCAGTGCAGTCGCTTCGCTCGCCCAGGGCGGCGAGCCAGACATCGGCGTGAAAGTAAGCATCGGCACCAGCAGCAGCCAGAGCCAGTCGTCCGAGGACCAGACGACCCAGCGCGGCTCGAGCGTGCAGGCGGGCGGCACCGCAGCGTTCGTGGCGACAAACGGCGACATGACGGTGGCCGGGTCGAACGTGAGCGCGAATGATGTCGTGCTCGCGGCGAAGAATCAGGTCAATATCGTCAACACGACGAACACCGATTCGACGCGCAGTTCGAACAGTTCCAGCAGCGGGAGCGTTGGCGTGCAGTACACGCTGGGCGGCGGCTTTGGCATATCGGCATCGATGGCGAGGGCACACGGCGACGCGAACAGCGACGCGTCGATCCAGAACGCCTCGCACGTGAACGGTGCGAACAGCGTGACCATTGCGTCGGGCGGCGATACCAATATCATCGGCTCGCAGGTCAACGGCGGGCAGGTGAGCGCCGCTGTCGGCGGCAACCTGAACGTGGCAAGCGTGCAGGACGTGACGAACAGCGCCGCGCACCAGAGCAGCGTGAGTGGCGGGTTCACGATCAGCCAGGGCGGCGGCAGTGCAAACTTCAGCGCGCAGAACGGCCATGCGGACTCGAGCTATGCGGGCGTGAACGAGCAGGCTGGAATAAACGCGGGCGATGGTGGCTTTAAGATCAATGTCAAGGGCAACACGGCGCTCACGGGTGCGGTGATATCGAGCACGGCGGATGCGTCGCAGAATAGCCTCACGACTGGCACGCTCACCTACAGCGACATCCAGAACCACTCGCACTACGATGCCAACAGCAACGGTATTAGCGCGGGTGTGGGCGTCGGCAGTACTGGCAAGGCCGTCGGTCCCGGCTCGGTCAGCGGTACGGGTGGCGTGTCGCCGATGATCTCGCAGAACGAGAGCGGCGACCAGAGCGCCACGACGCGCAGCGCGGTCAGTGCGGGCGCGATCAACATCACGAATCCGACCTCACAGACGCAGGACGTGGCGGGCCTGAGCCGCGACACGACCAACACCAACGGTACGGTCTCGGGCACGCCGGACGTCAACACTATCCTCTCGCAGCAGGCCGACACGATGCAGGCCGCGCAGGCAGCGGGCCAGGTCGTGGCGCAGGGCATCGGTGCCTATGCGAATTCGAAGCAGCAGGCAGCGCAGGACGCCGCAGATGCGGCGACGAAGGCGGCACAAGCGGAAACCGATCCAGACGCGAAGGCGGCTGATCTGGCGCTGGCAAAGCAGGACCAGGCGGAAGCCGATTCGTGGGCCGAAGGCGGTACGAACCGTGTCGGCCTGCACGTAGTGGGTGGTGCGCTGATCGGAGGCCTTGGTGGCGGCGCGCTCGGTGCGGTTGGCGGTGCAGCGGGCGCTGGTGTCTCGTCAGCGCTAGCAGGCAAGCTGAATGGTGTGGCTGATTCGATTGGTAACGCGACGGGTTCCATGACGGTTGGCAACACCGTATCGAACGTGCTGGCCGGTCTCAGTGGCGCGCTGGTTGGCGGTAGCGCGGGCGCGTTCACCGCGTCGAACGCGGACCTATATAACCGCGATACGACGAATGCCAATGGTACGGGCGGTACGGGAAGCCAATTCCTGGATTACGTCGGGGACCAGCTTGCGAGCGCCGGGCGTGGCGCGGTGAACCTCGCTGGCATCGTCAATCATGCGCTGAACCAGGTCATTCCGTCGTTCGGTGGCAGCAGCACAACAGGCACGGATGCCGACGCGCTGACGGGTACGGGCACCACCAACACGAACCCCTTGACGTCGCAATCAAAGGCCGCACTGATCTCCCAGGGTGTTGCGAACGGTATAAACGCTGGGCTGGGGATTAGCGGAGGTGAGCCGCCAGTCGCACCGGGTACGCAGGCCGTGCCGGTGGCCTCTGCGGGACCCGTCAATAGCCCGGGCGCTGCGCCGGGAATGCCAGGTTATGTGCCGGATAGTGCTACCCTCGCGAGTGGTGGAAACAATAACCGCCTCCCAATCCCGGATACGGTTACGGCTGACAATGGTTTGCAAGTTGAGTCAAATCCCAAGCATACGGCAGGGATGCCTGGAAACAACCCAAATGCTGGTACGGAGCCAAGCAATTCGCTTGATTTGTTCAACTCGTCGATTCCGGGTGCCGACGGTGTTCGTTATGCAATTGACTCAAACGGAAATATCAATAGGTTCTACTCAGACGGCAATGGGGTCTATCACTGGTCGGGTTCTACGGGCGACAATTCGGCACCGTTAAACGTGTCGAAGATTCCGATCAACGTTAAGCGCACTCTTGGTTTCACAGGAAAATAAATGCTCTCGGGAAATCCTGACACTTTTGCTATCTGGTGCGATCCAGTTGATGTTTGGTCAACGGACCGATTCCAGAACGGATGCTTTGGCTACTTCATCGGAGGCGAGCTAATTTTGTCAAAGCGCTCGACACTCGGTGTCGATCTGAACATGCTCGCGAAGTTGCACTGCATGGGCTCTGGTGTCGAAGACGCCCGCTTGTTCAATTTGCCGTCAAAGGACGCGTATCACGACCTCTGTGAGCGCGCTTTCCCAGCGATGGACTCTGAAGCTGAAACGAGTGATTTGACACATCTCGTGTCAGCGGAAAGTTTGTCCGATGAAAGTCAATATGTATTTCTTGTTGAATTCGAAGATAAGGCAAAGCTAATTTACGGAAATGGAAGTGACGCTGCCACGGTGGCTGATATAACCATACCGCGCGGCGAATTTCAGAGTGTTGTGAGAGCTGCAGAACAGCGGTTTAATGAACTGAAGCGTAGGAAGTAGTCTAGCGCGCGGTGTGCGCCTTGATCGGGGGCGGCGGTTGTTTTGATCTGCCGCCCTGTCATCAATATCGAGTCACCTATGAAAATCCGAAAGAGGCTGGCGGCCCTGCCGCTTACAGCCCTAGTATCACTCGTGTCCAACGCGGAGACCACACCAGCCGACACCGCAGCCGCTGCACGCGCCAATGCCGAGCAGCAGCAACAGATTCAGCAGCAGCGGGACGCGCAGCAGCGTGCGGCGACCGTCGCCGCGCCGGTTGTCCGTTCTGCTGCGCCCGAGGCGGGGACGTGGCCGGTGCTGCCCGTCGAGACGCCGTGCTTCCGTATCGACTCGTTCGATGTTGAGGTGCCCGATACGCTGCCCGAAATGAACCGGCTGAAAGGTGCATCTGCCCTTCCCATGGACCGGTTCGCCTTCCTGCATGACTGGCTGAGGCATTACCAGGGGCAATGCATTGGCAAGCAGGGCCTCGACGTGCTGACGAAGGGCCTGCAGGGCTTGATACTAAGCCGCGGCTACATCACTACGCGCGTCCTGATGCCGACGCAGGACCTGTCAAAGGGGACATTGAAGTTCGCGCTCGTGCCGGGCGTGATCCGTCATCTGAAGTTTGCCGACGCCAGCACACGCGGCACACTGAAAACCGCATTTCCCGTGCGCGACGGCGACGTGCTTCAGTTGCGTGACCTTGAGCAGGGGCTGGAGCAGATGAAGCGCGTCAGCAGCCAGGACGCGACGATGCAGATCGTTCCAGGCGACGTGCCCGGGGAGAGCGATGTCGTCGTGACGGTCAAGCACTCGAAGCCCTGGACGTTTGTCGCCTCGGTCGATAACTCGGGCCAGCGCGCAACGGGAAAGCTTCAGGGTAACGTCAGCCTCGGCGTCGACAACCCGCTCGGGCTGAACGACATCCTCACGCTCGGCGCGAATCAGGACCTCGAATTCGGCGACCACGGCCTCGGCTCGCACGGCTTCAACGGCTCGTATTCGTTGCCTTGGGGCTACTGGACGGCGACGATCTACGGCAACACGAACACGTACTACCAGCAGATTGCCGGCGTGAACCAGACGTTCGTATCGAGCGGCAACGCGCAGACGGCCGGTGTAAAGATCCAACGTGTGATCCGCCGCAGCCAGGACGATATCCTCGGCCTCGAATTCCAGCTCATCAAGCGCTGGGGCGCGAGTTTCATCGAGGACACGACGATTCCGCAGCAAGCCCGAAACAACACGTTCATCGAAGGTGGTCTCACGGATCGGCACTACTTCGGGGCTGCGCAGTTCGACGGCACGCTCGCCTATCGCCAGGGCGTAGGCGGACTGGGCGCAACGGCCGACCCGTACCCCACTGGGCCGACCTATCGCTTCCGCATGGAGACGCTCGATGCGAACCTTTCGGTGCCGTTCGCAATCGGCAAGCAGGCCCTGCGCTACGTGACGACGCTGCACGGCCAGTACACGGGCAACACGCTGTTCTATATCGATGACCTGACCATCGGCAGCCGCTACACCGTGCGCGGCTTTGACGGCGAGAAGATGCTCGCTGCCGAGCGCGGCTTCTACTGGCGCAACGAACTGCAGTTGCCGCTCGGACAGACGGGGCAAACCCTCTACGCGGGCATCGACTACGGGCACGTCTTCGGCCCGGGTACGGCGGCGATCGTCGGGACGCAACTGGCCGGTGCCGTCATCGGCATTCGCGGCGGCGCACCGGCGAAGTATGCGGGCTTCTCGTATGACCTCTTCGCGGGCACGCCGATATACAAGCCCGCCGGATTCGATACGGCACGTGTCACGGTCGGCTTTCAGGTCACAGCACAATTCTAACGATGACGAAGAGGAAACGCCGTCCGCTTTCACGCGACATGCTGTTCTCGCTTCCCGTTCGGAAGGCGCGGGCGCTCTCGCTCGAATACCATCTTGCCCTGTCCGTGTTAGCTGCGCGACAGGATGGCGAGGTCGAGGCCATCAAGACTCATGCAGGCGGTCTACCACGCATGCTTCATGGAAGGTTCCGCTTCTGCCGTCTCTGCCATGCTCGAAATGGCGGAGACCGCGTTCGACGATGTGATGGCACGCGTGGAAGCTGGCGGTCCCTAGATGGTTTCGGATACCGAGCAAGCAGCCATCGCGAAGGCATTGGCGATGCACGACCGGCCTACTAGCTGTCTTCCCTATCATCGTTCTGCTGCAGCCTGGGAGCGGATACAGTACTTCGGGCGCCGGTTACAGGAAGCTGCGGGATGAGGGTGGGTGGTCGAAGCGCTGGGTTGAATTTATTCGGGGAAAAACTTGCCCCTTGAAGTGACGGGCAAGTCCGAGACTTCTGCAAGGGCGATAGGGGTACCTCTTTTCAGTCTGAGCGGTGCGCTAGGGCAGGCTTACCCAGTTCTTTATCGCCATTTCATTCAGGAGCGGGAAGCTTGGCGTCTTCAGCTTCAGCGAAGGATTTTTGCTGGTGTATTGATTGCACAAATCAGCGAGCGTCTTATTTGAGAGCGCAATCTCTTTAAAGAAGTCATAGACAAACCACGGTTTGATTTTTTGAGTCGGATTCGTCTGCATTTCTTTCAGGGCCCTGAGCACTTCGTATTTCGGAACCTTGCCATTCAAGGAAAACCACAAATTGATCGCCTCGTACAACTCTTGATTTAGCGGGGGAATGGCTTGACCATTTGGCCCATTACCGCCACCGCCACCGCCACCGCCACCGCCACCGCCACCGCCACCGCCACCGCCGGGAAGTGGCGGAGGGGTGAAAGGGTTGGACAGCAGCGGCATAGCAACTTGGGCGTACTTCACCGGATAAGCATGTTTCATGGCAATGATCAGTTCTTTCGCACAGTGCTCACCCATAGGGGCAGCAAAATTCTGTTTTTGATTCTGAAAACTAAAAATTACCTGTACATTTTTTAGCTTTCCACAGCATCCCTCGACCTCCACTCCCTCGGCTATCTGAGCACGTGTCAACGGTAGAATTTCATATTCCCGAACAAGCTGTCGTCGCCGCTCGTCACCTTCGCAGTCAAATTTCTTTTCGGCCGAAGTCATCTGAATTTTGATCCTTCAATAAATTAGGAATTAGGCTTGTACCTGGCTCATCGCGCTGTCAGTGGTTCCCGTAGCGCGAGAAAAGTCCAGCACGCTTCACCGCCGCACTCGAGGATCGTATTTTCTTTACGAGATTGCTGGCGGAAGACATATGGTATCCGTGAAGTTCGGATCATATTACCAAAAAAACCGTTGCGACTATTGAACGATGAAGATATGCATTTCGCATAATTTCCATCAGCGGTTCAGATTTCTGATTGGGTTCGCTGGAAGGCGTGCCTCGCACATTCCTGCCAATACTGACTTATGCATAACACAATCACAATGCTTTACAATTTTCGACCCTACAACGCTTTAAAATGATCGCAGTAGCGTCGAACAGCCCTTCGAATCTGTAAGTGCTTTGCCGCCTTGTTCAAGCTCTGCAGCACGGCGCTTCTCGATACCAAAAGTTAACGCAAGCGTTCGCGATGCTTCGGACGACGGCGATAGTTGCGATTCAGGGGGTAGTGGGCGTCGGCATTGAAGAACTGCGCGAGAGGGGGCAGCGGGTTTGCAGAGTGCGTGCCGGAGCACTATCCGCGCCTTCGGATTACTGGCGTGATTGATTAAAGTCGCCAAAAAGAGAAAAATCTTTTGACTCAGACTGGTACTTATATGTAATTCGCATATCTAACTCGGAGGGGGCGCAATCGTGGCAATGACGTGGTTGTATATGCCGGTGTTGAAATGGAAGCGCGGTGAACGAGATGCTTTGCGCTTTTTGGTCGACGGCCAATGGCACGGTATAACGCCGATGCTGGAGTTGCAGCCAATCGGCGTGGCGCCCGATACACCAACCCTTAGAGGCGCACTGCCAGCATATGTTTCTGAGATAGAAACTCAGGTCAAGAAGTGCATTCCTGTAGAACAGGCGGTTTGCATTGACACGGGATACGCTTCATCGGATTACGCTAAACAAATCTCCCTACTCTTGGCTATATGCGGCGCGTTAGCTAGAGCGTTGGAGCATCAGATTGTCCCCGTCATTCGCTCAGCCTGGTTGGAGTCTCTGGCTGCCTTGACGCCTGCGCAGGTGTCACTGCTGGCTGAATACAACGAAGTGGTCCTGCGTCTGCGCACGGATGAAGTGGGAGCATCGCAAGTTCAGTCAAGCGTCGACATGCTGGCGAGGGTTGTGAAGAAACGCCGCATTCACCTAGTCATTGATCAATTCTCGTTGCTGGACCGACAAGCCACGGCTTGCGTGTCCGCCGTAAAACCTTATCTAGATGCGGCCTTGGGAGCAGGATGTGCGAGCATCACGCTCGCTGGGGGGTCATTTCCGCTGAATCTCACCGGCAAGAAGCTCGGCTTTACGGACCTGCCTCGTGTCGAGTGGCTGATCTGGCTGGAAATCCAGAAAGTTCCGGCATACAAGGCGTTACGGTATGCGGACTACACGGTCACCAATCCTGCGCCCCTGCCTGAGGATGCAGACCTGAAATCGGTTAATCCGTCGATTGCGATTCGTTATGCCGCCGACGATTTTTGGCGACTCTATAAGGGGCGCCAATTCAAGGGGGCGCCGCGAGGGGAATTGCGCAATCTATGCAAATTGCTTACGTCGGATACGGTATATACCAACCCGTTTTTTAGTTACGGGGATGCGAAGTATCATAAGGATGCTAATGGCTCAGACAAGAATGGTCTGCCGTGGACTTGGCGCCGCGACGCTACAAACCATCATATGATTTTGACAGCGCATGCCTTGCTTATCTGACGCTGCAATAGGGCAGTCGAGACAAGAGTCTTGACTGCATCCAGGGTATACGTGGATGCGATCGATTCCCATAGCGCATGGGATGATGCCGCCTTAGGTAGCTGGATGCAATTGTTTCGCTGAATCGCTGCTATGGCTTCTTCTTTCCAAAGAAGTGACGCCAAGCTGAAGGGATCTTGGCGGGCGTTGCATCCCGCCTTCCGGGACAGTTCCAGGGTAATCTTCCCTTTGCGAGAGCGACTCGCCACTAGGAGGCCCCACCACGCAGGGATGATCTCGAGAGCAGATGTAGCGTGTGCTGGGCCGCAGACCAGATGTATCTGGTCGAACACGCGGTTGTATGCGTGGATCTGATTCGAGAACCGGGCAAAGGTGTCCAGGTCGCTCTTAATCTCGTAGCCGATCATTGCCTCGCCGAAAACAGCCACATCAATGCGGGCGCCGCCCCGCTCGATGCGGAACTCTTCCAGAACGTGATGACGTTTCGAGCGCTTGCGTGCAAGCCAGGACAGTAGCGCGCCGCGAATTTCAATTTCCGTGACGGGGCCGTTGTCTTGCGAGGTTGCGGGATGATTGGGCATGGCGGTATTATGCCAATTATGCCAAGAAAAGCAACTGATGCCGAACCAGACGTGCTGCTGGCGATTGCCAAAATCGATGCTTTCCGGCAGGAGCAGGATATCTGTATCCTGAGCCTGGCAAGGAATGCAGGGGTTAGCCAGCCATCGTTATGCCGGTTTATGCGTAACGAGCGCAAATCAATCACAAAGACTGCGCATGCGGTGCTGCGGCACATCGATAATTGGCATAAAGCGCATAACGCGACTGGAGCTATAATGCCAGCTCGCGACGTTGACCACGCAGGTCTAGAGCTAATTGAAAGCGCTATCCGGTCGCTGTGGGATGGTGATTTGCGCACCGCCCAGATTCTCGCCCCCCTTATCCTGTCACTTAAGCCCACACTAGATTTGGCTATCTCGATTACCGCGGGCGACGCAGGAGTCGGCAACATATGAGCGGAACCGACGCAAAGACGATATATACCAACCTGAAGACCTTCGGCCTGAGCCGCGCGCAGGTCCGGGCGCTCTTGCCAGAGTGGTGGTCAACAGAAGCTGAAAAGAGCCCTGATGGCGTGGCTGAACTATGCGTATTGATCAGTCGTCGAGTTGGTCTTGACCTTCCGGCGCTAATGCATGGCGAGGTCCGACAGGGGAGCGCCGCAGGCGTGGTCGCGTACAAGCATAGGGCAAACGTGGCGCAGCATGCGCTGCAGGCTGCCACCTCGATCGCGGCGTCTTTAGCACGCGCTGTTGTCGCGGCTATGCCGCGGCCGTATGCTGGCAACTTTAGTTCCGCCGCCGAGGTAACCAGCTTGGCTCGTCAAGTTGGCAAGGGGCTTGTCGGACTGACGTCGTTGATCGATGCTTGCTGGCAATCGGGTATCCCCGTCATTCCGTTGCCCAATCTTCCTGTTGGAATTCGCAAGATGGATGGCGCCGTGATGAGAGTGAATGATCGGCCAGCCATCATCGTGTCAAAGAAGAAATCGTCGCGAGCCTGGCTTGCGTTCATAGTTGCCCACGAAATTGGTCATATCGCCAGTGGACATCTTGAGCGCGCCGACTCGATCGTCGACGTCTCACTTCAGGAACACTCAGAATACGAAGCAGAATCCACAGCCGACGACCAGGAACAGGAGGCGGATCGGTTTGCACTGTCCGTCTTTGGGGGGAGCGCTGTCGAGCGCATAGTTTCGACGTGGTCCTCATGGGCTTCACCAGTAGAGCTAGCAGTCTCCGCGCGAGAAGCTGCACGAGACTTGGGTATCGAGAGCGGTCACTTAATCTTGCGCTATGCCTTTTTGACTCGTCGTTGGCCCGATGCTGTTTCAGCGTTGCGTTTCCTGAGTGAGGATGCCGACGCCGAGGCGCTAATAAGAGCAGCGTTGCAACGCAACCTCGATTTGGACTTGGTGTCCGCAGATGTCCAAGATTTGGTCTGCAGACTCACCGGGATCGAGGGATGACCGCCAAGCCTCGATAGCTATGCTCTACGCCGACGTCGATGCTCTGTGCAAGCTCGCTCACTGGAACGTGCTTCCGCATTTGCCTGAACTGACGAGTTTTCCTTGGGACAGTATCGCGACGGTCACATCGCTTCGTTTTCGTGCACAACGTTGCATGGAAAGGCCAGACGGCAAGTTGTTTCATTCGACGGACGCAGCTGCCGAAGTAATAACGCACATGAAGCTAATGGCGGCAGCCACCGCTCCCGATCCTGACATCCTAGCTGAATTGTCCGGTCTGTCACAGATTGACGAAGGCGAAGCGGTTCTGCTCAGCTTAACGATGGGGGACCCGGAGGGAATTTTCCTGACTGGCGACAAGCGTGCTCTGCGAGGCTTGGCGCACCATCGTATCTGTCCTCGATTTTCGGCACGAGTGCTTGTTTTAGAGCAGATCCTCGCGCAATGCTTGCGGAAGTACGGTCGTGAGTGGGTTTCGGCAAATTTCTGCCCGCATAAGCACATCGACAAGTCCGTTTCGGCCATATTGGGGAGTCGCTGCGACGCTACTATCGAAAGCATGCTCCAAGGAGTCCGCTCATATCTGAGCGAGATCCGGCGGCTCCACAACCCAGAGATCCTTTATCCGCTTGGGGACATGGCAATTGAGTTTGAATAGCTGCAATTCATTTGGTTCGCGTCCTTCGACGCTGGCGTTGCATGGGCTGTGCCCAAAGTGTGCCCACAGTCGATCCGAACCTCCCCGTAAACCCCCAAATTGAGCCCAAGCTGCGAGTTGACCGGCGCGGAGCAGAGCTACTAAAAATCAAAGACATAGGGCCGTTTCGTGGAATCCTCCGGCGCCCTCATAATCCGCCTCCGAAAGGACGTCGTGGGTTCGAACCCCACCCGGCCCACCATTCGCTATTCCATAGAACTCCAACATATTCCGATGGAGTAGCCGAAACCCTTACTGGGTGGGCTTCTCAGGCCGTCGGCTGTTCCGCTGTTTGCTGGCTTGGTCCGTTGACTTCCGCTGGTTGGTGGGGGTCACACGGTGAACGCGACGAGGTTCGGAGCGCTTACAACTTTGCTGAATACCTGCCCGCACGTCGGAAAATGATGCAGGCTTGGGCCGATCATCTCGATAAATTGGAACGTGGCGCAAGGACGACCCCAAAAGAGCACACACGGTTTTAATAGGAATACTTACCATCATAGATCGATTCCGCTTCGATTTCTTCGAGAAAACTTCAACCGCTCACGCAGCGCGGAGAGAGAAGCGGTGCCGTGGATTCATTTGGCCGATGACCTACCGAAGCAGGCTGGGCGACGCCCGGCTGCCTGAGCAATATGGAATTCAGCCGAGGGCTGACTCGACCAGCCAACGACGTGCAAGCTCGGTGCAGAGCGACGGCCGCTCGAGGGTTGGGAAGTGTCCGCAACCTTCGAGCGACACAAAGCGGGCGTGCGGAATCAACGTGGCAATGCGACGGCCCACGCTGACTGGAACGAAACGGTCAGCATCCCCCCATACGAGCAGTGTTGGTATCCTGCTCGCTGCAAGCGTCGGCCAATGATCTGAACGAGTCAACGTAGCATCCGACTGGCGTGCGAATACTTCGGCCCCCGCGTCGCGGGCCATCTGAACGAACGCAGCCCTCGAAACAACGTCCTGAGAAGGAATCGCATGCTCGGCGAACTCTGCGATTACGCGCTCATGTTCGCCGGAACGAATTCTCTGGCTTGTTGCACGAGCCACATCCGGATTCGGGTGAACGCCTGGTTGGCAGTTCATTAGCCAGATTCCGTGGACACGATCTGGACACCGTGCCAGCACCTCCATTGCAAGGCACCCACCATAGGCTGTGCCAGCTAGGATGAATGGGCCTTTTGTGGAAGCCAAAAGGCTCTCCGCACTTTCGGCAAAAGTCGATTGCGTGAGTACGCAAACAGACGCTGATACAAGATCCTTCAGTCCGTGGACCTGTTCGGCGTACATACGCCCGTCGCACGGCATCGCGGGGAGAAAAATCAGCGGTAGCGGCATAGAGGGAAGACAGGTGTTTTCAGGCCCAGCGGGCGGCGCGCGTGCCGACTAGGCAGCAAAGCGATTGTCCGCGTTTTTGATCAACCTTCCAATTAGAGCAGACGCTCGCGACGGGCTGTTGCAATGACGATCTCATTGACCGTCAACGATCTATAGGTTGATGGCGAACTGCCGTTCTCGGCTGCGGCAGTTCGCCGACCGACTGTCGGCAAGCAAATGGGCGACCCGCGACCGCGGTGCGCAAAGGGCCCAGGCGGTAGCCATTCCCCAACCTAATCGCTGATGTGACCTGGCTCGACCACTTCCTTGATGAAGGCAAGGAGGAGCTCGCTGAGCCGAACCGGCTGCTCCTGTTGGACCCAGTGACCGGCGCCGTCGATCAACTCGATGCCCCCCATTCTCGTCGCCGCCTTCGTCCTCATGAGATCGAGCGCGCCAGGCGCTGAATAGGTGCCCCAATCGCTCTTCCCGCCAATGAAAACCGACGGGACATCGATCGTCTTGCCCGAGAACAGGCGCAACTCAGCGTTCAGGTCAGGGTCGGAGAAGACGCGATAGGCCTGCAGGGCGCCTTGAAATCCCGTGCGGCCATACTCCTCCGTGTACACCCCAAGTTCCGGCTCGGTGAGCCATTTGCAGGCCATGACATCGGCGGAGGAAGGTTGGAATGGAGCGACGGTCTCGGGCATCGTCTTGCCGAGATCCATGACGTAATAAGTGGGCATCTGTGCAAGTTCTGTGGCGGTCAGCGCCTTCAACGGATGCGGCTTGTTTCCCGGCCAGTCGGCGCTTTTGACGTAGAAAAATGCTCGAAGAAACGCGTGTAAGCCCTGAGGGGGGTGCCACATGTCATGGTTCGCCTCTCGTGAACTCAGGTATTGCTGGTAATGCTCTCTCGGCGGGTCGAGTGCCGCCAGCGCGGCTGCTAACTTTTGATTGGCCGTGTTCGGTTGAACCGGCGATACCTCGCTTTCCGCAATGTCGAACGGAAGCGCCGGCGGGCCGGGGAACGGTGCGCTCATCAGCGCCACCGAGGGAAAAACATCAGGTCTGGCTAGCGCACAATAGGCCGCCACGGGCGAGCCGAGGTCGTGCCCGACAAGCATTGCCGTACGCCGATATCCCAATGCCAAAACCAGTCCGAGGGCGTCGCGCGTCATATTCAGAAGGCTGAAGGGCGCTAGCTGGGCGTCGTACTCGTTCACCCAACCGGTGGTGCGGCCAAAGCCCCGCTGGTCAGGCGCTACGACGTGGTAGCCGGCGTCAGCCAGAATTGGAATCAGGTGTCGCCAGCCGTAAGCCAGATCAGGAAAACCGTGCAGAAGCAGTGCGAGCGGCCGGCCGGGTTTGTCGTAACCGGCCTCGAGAATATGGACATCGAGGCCATTTACCCCGTGGATCATGCGCGAGCGAACCGTCTTCGGGAGCGTTCCCTCGGCATATGTTGATGTGGACAAGTCAATTCCTCCAATGGGGTTTGCGCGGGCGGGTCGAATTAAAGAGGCCGCCAGGCTGACCGCGCCCATCGCCAGGACAACTCGTCGGGAAGGCATAAAGCCACGTGGATGACTCATGACGGAACGCCCCGTCCGCGTGCAAGCGCTGGGTTCAGTTCCAGCGAGCGCGCCGCGGCAATCTGGGCAGGCGGCGCATGATTGAACGAACCTTCTTGACTTGCGATTGGGTCGGGAGGCATCGGCAACTCCTGGTATGGTGATCGCCATAGTATGGCAATCACCATAGAATCCGCAAGCGAAACGTGCTATGTTCTCGGCATGCCACGTAAGACTGAAGCCCGCGCCCGTGCGATTGCCACGGCCCAACGACTGTTTCGCATCCAGGGCTACACTGCGACGGGATTGACCCAGCTTCTTGAAGAAAGCGGTGCGCCTAAAGGATCGTTCTACTTTCACTTTCCACGCGGCAAGGCACAACTCGCGGAAGAAGCAATCGATGAGTACGTTGCGAATCGAATTGCTGTATTACGGGACATCTCGGCGAATACGACGGGTGATGCCCTGAATTTTGTTCATCAGATTTTCAGGACCTTTGCGGCCGAAATGGTCGCCTCTGATTTCCAGTACGGATGTCTAATGCAAAATCTGGCGAATGAGCTGCCCGCGCTCGACGCTGACCTGACCAAACGGGTAGCGCGCGGATTTGCTGAGTCGACTGGGCTTATTGCGCAGCATTTCAGGGGATGCGGCTTCGCTCCCGAGCGCGCGTCCGCTACGGCAGCCGCATTGGTTGCAGCCCTCGAAGGCGCGCGGACGATCGCCCGCCTTGAACGCACGCCGGCTATATTCGAGGCGCTGGCAGAGGTCAGTGCCCAAAGGTGGGCTGGTCCGGAGGGGTGATCTGGTCCAGTGTTCTCGGTCGGACGAAATCGGCACCGAGCATCCTGTGAAGACCGTCGGTCTTTCGCCAATGTCCGTTCGCAGACGAGCAGCCACCGCAGGAACGTCTTGGCATTGTCCATTGCCGGACCGCACAACCGGTTTGGCTTCGGCTTAAGCAGGCATATGCCGTGCCAATTCTCTCGACTGTGTTCGCTTGGGACGTGCAGCGGCAGCCGGGGCAATTTGAACGCCTGGAGAATGGCCATGCAGACGAATTCGAAGAAGGCCGAACAGGTCGGTCTCCCGGCGACCTCACGGCTGAGCCGGTCGTACGGCAAGGCTGATTTTGCCGACGCATTTTCGGTGGACTTGCCAGGGACTGCCTGCAACGACGCAGAGTCTCTCGCTCGACACATCTTTGCCGAGCAACCCGAGTGGATCGCGACGCTGCAGGGAGTTCGCGACATTGCCGTATGGCCATTCGGACTTAAAAGAACGGTCGATCTGAAAATCGCGAAGGGAGACCGGCTTAGTATTTTCCGCGTGTTCGAACGGCACAAAGACGAGATCATTCTGGGCGAGAACGACATGCATCTTGATTTCCGTGTGTCGGTGCTCGTGCAGCCTGCATCTGAGGGCCGGCCCCAGCGGCTGATAGTCACTACGCTTGTCTTCTACAATCGTTTGCTGGGTCGGGCCTATCTCGGCCTTATCGCTCCTTTCCACCGCCTCGTCGTGCGAGCCTCGCTCGACCGGGCACAGCGGATCGGATGGCCCGGCCGCTAGCGGCGATTCACCAACGCCCTTCCAGCGGGCCGTAGATGACCAGATCTCAAAGTGGCGGGCTCCTGAGAGCGGTCAGGACCAGGCGTAGCTGTCCATTTTGACCTGTTCAGTCACGCTATCGCACCTTCACTTGCAGCCACTCATGCCCGACAGGGCCGCCGAGGCTGTTCCAGACGCAGTACCAGCTAAATACGTCATTGATCCGTTCTGCCGTCGCCATGTGCATCGTGGAGTATCCGATCATGCTCCAGCCGACGCCGTCATCCTCAACGAGCGGTGACGCAAATAAACGTTGTTCATGATTAGCGCGACGGCGGTCAATGTTGCGCCCCCGATCTGGGCCGACATCGGCACTACTCCGGTCAGCGCGGACACGACGAATGCGGTAATCGGTACGACGTCCATGAACAGCACGCCGTTCATCGGACCCAGGATCCGGTTTCCGGAGACCCAGAACAAGATCGCGCCGAACCCAGCGACAGGCCCCATGTAGAGCAGATGCGGCGCAATGGAACGCAGCATCGACAACGTCGGCGCGGGCACCGCGTGCAGTGCAATCAAGATCGCGTTGACGGTAACGATCGTGGTAAGACCTAGCCAGGTCGTCATCGTTGTGTACTTCAATGCTGACCAGCGTGCGAACCGCGCCGAGCCGAACGTGTATACCACCCAACAAAACGCTCCGATCACGATCAGCACGCTGGCAGCGTAGTGCTGGGGTCCGTGAATGGCGGCCAGCAAATCGCCGTTCGTAATCACCAGCGACACGCCTGAGAACGATGCCGCGACGAACAGAAGCGAGAGCACTGGTGGTGCGCTGCGTCGTAGCCACGAGCTAAGAAGCAAGCCCATCATCGGTTGCGTTGCCATCATGATCGACGCATCGAGCGCGCCGCCCGGCCCGGCAAGTTGCTGCCCGAGAAAAACGAACGAGCCGAAGCCGCAAAAGCCGACAGAGCCGAGCAACCACGCAGTCCCGAGCGAGTGGCCGTGGGCGGCAAACGCGCCAGCACCTTCGCGATACCGTAGCAGCATAGCGAAAGCGACCCCGGCTATCAGATAGCGCAGGGACGTAAACGTGAATGGATCGACGTGTGTCAACGCGTCAGTCATTATGGGAAACATCGCGCCCATCAGCACCGTACCCACCAGGCACAGTGCAACGCCCTTCCAGTAACGTATCGAAGATGCAGATGAAGCTGAGATTGATTTCATGACTGATCGTTCTCAAAATAGGTTAAAAAAATGCCAGCGGCCGCCGACATCCCAACAATCACCGACTCGTGCCGATGGAAACGTTCATCTCAGACCAGCGCTCGCATCGTCATGTCCACAATCGACGTGAGCGCGGATTTGTCCAAGTCGGTCTTGCCGAGCACTCGCATCCCCTGAACGATGCAGAGCAGAAACCGACCAACCTCCTCTGCGTCCAAGCGTTTATCGAATTGGCCAGCCTGCTGGCCGCGCGCGATCGCAAGACTGAACTGCGTCGCGATGCGGTGCAGCGTCGATTCGATGTGGGAACGCATGTCCTGGTCGTCCGGTAGCAACTCGATCGCCGCATTGGTGATCAAGCAGCCGTGCCGATCGAGCAGATTCGCGCTGACCAACGTGTAATGCAGCAGCGCCGCGCGCAACGCGTCAGCCGGCGGCATGTCGGCGGCCAGCCGCTCCTTCAGCCGCGCGACTGCACCTTCCGCATAGCGATCGAACGCCGCGACAAGCAAACCGTGCTTGTCGCCGAAGGTCCGGTAAAGACTGCCGCGGAACACGCCTGTAGCGTCGCACAGCGCCTCGACAGGCGTCGCGTGATAACCATGCGCCCAAAATATTCGGGCAGCAGCGTCGATCGCCTGGTCGACATCGAATTCCCGCGGTCGGCCGCGTTCCGCAGAACGTCCGGGACGGGAGCGAGCGCGAGTTCGGGAACTGTCGAAGGTAGTCATGGAGTAGATATTAGAACCAATCGTTCTCAAAATCAACCTGCAGACTCTATTCCAAAACGCTCGCTGGGCGATCGAGGATCTTCAGTTTTCTGGATGAACCTTGATCGCCGCAATCGGAAATAAGAGAGGGATACTGATGCCGGAATTGAACGGCCGAGTGCACCAGTCGTCTGGGACGCGCCTGATGCAACAGGCATAGTCGACCCGGAGCGGTCCTATAGAAACGTAGAGAGGATTGTCGCGTCCTCGCGCGAGAGCCATTCAGCTGCGGCGAAATGGGTGCTTTTGCTTACCACCCCTCCCAAAACGACTAGTTCGATTTGGAAGTCAATGCAACGTTCGCTGGACCTGTTGCAGGCGGCGCTTCCGGCTCGTCGAGATGGCATTCGAAATAGAGGAGGTGATGCCACTCGCCATGGATGGGCGAGTTACGCTGACAAGATTGACTCTACCGACGATCGTATCGTCGAGCCAAACGAGGTACTGATAGGCTCGATCTCCGTCTCTATCGCTAGTTGCTGCTCTTATCGCTTCGCGAACCGCGGAAGCGCTGTAGTAGTCGCAAGGGCGAGCGTTAATCCATTGCTCGAAGTAGGCCCGGTTTTCGATCTCGAATGCAAGTAGCGCGTCGGCATCGCTCAACGTCGGGGGAGTCATCGTTGTCGTCCAACGGCTCGGGTGTGCACAAGCAGGAAATCACTCTCGGGACTAAAGCGCGGATCTGATCTTGTGCAGCGAGCTGTTGCAGGGCCCTCGGAAGTCGACGGCCTTCCGCCAGGGATAAGCCGAAATCCGCAGGCGTCGCGCCTTCAACCGGTCGTCGCACAGCGCCGACAGTGACCCTTTCTCCCGTTCCTTGCCGCTCCAGATAGATTTTCCAATGCAGTTCCATGACCGTCTCTCCCCAGCGGCTCAAGAACTCCAGTGTAGTCGTTGCGGTCGACTCCCCCCGATCTCGTGCGCTCCCGTGGACGCCGCTAGCGGAAATTGCGAGCGACAACATCGGCACACTCTCACGAAACGCTCGCATGTGCCGCGATCAGAGCCGCCTGAATTAACGCTGTAAACGTGAAATGATTAAATAATGATTTTGTAATTAATGGATATTTGCACCATTGCGATGATCGACAGAAAGCGCTTGAACCACGTTGGTGCCGGAATTCGCAATTAGAGAGCAAATACTTAAACATGATATTGCTCCATCAAAAAAAGTTTTCTCACTGGCATTTTTTTTTGCTATCTTCGACTCGCTTCAACAAAACTGACACATAGATCTGGCGGTCCGAGACCCCTGATGGCGTCCAGGCGGAGGGCAAATGACGGATAGTCGGCCGCGTTGGTGCCGAAGCGAAATGTATTGGGTTAGTACAACTATCGATTGTCGATAAGCACAAGAAGCATTGCGGGTTCATGAGCGGCCAGGAAATTGCCGCGTGGGCTGCATTTGCTAATTCGTAGTGCGAATGTAATTTCGCACAAGTCGGTTTCTGCCACGCGCGACTTGTGGTCATGGCGTGACGAGGGTTTTCTGCGGCAGGATTGGGGCGTACTGCGCCGAGGGAGCGAAGGTGGTGATGAAAGTGCAAATGGGAGCGCCAGCCGAAGGCGTGCGCTCGGGCGGACCAGGCCGCCCACGCGAATTCGGGCGTAGGCAGCAGAACCCTGTGCGCCGCTACGGCGGAATTGGCGCGGTAATCGTATTGCACATTGTGCTCATCTACGCGTTGGTCAATGGTCTTGCAAACAAGGTCGTGCAGGTGATTCAGCATCCGATTGAAACGAAGATCATCCAACCCGTAGCACCGCCGCCGCCGCCCCCGCTGCCTACCGTGCAGCTGCCGCCGCCGAAGTTCGCGCCTCCGCCGCCGCCTTTCGTGCCGCCTCCAGAAGTGCCGGTGCAGGCGCCACCGCAGCAGTCGATCGTGCATCAGGCTGCGCCCGTGGTCAGCGCGCCTGTCACCGCACCGCCTGCACCACCCGCGCCGCCTGCACCCGTGCAGAAGCCGGTGAGCCACGAAGTGGGCGTCGTGTGTCCAAACTCGGATGAGATCCGTTCGTCGATCCGCTATCCGAAAGAGGCACAGGACAACGGTGTGACCGGCGACGTGCTCATCGAATTCGTGGTGGATCCGCAAGGTCATGTTACGAATGAGCGAGTGGCGCAGTCGGCCAATGACGACAGTCTGGATGCCGCGGCATTCAACGCAGTCAAGAAGTTCAACTGCATTTCGCAAGGCCAGCCGGTACGCGTGCAGGTTCCGTTCTCGTTCAGTCTCAACTGACGCTCGGGCTGCATGTATCGGGTGGCGACTCATTACCCGGATTTTTAGATGTTCAACGGATGAATTGGAGCAGGCATGAAAAAGCGTTCCTACGCCGCACTCGCGGCAAGCATGTTGATCGCGGTAGCCACGGTCGATACCTTTGTCGCGCCGCAGCTTGCCAACGCGCAGGCTAGCATCCCTGCGGCAGTCGCGTCGGCGCCCGCCACCGCAGCCGTCGCCGCACCGTCACCCGCCGCGAGCGCGGACCAGCCGGCGCCGCCCCCCGCACCGGCCACCTCGGAGACGGTCACGAACCCATACGGTCTCGGCGCGCTCTGGAAGAACGGCGACTTCGTCGCGCGCTTCGTCCTGTTGCTGCTCGTGGTGATGTCGATGGGCAGCTGGTACATCATGATCACCAAGTTCTTCGAGCAGTTCCGCGCAAACCGTCGTGCGAAGAGCGCTGACGAGCAGCTCTGGAGCGCGCCGTCGCTAGCAGAAGGCGCAAAGCAGCTCGAGGAGTCGTCGCCGTTCCGGTTCATCGCGGAAACCGCGATCGAGGCCGGCGAGCATCACGACGAAGCGCTGCTCGAGGCCGTCGATCGAAACACGTGGATCGACGTTTCGGTCGAGCGCGCCATCACCAGCGTGTCGAATCGCCTGCAGGACGGCCTGGCATTCCTCGGCACAGTGGGCTCGACCGCGCCGTTCGTCGGCCTGTTCGGTACGGTGTGGGGCATCTATCACGCGCTGACGGCCATCGGTATTGCAGGTCAAGCTTCGATCGACAAGGTCGCGGGTCCGGTCGGTGAGGCGCTCATCATGACCGCCATCGGTCTGGGCGTGGCCGTGCCGGCGGTGCTCGGCTACAACTTCCTCGTGCGACGCAACAAGGCTGTGATGGAGCGTGTCCGCGGCTTCGGCGCGCAACTGCATACGGTTCTGCTGGCTGGCGGCAAGCGCGTCGCGCGCTCCGCGCCGCGCGCCGCCGTCATGGCCGACTGAGCGAGGAGTACGCCATGGCCATGAGCGTTGGAGGCGAGGGCGATGACGACGAGGTCATCTCGTCCATTAACACGACGCCGCTCGTCGATGTGATGCTGGTATTGCTGATCATCTTTCTGATCACGATTCCCGTGGTGACGCATACAGTGCAGCTCCAGCTACCGAAGCAGACGGTGACGCCGCTGCAGACGCAGCCGAAGAGCGTCGAGATCGCGGTCAATCGCGATGGCGACTTCTTCTGGTACGAGCAACACGTCGATGCGCCGACGCTGCTGGCACGGCTGAAGACAGTGTCCGTGCAGACGCCGCAGCCGGAAGTGCATATCCGCGGCGACCAGGCGACGCGCTATGAGGCCATCGGGCGCGTGATCACGTCGTGCGAGCGGGCGGGAATCGCCAAGGTGTCATTCATTACGGAGCCGCCGGCGCGCGGCGGTTAAGGGGCGGTTATGGGCATGAACGTATCGTCGGGCGGTGGAGCAAGCGAACCCGAAGTGATGGTGGACATCAACACGACGCCGCTGATCGACGTGATGCTGGTGTTGCTGATCATGCTGATCATCACCATTCCGATCCAGATGCACGCGGTGAAGATGAACTTGCCGGTGGGCAATCCGCCGCCGCCGGCCGTGCAGCCGGAGGTGGTGCAAATCGACATCGACTTCGACGGCGCCATGACCTGGAACGGCACACCGGTGCCCGATCAGGAGACGCTGGAGCGCAGGTTCGCGCAGGTCGCGGCCGAACCGGAGCAGGCAGAAATTCATTTGCGTCCGAACCGGCTCGCGCCATACAAGGACGTGGCCGAAGTGATGGCCGCGGCCCAGCGCGAAGGCGCAACGAAGATCGGCTTGATCGGCAACGAACAGTACATGCAGTGAGGCATTCGAAAGCGATGAGCATTTCTTATCGATTCAAGAGGACGGCGCTTGCGCTCGCGGTGAGCGCATTGTCGACGCTGGCCATGGTGCCGACAGCGGCGCGGGCGGCGGACACGCTACGTCCCGACGTGGCGAAGCCGCTGAACGATGCGCAGAACCTGTACCGCGCGCACCACTACGAGGACGCTCTCAACAAGATTGCGCAGGCCGCGGCCGTATCGAACAAGACGCCGTACGAAACGTTCATGGTCGAGGAGATGCGCGGCGCCTCCGCAATGGCGGCGGGCCAGAACGGCGTTGCCGCGCAGGCGTATGAATCGCTGCTCGCGAGCGGGCAGCTCAAGGGGGAGGACGCCCAGCGCACGACGGCGGCGCTTGCGGGCATCTACTTCCAGCAGAAGAACTATGCCCAGGCGATCAAGGTCGCGCAGCGCTACCAGAAGGCTGGCGGCGGCGATCCCCAGATGGCCACGCTGCTGGTCGAGTCGTACTACCTCTCCGGCGACTACGCCAGCGCGACGCGTCTGCTGAGCGCGAGCGTCGAAGCTCAGGTGCGCGGCGGCCATACGCCGGAGGAGGCGCAACTGCAGCTGCTCGGTACCTGCGCTCAGCATGCGAACGACCAGGAAGCTTATCGCAGTGCGCTCGAAAAGCTCGTGGCTTATCACCCAAAGCAGTCATATTGGGACGACCTGCTGCACGCGATTCGCAGCAAGCCCGGCTATCTCGGCGCACTGGATCTGGACACGTATCGCCTGCGCCGCGCGACGGGCTCGCTTTCCAGCGCCGATGACTACATGGAGATGACGCAACTGGCGATCGTTGCCGGGTCTACGGCCGAAGGCAAGCAGATCATCGATCAGGGCTTTGCGTCTGGCGTGCTGGGTCACGATGCTGGAGCCGATCGCGAACGTCGCCTGCAGGCACTAGCGGCAAAGCGCGCCAATGCTGCGCCCGACCCGGCCAATCCCGTCGCACCGTTCGATGCGGCATTCAATCAGGTGTATGCGGGGCAGGCGAAGCAGGGTCTCGCGACCATGGAATCGCTCATTGTGAAGGGTGGCCTTGATCACCAGGATCTAGCGCGACTGCGCCTCGGCGAGGCTTATTTTGCCTCGGGGCAGAAAGCGCGAGCCATCCAGGCTTTCAATGCAGTACGGGGAAACGATGGCAGCGCCGATCTGGCGCAGCTCTGGGTGCTGGTGGCATCGAAGCCGTGAGTGGTTGAGCGAACCGCAACAACGCATCAAAGTTCGGTAGTTAATTAGGTATACGTAGGAAAGAAGGAGTGGCGTGGCCCGGTTTGGCTCGGCAGGGGTGGATGTGACAGAAGTGAAGCAGCACGAGGTTTTGGGGGCAAGTGGTCGGCTGTAAATGGAAGAGCCCTGGGGAGGGCGAATCCAGGTAAAAAGTGGCGCGATGCGACAGCGTCGTCAAATCTAATGCGGGGGTTCACGAGACATTGCTTCGCATAACGAAGTAGACGTGACCGACGAGAGAGAAGGGGGAAACTGTGAAACAAAGAGCATTGGCTGTTGCCATTCGAAGAATAATCTGGGCGGAATTGGCGTTTTCAGCGGCGTTTGCGGTACCGGCGTTCGCGCAGAGCCAGCCCGTGACCAACGGCGGCGCGGCGATCGCGGCGGATAATGCAACCGCGCCAGCGTCCGCGCAGCAGTCGGGCGCGAGCGCGCAGACGGGTGCCGACAGCACGGGCGGCGCAGCCGCCACGACTGGTGACAAAGCCACCGTCAAGCAGCTGAAGAAGTTCGAAGTGACCGGTTCGCTGATCCGGCAATCGGACAAGACGGGCTTCCAGCAGGTGCAAACGATCACCACGAAGGACATTCAGAATAGCGGCGCGACGACCGTGGCCGACTATCTGCGCTCGGTTTCGGCCAACTCGGCCAATAGCTGGAGCGAAGGCCAGGCGGGCAACTTCGCGGCCGGCGCGGCGGGTATCGCGCTGCGCGGCTTGAGCGAGAAGTACACCCTCGTGCTCGTCGACGGCCAGCGCGTTGCGCCGTTCGCCTTCTATTCGAACAGCACCGACAATTTCTTCGACCTCAATACCATCCCGCTCAACGCCATCGATCGCATCGAGATCGTGAAAACCGGCGCTGTGTCGCAGTACGGCTCGGACGCCATTGCGGGCGTGGTCAACATCATCACGAAGCACGATTTCCGCGGCCTTCAACTCGACGGCAGCTACGGCAGTTCGGTGAGCGACGGTGGCGGCAACGGCACGACGAAGTTCGGCGTTCTGGCGGGCTTCGGCGACCTCAATGCGGACCGCTTCAACGTCACCGCATCGGCGAGTGTCTATCATTCGGCGGGCTCGACGCTGGCCGACCGCGATTCCACGTCGGCGCAGGACTTCACGAACAAGCCGGGCGGCCTCTCGCTGCTCGCGCCGTCCTATTGGCAAACGGGGCCCAACACCGCACAGGCGTTGAGCGGGTGTCCATACGGCGGCTCCGTCCATCCTGCCGGCAGCAATTTCCTGGGTGCGGCTGCTGGGCTGGGCGGCACGGTGTGCGCGTTCAACACCGCCAACGGCATGTCGATCGCGCCGGAGACGACGCGCGCGAGCGCAAAGGTCCACGCCGACTTCAAGGTCGACGACACGACCACCGCCTTTGCCGATCTGTGGGAAAGCTACACCCAGACGACCACGAACGACGGTCTCTGGAACAACATCGTCGGCAGCCCGCAAACGCCGACGCTCACCTATACTCCGGGCGTCGGTCTGACGCCGTTCAACAACGTCGTTCCCGCAAGCAACCCGTACAACCCGTATGGCGTGGACACGCCGCTCACCTATTCGTTTCCGCGTACCGTGGCAGAAGAGACGTACGCGAACTTCTGGCGTGCGTCCACGGGCATTCGCGGTTCGTTCTCGGTGCCGAAGTATGGGGACTGGGACTGGTCGACTGCTTATAGCCACTCGCAGAGCAACGTTTCGAACACCTACACGAATCAGCTCAACGCTGCGACGCTCAATAACATCTACCAGAACGGCACATTCAACTTTGCCAATCCGTCGTCGACGCCGAACGGCCTGAACGGCCTGTACATGGATGCGAACAACCAGGGCATATCGAAGCTCGATACGGTTGACGCAACGCTCGCCACGCCGAATCTGTACCATCTGCCAACGGGCGATATCGGTGTCGGCTTCGGCGCCCAGTTCCTGCACCAGAGCGAAGTCATCAACCCGGGCGCGGAGTTTTCCCAGGGCCTCGTGGCGAACCCGATGCTGCAGACCGTCAACGGCCAGCGCAATGTCGCGGCGGTGTACTACCAGGTCGACGTGCCCATCGTCCACAACCTGACGTTCAGTCAGTCGGGCCGCTACGACCACTACAGCGACTTCGGGGGCGCGTTCTCGCCGCGCTTCGCCCTGCGCTATCAGCCCGTCAAGGAGCTGACGATGTACGGCTCCTATAACCGCGGCTTCCGCGCGCCGACATTCGTCGAAAACAGCACTTCGCAGACGCTCGGTATCCAGCAGTCGGCCACCGGCACGGTCACCACGATCACCGAGGGCAATCCGAACCTGCAGCCTGAACGCACGCGCAACATCAACCTCGGCTTCCAGACTTCGCCGACGCGCACGACCGATTTCGGCTTCGACTGGTACAAGATCCGCGTCGATCACGTCATCGGCGAGGCGGCTTCGCCGTCGCAGGTCGTGACGAATGCGCAAGGCCAGGTGGTTTATGAAGTGTTCCCGTACGAGAACCTCGGCTACCTCGACACGAACGGCTTCGAAGGCACCTTCCGCCAGGCGTTGCCGACGAAGGCGGGCACTTTCACGCTGACGGCCGACTGGGCGTACGTGAAGGACTTCACGCTCGGGCAGTCCACGGGTCCCATCAACGGTGCGGGCAACAACTTCACGATCACGCAGCCGTTCGGCGGCAGCTTCCCGCGCTGGAAGGGCAATACGACGCTCGACTGGGCCTATCACGGCTGGAATGCGGCGCTCACGTGGATGTACACGGGACCGTACGCACAGACGCTTTCGGTGGCTGCGCCCACGCCGGTTGCCGACAAGGTAGGTTCGTATAGCCAGTTCAACCTGATGGTCACCTACACGGGCATCAAGCACTGGACGATTTACGGCGGCATCAACAACATCTTCAACCGCACGCCTCCGTTCGATCCGATCTTTGCCAGCAGCGCGCTCGACCAGACGGGCTACGACACGTCGCTGTACAACTATATCGGCCGTTTCGCGCAGATCGGAGCGACGTACAAGTTCTGAGCGATCGGTGCAACGTGGTGAGTAGTCGATGAGGCAGGCGGCCAAGGCCGCCGGCCTCGAATGTTTCCTGTAGTGGCGAGCGACGGCGGCAAACCCCTGCCACGTCGGACAGACGAACCGTGCATCGGCCAGACGCCGGTGTGCGTCCTCATGCAGACAGACGATGAGATTGAAGAAGTTGAGCTTGTCACGATTGTCGCCGCATTGGTCAGGTGCGGTTTGCGCACTGGTCATGGCAGTGGGAGTGGGTGCGCTTGCCGGGGTGCCGGCACGAGCGGCTACGGCGCTCGCGCAGTACGATCAGCCGAAGTATCCCGCCGGCTTCACCCATTTTGACTACGCGGATCCCGATGCGCCGTCGAACGGCGTCCTGAGTTTCGAAAACTACAATGAGTACCAAAGTTACGATTCGCTGAATCCTTTCCTCGTGCGAGGCGCACCCGCGCCGGACATCCAGAATCTGATGTTCGACACGCTGATGCAGCGCAGTTGGGACGAACTGGCGTCCGAATATCCGCTGATCGCCGATCGCGTTGACGTCGCGGCCGACCTGGCTTCGGCGACGTTCCATATCAACCCGGCTGCGCGCTTCTCGAACGGCGATCCAATAACGGCCACCGATGTCAAATACTCGTTCGATACGCTCACGAGCCCTCAGGCTTCGCCGCTCTTCAATGCGCAGTTTTCGGTGATCAAGAAGGCGGTCGTGGTGAGCGCCTCGACAATCCGTTTCGAGTTCCGTCGAGCGGAGCGTGACGCGCCGCTCATTGCAGGCGACTTGCCTATCTTCTCGCCCAAGTGGGGGATGAAACCGGACGGCACGCGCGTTCCGTTCGACCAGTTGTCGAACGAACCGCCCATTGCGAGCGGCGCGTATCTGATCGCCGAACGCAAGAACGACAAGCAGATTGCGTATCGCCGCAATCCCGCGTATTGGGCGGTCAATCTGCCCACGCGCCGCGGCATGTACCACTTCGAGCGCATCACGTTCAAACTCTACCTCGACCTGTACACGCAACTCGAGGCGTTCAAGGCCGGCGATGCCGATGTGCACGTGGAAGACAGCGCGACCCAATGGGCGCGCAAGTACGTGGGCAAGAACTTCCGTAACGGCACGCTCAAGCAGACCAATTTCCCGGACGGTCCCGCACAGATGCAGGGCATGCTATTCAATCTGCGCAAGCCGATGTTCCAGGACGTACGCGTGCGCCATGCGCTTTCTCTCGCGTTCGACTACGACTGGATGAACCGCATGATGTTCTACGGTCAGTACCTGCGCCTGCACAGCTATTTCGAGGCGAGCCCGTTCGGCGCGACCGGCACGCCGGGCGAGAAGGAGTTGAAGCTGCTCGAACCGTGGCGCGCGAGCCTGCCGCCGGAAGTGTTCGGGCCGATGATCAAGCAGCCAACGACGCTGCCGCCCGATTCGCTGCGCGGCAATCTGCGTGAGGCGCGCGATCTCCTTGCGCAGGCGGGTTGGCATTATCGTGACGGCGCGCTGCGCAATGCCGCGGGCGAGCCCATGAACATCGAAATCCTGGACGACCAGCCGGGCATGGACCGCGTGATCCTCCCCTACACGCAGGCCCTCGCGACGCTCGGCATCAGTGCGCATCTGCGCGAAATCGACAGTGCGCTGTACCAGAAGCGCCTGGACAATTTCGACTACGACATGACCACCTGGCTCTACAGCCCGGTGACGATTCCCGGCGCGGAGCTTGAACGCCGCTTTGGCAGCGCGGCTGCCTCGCAGGTGGGCTCGGAAAACTATCCGGGCGTGCGCTCGCCGGCCGTCGACGCGCTCGTGAAGGCGGTGCAAGCCGCGAACACGCTCGACGATCTCGAAGCGGCAACGCGTGCCCTCGATCGTGTGTTGCTGAACGAGTACTACCTCGTGACGGAGTACTACCCACCTAACGCGCGCATCGCATACAAGACGTCGCTCGGTTATCCGTCAGTCGTGCCCGTATCGTTCGGGTCCCAGGACTGGATCATCGATTACTGGTATCGCAAGCCGCAAAACGCGCCGGTCGCCCGGACCGCGCAAGCGGCCGCCCACTGAGGACCACCATGTTCGCCTACATTTTTCGACGTCTATTGCTGATGGTGCCGACGCTGATCGGCGTCGTCACGCTCACGTTCGTCGTCACGCAGTTCGTGCCCGGCGGCCCGGTCGAGCAGATCATGGCGCAACTGCGCCATGGCAATGCGACGCGCGGCGGCGAGACCGGCGCTGGAGGAGGCGGCTATCACGGCAGCCAGGGCGTGGATCCGCAACAGATCGAGCAGATCAAGAAGGAGTTCGGCTTCGACAAGCCTCCGCTCACGCGCTATTTCCTCATGCTCAAGGACTACGCCACGTTGGATCTTGGCCAGTCGTACTACCAGCACGACAGCGTCTGGAACGTGATCCGTTCGAAATTGCCGGTTTCGATCACGCTGGGGTTATGGACAGTACTGCTAACCTACGCGATATCCGTGCCGCTCGGCATCGCCAAGGCGGTGCGCAACGGGTCGCGATTCGACACCGTGACCAGCGTACTCGTGCTCTCCGGCTATGCGGTGCCGGGTTTCGTGCTCGGCGTGCTCCTGCTGATGCTTTTCGGTGGCGGCTCGTTCTGGCAGGTGTTCCCCATGCGGGGTCTCACGTCCGATGACTTCGCTGACCTGAGCCTCGCGGGCAAGGTGCTCGACTACCTGTGGCACATCGTCCTGCCGGTAACGGCCTCCGTGGTCGGCAACTTCGCGATCGTCACGATTCTCACGAAGAACACCTTCCTCGAAGAGATCGGCCGCCAGTATGTGCTGACCGCGCGGGCAAAAGGCGCGCCCGAACGCGACGTGCTGTGGAAGCACGTACTGCGCAACGCGGCCATTCCGCTCGTCACGGGCTTGCCTGCCGCGTTCATTGGCGCTTTTCTCAACGGCAATCTGCTGATCGAAACGCTGTTCTCACTGGACGGCATGGGCCAGCTCTCTTACGACTCGGTTATCCGCCGCGATTACCCCGTCGTGCTTGGCTCGCTGTTTCTATTCACGCTGATTGGCCTCGTAACCAAACTCATTGCTGACGTCTGCTATGTCCTCGTCGACCCCCGCATCCAGTTCCAACGCCTGGACGGCTGAAACCGCCGCCGTTGCGCACGCGCCGTCGGTCTCGCCCTGGCGCCGCACGTGGCAGCGCTTTCGCGCGCAGCCGCTCGGCTATTGGAGCCTTGTCATCTTCGTCACGCTGTTTGCGATCAGCATGCTCGGCGAGGTGCTCGCAAATGACCGGCCGCTCGTCGTGCGTTACGACGGTCAGTACTATTTCCCGATCGTGAAGGATTATCCGGAGACGATCTTCGGTGGCGACTTTCCGGCGAGGACCAACTACCTCGACCCGTATATCCGGCAGCGCCTCGAATCGAACGGCAATTTCGCGATCTATCCGCCCAATCATTTTCATTACGATACGATCGACTACTTCGCGGCGCGACCGTATCCGTCCGCGCCCTCGGCCACGAATTGGCTCGGCACCGATCAGTTCGGTCGCGACGTGCTTTCGCGGTTGCTCTACGGCTTCCGGCTTTCCGTGCTGATGGCTCTGGCGCTAACGGTATCCGGCGTCGCATTGGGCGTGTTGACGGGTGCGGTGCAGGGCTTCTATGGAGGACGCACCGATCTCATCGGGCAGCGGCTCATCGAAATCTGGAGTTCGATGCCGGACCTCTACCTGCTCATCATCTTCGCCTCGATCTTCGAGCCTACGCTTTGGCTGCTGTTTGTCCTGCTTTCCATGTTTGGATGGCTGGTGCTTTCCGATTACGTGCGCGCTGAGTTCCTGCGCAACCGCTCGCTCGACTACGTGAAGGCGGCGCGCACGATGGGTCTCTCGAACTGGCAGATCATGTGGCGCCACGTGCTGCCCAACAGCCTGACGCCGGTCATCACGTTCCTGCCTTTTCGCATGAGTGCGGCCATTCTCTCGCTCACCAGTCTGGACTTCCTCGGGCTCGGTGTGCCGCCGCCCACGCCAAGCCTTGGCGAGCTACTCCAGGAGGGCAAGAACAATCTCGAGGCATGGTGGATCTCGCTCTCGGCTTTTGCGGCGCTCGTCATTACGCTGCTGCTGCTCACGTTCATGGGCGATGCACTGCGTAACGCACTCGATACGCGCAGGCGTGGCTCGGCGTTCGGCGGAGGTAAATAATGAATCGTCCTTTGCTGGAAATCGAGCGCTTCAGCGTGCGCTTCGGCGAGAAACAGGCGGTGCGCGAACTGAGTCTCTCGATTGAGCGCGGCGAACGCGTGGCGCTCGTCGGCGAATCGGGCTCGGGCAAGAGCGTGACGGCGCTGTCGATCCTCGGCCTCGTCGAGCATGCAAGATTCACTGGGCGCATGCAGTTCGACGGCGAGGATCTGCTGCAGAAAACCGAGCAGGAGATGCGCGGCATTCGCGGAGCCGATATCGCCATGATCTTTCAGGAGCCGATGACCGCCCTGAATCCGCTGTACACGATCGGCAAGCAAATTGCCGAAAGCCTGCGTCTGCACGAGGGGCTCAGCGCCGGCGCGGCGCGTGAGCGCGGTGTCGAGTTGCTGCGGCGGACCGGCATTCCCGAACCGGAGCGCCGCATCGACAGCTTTCCGCATCAGCTGTCCGGCGGACAGCGCCAGCGTGCGATGATCGCGATGGCGCTCGCGTGCCGCCCGCGCCTCTTGCTCGCCGACGAGCCCACCACGGCGCTGGACGTGACCGTCCGCCAGCAGATCGTCGATCTGCTGATCGACCTGCAGGAGCAGGAGGCGGCAGCGCGTGGCATGGCCATATTGCTCATCACGCATGACCTGAACCTCGTGCGGCGCTTTGCGCAGCGCGTGGCGGTAATGGAAAAGGGCGTCCTCGTCGAAACGAACACGACCGCGGCGCTTTTCTCGAACCCGCAGCATCCCTACACGCAGCGCCTTCTCGATAGCGAGCCGCGTCGCGAGGTGGCGCCGGTCGCGGTGGATGCGCTGCCCATCCTCGACGTGAAAGGCCTCGCCGTGGATTACCGCACAGCGGTCAAAGGCTGGCGCTCGGTGTTCGGCAGTTCGACTTTCCGTGCCTTGCACGAAGCGAACCTGACGCTGCGGCGCGGCGAAACGCTCGGTATCGTCGGCGAGTCTGGCTCGGGCAAATCGACGCTCGCGGCCACCGTGCTCGGCCTGAAAAGCGCGGCAGCGGGCGAGATCCGCATCGACGGGGTCGCGCTCTCGGCGCAACGCAAGGCGAGGGCCCGCCGCGCACTGTACTCGCGCATGCAGGTGGTGTTTCAGGATCCATTCGGGTCGCTTTCTCCGCGCATGACCATCGAGCAGATAGTCGGAGAGGGGCTGGCCGTGCACAGACCGGAGGTTGACGGACCGGCGCGACGTATGCGTATCGCATCGCTGCTCGAGGAAGTGGGCCTGCCCGCCGATTCGATGCAGCGGTACCCCCACGAATTTTCTGGCGGACAGCGCCAGCGCATCGCCATTGCCCGCGCACTGGCGGTGGAACCGGAACTGATCGTTCTCGATGAGCCAACCAGCGCGCTCGACGTCTCGATTCAAAAACAGGTGCTCGCGCTGCTGACGAACTTGCAGAAGAAGTACAAGCTGAGTTATTTGTTCATCACGCATGATCTGGCCGTCATGCGCGCGATGGCGCATCGTGTGATCGTGATGAAAGCGGGCCGCATCGTCGAGCAGGGTGACACGCTCGACGTGCTGCACGCGCCGTCTCATCCTTACACGCAATCGCTGCTGGCGTCGTCGATGCTGGACGAGCCGGCGGTGCTACAGGAGAAGTTCGCATGATCGAAGAGCGTTGGCTGCAGGGCGCGCGCACGCTGAAGAGCAGCGCCGATTTCTGGTCGCTGCGCATGACGGGCGAAGTTGTCGAGGACCACGTGGTGCGCAACGACGTCGCGCAGCCGCTGCGTGTGGTGCGCGAGCGGGGCGCAATGCTGACGGCCTGGACCGGCGCCGGTGCCGGCTATGCGGCGACGGCCGACCTCAGTGCAGAGGGGCTCCAGCGTGCGCTCGACATCGCCACGGCGCGGGCGTTCGCATGTGCGCAAGTCTCGTTGATCGATTACCGCCGCATTGCCCGGCCCGTTGCGAGCGGCAGCTATGCTTCGCCGAACATCGACACGCCGCTCCCCACCCGCCGTGAGTGGCTCAGCCAACTCGCGCACGAATGCGCGTCGGCGAACCTCGACTCGCGCATCGTCGAGCGGGTGGCGAGCATGCACGTCGCGCACACGGATCAACTCTATCTCACGAGCGACGGTGTGAGCATCGAGCAGCGCTTTCGCTACCTCATGCCAGGGCTAAGCGTGGCCGCGCATGCGAACGGCGACACGCAGGTGCGAACACTTGCCGGCGACCACGGCGCGCTCGGGCAGGGAGGTCTGGAGATACTCGCACGGCACGGCTTCAATGGCGCTGGCGCCCGTGTGGCGAACGAGGCGCTGCAACTGCTCGCGGCGCCGAATTGCCCGTCGGGCACGCGCGACCTGCTGCTGATGCCGGACCAGATGATGTTGCAGATTCACGAATCGATCGGTCATCCACTCGAACTGGACCGGATTCTCGGCGACGAGCGCAACTTCGCTGGCTGGAGCTTCGTGAAGCCGGAGATGTTCGGCAGCTATCAGTACGGCTCCCCGTTGCTGAATGTGACCTTCGATCCGGAGCTGCGCGAAGAAGCCGCTACCTACGCGTTCGACGACGAAGGCAGTTCGGCGAGCAAGCAATACCTGATCCGCAACGGGGTGCTGGAGCGGCCGCTCGGTGGGGCACTCTCGCAGCAGCGCGCCGGGCTGCCGGGGGTCGCGAACTCGCGCGCGGCCAACTGGAATCGCCCGCCTATCGACCGCATGGCGAACCTGAACATCGAGCCCGGTACCGAAACACTCGCCGCGATGATCGCAAGCATCGACAACGGCATTCTGATGACTTCGAATACGTCCTGGTCGATTGACGACCATCGCAACAAGTTCCAGTTCGGTTGCGAATATGGCCGGCTCATCGAGAACGGCAAGCTCACGCAGGTCGTCAAGCGGCCTAATTATCGCGGCATTTCGGCGAGCTTCTGGCGCAGTCTCGTCGCCGTAGGCGACGCGAGCACCCGAGAGGTCTACGGCACGCCTTATTGCGGCAAGGGAGAGCCCGCGCAGGTCATTCGTGTGGGGCACGCGTCACCGGCGTGCGTCTTCAGCAACGTAGACGTTTTTGGAGGCGCCTGATGAGCGACGTACTCTTTGCAAGCGAGCGTGTGGCGGTAGATTGGCACTCGCATTTCATGATGCTCGCCGATGCGATCGACGGGTTGTTGCTGGCTGGTGAAACGGCGCTCACTTCCTTTGCCGGAGAGCAATCGGATTTCATTCGTTTCAACGGCGGCAAAGTCCGGCAAATGGGACTCGTCTCCCAAGGCAAGCTCACGCTTCGGATGATCGATGGCGCGCGCCAGGCGTATTCCACGCTCGACATCTGCGGCAACGCTGATCAGGATCTGCGCGATGTGGGCGCGACGTTGCAAACGCTTCGCTCGGACCTGCGTGATGCACCTGATGATCCCCATCTGCTCTACGACACGACAGCGTGGCAGCGTTCGACGCGGCGCACGGGACGGCTGCGGGATCCGCATGCCCTCATCCATGTGGTGGCCGAATGCGCGCGCGGGCTCGACTTCGTTGGCTTCTACGCGGGCGGCATGCTCGCGCGCGGCTTCGCCTCCAGTTGCGGCAGCCGTGGCTGGCACGAAGTCGAAAACTTCTGCTTCAGCTGGTCGCTCTATCATCCGGGCGGCCGCGCCATCAAGACGACATATGCGGGCGAGAACTGGGACGACGCGAAGTTTGCCAGCAAGGTGCAGGAGGCGGCGGCACGCCTGCCCGTGCTGGCGCTCGCGCCGCGAGCGCTCGGGCCGGGCCGGTACCGTGCATGGCTCGCGCCAGCGGCGCTCGAAGAGCTGCTGGGCGTTGCCGCGTGGGGCGGCTTTTCAGCGCGCGCGCAGGCGACGTCGCAGAGCCCGCTTTACCGGCTGCATGGCGGCGAGCTTTCGCTCGACGCGCGCGTCTCGATCACTGAAGAGCTCGGACTTGGTATTACACCTGCCTTCAACGACGACGGCTATTTGCGCGAAAGCGTGCCGCTCGTGCGTGAGGGGAGGAGCGTCGCGCAATTGACAAACGCCCGGACGGCGCGCGAGTACGGCCTGCTCCCTAACGGTGCACTGGCGAGCGAGGCGCCGTCGTCGCTTTCGATGCCGGGCGGCGACCTCGCGGACGCGGATGTGCTCGCGGCGCTGGGCACGGGTCTGTACGTCGGCAACCTCTGGTACGTGAACTTCTCGGATCGCATGGGCTGCCGCCTGACCGGCATGACGCGTTTTGCGACGTTCTGGGTGGAGGAGGGGCGTGTCGTTGCGCCGGTAGACGCGATGCGCTTCGACGACAGTCTGTACGGCCTGCTGGGCGAGCGCCTCGAGCGTCTCGGTGCGCAGCCCGAACTGCGCCTGTCCGAAGACACGTGGGGTCAACGCGCGACAGGCGGCATGCAGATTCCCGGGGTGCTGGTGAAGTCGTTTGAACTGACGCTGTAGCCTGCCTGACCGTCCCTGACGTCTCAAACAAGAAGGAAACAACAATGCAGTCGCGCTTACCCGAGGGGCTCGTCGTGCGCGCATTGCGCCCCGGCGATGCCGAAGCGTTGCATGCGCTGGGGCACAGCCCGTCAATAGTGCGGGGCAATGCAGAGCCACCGTATAGTTCGGTCGCACAGACCCGTGAGTGGATCGCGAACGTGGTATCGCCGGCCGTCATCATCGGCGCGTTGGTGGGCGAGACTATCGTGGGCGAAGCTGAACTGCATCCGCAGAAGTTGCGCCGCGCGCACGTCGGCGAGATCGGCATAAACGTACACGACGATTGGCAGCGTCGGGGCGTCGGAACGTTCCTCATGGAGCAAATCCTCGACTTCGCCGACAACTGGCTGGGCCTACGGCGGCTCCAACTTCACGTCTACACCGACAATGCTGCCGCGATCGCGCTCTACCGAAAGTGCGGTTTCGAAGTCGAGGCGCGTTTGCGCGGCGCAGTATTGCGCGAAGGAATACTCGCCGACTTCTTCTTGATGGCGCGCCTGCACGATCCGCTGCCCCTCACCCCGGAGTGATCCCCATGCACGTCCCGACACCATCGCCCGCGTTCGCGTCACCCGGTACTATCCGCGTGCGCACCTGCGAGCCCGCCGATTTCGAGGCGATCGCCGACTTGATGAATCAGCCAGGTGTGCGCCACGGCACGCTATTGAGCGGGTGGCGCACCCCCGAATCCTTGCGTGCGTGGTATGAGAGCCGGGCGCCCGGCTGCATCACGATTTGCGCCGATATCGACGGACGCGTGGTGGGACAATCGCAGCTCGATGTCGCGAAGGCGCGCCGCGCACACTGCGCTTGCGTGGGCTTCGGCGTGCACGACGCCTGGCAGCGTCGTGGCGTGGGCAGCGCGCTGATGGCGGCGATCGTCGCCTGTGCCGACCATTCGCTGGGCCTGCGCAGGCTCGAACTCGAAGTGTTCGCCGACAACGAAGCCGCGATCGCGCTCTATCGCAAGTTCGGCTTCGTCGTAGAGGGCCGCTCGCGCGGTGCCGCAATGCGCGCCGGCGTACTTGCCGATACGCTTCATATGGCGCGCTACGCGGAAGCACCACCGTTCGCTTCCCCCTTGTTCCCCTAACCGTACCGGCGAGCGCGTGCCCTTCTTTTTTATCGACAGGCCGGTCTTCGCATGGGTCATCGCGCTCGCGATAATGGTCGCGGGCGTGCTCGCGATTCCCATGTTGCCGGTCGCACAGTATCCGCAGCTCTCGCCGCCGCGCATCGTCATCAGCGCGGAATATCCGGGTGCGTCGGCGGAGGAGGTGGGCAACAACGTCGCGAGCGTGATAGAGGAGAGCCTCGATGGCGCCGAAGGCCTGCAGTATTACGAAACGACGAGCGATGCGCTGGGGGACCTGGAAATCGACGTGACCTTCACGTCGGATACCAATCCCGACATCGCGCTCGTGGACGTGCAGAACCGTCTGAAGCAGGTCGAGGCGCGGTTGCCGCAGCAAGTGGTGCAGCAGGGCATCGACGTGGAGAAGGCGTCGAATACGTTCCTGATGCTCGTCGCGCTCACGTCCACCGACGGCACGCGCGATTCCGCGCAACTCAGTGACTACCTGAACCGCTTCATCCTTCGCGATCTCAAGCGTGCACCGGGCGTTGGCGCGGCGGAGCTCTGGGACGCCGACGAGGCCATGCGCATCTGGCTCGATCCGGTGAAGCTGCGCGAATACGGCCTCACGGCGGCCGAGGTCAACGCGGCCATTGCCGCGCAGAACTCGCCGGTGACAGCGGGCACGCTCGGGAACGCGCCGTTCGTGAACGGGCAGCAAATCACCGAGTCGGTGAGCGTGAAGGGGCAACTCGAAACGCCCGACGAGTTCGGACAAATCGTGCTGAAGGCTAAGCCGGATGGCTCGCTCGTGCGCTTGCGCGACATCGCGCGCGTGGAACTGGGCCGCGCCGACTACTCGTTCTACTCGCGCCTGAACGGCAGATCGGCGGCGACCGTGGGCATCCATCTCGGCCCACGCGGCAACGCGCTGGAAACTTCGAACAGGATCCGTGCGCGTCTCGCGGAGCTGTCCAGACGTCTTCCTCCGGGCGTAGCGATCGAAATTCCATTCGATACCGCATACTTCGTGCGCGTGGCGATTCACGAAGTGGTGATCACGCTCATCGAAGCCGTGGTGCTCGTATTCGCGGTGATGTGGCTATTCCTGCGCGACCTGCGCTCCACGCTCGTGCCCACGGTGGTGATCCCCGTTACACTCATGGGCGCATTCGTGGCGCTGTATTGGGCCGGGATGTCGATCAACGTGTTCACCATGTTCGGCCTCGTGCTCGCTATCGGCATACTCGTGGACGATGCAATCGTTGTCGTGGAGAGCGTGCAACGCATGATGCACGAGCGCGGGCTTGCACCGCGCGAAGCCACGCGCGCCGCGATGAAGCGCATTGGCGGTGCGATCGTCGGTGTGACGGCGGTGCTCACCGCCGTATTCGTGCCGATGCTGTTCTTCAACGGCAACGTAGGCGGCATCTACCGGCAGTTCGCAGTGACGATGATCGCGTCGATGCTGTGTTCGTCGTTCATGGCGCTCACGCTAACGCCGGCCCTTTGTGCGAGTCTGCTAAGGATGCCAAAGCGAACGCCGAAGCCCGAGCGCGGTTTGACGGCGCAAGCGGCGCGGGCCTCGCGCGGCTACCGGGCGGTCGTGGCTGCGCTACTGCGGCGCGGCCCGCGTGTGCTAGCGATCTACGTGGTGCTGTGCGCGGTTGGGGCGCTGTTGTACTGGAAGCTGCCGCAGGGCTTCCTGCCGAGTGAGGACGAGGGGCAGTTGCAGGTGATGATTCAGTTGCCCGCGGGCGCCACGCAGACCCGCACGCTCGACGTGGTAAAGCGCGTGGAATCGATCCTCGGCAAGCAGCAGGCCGTCGGCAACGTAACGAGCGTGGTGGGCTGGAGCTTCGCAGGCAGCGGGCAGAACGTGGCGATGGCGTTCGTCGAACTCAAGCCGTGGGGTCGGCGCGGCAAGGACGAGATAGACGCGCAGGCTGTGCGCGACACGCTAAACGAGCAATTCGGCACCATCCTCGACGGCGACGTGCAGGCTATGCTGCCTTCCGCGGTGCCGGGCATCGGCCACTCCGAGGGCTTTACGTACCGGCTGGAGGATCGCGGGGGCGTCGGCATGGACGGATTGAAGGCCGCGCGTGACCAACTGATCGACGCGGCCGGCAAGAGCCGCATGGTGGCGCAGGTCCACTCGGAGGACCTGCCTGACGGGCCGCGCGTGGAACTCGAAGTCGACCGCGAGAAGGCCTACGCATATGGCGTATCGTTCGACCGCATCGCGGACGTGCTGGGCAGCACGTTCGGCTCCAGTTATGTCGACGACTTTCCAGCAGGGGGGCGCATGCGCCGCGTCATCGTCGCCGCCGACGCACCCACGCGCATGAACGCCAGCCAGCTGCTCGACCTGCCTGTGCAAAATACATTCGGCGGGTCCGTGGCGATGTCGTCGATCGCGGCCACGCACTGGACGCTCGGCCCCGTGATGCTGAGCCGCTACAACGGTTATCCGTCGCTCGACGTGACGGGGCGCGCGGCGCCGGGCCATAGCTCGGGTGAAGCGATGGCCGAAATGGCGCGGCTCGCGCTCGCTCTGCCCGAAGGCGTGTATGGCGAATGGACCGACGCCGCGTTCGAAGAAGTCCAGGCGGCTCGCCAGACTCCGCTCCTCATCGGCCTCTCGCTGCTAGCGGTGTTCATGGTGCTGGCGGCGCTCTACGAGAGTTGGATCACGCCGCTTTCCGTGCTGCTGGTCGTTCCGCTCGGTGCGCTCGGCGCAGTGAGCGCGATGCTCCTGCGCGGGCTGCCCAACGACATTTACTTCAAGGTCGGAATGGTGACCGTAATCGGCCTTGCGGCGAAGAACGCCATCCTGATCGTGCAGGCCGCGAGCGTGCGCCGCACGGGCGGGTTGCCGCTGCGCGCCGCAGTTGTGGGCGCGAGCGTCGAACGGCTGCGGCCTATCGTGATGACTTCTGCGGCGTTCGTGCTCGGCGTGCTGCCGCTCGCGTTCTCGCGGGGCGGCGGCGCGCAAGGCCGGCACGCCATCGGTACGGGAGTCCTGGGCGGCGTGATTGCGGCGACGCTGCTTGGAATCGTGTTCACACCATTGCTCTACTACGCGGTGGTATCGCGGGTGACGGCGAAACCTGTGCATCGGGTACCGCGGCGCCGAAGCGAGCACACAGCGCAGGCTAAAGAGGCCGAAACGGAGGCGCCCTGACCTCTCCATGCCCCTATGGCTGATTGGCCGCCGCGCAGCAGGCGGATGGTCCAATGCGCGGGTGGGCGGAAATCAGAACAGACGCGGCGTGCCCACCCAGAGCAGTACGGTTTCCTGATCAGACGTATTGCTCCAGGCGTGCGGCACTGTCGATTCGTAGTGCGCGCTGTCGCCCGCGCGGACCACGAATGTCTGTCCTTCCAGCGAGAGGGTCATTTCACCGGAGAGCACATGCAGGAATTCTTCACCCGCGTGCGTGGTGACTTCGCTGGAGCGCTCGCCGGGCGGCATGCGCACGAGAATGGCTTCGAGCTGGCGACCGCCGGACGGATTGGTCAGGCGTGCATAAAGGTCGGCAGAATTGGCAAAGCCGAAAAATTTCAGATCCTGCCCACGGCACACGCAGCCCGCTTCGGTGGGCGCATCGACGAAATAGCTTACCGGCACGCCCAGCGCCTTCGCGATGCTCACGAGCGAGGTGATCGAGGGGGTGGCGCGATCGCGTTCAACCTGAGAGAGAAACGGCTTTGAGAGCTGCGCAGCGCTGGCGATGTCATCGAGCGTACGGCCCTGTCTCTGGCGCAGTCCGCGAATCTTGCTGCCTACGGAAACTACGCTCAGTGATTCAATTGGTTTCGAAACCATGACGGAATATTGTTGTCTGTTGAATATGTTTTAATCCGAAAACCGGACTGGGCGAAAGCCCGATCTTGTCGTGCACTTTGGGTCTCCATTCATTTCCATTGCTCCGGCACGGTCTATATCCCGCGATTTCAGAGACAAACCGGTCGACAAGTAATGGAATATGCCGATTACCGCCGGGATTGCAATTCGAATTCCCCCTGCGTACGTCGGCGATCATGCCTTGACGCCAGTTGACGGAAGCGCCGTTGCCATGGCGCGCCGTCTGCGGCTCATAAACGATAGCATGAAAGCCGCAGCGTACCACTGTTCTGCAACGTGCTAAAAAGAATCCGTCATTTCAAGCATTCTTTCGATTCTCGTTTCCGATTATGGAGGAATGCTGAAAGAGTGGCGCCATGGAAAAGCGCTTTGTTCGCTTGCGGTTAATCGCAAGCCATGAGATGGTGGATCACGAGCACCGGGTCGGCGATGCGTGAGATCAGTCGCGGTGAAGGCATGTGCGGGCTCAGCGTCCGTCGATCGACGGGGCGATGCGGTCGGAGAGGCCTATCTGACTCGCGGGGCAGGTGAGCCGATGAGGGCTACCGACCATGCATCGAACCGGTGCGTCGCGCCCGACGTAACCGTCCTTCAATCCGGGAGATTCGCTATTAGGGAGAATCGCAGAAGACGTTTCCCAACTACCACTATGCGATTCATGCGAGGACTACGACAGGTCGATGCGCTGCGTCCGGGGCGGCGAGCTGTCGGTCATGTCTGAACGGGCTCGCGAATCAGCTTGACGACTGTGCAGATAACGTCCAATGAGCAACGCGAGAATATTTATTCCGCTTCTTACGTTCTGAGCGATTCTTGGTTCCGTATCGCGGTTGTGTTTCCTATGCTGGCAGACTCGACGAGTCTGATGTGTCCTGCACCCGCGCTCGCCGCCGCGAGGACCCCGCCGGACTCGCCTGCGCCGTGTGCTGCTTGATCGCCAGATAAGTGCCGTTAGCTGGCCGCGGGAATCCGGCGAACGCAGTTGCTTTTGGAGGTGGATTTCATCATGCCGGAGGATTCGAACGCATCGCCTCGTGCATCGAGCGGAGCGATCGTGAAGGCGTCCGCTGGGGCTTCGATATATATTTTTGTGGTTGCTCGTGCAACCATATTGACGAAGCCGTGGTGGCGAGAAGGCGCATCGCGGATGCGCCTTCGGGAACTGTCAGCGAAGCGCGATCGGCGCGTCGTTTGCGCGACGCGCGTCCTCAAGAAGCGGCTTGCCGGGGCCGGCCAGCCATTCTTCGAAGCGAAGAAGCGGACCGAATTCGCGGTCGAGTGCCCGGATATCCGCGTGGCCGGTGAGCCGATCTTCGTCAATCAGGCTCGCCAGTCGGCCAAGGAACGGGTCCTGTTCCAGCAGACTGTCCGCAAAGCGGTGATAGGCGATCGGCGTGCCTGCGGCGCGGCTAAGGCTTTCCCGCAGGCGCGCGGCGGTGAGTTCGTCGCCCGCGATTTCGATGGTCCGTCCAACGTAGCGTTCCGGCGCAGAGAATATCGTGGTGACGATCTTGCCGATGTCTTGCACGGCAATGATCTGTCCGCGTTGCTCCTCGCGAAGGAAGAACGTGAAGATGTCCTTCTCTAGACCCATGCCCGGCAGCATCAGCATCTCCATGAATCCGGCGGGACGCACAATTGTGCTGTTCAGATCAAGACTACGGATGTGCGCTTCTATCTCCGATTTGCTGTCGAAATGACCCATTCCGGTCTTTTCTTCGCCGGCCGCATTGACCGACGTATAAACCAGGTGCTCGACACCCGATTCCAGCGCAATGTCCGCAATGGCCTTGCCGTAGCGGATTTCCTCCTCGTCGGACACTCCGTACACTGCGCCTTGCCCTGAGCTTGGCTGCACGCTGAAGACGCCATAAATGCCTTTCATCGCGCGTCGGATCGACGCGCTGTCCGCCAGGTCGCCCACCGCCATATCCGCGCCTAGCGAAGCCAGCGACTTCGCTCTGGCGCTGGCAGGATCGCGGACGAATGCCCTGACTGCCCATCCATTCGCCCTGAGCGCGGAGGCGACCGCTCCTCCCTGTTGTCCCGTTGCGCCGAACACGAGCACGGGGTTCCCGCCGACACGGTTCCTGGAGACCGGGCCGCCGGTTTTCGGATTGACTGACATGTTCACTCTCCTCGTTATCAGAGGTGATTCATGGTATAGATTTGAAACCTGAATGCAATTACGCACCTGAACGCTACCAGGTACCCCGGAGGATCCCATGTCCGCGTCATCCCATGAAGACCTCGAACTGAATCGCTTCGTGCTTGAAGAGATCACGAGCAAGTGGTCGCTGCTGGTTCTCGATTGCCTCTGCAGTGGCCCGATGCGATTCAACGCGCTGCGCAGGGCGAACGAAGGCATTACGCAGAAGTCGCTGACGCAATGCCTGCGCCGCCTGGAATTTAACGGCTTCATCAAGCGGACGGTCGTCAGTACCGCTCCGGTGGCCGTGACCTACGAAATCTCGCAACTGGGGCGCTCGCTCGAACCACATCTGCGCGCGATTCTGGAATGGGCAGAGCAGCATCGGCACGCGGTCGAGGCCGCGCGGCAAGCTTTTTCTGCGGCGCAAGGCCCGGTTCAGGGGGAAGGAGGTTTTTCGACGCAGTAGATGCGAAGCGTCATCGCAGGTTTCACCTCGGATGCCCGGCCGTAATGAATCGACCGTGAGGGCGCTGTCTCATGGTCCGGTTCTCGATCCGGACGGCGCGAGGCATCACAGCGCGCCGGGGCGCGGATCGGGCACGAAGCCGTCGCGGTTGGGCATGTATAGCAGGCCGTGCGTGAACTGGACGGGCAGCCCGCTCGGGCCGTTCCATTCGTTGCCGGTGTTGCCCGAGCATTCGAGAAAGTGCACGCGCGACTCGGACGGGAAGCGCACGAGGCCGTCCATCGTGAATAGCCGTGGCTCGCGCACGAGGCCATGCACGACGAGGCGATGCTGGTCGGGATCGATGGCGGGCACGCTGGCATGGGGGATTACGTGCGCCACATTCGAACGCCGTGACCTGACAACCTTTGACCGATTCGCCGATCGCTGTTCGCGCCGCAGGATTGAGAGGGCTGCGCACTCGATCAGGCGTCTACATAGAGCCCGGCCAGATTGCCGCAGAGTCCGTCCGCCGTGACCGTGTGTCCATGCACCCGCTTGTTGTAGAGCGTGACCTGCTTGAGTGTGATGAGGTTGTAGACCGGCAGATCATCCGCCACCTTCAACTGAAACTCCTTGAAGATCTCGATACGCTTGTTCCGGTCGACCGCCACCGCGGCCGCTTCCAGAAGCCTGTCCGCGTCCGCGTTCTCGTAGTGGCTGGCATTGGAGAAGGGCACGCCGGGCTTGAAATTCTTCGACCAGTAGATGCGCTGGACACCCACAGTCGGGTCGAAGGTGTTGCCCATGAAGTTTGCGTCGATATCGAACGCACGATCCGTGAACACACGTTTTACATAAGTCGGGAAGTCTTGCGAGCGAACCGTTGCGTCGATACCGACACGTCTGAGCGATTGCCTGAGAAACTGTGCGAGTAGCTGAAACGACGGATCGTACGGGTTGTAGTCGATTGTCAACGGGAAACGGAATGACTGCCCATCTCCCTTACGCCGATAGCCCGCGTCATCCAGCAGCTTCTCCGCGAGTGCCGGATCGTATGGATAGGACTTTACGGCGGGGTCGTAGAACTGGCTCAGCAAAGGGCTGATCGCCGCCGGCGAGGGCACGCCGTAACCATAGAAGACGGATCGCAGGATCGCCTGGCGATCAATGGCATGACCGATGGCGTGGCGGATGCGTACATCTTTCAGATACGGGTTGTCGAGGTTGAAAACCAGTTGAGTCAATGCGGCATCGTAGCTGTAGCCGCGCGTTTCGAGTTGCAGATGCGGCTCCTTCGTGAGCCTGGCGATGTCCGTCAACGGCACGGGGTTTTCGCCGGCAAGATCGAGCTCTCCGGTTTCGAGCGCGGCAGCGCGTGCGGCGGCATCCGGGATGAACGTCAACCAGAGTTCGTCGACATACGGCTTTGGTGCATCCCAGTAGTCGGGGTTGCGCACCAGACGGACATGACTGCCGCGCACCCACTCCTTGAACAAATACGGCCCGGTGCCGATTGGCTTCGTATTGTTAGGATTATTAAGCGGATCGCCCTCGGCATAGAGGTGAGCCGGAACGATCGGCGACTCGGACGCAGCCAGCGCATAGAGCAGATAGGGCGCAGGGCGGGAGAGTCTCAGCACGGCGGTATGAGCATCCGGCGTATCGACACCCGATACGTTCGCGAAGGTGGCGCGGCCACGTGGGTGATACGTCTGCAGGAGCTTGATGGACTGCGCGACATCCTGCGAGGTGAACGGCTTGCCATCGTGCCATCGCACGTTCTCACGAAGATGAAACGTGTATTGCAGGCCATCGCTGCTGATTTCCCACTTCGTCGCCAGTTGCGGTTGAGGTTGCACGTCGAAGTCGTAAGCGAGCAGACCTTCCGTTATCTTGGGACTCGCCTTGTCCTCCGCGCCTGCCGTGGTCGCGAAGTTGACCAGCACGTTCGGTTCCGGATTGACCAGCAGCGTCACGCGGCCGCCGCGCCTGGGCGCAGGTGATCCGGATGGTTTGCCGCCGACTTGCTGCGCGTACGCGGCGGATGGCGTGCCAATTGCTGACGCCAGTACGGTGGCGCCGGCGGCGGCCCCGATTCCCTGGAGGAAGGCGCGGCGTTTCAGAGCGTGATGGCCATTCGACGACGCGAGTGCATGTTTGGATGGCGGTGCGGAAGTGGGTTTTCCTGCTTTGCGGCGCATGACGAACCACTCGGTAATTGGGGCGATTTAGTGTAGGCACGCCTCAATTGTGAGGTGAACCATTCGATCATCGGATGCTTATGATGAAAGCGATTACATGCATATGGTTGTGCTGGGAGCGTTGCGACGTCACACCTCGTTGACGGGGGCGAGCCGCAGAACAATCACGCCAGCTGTTCTCCGCGCGGTGCGAAGCTCAGCGCCAGCACAGCGAAGATCAGCACGCCGGTTGCGACCTGCTGCCAATAGAAATTCCAGCCAATCAGCAACAGGCCATTGGCCACGAGGCTGATCAGCAGAACGCCGAGCAGCGTGCCGGTCACGCCTGGCCGTCGGCTCGGCGACAGCGTGGTGCCGATGAAGGTTGCGCCGATCGCGTTCAGCAGATAACCATTGCCCGCCTGCGGGACGTACGCCTTGACCGTCGACGACAGCAACACGCCGACCACGCCATAGATTAACGCGCTGGCAATCAGCGTCCACGACACGATCGCGCCGACAGGCAGCCCCGAGTAGCGGGCGACGCCCGGTTGTGCGCCCAACGCGGCGGCCTGCCGTCCAAACACCGAGCGCGCCGAGGCCACGTGAACCGCGCCAGCCAGTATCGCGACCAGCCACAGCGGCACAGGAATTCCAGCGATTGCGCCGTGTGCCAGCTCGCTGAACAGCGCCGACAGCGGGACATTGAGCAAATAGACTGGCTGTCCGCCGTCGGTCGCCAACTGCTGCACGGTTTGTCCGATGAACAGCGTGCCGAGCGTGGCGAGAAACGGCGCGATGCCGAAGCCGGCGATCAACACGCTGTTGAGCGCGCCGACCGCCAGCGCTGCCACGAATCCGCCCAGTATGGCGAGCGGCAGCGCCGTCTGATGCGCGCTGAGCAGCACGAACGCGAGGCTCGCAACGTCGATCGACGTGCCCAACGATAGATCGATCGCACCGATTGACAACGCCAGCGTCATCCCCAGCGACGCGATCGCGAGCAACGCGAAGTTGTTTAGGAGCACGTTCGCCAGATTGTCGGCGCGCGCGAAGCCGGGCGCGACCGCCGAGAAAAATGCAAACACGGCCAAGAGTGCGACGATCAACGCGTAGCGCTGCACCCGGGCGATCCGGTTAGTCATTTGCATGGTTCCCGGTGTGGCGTCGGCGCATCACAGCGGTGGTGGCGACGACGAACAGGATCAGCGCGCCCTCGACACCGTTGACCCAATAACTCGACAGATTGTCGAGCTGGAAGCCATTGTTGACGAGGCCGACAAACAGCACGGCAAGCAAGGTGCCCGGAATGGTCGGCACGAGCCGCCGTGAGAATACGACGCCCAATAGTGCCGCCGCGATGACCGCCAGCAGATTCTCGCCCGCGCCTGGCGAACTTCCGCTCAGCAGCGCAGAGGATGCAAGGGCCGCCAGCGCGGCCGAGAGACCGCTGACCACATAGCTCGAAGCAACATACCGGTCTGTGCGGATTCCCGCGGCGCGCGCGGCGTCGCGATGCGCGCCGGTCGCGCGCAGGCGCAAGCCGAATGCGGTGTAGTGGATCAGCAACGTGAACAGCACGGCGACGCCTATGAGCGCATACGCGAGATGCGGCACGTCGAACGGGCCGCTATCCAGCAGGAACGTCATCAGCGGCGAGGCGACCGGGACAGACGTATTCTGCGTCAGCACCAGTTCGAGGCCTGCGGCGATATTCATCGTCGTCAACGTGGCGAGCAACGGGAAGATGCCCAGCGCGATCACCGCGAATGCGTTCAACGCGCCGATCGCGGCACCTGCGGCGAGCGTCAGAACCAGCGCGGCGCTTTCCGGCAGACCGTCGCGCAAACTCACGGCATAGACCGCCGCGCACCAGCCCATGTTCGCCGCGATCGACAGATCGAGTCCGCCCTTGATCGGATCCGCGCCGCCGCCGATCAGAACGGCCGTCAGCCCAAAGCCGAGAATGCCTACCACGACCGATTGCTGCAGTACGTTCGCCAGATTCGCGATGCTCAGGAATAGCGGAGAAGTCGCGGCGAAGACCGCCGCCACCAGCGCAAACGCCAGCACGGCGCAGCCGCGCAGCCAGAACTGCGCGCCGAACCATCCGGACGGCAACGCAACGCGTGGGCGCTCCCGTGTATCGTCAAGTACCTTGCTCATGCGGCGCGCTCCGTACGGCGCGCGCGCGGCGGCTCGGTTGTCGCCTGGCCGTTGGATCCGGTGCGAGCGCCAGTGGCCCATGCAAGCACCTCCTGACTCGAGGTTTCGCGCGAGATCAATTCCTTGACGATGCGCCCTCGCGTCATGACCAGCACGCGATCGGTCACTTCCAGCAGTTCGATCAGGTCGCTCGAAAACAGCAGCACGGCCGCGCCGTCGTTGGCGAGCCGCTCGAGCATCCGGTAGATCTCGGTCTTTGCACCGATATCGACGCCCACAGTGGGTTCGTCGAGCAGATAGATTCTCGACCCCGGTCCGGCGCCGCGAATCAGCCATTTGCCTAATGCGACCTTCTGCTGATTGCCGCCCGACAGATGACGCACCGGCGCTTCCGGGCCGGGTGCGCGGATGCTGAACGCGTCGATCGCCTGCCGCACGGCCTGGCGCTCGTCGCGTCGCGCCAGCAATCCGAAGCGGCAGAAACGCGCGAGGCTCGACAGCGTGAGGTTTTCGCGCACGCTCAGCGACGGCGCGACACCATGCGCGCGACGATCTTCGGGCACGAAGGCGATGCCGGCGCGCACCGCGTCGGCGGGGCGGCGCAGTCGCACGGGCTTGCCGTCGAGGGTGATCGCGCCGCGAACCTCGCGTTCGAGTCCGAACAGGCTGCGCACCAGTTGCTTGCCGCCCGAGCCCAGCAGCCCGGTCACGCCGACGATCTCGCCGCGCCCGAGTTCGAACGATATCTGCTCGAAGCGCTTGTCCGCGTGGAGCTCGTACACCGACAGAAGCGGGGCGCTTGCGGTTCGCGGCGCACGCGCTGTGCGGGTCGTCGCATCGGTGCCGATCATCGCGCTGACCAACGCTTCGGTCGGGGTTGTGCGAGCGTCGACGTGCGCGACGTCCTTGCCGTCGCGCAAGACCGTGACCCGATCGCAGATCGCCGCGATTTCGTTCAGATGATGAGACACATACAGGATCGTCAGGCCGCGCTGCCGCAGGCGATCGATCGTCTGAAGCAGACGCTCGACTTCGCGATTGACGAGCGCGGCAGTCGGTTCGTCGAACACCAGAATGCGCGGCTCGCGCATCAACGCACGCGTGATCTGCACGATCTGCTGTTCGGCCACGCTCAACTCGGCGATCAGACGGTTGGGCGCGAGATCGATGCCGAAATGCGTTGCGACCGCTTCGCGCGCCTCACGCTGCATGCGCCGGACGTCGAGTATGCCCAGAGGAGAACTGCGCCGATCGAAGCGCGTGCGGCGCGTGCCGAGAATCGGCTCGTTGCCGCTTAGCAAGGCTTCGGCGACCGTGAAGGTGGCGGGCAGTAGCCGTTCCTGATGAATGAAGCCGATCTGCGATAGCGGCTCACGTGACGCGCTTCCGTTCGGACCCCGGTCCACGCCGTCCACCGCGATGGTCCCGTCGTCGGCATGGTGAATACCGGCGAGTATCTTGATCAGCGTCGATTTTCCCGCGCCGTTCTGACCGATCAGACCATGCACGGTGCCGCGCCGCACTTCCAGCGATGCGGCGCGCAGCGCGGGCACACCGTTGAACTGCTTGACGACGTCACGCAGCGCGAGCGCGGGAATGTACTGCGTCATTTCGATGCGATGCTGCCGTTCTGTGCCGTTTGCCCGAGCGTCTGCTGAATGGCGCCGGCGTTATCTTTCGTGACAAGGATCGACGGCACGTAGGTGTATGGCGCCAGATTCTTCTCGCCGGCGAGATAGCGCGCAACGTTGTCGACCGCGGTTTTGCCGATCAGCGCGGGCTGCTGCGCGACCACGGCGGCCGCGCTCGAATTCGGGTCCTTGACGAGGTTGACTACGTCCGGGCTGCCGTCTACCGCATAGGTTTTGATTTCCGTGCGGTGCGCGGCGTCGATAGCCTGCGTCGCGCCGACTTGCGGCACGTCCCACGCGGCCCAGATCGCGGCGATCTGCCCCTTCGGATATTTGGTCAACAACTGGCTGATCTGCGCGTACGCGCTTTGTACGGTGTTCGGAATCACATCGCGCAGTTCGGGCTGGATGATGTGCACCTTCGGGTAGTACTTCAGCACGGCTTTCAACTGGTCATAACGGATTGCGCACACCGGTACGCCATAAAAACCGTTGAACACGAGAATGTTGCCTTCGCCGTGAATGTCGTTGACGAGTTTCAGCGCCAACTGTTCGCCGATGAAGAAATTATCCGACGTGGTGTCGTTCAGGCTGGACGGCGAGGCCGTATCGATTGTGAAGAGCGGGATGCCTGCCTGGCGGATTTTCTGCAACCAAGGCTCCAGCACGCTCGCCGTGCCCAGTTGTTCGACGATCGCGTCGGGCTTCTGCGCGATCAGTGTCTGGATCTGCGCGATCTGCCGATTGTCGTTGCGGCCCGCATCGAGTGCGATCGGCGTACCGCCCAGCCGTTTGACTTCGTCGACCGCACCTTGATAGGCCTTCAGGTCCCAGTAGTGATCCGTGCCGGCTGCCGTAATGCCGATCCGCTTGCCTTTCAGCGACGGCACGTCCTTGTCGGCCGCGTCCTGCGCGTGTGCGCCGATACCGGCCCCCAGAAGAGAAAGCGTGACGAGTGCCGGAAGAAACTGCCTCAGTTTGCTATGGATTTTTTTCATGTCGTCGTGGAGTCGAAGCGGGTGAAGCGATCCGACGACTTTAAACAACAACACGACGCTGGAAACGAACAAATCCCGCTAAGGTTATCAGGGGGATGTTGCGGTGCTTAGTACGAATGGCGCAGATCGCTGGGACGAGTCCAAAGGATCGAACCGTAGCCAGGCCAAAAAGGCGTTTGCGCGCCACGCCAATCTGACGACTACCTCGGTCATGCTGTATGGGATCATCGATTCAGGTCTCGGCGAAGTGAACAACCAGGGTGGCAAATCGAACGTTCAGGCGACTTCAGGCGGGCTGTCGGGCAGCCGGTTCGGATTCCGGCCTCACGCGCAACCAGCATTGCGCAGAACCGCCAGGGAACACGGCTCATCGCGTCTGTTCGCGACGACCCTGGTTGCTCTGTCGACGCAATGAATCAAGCCGGGCGGGGACCATCGGCGGTCCAGCGCCCCGTTGAGTCGACTTCGATCGGCACGACGGCATTTAGCGGCATATCTGGATGCAGCGAGGAGAGCTCCGTGGGAATGCGTCGAGCAGCATGACCGGTACGCGGCCCTTGTTGCGAGTCCGGATGACGCGCAGCGCGCGCTCGCTGGATTCCCGCCGATCAGTAACCGACCTTCTCAGGCCAGCGCGGCGCGCAGGGATATTCATTCCGCTTCTTTCGATCTGACCGATTCTTGGTTCCGTTTCACGGCAGTGCTTTTTATGCTGGCAGGTTCGATGAGTATGCCGCGGCACACGCGGCCCCTCACGCCACACGCTAAAAAAGGGAAAGCACATGCAGAACCAAAAGACGAAGATGCCGCTGCGGCGGCATATCGGCCAGTCGCTGCGCGCCTGGCGCAAGCCGGCCGCGCTGTGGCTGCTCGGCCTGGTCGCGATGATCGCCGCGCCGGCATGGGCGGCCGCCGCCGCACCCGCGGAACTCAAGATCGACTACGCGTACTACTCGCCGGAAAGTCTGGTGATCAGACGCAATGGCTGGCTCGAGCAGGAGTTCGCGCCGGATCATACGCAGGTGCGCTGGGTGCTGAGCCTCGGCAGCAACCGCGCACTGGAGTATCTGAACAGCGGCGCCATCGATATCGGCTCGACCGCGGGCCTCGCGGCCGTGCTCGGCAAGGCGAACGGTAATCCGATCAAGACCGTGTATATCTTCTCGCGCCCGGAGTGGACGGCGCTGGTTGTGCGCAAGGATTCGCCGCTGAAGTCGCTCGCCGACCTCAAGGGCAAGAAGATTGCCGCCACGAAGGGCACCGATCCCTACCTCTTCACGCTGCGCGCACTGCATACCGTCGGCCTGACGAAGGATGACGTCGAGATCGTCAATCTTCAGCATCCGGATGGCCGCACGGCGCTGATCAACGGTCAGGTCGATGCGTGGGCCGGGCTCGATCCCCACATGGCCGCCGCGGAAGTCGACAACGGCGCGCGTCTGCTGTACCGCAATGTCGGCTTCAACACGTGGGGCTTCCTGAACGTGCGCGATGTGTTCCTGAAACAGTACCCGGACACCGTCACGCGCGTGCTGAAGGTCTATGAGCGTGCGCGGGAATGGATTGGCGCGCACCCCGACGAGGCGGCGCAAATCGTTTCCGAAGACTCGAAGGTGTCGCTCGCGGTCGCGAAGCTGCAACTGAGCCGCAACGACTTCAGCCACCCGCAGCCGGGTGCGGAACAGATCAAGGCGCTGGAAGCTGCCGCGCCGATCCTGGTTCAGGAGCAACTGGTCAAGCCGGGCACCGATCTGAACCAGGTGATCGAATCGCTGATCGACGCGCAGGCGGCGCAGCCGGCGCTGGCATCGGCGCAACATTAATAACCGGGCAGGCTGACATGGCAGTGGAAGAAGCGGCAGCACGCTCGCTGGCGCAGTCCGGTGAGGTTACGGCGGGGCGAAGGACTGAGGCTCCCGCGTATGGCGACACGCAACGCACCAGCGCGCCGGTGCGGGAAGCGGGTGCCCCGCAAGAGCGTGCGCCGCGCGCCTGGCGCATGGCGGGCTTGCTGCTGCCGGTCGCCTTCCTGCTTGTCGTGGAAGTTCTCGTGCGTGCCCAGGTGCTGCCGGACAATCTCGTGCCAGCGCCTTCGGAGATCGCGCAGGCGCTCTGGCAACTCGGCGGCGCAACCCTGCTGAAGCACATCGTGCAGAGCACGGCGCGCGTGGCGGCCGGCTTCGCGTGCGGCGCGCTGTTCGCGGTATTCGTCGGCGCGGCGATGGGCTTGAGCCGCCGGCTCGACGCATTGCTCGATCCGAGTTTTCAGGCGCTGCGTGCGATTCCGTCGCTCGCATGGGTGCCCGTGCTGCTGCTGTGGATGGGCATCGATGAGGCGCCAAAAATCACGCTCGTCGCGATTGGCGCATTCTTTCCGGTGCATCTGAGCGTGCTATCTGGAGTCCGAAACGTCGATCGCAAGCTCGTCGAACTGGGCGCGGTGTATCGGCTGTCTTCGTGGCGGCTATTCGTGCGAATCCTGTTGCCCGCTGCGTTGCCGCATATTTTCACGGGGCTACGCACGGGGCTGGCGGTCTCGTGGATGTTCGTCGTCGCGGCCGAGCTGATCGCCGCAACGCGCGGGCTTGGCTACCTCCTGAGCGACGGGCGCGAGACGGGCCGGCCCGATATCGTGTTTGGCGCCATCCTCCTGCTGGGGTTGCTCGGCAAGTTGACCGACAGCGCAATGAAGGCGCTCGAGGCACACGTGCTGTCCTGGCGCGACACGAGTGTCGAGGGAGCGCGCACATGATGGCGGCTTCGTTGACCAGCACGGCGCGCGAGACGTATCCGCCCCTCGTCGATATCGACATCCGCCAGAAGCGCTACGGCGAGCGGCCGATTCTCGACAGCCTGCGGCTCACGCTCGCGCCCGGCGAGATCGTGGCGCTGCTCGGCCCGAGCGGCTGCGGCAAGAGTACGCTGCTGCGCATTGCGGCGGGGCTGGATCGCGACTACGCGGGCACCGTCTCGTACAACGGCGAAGTGCAACGCGGGCCGTCGCCGCTCGCGGGCGTGATCTTTCAGGAGCCGCGCTTGTTGCCATGGCTGCGCGTGGCCGATAACGTGTGCTTTCCGCACCGCGCTCGCGGCGACGTGCTCGCACGCGCGCAGTCGCTGCTCGAAGAGGTCGGCTTGCGTCCCGAAGACGGTGCGCTCTGGCCGAAGCATCTCTCGGGAGGCATGGCCCAGCGCGTGGCGATTGCACGCGGCCTGTTCACGCAGCCGCAACTGCTGTTGCTTGACGAACCATTCAGCGCCGTCGACGCAATGACGCGTATGCGCCTTCAGGACCTGCTGCTCGCCATCGTGGATGCCCATCGAACGGCCGCGCTCGTCGTCACGCACGATATCGACGAGGCGCTGCATCTGGCCGATCGGATCGTCTTGCTGGAGCCTGCCGGTGGAGCACGGACACGACCTGCCAGCCGCATTTTTGAAGTGGGCGGCCCGCGTCCGCGCCGGCGCGAGGACACGGCCCGCTCGGCATGGCGCAGGATCCTGTTCGAGGGGCTGGAGACATTGGTGCGGTGAAGAACCGTTTCCTCCGCTCACACGTACGCGCGCGTCTGGCGCGACATCGCTGCAATGAAAAATCTGGATCTCGAACTTCTGCGCACCTTCGTGGCGGTGGCCAAACGCGGTCGCGGATTACTCGAATACCGGGCAGCGCCGCCTTCAGGGAACGTTCGATGGTGGTTGGGCAGAGGTTGACGAACCGACATTTGCCCGTCAGATCGTACGAGTCATTGACCTCCGCGATATTCGACAGCGCCATGCGTCACGGCGAGACCGTAGGTGCCGACGGCATTGCGCAGGTTCCCCTTAATGCAGACGATCTTCAGCGTGAAGTCGAGCAGTCGAGCGAATTGGCGGGTACCGAGCCCCGTCATGCATTTTCACTTGCTTGCCCTGTACCGGAATCTTTTTTCAGCGCACCGCTGATCCATCGCTCCCCGGAAGCCTTGAGATGAGCACGCATCGCTGTCTGCGCCGCGATGGGATCGCTGGCCTGCAGGGCCCTCAGGATTTCTTCGTGCTCGCATACTGCCTCGGTCCAGGTTTGAGGACTTTCCGTATGACCGCGCATGGCGGCCGCGATCGGATCGTGGCGGCTATCGAAGAGTTCGCCGACGAAACGACTCAGTACGGAGTTACCAGCCGCCTCCGCGATCAGCATGTGGAATTGCCGGTCCGCTTCAACGGGGGATTTGCCCGCTGCTGCAAGTCTGCGCATCCGCTCGATTGAGCGGCGCAGGCGATCGAGCGTGGCGGCGGTCATGCGCGCAGCGGCGAGCACCGATACGCTGCCTTCGATCGCAGCGCGCGCCTGCATCAACTCGGACGGGCTATCGCCGAGCGATCCCACCGCGCTCTCATCATCGATACCTGTCTCACGCACGTAGACGCCGGATCCGACACGGATCTCGACCTTGCCACCGATCTCCAGCGCAATAAGCGCCTCACGTAGGGAGGGCCGCGAGACGCCTAGCTTGATGGCGAGTTCCCGCTCCGGCGGCAGGCGCTCGCCCGCCGGGAATTCACCCTGACGAATCAATGTGAGGATCTGGGTAGCAATGGATTGGTAAAGCCGCTTAGGTTCGGTTGATTTCACGATGAGGTTCGGTGCCTGCCAGCTGCCGACAAGTTGAACGGCTCATAGAGTCTAGCATTTCGGCTGAAGTACCGTGGGACAAGCGTTTGCGCCCGTCCCAGGGTTTTCCTGATGGGTAAGGCCAGTTAATAAAAATCATATTGGCTTGACCAATAACTGAGTTTGCCGTCTAATCCGTCTCAATTGGACTGACCAGCGCGAAGCCAGGTCGGCCGTGTCAAAGGAGACGAGATGAGCGCGCCCAACGGGCTGCCCAGCCTGGATGCAGAACTCCATAAGCCACCGAATGACGAGATCCTTCGCCTCGAAGGGATCGGAAAGCGCTTCCCGGGTGTGATCGCGCTCGATGGCATCAACCTCGATCTGCGCTGTGGAGAGGTCCACGCCATTTGCGGCGAAAACGGGGCGGGCAAGTCCACGTTGATGAAGATCATCAGCGGGCAATACCGACCGGACGTCGGTCTGATCCGCTATCGCGGCGAGGCCGTGCAGTTCCTCTCGACTTCCGAAGCGCAGACCGCAGGCATCGCGATCATCCATCAGGAACTGAACCTGGTGCCGCATCTGAGCGTGGCGGAAAACCTCTATCTGGCGCGGGAGCCTAAACGCGGGCCCTTCGTCGACACGCGCAGGCTCAACGCGGATGCAACGCGTTGTCTTGCACGCATCGGGCTGGATGTGGCGCCCACGACGCTGGTCGGGACGCTCTCGATCGCGCAGCAGCAGATGGTCGAAATCGCGAAGGCGCTTTCGCTCAACGCTCAGGTACTGATCATGGACGAGCCCACGTCGTCCCTCACGGAATCGGAAACAGTCCAGCTTTTCCGGATCATCAAGGAACTGCGCGCCGAAGGCGTGGCGATTCTCTACATCTCGCATCGGCTCGACGAGATGGCGCACATTGTCGATCGCGTCACGGTTCTGCGCGATGGCCGCCACATCTCGACCGATGACTTCGCTGCGCTGAGCGTCAACGATATCGTTGCGCGCATGGTCGGTCGCTCGCTCGAGGACGCGTATCCGGCCAGACAATCCTCTCCTACCGAAGAGGTGCTGCTGGGCGTGAAGGATCTGCACCGCAACGGTGTGTTCGGCCCTGTCTCTTTCGAGCTGCGCAGAGGCGAGATTCTCGGATTTGCCGGCCTCATGGGCGCTGGTCGCACCGAGGTTGCGCGCGCAATCTTCGGCGCTGACAGGCTGGATAGTGGAACGATCACGCTTCATGGTCAGCCGGTGAGCATCCGCTCACCGAGAGAGGCCATCCGGCACGGGCTCGCCTATCTGTCCGAAGACCGGAAGAGGGAGGGCCTCGCCCTGATGATGCCGGTTGCCGCGAACATCACGCTGGCAAATGTGCGCGCCATTGCGTCACGCACGGGCTTCCTGCGCTTTCGGGAGGAGCACCGGGTCGCCGAACGATACGTCAAGGAACTGGCGATCCGGACACCATCGGTCAATCAGATCGTGCGCAATCTTTCCGGCGGCAACCAGCAAAAGGTCGTGATCGGCAAGTGGCTCTATCGTGGCTCAAAGATCCTCTTTTTCGACGAGCCGACACGCGGTATCGACGTTGGCGCGAAGTTCGCCATTTACGGGTTGATGGACCGGCTTGCCGCAGAGGGCGTCGGGGTCGTGCTGATCAGTTCCGAGTTGCCCGAACTGCTCGGCATGACGGATCGGATTGCCGTCTTCCATGAGGGCTGCATGACTGCGGTTCTCAATACCGCACATACCAGTCAGGAGGAAATCATGCACTACGCTTCGGGGCGCACCCATGCTTGAAATGACATCAGACTCGACCCAGGCCGCGAGGCAGACCGCCCAGCAACGGCGCCGCGACCTTATCCAGAAGTTTGCTGCATTGGGCAGCCTGATCGCGCTCCTGGCGGCATTTTCTGTAACGAGTTCGGCATTCTTCTCGGTCGGCAATCTGATGACCGTCTGCCTGCAGGTGACGTCCATCGCCTACCTCGGCGTTGCGGCTACGTGTGTCATCATCACCGGCGGCATCGACCTCTCGGTCGGCTCCGTTCTTGCGCTCGCGGGAGTTTCCGCAGCACTACTGACGAAGGCTGGCGCGCCGGTGCCGGTTGCGATGCTGTGCGGGGTACTGGTCGGCGCGCTGTGCGGGACCGTCAACGGAATCTGCGTGACACGTATGGGGTTGCCGCCGTTCATTGCGACACTGGGCATGATGCTCGTCGCGCGGGGTCTGGCGCTGCAGATCACCGGCGCGCGCCCGGTTTCAGATCTGGGCGACGCGTTTGGAGCACTCGGAAACGGGGCGCTGTTTCGCGTCTCCCATATTGGCGCAGACGGATTTCCGGACACAACGTTTCCGGGTATCCCTTATCCAGTCGTCATCATGATCGTCCTGTTCGTCGCAGTCTCGGTGTTGCTGTCAAAGACCTCGCTTGGCCGCCACATATACGCGGTGGGCTCGAACGCGGAAGCAGCGCGGCTTTCCGGCGTGAACGTTCAAGGCGTGACGCTTTTCACGTACGTCCTCTCCGGCGCCATGGCTGGGGTGACAGGCTGTGTGTTGATGTCCCGACTCGTCACCGGGCAACCCAACGAGGGTGTCATGTATGAGCTCGACGCGATTGCCAGTTCGGTCATCGGCGGCACTTCGCTGATGGGCGGTGTGGGGACGATCTCGGGAACGGCAATCGGGTCGTTCGTCATCGGTGTCCTGCGCAACGGACTCAACATGAACGGCGTATCGAGTTTCATCCAGCAGATCATCATCGGCGTCGTCATTCTCGGCACTGTCTGGATCGACCAGTTGCGAAATCGCAAGCGGTAATCACACGTAGTTCAACCACCATACGAAGTTCAACCACAAGAGAGGAGCGAGACATGCGAAAGCTTTCCCTGCTGACGGTATCGGCGATGTTGTGTGCAGCGTTCAGTACCGGCGCATATGCTGCAGGCGGCGAGATCGCCGTGATCGTCAAGACGGTCAACTCGAACTACTGGCAGAACGTGCAGAAGGGTGCGAACGCGGCGCTTGCCGAAACGAAGGGCTATACGATGACCTTCCAGGGGCCGGCCGCCGAGTCGGACATCGCCGACGAGGTAAACATGGTCGAGAACGCGGTCAACCGGCACGTGGCAGGTATCGTGCTGGCGCCTTCCGATCCTGACGCTCTCGTGCCTGCCATCAAGAAAGCCTGGGAAGCACATATCCCGGTGGTGCTGATCGACTCGGCAATCTCGGACTCAGGCAAACCGTATTACCAATCGTTCCTCTCGACCGACAACGAGAAGGCGGGCGAACTATGTGCCCAGGCATTGATCGCTCGCGTAGGACAGACGGGCAAAATTGCAGTCATGTCGTACGTGCCCGGCGCCGGATCGGAAGTTGGCCGGGTAGGCGGCTTCCGTAGATACATCGCGGCCCATTCGAAGCTGCAGATTGTCGGACCTTACTACTCGCAGTCGCAGATGGCGACAGCGCTGAACCAGACGACCGATGTGCTGTCCGCGAATCCGGATCTGAAGGGCATCTTCGGCGCGAACGAACCGACCGCGGTCGGCATGGGACGCGCGCTCAAGCAGGCAGGCAAGGCTGGCAAGCTGGTGGCGGTCGGTTTCGATGGCAATGAGGATCTGCAAGGCTTCGTTCGCGACGGCACCATCCAGGCGATTGCCGTTCAGGGGTCGTGGCAGATGGGGAGCAAGGGAATCCAGACGGTGGTCGGCGTCATCGAACACAAGCCTGTCGCGAAGCTGGTCGATACCGGTGTCGTCATGGTCGACAAACCGAATCTCGACTCTCAGGAAGCGAAGAACGTCCTCTACTGATGGTGGCCGATCTGCGACGAAGCCATTTGGCCCGTCGCAGGGAGCCTTCACGGTATTCCCTGACACCTGCCTCCCCGGTTTATGAACGCTTCCGAAAAACGCGCCTTACCGCGCAGCGGCCTCGAACTGACCAGACTTGGCCTTGGCTGCTCCCAGCTTGGCGGGCTCTACCGTGCCATGTCGGCCACCGATGCCTACGCATTGGTCGACGCCGCCTGGTCCGCAGGCCTGCGCTACTTCGATACCGCGCCGTATTACGGCTATACACTCTCCGAGCGGCGCGTCGGGCAGGCACTGGCTGCGCGTCAGCGCAACGCTTTCACGTTGAGCACGAAAGTGGGCCGTTTGATGCGCCCCGATGGCGGTGTCGAGCCCGGTGACGATGGGTGGGCCGAACCGCTGCCGTTTCGCCCCGTGTTTGACTACAGCTACGAGGGCATCATGCGCTCGTACGAAGATAGCCAGCAACGCCTCGGCCTCGCGCAAATCGATATCCTGTATGTCCATGACATCGGCAGTCTGACTCACGGCGATCGACATACGCACTACTGGAGCCAACTTACGGCCGGCGGTGGGTTTCGCGCGCTCGAGGAGCTACGCGCAGGCGGCGAAGTCCGCGCAGTCGGCCTTGGCGTCAACGAGTGGGAAGTCGCCGTTGATGCTTTGAACGAAGCGCCGCTCGACGTCATTCTGCTGGCCGGCCGGTACACCCTGCTCGAACAAGGCGCGCTGGAGCCGCTGCTCGATCGCTGCACCCGCGTAGGCACAGGCGTCGTCGTGGGCGGGGTATTCAATTCCGGCGTACTCGCTGGCAACGGCAAGTTCAACTATTCGGATGCGCCAGCCGAAGTCGTCGGGAAGGTGCGTCGCCTTTCCGCTCTATGTGAGCGCTTCAATGTTCCACTTCCTGCGGCGGCGCTGCAGTTTCCATTCGCGCATGACGCTGTCGTTTCCTGCGTGATCGGTGCGCGCAGTGTTTCGCAGTTGCAGCAGAACATCACGTGGCTCGAACAACCCGTGCCGGCGGACTTCTGGGGCGCGCTTGGCCAGGAAGGGCTGATCGTCCCAGATGCGCCGGTTCCCGGGAGTCGTCAATGACGCCGCGCGTCGACGCACACCAGCGCGACGGGTGCAACGAAGCACGTGCCGGCCACTGGCCTCCACGCGACCTGGATGCGATCTATCGGTGCACACCGAGCCACCATACCTGACCTGATCGTGAGGATATCAACATGCTTAGCGTGATCTGCGAATCACCCGGGGTACTGCGCGCCGAGGAGCGTGATCTGCCCGCGCGGGGTGACGGCGAAGTACTGATGCGGGTCAGCCGTGTCGGGATTTGCGGTACCGATCTGCATATTTTTACCGGCAGTCAACCCTACCTCCAATACCCGCGCGTAATGGGTCATGAGCTGTCCGCAGTGGTCGTCGAGGCGGAACCTGACTCGGGGTTCGCGGCTGGCGACGGCGTCTACGTCATGCCCTATCTGTCGTGTGGACACTGCGTCGCATGCCGTCAAGGCAAGACGAACTGCTGCGTCAACATCCAGGTGCTGGGTGTGCATCGCGATGGCGCACTGACCGAGTATCTCAGCGTGCCCGCGCAGTTCGTGCACAAGGCGCAAGGGGTGTCGCTCGATCAGGCGGCCATGCTCGAATTTCTTGCCATCGGCGCACATGCCGTGCGGCGTGCCGATGTGTCGCCCGGTCAACGGGTGCTGGTGGTTGGGGCTGGCCCGATTGGCATGGCGGCGATGATCTTTGCCAGGCTGCGCGGTGCCACGGTCGTTTGTCTGGACACGCGCGCGGACCGCCTTGAATTCTGCACGTCGCATCTGGGCGTCGATGCAACGGTCGCGGTGGGCCCGGACGACGTGGCGCAACTCGCATCGCTCACGCATGGCGAGTTTTTTGATGTGGTCTTTGACGCGACCGGCAACATCGACGCGATGAACCGCGGCTTCGCCTTCGTCGCGCATGGCGGGAAATACACCCTCATCTCGATCGTGCCGGGTCAGGTGACATTCTCCGACCCGGAATTTCATAAGCGCGAGACCACGTTGCTTGCAAGCCGAAACGCTACCGCCACCGACTTCGAAACCGTGCTGGAGGCGATGCGTGCGGGCCGCATTCCTGACCAGGCGTTGAATACGCACCGGATGCGCCTTGACGAGGTGCCCGACGCATTTCCGCGATTGCTGGAACCCGGGCAGACCGTTGTCAAGGCGTTGGTCGAATGTTGAATTGCACGGCGAAACAATCAGGACAGGCAGCATGAGCACACCCATTCTTCAGTTTGGCACCAGCCGGTTTTTGCTGGCCCATGTCGCCTTTTTCGTATCGCAGGCCCTTGAGCGCGGCGACGCGATTGGCGCAATCGCCGTTGTGCAGACCACGGGCAATCCGTCGAGCCGAGCGCGAGTTGCCGCACTTGCGCATACACGCAGTTATCCCGTCCGCATTCGGGGCAGGGAAGGCAGTGTGGCGGTCGATCGCGTCGTCGATTGCCACGCCGTCCAGAAGGCGTGGGTCGCCGATCTTGACTGGGCAGACATTCGTCGCGTCATGATCGAGGAGGTGCGGGTCATTGTCTCGAACACGGGCGATGCCGGTTACCGGCTTGACGACCGGGATTCGGCGGACATGCTTGTTGGCGACGAACAGGTGCCGCACAGCTTTCCGGTGAAGCTGATGGTTCTCCTGCATGCATGTTGGCAGGTGCGTCCCGATGATGGTGTGTCGATCTTTCCCTGCGAACTTGTCGAGAACAATGGCAACACGCTTCGCGATATCGTGCTCGGCGTGGCACGGCGATGGGGAATGCCGGCGACCTTTATCGGGTATCTGCAGCATAGCTGCGTCTGGGTAAACTCACTGGTCGACCGGATCGTGTCCGAGCCGATCGACCCGGTCGGCGCGATCGCGGAACCGTATGCGCTATGGGCCATCGAGCGGCGTACAGGCATGGAGTTGCCATGTGTGCACGAGCAGATTGTCGTGACAGACGACCTGCGTACCCATGAGCGTCTGAAGCTCTTCTTTCTCAATCTCGGCCACAGCTGGCTCGCCGATCGGTGGATCAACGAGCGCCGCCCGTCGAATGAAACGGTGCTGGTGGCGATGAGCGATCCCCGACTTCGGGACGGTATCGAGGGAGTCTGGCACGAGGAGGTCTTGCCGGTGTTCGACGCATTGGGCCTGCACAGTGCCGCGGCGCGCTACATCGAAAATGTGCGCGACCGGCTGCTCAATCCCTGGTTGGCTCATCGTATCGCGGACATTGCGACCAATCACGGAGAAAAGGTCAGACGGCGAATAAAGCCGTTGATCGAACTCGCGGATTCGTTGTCGCTTACGTCTACACAGCCGCGCTTGCGAAGCATGCTGGCCGCGCAGAACCGCCTGGACGCTATAGAAGGGGGGCACGCATCATGAACGTGGAGACGTTTCTGGTGCTTCACCGTGAAGACAACGTTGCAGTTGCGCTTCGCGCGCTGGATGCAGGCACGCAGATCGATACGAATGGGCAGCAGGTTCAGGTCTTGACGCCCGTGCCAGCCGGTCACAAGGTGGCGATACGGAACATCGCCCGCGGCGCGTCCGTGACAAAGTATCAGCAGACGATTGGCGTTGCGCTATGCGACATCGCTGCGGGCGAACACGTTCACGTACATAACGTCGCCATGCCTGAACGTCATGGGAGTGGGCAGTCGGGCCACGAAACGGCGCTTCGGGCTGCAGAGATCGACCGCTCCGACACGTTTCAGGGATTCGTGCGGCCGGACGGTCAGGTAGGAACGCGCAATTACATCGGCGTTATCGCGAGCGTCAACTGCTCGGCCAGTGTTTGTCATGCGATAGCGGATGCGTTCCGGGGGGCAGCCATGGAAGCCTTCAGAAACGTGGACGGTGTTGTCGCGATTACGCACCAGAGCGGATGCGGGATGTCGGCCTCCGGTGACGGAATCGCGATATTGCGTCGGACACTGGCCGGTTATGCGCGCAATCCCAATTTCGCGGCCGTGCTGTTTGTCGGACTGGGTTGTGAGGTCAATCAGGTCGAGGATCTCGCGGCATCGTTGCGAGCGGGCCATGACGGGTCGATCAGAACGCTCGTCATCCAGGACGCAGGCGGTGTCCGTGAGGCGGTGACGCGGGGAGCCGCGATCGTACACGAACTGCTCGAAGTGGCAGATCGGGCCGTGCGCACAACAGTATCTGTGGCGCGGCTAAAAATCGGGCTGCAGTGCGGCGGTTCGGACGGGTACTCGGGAATCACCGCCAATCCCGCGCTCGGGGCGGCGGTCGACCTGATCGCACGCAATGGCGGCACCGCAATCCTGTCGGAGACGCCGGAGATTTACGGGGCAGAACATCTGCTGACGGCACGGGCAGCGTCGGATGACGTCGCCGCGCGTCTGCTCGCGAAATTGCGGTGGTGGGAACGCTACGCGGCAGAAAATGGCGGCGAAATGAACAACAACCCGTCGCCCGGCAACAAGGCAGGTGGCATCACAACGATTCTTGAAAAGTCACTGGGAGCAGTCTCGAAAGCAGGCGGCACCGTACTGAACGCGGTCTACGACTACGCAGAGCCGGTATCTGAAAGCGGCCTCGTATTCATGGACACGCCGGGCTACGACCCGGTGTCGGCTACGGGGCAGATAGCGGGAGGGGCCAACCTGATCTGCTTTACGACTGGACGCGGCTCGGTCTTCGGTTCCAGGCCGGCTCCCACCATCAAGATCGCAACCACTACGCATCTGTTCGAGCGAATGCGCCCGGACATGGACTTCAACAGCGGCGACATCGTCGACGCTCGTCTGAGCGTCGAGGAAGCAGGGATGCAACTGTTCCAGTTCATTCTGGAGGTCGCATCGGGAAGGCGAACGCGCAGCGAGGAAAACGGAATCGGTGATCGCGAGTTCGTTCCCTGGCTGCGGGGAGCGATCATGTAACGGGCGATGCCCGGGTATGGTATGCGGGGAGCGGAGATGGACTTCACCTCTTACGGCGATTCGGCGCTAGCGCAGCGCTTAGCAATGCGACTGTGAGAGATGAGGTTAGCGATTCATTTGACGGCATGCATGGAACGCCATGCGGCAGCAAGCCACGCAAGGCGTGATCCCAGCTGAATGACTGCGGCACTTAAAACAGGAGTGATCGTGCGTTACTGCTTCGCCCTGGACCTGAAAGAAGATCCTGAGCTTATTACCCGTTATGAAGAACTTCACCGCCAGGTTTGGCCGGAAGTGATCCGGCACATACGAGACCAAGGCGTTCTGGACATGGAGATTTACCGTCTGGGAACCCGATTGCTCATGGTGATGGAAACAGACGACGCAATATATGACGCTGCCAGGATGGCGACTGCTGCTCAAAATAACCCCGTGGTCCAGCGGTGGGAGACGTTGATGTGGCAGTTTCAGGCGCCCACACCGTGGACGCCGTCCGGACAGAAGTGGATGGCGATGAGCCGGATATTCGACCTGGCACAACAATAGAATCGCCGGAGAACGTGGCGCGGCGAAGGAATAAGAAGGAATAAATCAGGCTCATCGAGGACAGTGAACATGCCGTGGACAAACGGTGAGGCGCGTACGACGGGGGAACGGTATGTTCAAAGGCTTGACTTTCCGATCCAGCGTTACGCATGTGCTTGCCGCGTTCTTTGCGATTCCCCATGCTACCGCGTCAGCCGACCTCTCTTACCTGTGCTGATTCAGATGTGGATCGGAGAGGAGGGACTCTGGCTGCACCGTCAATGCTGCCTGTAATTCCAACCTCACGCAGGCCTTGGGAACGATGCGTCGACTGACCTCAGTCCAGTGTGCGAAACACAAACGTTTTGGAGCGCATCCAAACGCAGTAAGGCCGTGCCACGCGGCCCCGTGGATTATCGATTGCCCGACGGCCGGACGTCGTGACGCCTCGCTTGTTTGTGCTTCGTGTTCCGACAGTGTCAACGCTTTTCTCGAATTCTCGTTGATTTAGTACGGGTTCAGCCTTCGCAACAAAGCGGGGGTAGCCATTCATTCAAGACTTGAGCTTCCTCTGCTGATGTCCAGAAAATCGATACTCATCGCATCAATCGGCGCCATGAACATCCTCGCGGCCTGCGTCTCTCAACCGGTTAACCACGACGCTAGCGGAGACGCGAAGCACACTGTGGTGGCCGTGCAAACAACGACTGGTATCGAGACGAAGCCGTTCGCACATCCGGGCCTGCTGCACAGTGAACAGGACTTTCAGCGCATGCGAGTCAACGTGGCGCAGGGAAAGCAGCCATGGCTGCAAGGTTGGCAGCGCTTGATCGCCAATCGTCACGCGTCGCTGGACTGGAAGGCAAGTCCCCAGGATGCGATCTATCGCGGCGAGGATCCCGAGCATGCGCAGAATTATTCGTCTTTGTTCAACGATGCAGCAGCGGCCTATGCGCTCGCGCTGCGCTGGAAAGTCTCGGGCGACGATGCCTATGCCGGCAAGGCCATCGCCATCCTGAATGCCTGGTCGCATAGCCTGAGGAAGATCGAGGGGAGTTCGGACAAGTTCCTCGCCTCCGGGATCTACGGCTACGAACTGGCTAACGCCGCGGAAATCCTGCGCACGTCGCCGCAATGGCAAGCGGCAGATTTTCATCGCTTCCAGTCGATGATGATTACTGTGTTCTATCCGATGAACCAGGACTTCCTGACCCGTCACAACGGCACGAAGGTCGATCACTACTGGGCGAACTGGGATCTTGCCAACATGACATCGATGCTGGCGATCGGCGTGCTCACCGACCGTCGGGACATCTATTCCGAAGCGGTCGAGTATTTCAAGCACGGCGCAGGCAACGGTTCCATCGAACACCTCGTCTGGAAGTTGTATCCGAACGGGCTCGGTCAGGTTCAGGAAAGCGGCCGCGACCAGGGACACACCATGCTCGACATCGCATTGGCGGGCGCGTTCTGTCAGATGGCCTGGAATCAGGGAGACGATCTGTTCGGATACGACCACGATCGTCTGCTGAAGGGAGCCGAATACGCTGCCCAATACAACCTGGGACATGAAGTGCCTTACACCCTGTATTCCGACAGTCTCGCGACACAGCTCGTGATTTCGCCTGCATCGAGAGGCAATACGCGGCCAATCTGGGAGTTGCTCTACAACCACTACGTGGTGTTGAAGAAACTCAAGGCGCCGGGCGTTGCCGAACACGCGCAGCGGGTGCGTCCGGAAGGCGGCGGTGGCGACTACGGCTCGACCAGCGGCGGCTTCGACCAACTTGGGTATGGCACGTTGACGTACACCCTCAAGTAAGTGATCCGCTTGCGTTTCCCGGCTCAGATCTAGCGTGAATTTTCCGGGTTTGTCCCACTTGGTGTGCCCAAAGACTAGTCCAGGTGATGGCTAGGGCCTCCAATTGCGTATTGGCATCAATAGCGGACCCGTGGTCGCCGGTGTCATCGGCAGGCGAAAGCGTTCCGGCTAAGCGAACGGTCGGGGACAATCTGAGAGCGGCTCGCCTATTCGAATGATATGAACGCCCACACCTAGCCGTAGGCCTCGCGTGATCGGCTTGATGCTGGCAGCAAATAGCTATCGATCTGAGATTCAGGCTGATCATACTGGTTCACTCGGCCAATCGAAGGTGATCTGTCATGGCGCATACCGACGCGCGTGCGATCTGGATGGCCACCCAGGTGGACTGCAAGGCCGTTGCCGTAAAAACCGAAGCCCAGCAGGCCGTGCTTGCGCTGCATCGTATGCGTCAGCAACTCGTGAAATTCCGCACGATGCAGATCAACAGTCTTCGCGGGCTGTTGAGCGAGTATGGCGAAGTGATGGGATGCGGTAGGGTAGCGCTCGACAAGGCAATAGTCGCGATTCTGGAAAGGTTGTCAGGACGCCTCCCCGCAATGTTGATCGACACGCTGGGAGAGCAATGGAGAGGTCTGGATGCGATCGATAAGCAGATCGGTCAGATCGAGCGGCGGCTTCGGGAGTGGATGAAGAACGATCAAGCAGCTAAGGCATCGCGGCAATCCCAGGCGTGGGGTTGACCGGTTGAATCCGCCGTCTTGCGTCGCTGATGCCGGCTAGGGATAATCGGCGAGATTTCGCAAACGTACTCATTGTCCATCCGGCACCCATGGTGGACATGCGAACGCCTAGAACCGTTCACGAAATCCAAAGCTCACAATCGCCTGCGACTGCGTCGCCGCCGAGTGGCCGTTGCCCTTGTCCGAGACCGAAGCCGTGGCCGCTACTGGTTTACCGAGTGCATCGAGCGTCATGCCCGAAGCGTGCTGGTAGCCGGCTAGCAGATACACCGTCGAGCGCTTCGAGAGATCATACAGCGCGCCCAGTGAGACGTTGTGGTATTGCGCCTCGTCTTCGATGCCGTCCACATGGCCGCCGCGCGTGTAGCTATAGCCTGCGAACAGATGTATGTGAGGTTGCACTTTCCACATGCCGAAAAGGCCGGCAATATTGAACGTCGCAGTTCCCGAATAGAGCGAGTTCGCACCGGCCTTGTATTGTACGTTGCTGTAGTTCGCGCCCACGATCGCCGGGCCGAAGTCCCAGGTCGCGCCAGCAGCCACGACTTGCTGCGACTGCGCGCTCGCGAAGCCTTCGTTGATCGACGAATTGAATGTTCCGTCATAGGTGCCTTGCCACTTGCCGGATGTCGGGTCTTTGGGGCCAGTCTTGCTGTTATCCGAGTGCTCGTAACCCACGCCCACTTGCAGAGGGCCGTGCGCATAGCTGCCGCCCACGCTCCATGTGTTCTGGCTCTTGAGGCTGCCGGCCTGGCCGCCGAAGCCGTACAGCGCGCCGAACGTGAAGCCCGCATACTTCTTGCTCGTGTACTTGATCGAATTGTCGACGCGCGTGGTCTGGTCGAGATCGTCGATATCGCCCGGATGCGCGCCGAAGCCACCGATCGCGCTGACCGGAGCGACAGGCCCGACGAAGTCGTCGAGCGAGGTGTACTGGCGGCCCATCGTGAGCGAGCCGTACTGCGTGTCGGCGAGGCCAACGAACGCCTGACGGCCAAACAGGCGGCCGCCCTGACCCTCGGTGCCGTTGGTGATGTCGAAACCGTCTTCGAGCACGAAGATCGCGGCGAGCCCGTTGCCGAGTTCTTCCTTGCCCCTGAGTCCCCAGCGGCTGCCTGAGAGATTCCCGCTCGTCACTGCCGCATTTGAATGGCCCTGGCCCGCGCCGGTGCTGCCGGTGCGTTCGTTGCTGCGGTAGGTAATACCTGCATCGACGATGCCGTAGAGCGCGACGGAGCTTTGCGCCGCCGCTGTTCCTGCTAGCGACAAGAGAATTGGTGTAGAAATCAGATGCTTTTTCATCATGTGCTATCTCGACAATTAACAATGGACCGTTACATAAGTGGAACGGCCGAGTCGGCCCGCGGCAGGCGCTGGACGAAAGCGCGATTGAAAGCGCCAGCGAGTTACCCCGTTGGCGTTAGCGTTAGTGTTTAAGCGAGGCGCCCGGCGGCAGCTCCGGCGTGCTCACGGTGATGGTCTTGCGGACCTTCGCGACGTCTTCGGCACGCACTGGCGCGCCGGTGTTGCCCCAGCTCGCACGCACGAAGGTGGACACGTCGGCCACTTCCTGGTCGGACAGACGCCAGCCGAACGGCGGCATCGTGAACGACGAGGGCGCGGATTGCGTGCCTTCGAGCGCGCTGCCTGCGAGCAGCACGTGAATCAGCGAAGTGGGGTCCTTGCCCTGCACGACCGGGTTGCCGCCGAGCGCGGGGAACACGCGCGTGTAGCCGCGTCCGTCGCTGCGGTGGCAGGCCATGCAGTTGTCGCGATAGACCGCTGCGCCGCGTGCGCTCGCGTCGCCGTTTTGCAGCTTGTGCGCGGCGGCGGGATCGTAGGCATACGCGGTTTCCTTCGGGTCACTGGAGGGCAGCGTCTTGAGGTAGCGCGCGATGGCGAGCAGGTCCGCGTCGTTCATGTGCTGCATGCTGTGCCGAACCACGTCGGTCATGCCGCCGAAGGCCGCAGTATGCAGATTGCGGCCCGACTTGAGGAACTGCACGATGTCGTCCTCGTTCCAGTTGCCCAGGCCCGTGCGCGGGTTGCCGCGCAGGCTGGAGGGGACCCAGCCGTCGATCGGGGCGCCGCCCGCGAGGAAGTCGTCGCCTTCGAGGTCGGTGAGCGCAAGCTCCTGCATCGTGCGTGCGCGCGGCGTGTGGCACGCGCCGCAGTGGCCGAGGCCCTGCACGAGATACGCGCCGCGCGCGACGATCGCATCGTTGTAATGCGAGCCGTCGAACGCCTGCACCTTCGGCGCGAACAGCACGCGCCAGGCGCCGAGCGGCCAGCGCATCGAGAGCGGCCAGGGAATGTCCACCGCGCGGTTCTGCGCCTGCACGGGCCCGACGCCATGCATGAAGTACGCGTAGAGCGCCTTCATGTCGTCGTCGGAGAGGCGTGCGTACGACGGGTAGGGCATCGCCGGGTAAAGCGTGTCGCCGTTCGGCCGCACGCCCTGGCGCACGGCCCTGGCGAAGTCGTCGTAGCTCCACTTGCCGATGCCGCTCCCGGCGTCGGGCGTAATGTTCGTGGAGTAGATCGCGCCGATCGGCGTATCGAACTTCAGCCCGCCCGCGAAGGGCTTGCCGCCCTGGGCGGTATGGCAAGCGATACAGTCGCCAGCGCGAGCGAGGTATTCGCCGTGCGCGACGAGTTCGGGGTCTGCGGGCTTGGCAGTGGCATTGGCGGCACGGGCCGTGAGCAGCGCAAACGCCATGGATAACGCAGCACAGGCGGCGAGCGTGATCGCCGCCTTCGAAACGGGGTTCAGGCGGCGCAGTGCGCCGCGTGCGCTTTTGCGAGCGAATCGCATGGGGACCAGGTTTTTCTTCATGATCGTCATGAGGCTTCTCACACGCTCACCAGGGGACCGGAGTTCTTCAGATACTGGTTGCGAATGGCCTTCGCGCTCCAGTAAGCGAGGGCGGCGACGAGGCCGGTCGGGTTGTAGCCGATCCCCTGCGGGAACGCGGAGGCGCCCATCACGAACACGTTGGGCACATCCCAGCTCTGCAGATAGCGGTTGATGACGCTGGTGTTCGGATCGGTGCCCATCACGGCCCCGCCCACGAGGTGAGTGGTCTGATAGTGGCGCGAGTCGAAGTGCGCGCCGAACTCGCGCGTGTAGACGTTGATGGCCTTCGGGCCCATCGCCTCGGCAATCTTCTGCATCTGGCCCGTCACGTACCGCGCCATCTTGATGTCGTTGTCCTTCCAGTCGAAGGTCATGCGCAGAAGCGGCTGGCCGTACGAATCGCGATAGGTCGGATCGAGGTCGAGGTACACGTCGCGGTACGACATGTTGGAGCCGTGCGCGTCCATCGAAATGGTGTGCGCGTAGTGGTCCTTCACGGCCTTCTTCCAGCCTGCGCCCCAGTTCGGCGTGCCCGCGGGCGTGGCGATGCCGCTGATCGGCTTCACGCCCGCCTGGTTCACCCAGAGCGGCGAGCCGCCCACGAAGCCGGGCGGGCCGTGGTCGAAGTTGTCGGCGTTGAAGTCGTCCACGGCCACGCCGTTGCCGCCCGCACCGATGAACGGGTTCGTCCACGTGTCCTTGTCGAAGAACGCCGTGATGGTCGAGAGGTTCTGGTACGCGAAGTTGCGGCCCACCACGCCTTCGCCCGACACCGGGTCATAGGGCTTGCCGATGCCCGAGAGCAGCAGCAGGTGCACATTGTGATACTGGAACGCGGCGACGATCACGAGATCGGCAGGCTGGAACACTTCCTGGCCCGCCGGATCGATGTACGTCACGCCCGTGGCGCGCTTTCTCGTGTCGTCGAGTTCGACGCGCAGCACGTGGCATTTTGAGCGCAGTTCGAAGTGCTTTTCCTGCTTGAGCGCGGGCAGGATGTTGAGATTCGGCGAAGCCTTCGAGTACATGTAGCACGCGTAGCCGCTGCAGAAGCCGCAGAAGTTGCACGGGCCCATCTGCACGCCATAGGGATTCGTGTACGGCCCCGACGTGTTCGCCGAAGGCAGGCGGTAGGGATGCAGGCCGAGCGACTTCGACGCATCGAAGAAACGCTGCGCCGAATAGGTATTCAGTTGCGCGGGCAACGGGAAATTGTCGCTGCGCGCGGCTTCGAACACATTGCCGTCGCCGACCACGTTGCCCTTCACCTTGTACGCCTGGCCCGAGGTGCCGAACACCTTTTCCGCGAAGTCGAAGTGCGGCTCCAGTTCGTCGTAGGTGACGCCGTAGTCCTGGATCGTCATGCCTTCGGGGATGAACTTCTTGCCGTAACGCTCTTCGTAATGGCTCTTCAGGCGCAGCTCTTCGGGCGTGATGCGGAAATGCACGCCCGACCAGTGCAGGCCCGCGCCGCCCACGCCTTCGCCGGGCAGAAACGCGGCGAGCTGGCGGTAGGGCAGGGCCGTGTCGTTCACGCCGTGGCGGATCGAAACCGTGGTCTTCGAAAGATCGAGAAAGAGCTTCTTGCGGATGTTGTACGTGAGCTCGTCGATGGTGTTGGGGTATGCACCGTCCGGGTAGGTGTCGCGATACTCGCCGCGCTCGAGCGCCACCACCTTCAGACCCGCTTCGGTCAGTTCCTTCGAGAGGATCGCGCCGGTCCAGCCGAAGCCGACCACGACGGCATCGACATGAGGTTTCTTGATCGCCATTTACGTACGCTCCCCGTTGATCGAGACCGGGCCGTACGGATAGGGCTTGCCGTTCTGGTTCACGAAATCCATGAAGTCGGCGCGTGCGCCGGGAAAGCCGATCATCTTCCACGCGGCCATGTTGCGGTTGCCGCCATGAATCGGGTCGCAGAAGTAGCCTTCGCGCGTGTTCTGCAGCAGCTGCCCGAAGAACACGGAGGCCGGCACGCCGTCCAGTTCGACCTTGCCCGCCTCGAGCGCGCCGAGCACGCTGTCGCGCGTGCTGGCGTCGAGCGCGTCGAAGTCCTTGCCGTAGGCCTTCGCGCAGTACGCGTTCACGGCCTTGATGCTGAGCCGGTAGATGTCGCGTGGCACGAGCTTCAACTGGTAGCCGAGTTCGGGCACGCCTTGCTGGAACGGTCCCTGCATGTACCAGAGCGCGCCGTGCGCGTAAGGCGTGTCCATCTGCCGGTCGATGAATTCGGGCACACCGGCTTGCAGCGCGCCGGGGCCTTCGGCGTCGGCGGGAATCAGACGGTCGGTGGCGGCTTCGACAAAGGCCCACTCGCGCGCGTCGAAGAAGCGCGGCTTGTAGGCGGCCTGCGCGGCTTCTGGCCTGACGTTGGGCGCAGAGGCGGCGCTGCCCGCCGCGGCGGTTTCGCTCGACGGCTGCTTGCCGCCCTCGCAGCCCGCCAGTGCGCTGGCGGGCACGAGCACCGCTGCCGTGCGCAGGAAGCCGCGGCGTGACGTGAGAGGAGAGGCTGACATAGTTGAAATCCGTATCAAGACTGCGCGGCCGGCTTCGACTGAGGCGGCAAGCGGGGACTGGAGATCACCAATTGGTGAAGGAGACCACTGATTGCTCTGGCAATCAGGACGCGGTACCAACGAGGGTTAGATCGCGGCCAGTAAGCGTACCGATTAGCGCTACCAACGATGCACGGGCCTCGTCCTTTTGAGTCATATAAAGATACATTCGGCATCCTAATTTATATCGATGCTCAGCTGCGTGGTCACAATAAGCGCTGCGCCGATGAGCACGACCTCGAACCCGATCCGTATGTCCAGAAGTAACGGAGACGTTACCCCTTACGGCACCAAGTAGGCCCATGTGCATGACAAGCTGGCCGAGGAGACCCAAGCCACTAAGCGGGGAGACACTCTACGCCGCCGCGTCAATGGCTTTAAAGATTATTAGTCTCTAGGGTTGGCCACCTCGGCCGCTTCCTGAAATCCACAGCAAGCCTTCCGCCTGAAAGCCAATCTAGAGTAAGCCACGCGTAGACGCAAATGCACTTTGGGTTACATATGACACGGCGCTACTTCCCATCGACACATGGATGTAGGTAAGCCATTGTGCAGTGGACCGCTACACCGATTGCAGCCTAGAGTGCTGTCATGTCCCATTGTTCACTGACTGCATAGTACCGTCCTCACCAAAATTTCACTTCGACATTACTGTCCTCTCACGACTTTCGGGCACATCCACACCAATAATGCTCCCGTCGTAACCATCTCTTTGAAGTAGATGGTATGGACGCGTCGCAATGGTGAGGCTGCAGAAGCGGAGCCAAAACGCCCGCAGGCCATACTGTCGTAATCCGGCAAGACCGGACTGTTGACCATAGCCTCATATCTAACGAGAGGACCATGATGAGCATGTACGCAAGGGATTTGCTTGAGCTACGCCGAGAAGATCCGACGTCGACAGAACTACCGAAGATGGCGATGAACATCATCGCCGCCGGCACACGAGATCAACGTGAAGGCTGCTGACATGAACGCAATCGAACGGTGGCGCTCACGACCGTTGCAGTTCCGTGCCTTGACCCGCTGCGATGAATGCGGCGAATTGAAAGAGGACGCACAGAAGCGCGTGAAATATTGCTCGAATATTACAGTCATCTGTTGTACGAAGTGTTTCGCGGAAATGACTGAAGGTCATGAGGCGGAGTGAGTCAACAAACTGCGATTTCCGGTAAACCACGACGCCTCAGTGACTCAGCATCAGCAACCGAGCGCGATTCATTCCTGCGCACGTGGCTCCTGCGTAACCGTTAGCGGCGGGTGATCGCGCAACCAATCACTGCGCCCCAACTGTGCAATGATTTCGCAAAACCGCGGATAACGATACAACCGGTGTGACAAAGGAAAATATCTGGAAAAGTAAAATAAATTAGTGTCGCGAATTTCGCACGCTTCGCGGGCGTAGCGAATCACCTCATCCTCCCTCGCCACCGCACAAGCCGTGATAGCGAGCGCCGTCGGCGTAACATATTCACGACGGGCTCGGGCCTGCATTTCGGCGAAAATCGCATCGGCGTCCGTGGCTTTGCCCCAACTTGCGAGTGCCACGGCAAGCCAGGCCATGGACCAGGGGTGCCGGCCGGACATGGCCAATGCCGATTCTCCCGCCGCGATAGACTCTTCGAACTGGCCGTTCAACAGCAGTGCCATTTGCAGCACCCAGTTAGCAAGAAAGCTCTCGGGATCGAGATGGACGGCGCGCCGGCTGACCTCCACGCCTTCCCCGGTTTTGCCCGCCACGATACAGGTCAGTGCGTATAAGGCGTGTGCGTAGGCGGATAGGGGGTCCGCTGCCAGCGCTAGCTTCGCTTGCTCCATTCCCTCCGCCAGCCGCCCTTCCGAGAACTGGAGATAAGCACTTCCGTACCAGCCGAGTGCCGAGATGTACTTCGGATTCAGTTGTAGCGCGCAAAGAAACTCACGCTCGGCCTCCGCTGTGTTCCAGGCCCAGAGCAGGTAGGCGAGAGCCAAGGTGCAGTGTGCTTCGGCGAGCGAAGGATCTAATGCCACCGCGTGTCGAGCGGCCTCTATGGCCTTGGGCATGAAAGCCTGAGGAGCCGCAAACCCGTAGAAGCAAAGCATCGAGTAGCAATCGGCAAGATCGGCCCACGCCAATGCATAGCCTGGATCGAGATCCACTGACCGCTGGTAACAGGCGAGGGCACGTGAAATAGCGGGACCCCTCTTGTAGAGCAGAGCGTGACCCTTCAGGTAGGACTCGTATGCCTCGAGATTCGGGGTTCCAGGATTAGTCAGGTTTCTCGTATTCCACGGGAACGTGATCTTCAACCGCTTCACTATCGCTTGGGCAATCTCTTCCTGAATAGCGAAAACATCGTTCATCTCACGGTCATAGCGCTCCGACCAGAGATGATATCCGTCCACCGCAGACACAAGCTGCGCCGTGATACGCAGGCGATTATCCGCTCTGCGCACACTTCCCTCGAGAACGGTGCGCACGTTCAGTTGCTCGCCCACAATGCGCAAGTCGATGTGCTTACCCTTGAACGAGAAGGCGGAGCTTCGTGCCACGACGTGAAGCTCCTGGATCTGGGCGAGCGCGTCGATGATTTCTTCAGTGATCCCGTCGGCAAAGTATTCTTGCTCCGGATCTGCGCTCATGTTGACGAACGGCAGGACCACGATGGAATCGCTTACCACACTCTCAGTGGGCGCAGGCGTGGCGCTGCCTGCAGTTACCGGTGCAAGCAGTCGATAGCCTCGTTTCGAAATTGTCTCGATGACGCGCGGATCGCGGGCATCGTCGACAAAGGCGCGGCGCAACTCAGCGATGCAGCGCTTCAATACATCCTCGGTCACCACGGTCTTGGGCCACACAGCTTGAAAGAGCTGCTCTTTGGAAACCGTGTCTCCCGGGTGCTGGGCCAAACACACCAGCACTTCCATTACTTTCGGCTCGACGCGAACGGTCCGGCCCATGGAAGAGATGCTGTTGAGGCTGGGGGTGACCACCCAGTTCCCCACTCGGAGGTCGTCCATCGGGTCTCTCCACCAGCCGGTCGGTTATCAGAATTATAGCTTTGCTGAATACCGTCCGCACGAGCATCCGCCTGGTCAGGAACGGTATAGCAAGTCTGGACGACTACCGTAAAGGCTCCATCGATATTATCAAAGGCAGGCCCGAACACTGAGCGTCTGGACGGAAGGCACATCGACACGGATTGGATTCGAGGTGCGCCACCAAAGGCTCCGATCGCCGAAAGCCATTCCTCACTAAAATTCCCCGCCTATATCACCGTCTCCTCACGACTTCCGGTCACTTTCAGACTAACAATGGTCCCGTCGGAGCGATCTATTTTGAAGGGAATACTTAAGTTTTCGTGAGCCTTCGACGTGCGCTTCTCTTCGGGAACGGCAGAAGCGCAGCGCGCGCCAATACGGGCGCAGATTGGAAAAGCTCGCGCTGGTAGCGCGCCTGAAGGGAAGGACCGCGATGGAATATGAACTCAGAAGTACGGTGGATGCGCTCCCGGGCCTGGTCTGGACCGCACTGCCGGACGGTCGCATTGAATTCGTCAATCGCCCCTGGTCGGACTATACGGGGCTCTCCGTCGAGCACGCGTGCGGCGAGGGCTGGCAGTCTGCGGTCCATCCCGAGGACCGGCCCGCGCTGCTTGACGCCTGGCGAGCGGTCGTTGCTTCCGGCGTGCAGGGCGAGTTGGAAGCGCGAATGCGTCGCTTCGATGGCACGTATCGCTGGTTTCTATGCCGTGTCAGTCCGGTCGTCGACGCTGCCGGCAAAGTCGCGAAGTGGTGCGGGATCAACACGGATATCGAGGACCGTAAGCAGGCCGAAGCGGCCCTGAAGGCACACGAGGAGCGCTTTCGGCTCATCGTGGACGGACTGCCTACGCGCGTCATTCTCTTTACGCCGGACGGGGACGTGTTTCAAGCCAACCGCCATACGCTCAAATATTCAGGGGCGACGCTCGAAGAACTGAAGCAGTGGACTAGCAGAGACTTTACCCACCCGGATGATCGACGTGCGACTGTTGCCCGATTTTATGCGTCACTCAGAACCGGCGAGCCTTACGATTTTGAGTCCCGTCATCGTCGCGCGGACGGCGTCTATCGATGGTTTCGCGTACAAGGCTTTCCGTTGCAGGACAAGGAGGGGCGAATCGCTCTCTGGTACTTCCTGCAGACGGACATCGACGAGCGGAAGCGAGCCGAGGCGCTGCTTGCGGGCGAGAAGCGCCTGCTCGAAATGATCGCCATGGGCCTGCCCTTGCCCACGGTTCTTGATGACTTATGCCGGCTGGTCGAGCAGATCGTGAGCGATTGCTTCTGCAGTATTGCGCTGATCGAACCCGGCGACATGACATTCCAGCAGGTGAATGCGGCAGGCCTCGCTTTGACCTACACCTATCCTTCGAGTGGCGGCCGCGTCCACCTGGACTTGGGACCCTGCGGATTAGCAGCGTCGCGCAGCGAGCAGGTCGTCGTATCAGATATCGCGTCTGATTCACGCTGGCCCACGGCATGGCGCGACCTGAGTCTCGCACATGGTCTGCGCGCGTGCTGGGCGACCCCGATCCTGTCACGTACAAACGAAGTGCTGGGAACATTCACGTTATTCCGGTCGGAGCCTGGAACCCCCTCTCCGTTTCAATCCGATCTAACAGGACGGCTTACACACCTTGCGAGTATTGCGATCGAGCGTGCACAGGGCGAACTCGCACTGAAGCGAAGCGAGGAGCGCTTCCGTGCGATCGTGGACACGACGCCGGACTGCGTGACAGTCCTCGCAAACGACGGAACGGTATTGTGCGCCAACTCGGCTGCACGCCGCGCTTTGAGATCGGTGCGTGCGGAAGGTGTGATCGGAGCGTGTTACTTCGATTTCGTGGCTCCTGAACATCGCGCGCGCTATGTCGAGTTCAACAGAAACATTTGCTCGGGACGGGACGGCGTCCTGGAGTTCGACTTCATCTCGCCACACTACGAGCGACGGCACCTCGAAACCCATGCCGCGCCGATGCACGATTGCGACGGCGCAATCGTGCAACTGGGCGTTACACGTGACATCACGGCACGCAGGAAGGCGGAGGAGCAACTGCGCAAGAGCGCGGCGCTGATGGCCAAAGTCGAGCAGCTCACCTTGAGCGGAAGCTTTAGCTGGCGCCCAGAGACTGGTTCATTCACCTGGTCGGAACAGCTTTATCGCATCTTCGGCTTCGAGCCAGGGGTGAGAGTCACGCTGGATACGATCGCCACGCGCGTCCACCCCGGCGACCTTCATCTATTGCACGAAATGATCGAGCGGGCGCAAGACGGCCAGCACCTGGAGTTCGAGCACCGCCTGCTCCTGTCCGACGGCTCGGTCAGGTACGTGCGCATACAGGCTCACGCGACGCGTAGCCCACAGGGCTGGCTGGACTACATCGGTGCGGTACATGATGTCACCGAGCGCCGGGAGTCCGAAGAAGCGCTCTACGGCCTGCGCGTCGAATTAGCTCACGCAAGTCGGGTCAACAGCCTGGGTGCGCTGACCGCCTCGATTGCGCACGAGATCAACCAGCCGCTGGCCGGCATCATGACCAACGCCAGCACTGGCTTGCGCATGCTGAGCGCCCAGCCGCCCAATGTCGAAGGTGCGCTCGGGACCGTAAAGCGCACGATCCGGGATGGACATCGCGCCTCGGAGATGATGACGCGTCTGCGCGCACTGTTCAGCAAGAAGGCGGTGACGAAGGACGCCGTCGATCTGGTTGAAGCCGCGAACGACGTCATCGAACTGCTGCGCGCAGAGATTCGGAACAAACGGATCGTGCTACGACTGGAAACTGCCGACAACCTGCAGCCGGCCACAGGCGACCGGATCCAACTCCAGCAGGTGGTGCTGAACCTGCTTCTCAATGCCGTCGAGGCGATGAATGGCATCGATGATCGTCCACGGCAGATGCTGGTTAAGATAGAGCGCGAGGATGGCGACCACGTGCGATTCGCTGTCACTGATTCCGGCGTGGGCATCGACCCGCAGAATGCGGGCAGGCTATTCGACGCGTTTTTCACGACCAAGAGGGAAGGGATGGGCATCGGGCTGTCCGTATGCCGACGCATCATCGAGAGCCACGGTGGCCGCTTGTGGGCCAGCTCGAATGAGCGCTTTGGCGCGACGTTTTCATTCTCGCTACCGTCTCGAGCCGAATTCGAGGCGCCCGCGGCCCGTTCTGTCGATAGGAGCTTGCCGGTGCGCCCGGACGCAGAGCAGTTCGTGAGCGACCTGTGATGGTCGAACGCTCGCTTATCGTGGTGGTCGACGACGACGAGTCGGTGCGCGAATCGCTGCCTGACCTGTTGCACGAGTTCGGCTTCGCAGCGCAGGCCTTTGCTTCGGCGGAGGCGTTCCTGGCCTCCAGCTATGTAGGCGAGGCGCACTGCCTGATCGTCGATATGTGCATGCCCGGCATGTCCGGCCGGGACCTGCAGCGCGAACTGGTGCGGCGCCGGCAAACCGTTCCGATCGTCTTCATTACAGCGCATGGAGATGAATCCCTCCGCCCACGCGTGCCAGGACAGGGCGCCGTTGAATGTCTCTTCAAACCATTCAGCGACACCGCTCTGCTCGGGGCGATCCGGGCCACGCTCCGCGTCAAATAATTCATCCAGGCGCTTACGAATGGAGTTTTCAATGACACCATCTCATGTAGTTGAACGTGAATCGGAACTTTCGCCGGTGCAAGCCACGCCGGTCGTCTTCGTCGTCGACGACGACGTCTCGGTGCGTGAGGCGCTCGAAGCCATGATTCACTTTGCCGGTCTCAGGGCAGAGACGTACACCTGCGCACAGGACTTTCTCAAACGTCCGCGCGACAGGGCCCCGAGCTGTCTGGTGCTAGACGTCATGCTTCCCGATCTCAGCGGCCTCGACCTTCAGAATCTTATTGCCGCCGAGCGTTCCGACACGCCGATCATCTTCATCACCGCCTTCGGCGATGTGCCGATGACCGTGCAGGCCATGAAAGCTGGCGCGGTTGAATTTTTCACCAAGCCCTTTGACGACCAGGTCCTGCTCGATGCCATCCGGCATGCCATCGAGTGCAGCCGCGTGGCGTTGAACGAGGAAGCCGAGCTGCAGTCGATCAAGGATCGCCACGCTTCACTCAGTGGGCGCGAGCGCGAGGTCATGGCGTTGGTCGTGACCGGACTTCTGAACAAGCAGGTGGGGGCCGAGATCGGCATCGCCGAGATCACTGTGAAGATGCATCGCAGGCAAGTCATGCGAAAGATGAACGCTCACTCGCTCGCCGAACTGATAAGCCTGGCGCGAAGACTTCATCCTGACCGCGCGCCGAAGGCCGCGCTGCAAAAAGTCGCGTAAAGCGGTCGGCATATCGCTGGAAGACTACTCGAGCGACCTGACCATGCACCAGGAAGCCGTGTGCGCTCCGGCTCCCGCTTCTCCGATCGGCTAGCGACGAAATCGGGCATCGATCCGGGAGTGTCGAGCACGGATGCAGCGCGGCGTTCGTATGAGCGCTTGCACGTACGCGCCATGCGTCTGACGCGCAAGTGTCGACGCTGCCCGCCTGGTGCGCTGATTCTGCCGATACAATGCGGCCCGGGAGCTCATGTTTGGTCGTCGGTCGTGCGTTTTCTTACGCTCAGATGGACGCCAACACTGTCTCCTGCTGACGACGCGATGGCGAACGATGCAACGCACGCCGCTTTGCCGATGCACTCAACCGTCGAGAAGATCGCAATGGCAACGCTGCGCGAATACTCAAGAGGTAACGCTGGTGCTATGGCGAACACGCCGACTCCACAGATGAACGTGAAAACCTGACGGGTAAAGCGCAGGTTGGCTATAGCGGCCGTGCCAATGAAGCCGAGCAGTACCTTCGACGCTACCAAGGCAAGCAGCCCGGTCCGATCAAGCGCGCCACCAAGCTCCAAAGGTGTCTCAATCACTGCCCAGACGCATACCGCGATGACAGATGCGTTGAACAGCAGGTTCCTGTTTTTTGCTAGCTCGACGAGGTTCTTTGGAATACGTTCGGATAAAACGTCCTTGTAGCCCATCGGGTTGATCATATTGGCTGTTTTCTTGCGATCCACGAGAAATCCTCCTCTGGGCGGGAAACGTGTCCTTATCGCGCAGCCGCCATGGAGCCAAGCTACGTTCAACGGATTGAGCAGGCGTTTCTGTTAAAGGGCGGCAATGCTGCTGCCACGGCTTTAGCGGCACAGCACAGTGCATCTGCACATAGCGGCCATTTACGGAGAATCTGCGCCGACGTAGGGGATGCCATGAGTCGGCGCGTGGAAGACCTGCGTTTGGAGCATCGGCCTGTGAACGAATTTAGGCCATGCCCAATGTGGCCGCAATGACACTTTGGGTGAGGGGTGAAACGAAATTCACTCGCGTCGACGCGTCGACCTTCCTACACCATTGTGCATTTGAGTCGGGCGCCGCCTTGCGCTTAACCTTATCTCTGAAAGGCGACTATCAGGACGACTCGATAGGCAATCGCGGCAGCAAGGCGTCTCGATGATTCGGTAGGCCGAGTGGGTACATCGAGGGCCCCATCGAATGAAGTTCCGCTCCGGGTTGTGCAGTCTTCCTTCGCCCCTTTCCCTGCCGCTTTTAGGGCGGCCATAGAGCAAGGTGCCTTTATGAGAGAAATATGCCGGAAAGTTCTTTGTCGCTCTGCCGTAATCGCGGGGCTGTCAGGCCTCGGTGGCTGCAGCTGGGTCCTGTTTAACACGAAGGGCAGCGTCGGCCTTCAGGAGCGCGACCTCATCATCCTGTGCGTCGGGTTGATGCTGATCGTGGTCTTGCCGGCCATCGTGCTGACCTTTGTATTTGCGGGGCAGTACCGGGCGTCGAATCACAACGCCACGTACATGCCCGAGTGGGCGCATTCCACACGGATCGAAGCAGTGGTGTGGGGTATCCCGATCCTGATCATCGTCACGCTGGCAACCATCGTGTGGAAATCGACAAACGAGCTGGATCCGTACCGGCCGCTCGATGTGCCCGGCCAGCCCATCAACGTCGAAGTCATCGCAACTGACTGGAAGTGGATCTTCATCTATCCAGACCTCGGTATTGCCACAATCAATCAACTGGTATTCCCTGCACATCGCCAGGTGGCGTTTAGCATCACCTCGAACTCGACGATGGGGACGTTCTTTATTCCCCAGCTCGGCGGCCAGATCTACGCGATGGCGGGCATGCGAACCCAGCTGCACCTCATGGCAAACGAGGAGGGGAAGTTCCGCGGCATGTCGGGCAATTTCAACGGACCCGGTTTCTCCGACATGAAGTTCATCGCGACCGCCACCAGCGAGGATGACTTCCAGCGCTGGGTGAGGCAGGTCCAGACCTCGCCTAACCGGCTCGATTTCAACACCTTCCAGAAAGTGGCGAAGCCCAGCCAGGGTACTGCCATTGTGCAATTCTCGCGGGTTCAGCCAGGTCTTTTCAGGGCTGTGATCGACCAGTTCGTTGCTCCGGGAGCGGACGCCGCGGCACATACAGCTCTCAACGTCAGCGCTTCGTCGAAAAGAGAGGAGTAACCCATTCATGTTCGGCAAATTGACATGGGCGGACGTGCCACTGCACGAGCCGATCATCGCGGTCACCCTCGCGGGCATTGTGGTCGGCGCCGTGGCGGTTCTGGCCGCGATCACATGGTTCAAAAAATGGGCTGTGCTCTGGAACGACTGGATTACTACGGTCGACCACAAGCGCATTGGCATCATGTACATCTTTGTGGCAATCGTGATGCTGATCCGCGGCTTCGCCGACGCCATCATGATGCGAACACAGCTTGCGCTCGCCGGTCCCGGGCACCAAGGCTACCTGCCGCCGCATCACTATGACCAGATCTTCACGGCGCACGGCGTAATCATGATCTTCTTCGCGGCTACGCCGTTCGTCGTTGGCCTGATGAACATCGTCGTGCCGCTTCAGATCGGGGCTCGCGACATGGCGTATCCCTACCTGAACGCCTTCAGCTTCTGGCTGTTCGTCGTGGGCGTCGTGCTCGTCATGCTGTCGCTCGGCGTCGGCGAATTCGCGCAGACAGGCTGGGTCGCCTATCCACCATTGTCGGACATAGAGTTCAGCCCTGGAGTGGGGGTGGACTACTACATATGGTCGCTACAGGCATCAGGTCTGGGGACGCTGTTGACGGGCGTGAACCTCTTCGTGACCATTCTCCGGATGCGAGCACCTGGGATGACGCTGATGAAGATGCCGATCTTCACGTGGACGGTGTTCGTCACTAGCGTGATCATCATTGCCGCCTTCCCGATCCTGACCGTTGCGCTGGCCGCGCTCGCACTCGATCGCTACCTGGGCTTCCATTTCTATACGAATGAGTTCGGCGGCAATCCGACGATGTACGTGAACCTCATATGGGCGTGGGGGCATCCTGAGGTATATATCCTCGTTCTTCCGTCGTTCGGAATTTTCTCCGAGGTCACATCAACATTCGCGCGCAAGAAGCTGTTCGGCTATAACTCGATGGTGGGCGCGACGCTGGCGATCGGTATCCTGTCGTTCCTCGTCTGGCTGCACCACTTCTTCACGATGGGTTCGGGCGCGGACGTCAATAGCTTCTTCGGTATTATGACGATGATCATCGCCATTCCGACCGGAGTGAAGATCTTCACTTGGTTATTCACGATATACCGCGGGCGCGTCGAGTTCACGACGCCCATGCTCTGGACGCTGGCGTTCCTCGTGACTTTCACGATCGGCGGCATGACCGGCGTTTTGCTCGCCATTCCGGGGGCCGACTTCCTCCTTCACAACAGCCTGTTTCTCGTCGCCCACTTCCACAATACGCTCATCGCCGGCGGGTTGTTCGGCTATTTCGCCGGCTTGAACTACTGGTTCCCAAAGGCCTTCGGCTTCAAGCTTAACGAGCGTCTCGGCAAATACTCGTTCTGGTGCTGGGTCATTGGCTTCTATCTCGCGTTCATGCCGCTTTACATGCTCGGCTTCATGGGCATGACCCGGCGCCTGAATCACTACGACAACCCCGCCTGGACGCCGTATCTCCTGGTCGCGTGGGTGGGGGCTGTCTTCATCCTCGCGGGGATTGGTTTCCTCATTGCGCAGATCCTCGTCAGTATCCGCGACCGCAAGCAGAACCTCGACGTCACGGGTGACCCGTGGAATGCGCGCACGTTAGAGTGGTCGACGTCATCGCCGCCGCCGTTCTACAACTTTGCCGTGGTGCCGCGCGCGGATGCCGTCGACGCATTCTACGAGGCGAAGAAGCGCGGAGTGCCGCCGCCCGCGAGGAAATACGAGCCGATTCATATGCCGCGCAGCACCGGTGTGCCGTTCATCCTGAGCGTATTCATCCTGCTGCTGTGCTTCGCGCTGATCTGGCACATCTGGTGGCTCGCGGGTGCAAGCTTCTTTGCCACGATCACGATGGTGATCGTCCGCTCTTACGACGACGATACGGATTACTACGTTCCGGCCGACGAAATCGAACGGATCGAGAAAGCACACGTTCCTCCCATGAAGCGAGATCTGAACCATGTCTACGCAAACACTAATTGAATCAATCGGGGCCGGGGAGGAGCATGCGCAGGATGGCCACGACACAGGCTCGCGCAAGGTACTGGGCCTATGGATCTACCTGATGTCGGACTGCATCCTGTTCGGTTCGCTGTTCGCGTCGTACGCGGTATTGAGCGGCGCATTTGCAGGTGGTCCCGGCCCGAGGGACATCTTCGAGCTGCCATACGTGCTCGCTGAGACGTTCGTGCTGCTGCTTTCCAGCATCACCTGTGGCTACGCGATGCTTGCCGTGCACCGGCGCGATCAGGGCAACGTGCTCCGGTGGCTGAGCCTGACTTTCATTCTGGGCGCTGTCTTTATCGGCATGGAAATACACGAGTTCCATCATCTGATCTCGCTCGGCTTCGGACCGCAGCGCAGCGGGTTCCTGTCTGGCTTCTTCGCGCTCGTCGGCACGCACGGTCTGCATGTCGCGTCCGGCCTGCTCTGGATGGCGGTGGTCCTGCACCAGGTGGCGATCAAAGGACTGACACCGGCCAATGTGACACGCCTCTCGTGCCTGAGCCTTTTCTGGCACTTCCTGGATCTTGTCTGGATCTGCGTGTTCACGATTGTCTATCTGATCGGAGCATTCTGACCATGGCAAGCGATGCGACTACCCGCGCCGGCCAAGCCCACGGCAGCGCGAGGTCCTACAACACGGGCTTCATCCTCTCGATCGTCCTGACGGCCATCCCGTTCGCGCTGGTCATGCATCCGATGCTGCCGCGCGCGACGACGCTGCTCGTGGCTGTGATATTCGCGGTCCTGCAACTCGTGGTGCACCTCGTGTACTTCCTGCACATGAGCCGTTCCTCTGAGGGCGGCTGGAATCTGATCAGCTTCGTATTCACGCTTGTGATCCTGTTCATCGTCGTGGCGCTCTCGGTCTGGATCATCTGGAGCATGCACTTCAACATGATGATCCACTGATCCACCGCGCGCATCTGACGAAGAACACCCGGACCATGTATCGACCATTCCTGCAACTGACTAAGCCCGGCATTGTGATCGGCAATCTCGTCGCCGTCACGGGCGGTTTTCTGCTGGGTTCGCACGGCAGTGTCGACTGGTTGCGTGGCGGCCTCGTTGCCGTCGGCGTCATGCTGGTCGTCGCGTCCGGGTGTGTGATCAACAATGTGATCGACCGGGATATCGACGGCCTGATGGCGCGAACACGCAATCGTCCCATGGTAACCGGCTGTGTACCGGTGCCGTTCGCGTTACTGTATGGTGTCGTGCTCTGCCTCGCAGGCATAAGCGTGCTTTACGCTGGCTCGCGTTCGCTCCTGCCCCTCGCGCTGATACTCGTCGGCTACGCCGTGTATGTTGGACTGTATAGCCTTTACATGAAGCGCAATTCGGTATATGGGACGCTGGTCGGCAGCATTGCCGGCGCGATGCCGCCAGTCGTCGGATATTGTGCGGCGACCAGCCGGTTCGACACCGCCGCCGTCACATTGCTAGTCATGTTCAGTCTCTGGCAGATGCCCCATTCGTATGCGATCGCCATCTTCCGGGCCCAGGATTATCGCGCGGCTGCCATTCCGGTTTTTCCGGTTGTCTGCGGCTTTGCGGCCGCGAAGCGCCACATGTTGGCCTACATTGTCGCCTTTACGGCGGCCACCCTGACGCTCGGCTTCCTGGGGTATGCCGGCAAGATCTATATGCTCGCGGCGCTGGTGGCGGGGCTGTACTGGTTCGGGCTCGGCGTTGCGGGACGCACCGCGGCAAACGAGGGCAGATGGGCACGCAAGATCTTCTTTGCGTCGATCATCATCGTGAGCGTATTGAGCGCCGCAATGTCGGTGGATGGCTGCCCGCCTCAACCGGCGCCCCATCTCGCGCCGATTGCGAGGGGTTTCCGGGGGTAGTGCGCTGCGAGCTTGCTACTGTCCTCGGCACTTTCCTCATATTGCAGCGCGAAGCGCACCACACCCTTCGTGTCGATTGCGTAAGCGAATACCGGGTGTTCCATCGAACACGAGCTACCGGACGGGACGTTCCGGTAGTACGCTCCGAAGGATCGGGCGGTTTCAACTGTCTGTTGCGCGTCGCCGTATAGTCCGATAACCGTCGGGTCGAAGGCCGCGGTGTAGGCCTCCAGAATCGCCGGCGGGATCAAGCGAAATAACGACTATCTTCGGCCCCTTACCCTGATCTCCGAGCAGCCGTTTGATCTGTGCAGCGCGAGCCAGAGTCGTTGGGCACGCGTCTGGACGCCGCATGTATCCGAAGAGAAGCAAGGCCACATTGCCCAGGAAGTCCTCAAGCGTTCGCGGATTGCCGTTGGTATCGCGCAGATAGAGCGTCCCCGGTAGCTTCGTCGATGACAGATCGATACCGTGCGGCTTCGATGAGATTCTTTTGCCGTTCGAGAAGGAGCGCAGCAGCGAGCAGACGGCGGCAACGCGGTGACAGAGCATTTTGGGACGGACGGCGCTTCATGGCCTCGGACATGCTGAAACCCCATGAGTCGGAGGCAGTGGCGACGCTGGTTACGTGCGGCGCACAGCGTGTCGTTAGCATGACCAACGATACACCTCTATCCGTGCCGGCCGCGGGCGGTATACCAGGGGCAATAGCAGCCGACGGCGACCATCGGAACAGGCTCGACATGTAACCCTTCGACCAGCTTGTTGAGAATCGGCTCCACGAAACTGTTGTTCGAACTACAGACAAGGCCCGTGCTGTAGGGTCCCGCGTAGGCGAGCTTTCCATTCGCATCCCAAATGGCGATAGCGGGACTGGCCGGTATGCGCTCCATTCCTTCGATTCCCCGTAATGGCTTGATTTTGCCTCGCAGAAAGGCCGGTAACTGTCCGTGGGTACCGGGCTTGCGCACGCTGTAGAAGTCAATATCCGCATCCCTGAACATCGTGATGAGATAGTTCAAGTGGGCGTCGGTAATCTCGTTACAGCTTACGCAGTCGGGGTCCCAGAAATGCACGACACGAATGCGTCCGGTATTACCCGCGAGGTCCGGCGGCAGACGCAGGTCGGCGTCTTCGAAGAGAACAGGCTGATTCGAGTAACTGGACACTCCATCAACGCCGAGGTATCGCCACAGTGCAACACCGGTCCCGACCAGAATGCATACAGCTGCACAGAGAAACAGGATGAATAGGCGGCGACGCATCAGGGGAACGATTGATTGAGGGGGTTCCACGGTATCGGCTGGAAACATGTGCGGCAGGTGAAGTGTCGAGGCTTGTGATCAGCGGCGGAACCGATCATAGACAGTGTGGCCGACGAGTCGGTTGCCGCACGCAAAGCGCGATGGGTAGTGCGGCTGGCCGAATTCTTTCCTAGAAATCGCAGTCCCGAGGCTTGCGAACGAGGTCGATAGCCTCCCTCAAAGTCATTGCGGTTACACCATTCTTCTGCGTCTTGATGCGGGGCAGTGTTATGTAGGTGCGGCATAGCTCACGGTAATACTCGTCATGGGCCTGCTCACTTAGCCAGTTGAGCCGTTCGCTGTCCGCATTGCTGGTATGGGCTTCGACCAAGTGCTTGCGAAGCAGCTCGATCTCGTTGGCGACTTGACGAAGGGTTTCAGCCACCTCACCTGTCATCCATTCTGCCTGTTTTCTTATCTGTTCAAGATCAACGCACATAATCAGGTATTAAAAATATTGCAATAATGTTGTCTGGACAACGTCCGCTTCCCACCCGGACCGTGAGAAAAAATCTGGCTTATTCACTCAGCTCGCGGCTCAGCATGGCCGCCCCAATCAACGGTGCGCCGATGAGCGCGAGCTCGAACCCAATCCCCATGCTCTGGAGGGGAAGACACTCCACGCCTTTCGGCACGAGGTCGCCAACGAAACGCAGGGTTATGCGTGTGACGAGGTGGCCGAGGATGTTCAGCCCGCAAAGCAGGTAGAGAAACCATGCTGCGGTGGCGGGGCGCAAACCGTGGCGAAAGGCCCTTCATGTAGTCTCTCGCGTCGATCGTGCCAGCCGCTTTGATCAAGTCCACAACAAGGCCTCCGTCTACGAATGAATTTAAAGTAAGCCCTGCGCAATCGCAATTCCACTTTGGGTTACATATAAGATGGCGCTTCGTGCCGCCGGTACGAAGGCTTACCTAAACCATTGTGCAATGGACCGGTGCACCCCTGGCAACGTAGAGTTTCCGTCATGTCACTGTCCACTGACCGCATCGGTTGCGTGACTTTCGCGTTCATGCTGGTCCGGATTAGCCTCCTGTTCCCGGCGATGAACGGCTACAACCTGTACCAACCCGCGATTTCCGTGGCTAGGTGAAGGGCAGGACTCACGCCGCGGGGAACGCGATTCAGGTAAACGGCTTGTTTCCAGGAGCAGGCAATGAGGACGAAAGAGTACGCTGCAGAAGACGTTGCACGGGTCCAGGTCGAAATTCTCGAACAGGCAGAAAATACACTCCTTATTCGATGGGTTGAGCCCGGTCGATGCCATTATGGCGAGCAACGTTGGCGTCGTCGTTCCGCGAGGGTGTCGGGAGTGTGTGTTGTGTCGCAACGAGCAATCCGACGCGGCGATGCCGTATTTCGCCCGGCTGAGCGGCCCGTCCCGGCGAACGGATCGGCGATGATCTCGGTGGAGGCGCTCAGGTCATTCGAAATAGTGCCAAGGGAATTCCGATTGACGCGCGTACGCCGGCGACTGACTCACCAACCTAACTGTGAGGCTGCGCAGGACAGGGACGAGTCCATCGAGCGCGAGTAGCTCGCGCAAGACTTCGCGGCACGGGAGTCAAGCCAACGGGATCCGGCTCTCGCGTCTAGTCAGGATTCACTTCCACATTTCTGGCGTTGCGCTGCAGCGCCGTTTCCTGGAGGCTCGCATTGCTGCTCGTGAAAATCTCTCATTTTGCTTCGATGTGCCGCGGTCGGCTCAGCGCTCGTCTCGAATGTGACTAACGCAAACGAAATTGGTAGCAGGCTGGATTGCCATTTTGGCGCCCACGAGTTCATTGAACAGTTGGTCGAGGAAAAGGAGATCGATCCGGTACCGATGAATGTGTCAAGCAACTCGGTCAACGCGTACCGGCTGAGGCCGAATCAAGACTTGACAGCACTCGGATTCAAGGTGCGAGCTGTCTTTGGCTTCTCCCCGAACGACGAGATGTTCGCCCAGAAGAGCGGTGGAGGTACTGTGTCCCACCAGGTCTATGGTGTTGTCGTCCTGGCAGGGAAAGAGGCGGTTAGTGAGCGCCTTCTTGAAACGGGAAGCTCGGCGACAGTCAAGGAAGTCATGCCGCTCGTCATGTCGGCCGTCGTTTGCGAGATATAGCTTGCCTTCGACCGTCCGCTGCTCCTCGACCGGTTGGGCTGTGCGGTCGAAATGTCGGGCGGCACCCGAAGGGCAACACCATTCCCCGCTTTTTCCGGTTCGTGGCGAGCGCGCAGTGGGATAGCTATCCAGACCGACGACAATTTGGCACTCGCGGCTCAGAACAGCCCCCATAGAGATTGGCGAGAAAACGAGCCCGCTGTGAGCGCGCAGTATTCTGGGCAAGCAGGCGCGTCATTCGTTCGCAAAGGCCGCGGTCGCGCGTCAAGTGTGGGCCGGTGCTGCTCGATGTGATGACTTAGGGAACCTTCCCACCTTGGCTTAACACGCTTTCCTCGACGCAGGAGCGACGCCCAGCCGTTCTCCGCGACGGTGATGAAAGGAACGAGTCACTGCGGCGCCGGCTGTGCACTCGGCGACATCATCGTCGAATGGACCGCATTTGCCTTTCCCGCATTGGCAGTCTGGTTCGGATGGCACACAGTGTTTGACGACAAGACGTTTGCGGTCTGGATCCCGGACTTCCTCGTCGCCTTTCTGCTCGGCATCGTGTTTCAATATTTCACGATCAAACCCATGCGCGGGCTGTCGGCAACCGAAGGCGTGGTCGCGGCAGTCAAAGCGGATATCGCGTCGATTACGGCGTGGCAGGTCGGCATGTATGGACTTATGGCCATCATCCAGTTCCTTTGGTTCAAGCCGGCCTACGGGATGGTCGCGAACGTTGGGAGTGCTGAGTTCTGGTTCGCCATGCAGCTCGCGATGCTCGCAGGATTCGCAACCAGCTACCCTGTCAACGTGTGGCTGATCCGTTCTGGGGTGAAGGAAAAGATGTAATTCTGCATTGGATCTGCGGCGAGCCTCGCCCGGCCGGTGCAGATATATTGCAATCAACGCGTCCTGATGTTTTCCAGCAGTCGGGAAGCTTCCACCGCGTCAAGACCAGGCACGTAGCGCGTTCTGATATCCTCGCCTCTCATTCTGGCTGTCCAGGAGTAGCGACATGCGTTGGATAGTGACCGTTGTGTTAGCAATCGTATGTACGTGTTCCGCGCTGGCCGATCCGGCTACTTTTAACGCAGGGGTAATCCGTCTCACGGTGGTGGGCGATGCTGCTCCTTTCGACACCGTTGTCTTTTACCCTACGCATGAGCGTGAGGTGTCATGGCAAGCGGGTCCATTCACTGTCGAGGCGACACTCAATGCTCCGCCTGCACTGGATAGCCGCTTCCCGGTTGTATTGATTTCGCACGGACGAGGTGGAGGCCCGTTAAGCCATCGTGAATTGGCGACCGCTCTGGCTCGCGCCGGATTTATCGCGGTCTTGCCGACGCACGTAGGGGACGCTTCGGGCTTTCCCCGCGCGCCGTCCCAAGCCCAGATTCTGATCGACCGTCCCCGGCAGGCAGAGGCCGCGCTTAATGCAGTGCTCGGAGATCCACGGTTTTCGGCAAGCGCCGATGTCAACCGGATTGGCATGATTGGATACTCGGCTGGTGGCTACACCGCACTGATCCTGGCGGGAGCGAAACCCGATTTTGCCTATGCCAGTGCGTACTGCGCAAATCACGATGATCCGGGGTCATGTCCGCGTTCAGCAACCAGCAATCGTGCGCACGGCACTCAGGTTAAAGTAGCTGTACCTGCTGAACTGATAGCTTGGCAACCGCCCGTTGATCACCGCCTGAAGGCCCTGGTGCTGATGGATCCACTGGCCATGATGTTTGGGGCACCTGGCTTGTCCGCTGTGCGCGTACCGACCATGCTCTATCGCCCGCAGGATGACAGCTACCTTGGTTCTGCGAGCAACTCTCTTGCTGTCGTCTCAAGCTTGCCTACACCGCCTGCGGTTCACATCGTGCCAGGCAATCACTTCGTTTTCATCGATCCTTGCCCGGCCTCGGTCGCAACCAATGGGGCGCTGATCTGTCAGGACGCGCCCGGGATTGATCGCGTGGAGGTCCATCGTCAGATCGACCATGAGGTCGTGGACTTCTTGCATGCAAATCTATAACGCATCAGGTCGACCCTGTGTTGCGAATAATGACACCGCGATAGGGTGTGCGGTCTTCAGTCCTGCTCCGACGCCCGCGTCGCTTCACGTCCCAGCTTTGCCTCTCGCCGGGACCTTTCATTGAGGATCTGATGGCGCCGGTGGTCCGTCATCTTTTTCCAGCCGCGGGCTTCCTCACGCGTCCGATAGCAGCCCGTGCAAAACCCGGTCTTGCCATCGAACGCGCACAGGTCGATGCAGGGCGATTTGGCAGCCATGGTTTACGTGGCGGCCCGAGGGGCGTTCACTTCGACCGTCACATGGGACAGCCCCTTAAAGCGCTTGAGCGCCGCATGATAAAAGCCGGGGCTGCGTTGTGCTTCACTGGTGACGACTGACACCACCGCACTCATGTGGCCCGGACCGACCCGCCAGACATGGAGATCAAGCACGGCGTCACCGTTGTCTTCAATAATGTGACGAACGTTTTCGGCCATGCGCTTATCCAGATTCATGTCGAGCAGAATGCCTCCCGTATCGCGCATCAGGCCCCACGACCAGTTAGCGATCACCAGGGCGCCGATCACGCCTGCGAGCGGATCCATCCAGACCCAGCCGAACGCACGGGCCAGCAGGAGGCCGATGATCGCGAGCACGGAAACTGCCGCGTCTGCGATGACGTGAATGTAGGCCGAGCGGATGTTGTGGTCGCGGTTCGCGGCAGCATGTGCGTCTTCGTGACTGTGATCGTGCTCTTCGAATTCGATTGACTGCTCGCCATCGGGCAAGCCGACAATCGCCCTGAATGCATGCGGCTCGGGAATGTCATCTTTCGACTCCAGATAGCTCCCACGGTCGGCAAACGCGAAGGTCTGACGCGAACCGTCGGGGCGGACCGTCGTGACTGATACCGCGTCGGCGGTCAGGTTCGAAGAAGCCGTCTCAGGCGTAATACGGAAGACGGGTGGCACGCCATCTTCGAAGATCGACACGGCGAAAACTCCAGCAGTACCGAAGATGCGATGCGCCTCTTCCTCATGACCGTGTTCGTCTTCATGTCCGTGCCCGTGGCCGTGGCTGTGCCCATGTCCATGACTGCGGCTGTGATGGTTGCCGCTGAGCAGCCAGACGCTTGCAAGATTCACCAGCAGGCCAAGAACGGCGATGGGGATCGCCTGGCCGAAGTGAATGGGCACGGGCGAGAGAAAGCGCGAAACCGCCTCGTACCCGATCAGCAGCGCGATCATGGCGAGCACAATGGCGCTGGTAAAGCCCGCGAGATCGCCCAGCTTCCCCGTACCGAATACGAAGCGGCTGTCGCTCGCATGCTTTCGCGCGTACGTATACGCGAGCGCAGCGATGAGCATCGCGCCGGCGTGTGTCGACATGTGCAGGCCGTCGGCAACGAGCGCAAGCGAGCCAAAAAGACTTCCGCCGACGATCTCGGTCACCATCATCGCGCTGCACAGCGCAATCACCATCCACGTCCTGCGCTCGTTTTCCTCGTGGGCAGCGCCCAGGAAGATGTGGTCATGTCCCGCCCCGAAGGCGGCATCCTGGAACTTGCTCATGCTTGTCTCACTTGAAGTAGCTGTGGACTACTTCGATCAGTTGCTCTGTTCCGCTGCCATGCTCGTCGTCCGGTTCTGCATCGACGAGATGGGTGCGAATGTGGTCCTCGAGCACGACGGCGAGCAGCCCGTTCATGGCGCCACGACAGCTCGTGACCTGTTGCAGCACGGCCATGCAACCGCGTTCTTCTTCCAGTGCCCTTTCAATCGCTTCAACCTGCCCTTTAATCCGGCGAATGCGGTTAAGCAGCTTCTGCTTTTCGCGAATCGTATGGCTCATACCTGTTCTCCCGTTTGTGGGCGAAGTCTATCACCAATAGGGTAAGGGGGTATACTAAAAATCACTTGTGGATCGCGGCAGCATGCATTTGGGACAATCGCCGCGCGCTTCGGGGAGTAGCCGCTCCGGATGCGATGTTCGCTGCTGCCGAAGCACGACTGAGCGGCCTGGGAGAGCGGCCACAAGGCGAAAGTGTTTGCGCCTGGCAGACTCTCCGTATGGAGATAGCCGCCTTTCTCTTCCTTGAAGGGAATACCGAAGGCCCGACTGCAGCCCGCCCAACCGATTACGCATTCGCAGTGGCGATGGCCGCTCTCAGGACCACAACTTCCCATCCAGGTATCGCTCCCGCTGAACCTGTTGCCATCTCCGAGGCACGGAATAAACCGGCTAGCGAACTGTTGTAATAAGCAACCCGTTCGCGACAGATGCTTTGAGTCCGACAACACTCGTGGAGACTTTCATGGCGAAAGAAAAGTGGAGCTTGTTTCGCTGGATTCCCAAGCAGCACGCAGCCGCCGCGGTGGAGAAAAAGCTCATGTCGCATAACGGGTCAGCGCTGTGGGTGTTTGACCTTGAGCAGTCCTATCGGCCAGGGCGGGCAATTTCCGGTAATGCCTGGTTAGTGGCCTACGATCTCGACCGAACTGCCGAATCCAATATCAAAACTCGTCAGCATATCGATTTCGAGTCGGCGGGCTTCCGTGGGGAGGCGGCTCATCCCGCAGACGTCATCATCAAGGAAAACGAGAAGGGCGCCTATGGTATCGGGCGAATGCGCCAGAGCACCACCAAATTTCACGTTACCGCCCGGTTCGCCACGAAGAACGAGGTCGCCAGCGCCCTCGGACTGGACAAGAAGGAAGTTACCGATGGTTATCGTCCGGGCAGGACCTGGCCGACGTGAGAAGTCGTTGAAGCCACCAGAGTGACACGCTGTCACGCCGGTACGGTTGATCACACAGGGGCTTGGCTGCGAGTGTCTGCGCTCTGGCCGATGACGGTCGGCGCGAAGTTCGGTAACGACATCCTTCCCTTCGGCTGTGAGTTAGCCCGCAAGCGGACGATGGCCATCGTCCGCTCCTGGGTCAGTGGGCGTCGCTCCAAGTCCGTTGAATGGCAACGCGGCCAGCAGCAGCTCTGCGCGCTGCGTCTGCGGTAGGGAGCGGGGGTCGCGCAAAGCCGATCAGCACTCGCCTTTTTTGGCGTGTCCCGGAGGGCAGTGCCATCCTTTGTCGTGATGGTGATGTTTTTCCCAGTCATCGCGATTCCAGTAGCGATGTCCATCCCAATATCGGTCGTCGTGCCATCCAGGCGTGACGACCACGGCAGCGGGTGGGGCAACCACGACAGGCGCGCCTACATTGATGCCGACATTGACATCAGTCGCGTGGACGGCACTGGTGAGGCTGACTGCAGCGGCGGCGAATGTCAGATGCGCGAGCGCGGGATTCTTCATGAACCAGTCCTCAAAATATGAACGCGTGCACGAGTCGGAACTTGCCCGATAACAGGAACAGGGCGTCTTCCGACGGAATGTTGCGCCTCGTTGCCCTGTTTCCGACAACGATTCTGCTCGTGTGCGGCATCATTTTCGCAGAATCCCTGCGATTCTGATCGCCGACGCCATGCAGTAGCCTTTGCGGGACCAGGACCGCGACACCATAAGGCAGCCTTAAGGCTGCCTCCCATACCATCGCCGATTCGAGTCATTCAAGTGATGCGACGCATCATCCACTGACCGTCTTCGGCCTGTCCCTGCTCACGCCGTGTCTCACGCTGCCATTGTCGACGTTCACCCTGAGAACTGCACGACGATTTGTTGCGTTGCGCATGAATTGGTTCAATCGCGTGCCACGGGAGCGATAGAGAACGTGCATATTACGACCCCAAACCGGTGGCTGCTTCTCGGCGTGCTGCTGCTTGGCGCTTCGCTCGGCCTTGTTGTTGCTGTGCTGCTGGGCATCCGGATCTGGCCATGAGGCGAGCCTTGCTTCAGGATGGACGTTGCGCAATGGAGCGCACAGCATCAAGGGGACTTTCGCGCACGCCCATTTCACGTGCGAGCGCCGCAACCTTTGCCGGTCCCTTCCGCTGCGTGGCCGATCTGATGCTCGCCAGGCGGTACGCTGCTCTCGGCGGCGACAACGCGCGGTAGTCGCAGGTAGCCGTGGGACGATGCTGCGCTGCGCGCCGTTTGCAACGCATCGGACCCGATGCCGAATCGGACCTCAGGTGCCGTTTCACCTGTCGCGCGCCGACTCAATGCGGTGGCGGGAGGCGTCTGAAACGATTCCATAGCTTCTTTAGCGTTTGATGATCTGCAGCGACGCGTGAAGAGAGATAGCCTCGGGCATAAGCCGCGCCTGGCGCTGCGTCCCTCGACCTGCGCGAAACGGTCCGCAGAAGCTGATCGGCGACCACCGCATCGTTACGCCAGCCGAGATCGTCCTGAAGTGCAGTCAGCGCTTTCACGTAGTGCTGCACGGCCCGTTTCGGGAACAACGACGCAAAGAACTCTGTCGCATACCGAACCTTCTTCGCCGCGATACGCGCGCGGTGCCGGCGGTGATCGTCGAGATCGGCGAGGCCCTTGCCACGCTTGATCAGCCTGCTGTGCCTGCGCCGCAGCACCTTGTCGGCGAACTGCCTCGCGGGGCTGTCAAGCGCTGCGCGTTGTTTGCCGGTCATATCGTCGCGCCATTTTTTGCAGGCCAGCCACAGCGCGAGTTCGAGCACCAGACGCGTGTAGCGAACCGACTCGACCGCGGCCGCCGCACGCTGCCGGTTGTCGACGGCGACCACCGTGCACGCCTGCCGCACCGGCATGAGTTCGTCTGCATTGCCGTCCGCGCCCGCCCGATCGAGTGTGGCCCCGGCAAGGACCTCCCAGTCACGCGCGGCGCCGAGTTCCGCCGCGATCCAGCGCAGTTCGTCGTCGAGCCCGGAATAGGGAGGAATCGCCTTGGCGAACAGGTCCAGCGCCGAGCGCAAACGTCGCAGTCCGACCCGCATCTGATGAACGCTTGACGGATCATGACCGGACACGACGCCGCGCTCGTTGGCATGCACCTGCGAGAGGCAGTTATGGACGATCGTACAGAACACGTCCTCAATCGAATTGTCTTTCGACAAGCGCACGGGTTCGGCCTTCACGGGCGCGGCGTGCTCGGCCACGAGCAATTCGTAGCCGATATCGGCCTTGCTGCGATGGTCGATGCTCAGCGGTACGGTCTTCAGAAGTTCGAGCGCCGTCGCATGGAGCGCCTCCGGCTTGCCCTGTTTCAGTTCGAGTTCGACAGCGGCGAGCGGCACCGAGCGCGTTTGCGCGTCGACAGTTCCCTCGTCGAGCGCTATTTCGAGTTCGTCTTCCGACGGCAGGTGCAGCGCGATTGCAGTGCGATGGATGCGTGTGACGAAAACAGGAGCGAGTTGCGCGGCGACGGCCTGATCACGGATCAGCCTGCCGCAATCGCTATCGGCCGATATGGCGTCATAGAGCAGCGCCAGATCGGGCGTGTCCCTTTTGATCGGCATTTCATATTCGGGCCTGTCGAACACACCGGCCTCCACAGCGCCCTCGAGCTTCAACGTCTGGATTCGCCGCTTTCCGACGGCGCGTACGCGCAGCGAGGCTTTGCAACGGTGGAGGGCCAGTTCCGGCGTGTCGAAGTACGTGCTGTTCAGGAATTCCGGTCGATCGGCAGTGGCCTGAGCGCGCGCCAGCAGCGGTGCGCCACGAAGCTTGCCGAGGTCCTCCGGGGCGATTCGTAGCTTTAACTCCCGTTCCATGATTGCCTCCATGCCGCGCGCCGCATCATCACACAATCCCGGACGCGCAAGTTTCGGTCCGCATCGATTACGGGAAACCAGGCTGCCCGGTAGCCAAATCAGTCTTTGGTCGAGCGGCCGTAGATGGCCGCACTATGTCGCACGATCGCCTGTGGCGGTCATCACCGTGTTCGATAACACTGCCCCGCAGGCACGACAGGTGCGCTACTCGAATGGACCGGATCCGCACGACGTCCTGTGCAGCGGACCACCCCTTTCGAAAATAGACCATGAAAAGAACACTTCTCACTTTTGCGATCGTTATGTCACTTCCAGTGATTTCACCGACGTCAGCGGTGGCGGCTGGCTGCATGAAAGGCGCTGCCGTGGGTGGCGTTGCAGGCCACGTCGCGGGTAAGCACGGCACGGCAGGCGCCGCGGCTGGGTGTGCCGTCGGACACCACGAGGCAGCGAAGAAGCAGAAGGCGGCGAGTGAAGCCGCGGCGAGCAAACCTGCGAGCCAATAGTTGGCGATCTCGGTAACCTCGCGGGGCCATCGAGGGTCGCCATGCTCGCGCGCCACGGCGCGGTACCGTGCTGCTCCGTTCCGCGCGCGAGGGTGCGCGTCGTGCCTGCGCCATTGGCGCAGGGCTCGGGCGGCAGACGCGTGCCGTCGATGAAACGCACGGCGCAGACTTCGGCGGCGCTTGCATCAGCAGAAAGAGCGAGGCAGGCGTGCGTTCACGCGCTCGTCCCCGCACTCTGCACGTGAGATTCGAGCGCGCCGACCACGTCGAACAGGTCGCCGACAAGCCCCACATCGGCCACCGAGAAGATCGGCGCGTCCGGGTCCTTGTTCACGGCAACGATGAACTTCGAGTCCTTCATGCCGGCGAGGTGCTGGATCGCGCCCGAGATGCCGAACGCCACATACACGTCGGGTGCCACGCTGCGGCCGGTCTGTCCGACCTGCGCGGCGTTCGGCGCATAGCCGGCATCCACGGCGGCGCGCGAGGCGCCGAGCGCCGCGCCGAGCTTGTCGGCGAGCTTGCCGAGACGCGCCATGTTCTCCTGCGAAGCGAGGCCGCGTCCACCCGCGATCACCACGCGCGCGCTGCCGAGGTCTTGGCCGCTCTGCCCGGCGGCGCGGCGCTCGATTAGCCGCGTGGCTGTGAACGGCGCACCAGGTGCGAGCGCAACGACCTGCGCCGCGCCACCTTCCGCCTCGACCGGTGCGAATGACGAAGTCCGCACGCTGGCATAAGTGCGCGCCGTGGCGCTCGTCACCGTCGCGATCACGCTGCCCGCATAGAGGCCGCGCACGAACTGCGTGCACTCGCGAATGGCGATTACGTCGGCGATAAAGGCGTCTTCGGTGAGCGCCGCCGCGCGCGGCAATGCAGCGCGGCTGGAGGCGCGGTGCGCCGCGAGCACCGCCGAATACCCTTCAGCGAGGGCGTGCAATTGCGCCGCGATCGTTTCCGGTGTGAGCGCATCGGCTGCGCCAGCGGATGCGACCAGCACGCGGTCGACTCCACTCACATGTGCCGCCGCTGCCGCGCTCGACGCATCGAATACGAGCAGATCGACGGGTTGCCCCAGTTGCAGCGCCGCGCCTATCACGCGCAGCGTGACATCGGAAATCGATCCCACGTCGGCATCGGCCAGAACCAGCGTTCTCATAGTCAAACTCCCACGGATTCAAATACGCGTCGATCGGCGAGTGCTGCGAGCAGCGCGTCGACACTGTCCACCTTCAGACCAGGCTCGCGTACGGGCGGATCGTTCAGTTTCAGCACGTGGCTGCGGGCGCTCGACACGCCGCCGAGCGCGTCCGCCTCTCGCGTGGCGAGCGGCTTTTGCTTCGCCTTGACGATGCTCGGCAGTGTCACGCGGCGCGGCTCGGCCAGGCGCAGATCGGCGCTGATCACGGCGGGGCCGTCGAGCTGCCACGTGGCGGTGCCCGCATCGTCGCCGCAGCTCGCGCGCCAGCCGCCGTCGATGGCGTCGAGCGCGCTCGCATTCAGCGCCTGCGGCCAGCCCAGCAGTGCGGCGAGCATGGCGGCCACGCCGCCCACGTCGCCGTCGATGGCCTGCTTGCCGCACAGCACGAGACCGTAGTCGACCTCGTTCATGTGTGCGGCCACGAGCCGCGCAACGGCGAGCGAATCGAGCGTGGCCGTGGCGGCCCCCGTGTCGATCAGCACCGCGTCGTCGGCGCCCATGGCGAGCGCGGTGCGAAGCACGTCCTGGTGCGCGGGCAGGCCGCAGGTCAGCACCGTGACGTGCGAGGCCACCCCGGCTTCCTTCAGTTGCAGCGCTTTCTCGAGCGCGCATTCGTCGAACGGATTGAGCGACATCTTGAGCCCTGCCGTTTCGATCGCGCCGGCGCTGCTCACGCGCACGCGCACGTTCGGGTCGACCACGCGCTTGACGGGTACGAGAATGCGGACAGTCATCTGTTTTCTCCTGTTTGCATGAGAAAGCACATTGCGCGCTGGAGTTACGACACCGCGCCGAGACCGTACTTGCCGGTCAGCAGCGCGCCGCTCGCAAAGCGTTCGAGTGCGTACGGTTCGAGAGAGACGTCGGTGGCCAGGCCGAGCGCGTGCTGGGCGAGCAGCTTGCCGATGCCCGGCGAGAGCTTGAAGCCGTGACCCGAGAAGCCGAAGCCCACCGTGAGGCCTTCCACATCGGCAACGTTGCCGAGCACGGGGTTCCAGTCGGGTGTGACGTCGTACACGCCGGTCCACGACGAGGCGAGCCCCGCCGTTTCGTAGGCGGGAAAGTGTTCGGCCACCTGTGCGCCGACTTCGGCCACATAGTCGAGGGAGATCTCGCCCTGCTCGGTCTCGGGCGCATTGAGCGTTTCGCCCACCACGCCTTCGGAGACCAGCATCTGGCTGCCGCCGTAGCTGCGGAAATAGAGCATCCCCGGCGAGCCGAGGTCCTTGAATGCGGGCATGGCGAACGTGTAGGGGGCGGCTTCGCATTCGAGCGCGAGCACGGTGTGGCGCTCGGGCTTGACCGGCAGCGGCACGCCGATCCATTCGGAGAGTTCAGGGGTCCAGATGTTTTGCGTGCTGACGAGCGTGCCGCAACCAAAGCGTCCCGCCGACGTTTGCACGCCCACCACGCGGCGGCCTTCGCGCACGAGGCCGGTCACGCGCACCCCTTCCATGATCTTTACGCCGCGGCGGCGCGCAGAGCGTGCGAAGCTGGTCGCGACGAGATAGGCGTCGGCGAAGCCGGCTTCTGGCTCGAAGCCGATCAGCGCGGCGTCGTCGAAGGTGGCGATCGGCAGGCGCGCCTGCGCCGTCTGGCGGTCGAGCAGTTGTACCTCGATGCCCATTTCCTGCTGGGCGCGCACCGAGGCTGCCAGCGGGTCGAGCTTGTCGCCCTCGGGCGCGCTGATCATGTAGCCGCATTTGACGAGGCCGCAGGAGGCTTCGTCGTCCCCGAGATAGTCGGCGAAATTGTTGAAGGCCCACCAGGAAGCGCGGGCGAGTTGGACGTTCTGGCGCACCGAGTAATGCGTGCGCAGCAGCCCGGAAGACTGCGAGGTGGTGCCCGCCCCGATCGTCCCTTGATCGAGGACGAGAACGCTGTTCGCGCCGAGCGCGGCGAGATGGTGGGCGACGGACGTGCCGATGACGCCGGCGCCTATCACGACATAGTCGAAGTGGCTCATGGGGCCCTCGTGGGTGAACGATGGGCAAATTCTGCGTCCCGGCTGCCCGCCATTATTTTGTATTAGGCAAACTTATGGTTCATCGACGCAATTGCTCATCGTCCGTGTGTTGAGCCGTCAGGGCGGCACCATGTGGAAGACGACGCGGTAGCGTCATTTGCGCAGACTTCCGCGGAGCTCCTCATGAGACGTACCCAGGCGCCAATCGACCTCAACGCCTTGCAGGCTTTTCTCGCGGTGTGCGAGACCGGATCGATGACCGGCGCGGCGAAGCAGCTCGGCGTGAGCCAGAGCGCGGTGAGCCAGGCCATCGCGGCGCTCGAGCGAGATCAGGGCGTGGTCCTGTTCGATCGCGAAAGCCGGCCTCCCCGGCCGAACGTCGCGGGCCGCGCGCTGCTCGAACTGGCGGGCCCGCTGCTCGAGCATGCGCAGATGGTCAGCGCGCGCATCGGCGACACATCGAACGCGGGCAGCTTGCCCGTGCGGCTTGGCTGCGTGGATTCGTTCGCGGCGACCGTGGGCCCGGAGCTGATTCGCGCGGTGTCGGGCTCGGCACGGCAGATTGCGTTGTGGTCCGGTTTGACCCCCGGCTTGAGCAAGCAGTTGCACGATCGCGAGCTCGATCTCGCGGTATGCACGCAGACGACCCTCAACGACGCGCGCATCGTCGAGGCGCCGCTCTTTTCGGAGGCGTTCGTCGTGGTCGTCTCGCGCGCCTTGATTGCCGAGCGCGGGAACATCGATTGGCGCACGCTTGCGCTCGAAATGCCGATGATCCGCTATACCCCTCGCTCTGTGATCGGACAGCAGGTCGAGCGCTATGCGCGGCACCTCGGCATCAACAGTCCGCGCCGCTATGAATTCGACGCGACCGATCCGCTCCTGAGCCTAGTCGCGGCCCGGCTCGGCTTCTCGATTTCCACGCCGTTGTGTCTCTGGCAGGCGCGCCATTATTTGCCTGAGATCGCCGTGTTGCCGCTGCCGGCCGGACGGCTCGGGCGGCGCGACTTCTTCCTGCTGCATCGACAGGGCGAGTGGGACGCGTTTGCGCACGAGATCGTTGCGTTGACGCGGCGCGTGCTTGACGCCTCGATTAGGCCGGCACTCGCGCGCGCGCTGCCGCAACTGCCTGAAGACGCATTGATGTAGCGGATCTGCAATATTTTTTACGAGAGGCGGCGCTCGACGCGTTAAGGCGCTCGCACCGACGCTCGTGCGTACATAAGTATTTCTGATAATGGAGCGTAAGCACGCGTCCCGATTCAGTGCAGCAGCGCACGGCAGGCAGGAAAACCGCGCACCGTTAGAAGGCAAACGCCGATGCGAACGAATCGGCAAGGTAAGCGGCATAGGGCCGGCGTGCGTGCCAGATGTTTATCTGCAGGAATTTTTAGTTCATGAAGATAAACATGGCACGGACGTTGCATAAGAAGCAGCACAGGCGAGGCTGCAAGGCTTGCGCCTCAGTCGGCGGTTCCCGGCGGATAGATGAAGATCGACAGGAACTGGATGGGCGTCTTGATGAGGCGCTCGGGGCCGTGAGGAATATCGGCCTGGAAAGTAAGCGTGTCGCCGGGATGGAGGATGTAGGTTTGCTGTCCGTGGCGGTATTCGATCACCCCCTTGAGCATGTGGATGAATTCGGTGCCGGGGTGTTCGAAGGTCGGGAAGCGTTCTGCTTCGTCCTCCATGGTGATGAGGAAGGGCTCGAAGGCTTTGCGCGGGCCCTGGTCGTAGGCGAGCAGATGGTAGGTATGGCCGCGTTTGGTGCCCTTGCGAACGACTTCCATGCCCGCGCCTTTCTTGACGAGTTGCGCGTCGCCTTGCGGCACGTCGAAATTGCGAAAGAGCGCGGAAAGAGAGACGCCGAGCGCCTGGGCGATGCGGTGCAGGACGTCGAGTCCCGTTGAGGTCTGCGCGTTCTCGATCTTCGAGAGCATGCCGCGGCTGATGCCGGCCTGGTCGGCGACCTGGGCGATGGTCAGGTCGTGGCGCTGGCGCAAGTCGCGAATAGTGGCGCCCAGAAAGCGCTCGAGCGCAGTTTTGTTGTCGTCCCCAGCGTGCATGATCGGCCTCGGTAGAAATGCTTGACGCGTAGCTGGCCGGCACGCAGTGGCACGCGCCGGCTGTTTCACGCCATGAAGCATTGTTGCATGACAGGAAAAGAAGTTCCAGACGGAGCGCGTAACGAGAAGTGCGACGAGTGCGCAATGGCGGGTGCGCATGAGCGCCCTGAACGATGGCCAGCAAGTCCCCGGAACCGGCCTAGGCACGATGTGCCCAGCCTCTTTCAACCGCAAACGGAGTTGGTGCAAGGAGTGACGATGAATCTGAACGACGCGAGTAAGCTGCCGCTCAGCGAGCCCGGAAGCGTGCCCCGTTTCGACTCGGCAGAAAACGCGCAGGGCTGGCTTGCTCAGCAGGGCGTGAAATACGTTTTGGCGCAGTTCGTCGACATCCATGGTGTCGCAAAGGCCAAGTCGGTGCCGGTCGCGCATTTGAAGACGGTGCTCGAGGCGGGAGCCGGCTTCGCAGGGTTTGCGATCTGGGGTGTCGGCATCGAGCCGAACGGCCCCGATTTCATGGCCGTCGGCGAGCTCGCGACGCTCACGCCCGTTCCCTGGCAGCCGGGCCTCGCACGCATCGTCTGCGAGGGGCACGTGAACGGCGAAGCGTGGCCGTTCGATTCACGCGTCACGCTCAAGCGCCAGGTAGCACGCCTGACCGAGCGCGACTGGACCCTTTTCACAGGACTCGAGCCGGAATTCTCGCTGCTGCGCCGCTCCGCTAGCGGAACCCTCGAACCGTGCGACCCCAGCGACACGCTGGCGAAGCCGTGCTACGACTATAAGGGGCTATCGCGCACGCGGGTGTTTCTCGAGCGGCTCACCGAAGCACTGCGCTCGGTCGGCATCGACGTCTATCAGATCGACCACGAGGACGCCAACGGCCAGTTCGAAATCAACTACACGTACACCGACTGCCTGACGTCGTGCGACCACTACGTGTTCTTCAAGATGGCCGCGTCGGAGATTGCCAACGAGCTAGGCATGATCTGCTCGTTCATGGCGAAGCCGTTCGCGAACCGGCCCGGCAACGGCATGCACATGCACATCTCGATCGGCGACGGCAAGCGCAATCTGTTCGCCGACGGCGGCGACCCGCTGGGCATGGGCCTGTCGACGCTTGGCTACCAGTTCACCGCCGGCATTCTTGCGCACGCCCCCGCGCTCACCGCGCTGTGCAATCCGACCGTCAACTCGTACAAGCGCCTCGTGGTGGGGCGCTCGCTCACCGGCGCGACGTGGGCGCCGGCCTATGTGAGTTATGGCGACAACAACCGCTCGACCATGGTGCGCATGCCCGGCGAGCGCATCGAACTGCGTCTGCCGGACGGCTCCTGCAACCCGTACCTCGCAACGGCCGCCGTGATTGCCGCGGGGCTCGACGGGATCGACCGGCAACTCGATCCGGGCGCGCCGGCAAACGAAAACCTTTACGAGTGGTCGTCGGAGCGACTTGCCGCGCACGGCATTGCGGTGTTGCCGCAAAACCTCGAGCAGGCGCTCGACGCGCTCGAGGCGGACACGCTGATCTGCGAAGCGCTCGGCCCCCTGGCCGGTGAGTTCCTCAAGCTCAAGCGCATGGAATGGCTCGAATACATGCGGCACGTGTCCGACTGGGAACTCAAGAGCTACCTCGAATTTTTCTAAGGAGAACACACAATGTGTGGAATCGTAGGGTTGCTGGTGAAGACGCCGGCGCTACGCGAGCGGCTCGGCGAGCTGATGGTGCCGATGCTGATCGGCATGACCGAGCGCGGACCCGATTCGGCGGGGCTTGCGGTGTTCGGCAGCGAGGTGGATGCGAGCCAGCGCAAGCTGAGCCTCTACGCGGGCTTCACGGACGAGGGCGCGCAATTTCCCTGGGCCGCACTCGCCGACGCACTCAACCACGCCATGGACGTCACCGCGCGCTTCGACGTGAAGGGCAATCATGCAGTGCTCACGCTCCAGGGCGATGCGGAGCGCGTCAAGGTGTGGTTGCGCGAGCACTATCCGAAGCTCTATCTGCTTTCCACTGGACGCTCGATCGATCTCTACAAGGACATCGGCTCGCCGGCCGAAGTGGCCGCGCGCTATGACTTCGCGAACCTCAAAGGCTCGCACCTCGTCGGCCACACGCGCATGGCCACGGAATCGGCCGTCACGCCGGACCGCGCGCATCCGTTCACGGCGGGAGAGGACTTCTGCCTCGTGCACAACGGATCGCTTTCGAACCCATATGGCGTGCGGCGCAAGCTCGAGCCGCTCGGCATCCGCTTCGATACCGACAACGACACCGAAGCCGCTTGCCGTTTCATCGAATGGCGTTTGCGCGAGGGCGATGCGCTGCCCGAGGCGCTGCAAAAAGGCTTCGAGGAGCTGGACGGCTTCTATACGTTCCTGATGGGCACGACGACCGAGCTCGCGCTGATCCGCGATCCGTTCGCGTGCAAGCCGGCTGTGGTCGCGGAGAACGACGACTACGTAGCGATTGCCTCTGAGTTTCGCTCGCTCGCGCATCTGCCCGATATCCGCAATGCGAAGGTCTTCGAACCCGCTCCCGAGGAGATGTACGTATGGAAAGCCTGAATTTCGACCTCGAGACGCAGACGGTCCGGGACCTGAACCAATACCTGCACGGCGACACCGCGGCGCTGGCGGGGCAGCGCATCGCCGTCACGTCGCCGAATGGGGCACACAACATCGCCGTGGGCGTAGATGCCGACCTGCATGTGACGATCAAGGGCCACGCGGGCTACTACGCCGGCGGGATGAACCAGCAGGCGACGATCGTGATCGAGGGGAGCGCCGGCACGGGCGTCGCCGAGAACATGATGAGCGGCAAGGTGCATGTGCGAGGCTTCGCCTCGAACGGCGCGGGCGCTTCTGCGCACGGCGGACTGCTCGTGATCGACGGCGACGCGGGTCTGCGCTGCGGAATCTCGCTCAAGGGCGGCGACATCGTGGTGGGCGGCTCCGTGGGCAGCTTCTCGGCCTTCATGGCACAGGCGGGCCGCATGGTGATATGCGGCGACGCGGGCGACGCGCTGGGCGATTCGCTCTATGAAGCGGTGCTCTACGTGCGCGGCGAAGTGAAATCGCTCGGGGCGGACGCGCAGTACGAACCGATGAGCGATGCCGATCTCGACGCAGTGCGCGTGTTGCTGGCGGCGGGCGGGCTGGATCACGATCCAGCGTCCTTCAAGCGAATCGCGTCGGCACGCACGCTCTATCACTGGAACGCCGACGCCAACCAGGAATATTGAACACACGCTCTCTGAGAAGGTTCCCAATGGATGCCAAACCCGTTCAATTCGTTCGTTTGCAGCACGAAGAGTCGCACGGCTACGACCGCAAGACGATCGACTATATCCACTCGGCGGCACAGCGAGGTCTCTATGAGATCCGCGGTCTGGGCGCGAAGCGCCACGTGCCGCATTTCGACGACCTGCTGTTTCTCGGCGCGTCGCTGTCGCGCTATCCGCTCGAAGGGTACCGCGAAAAGTGCTCGACCCAGACCGTGCTGGGCACTCGCTTCGCAAAGAAACCTGTCGTGCTGGATATTCCGGTCACGATTGCGGGCATGAGCTTCGGCGCACTGTCCGCGAACGTCAAGGAGGCGCTAGGGCAGGCCGCGACGGCGATGGGCACGTCCACGACCACCGGCGACGGCGGCATGACCCAGGAGGAGCGCCGCGCTTCGAAGACGCTGGTCTATCAGTGCCTGCCGTCGCGCTACGGCTTCAATCCGGACGACGTGCGCCGTGCCGACGCGATCGAAATCGTGATTGGCCAGGGCGCAAAGCCGGGTGGTGGCGGGATGCTGCTCGGGCAGAAAGTCAATCCGCGCGTGGCGGCGATGCGTACCTTGCCGGCCGGCGTCGACCAGCGCTCGGCGAGCCGCCACCCGGACTGGACCGGTCCCGACGATCTGGCGATCAAGATCCAGGAACTGCGCGAAATTACTGACTGGAACACGCCGGTGTACGTGAAGGTCGGGGCAACCCGCACGTTCAACGACGTCAAGCTTGCGGTACATGCTGGCGCGGACGTGGTCGTGATCGACGGCATGCAGGGGGGCACCGCGGCCACCCAGACCTGCTTCATCGAGAACGTCGGGATTCCGACGCTGGCTGCGGTTCGCCAGGCGGTGGATGCTCTCGAAGAACTGAATATGAAAGGGCAGGTGCAGCTGATCGTGTCGGGCGGCATACGGACCGGAGCCGACGTAGCCAAGGCGCTGGCGCTCGGTGCAGACGCCGTCGCGATCGGGCAGGGCATGCTGATGGCACTCGGCTGCAATAGTGACAGCTACTTCCAGAACGGCGCACTGCATTCGGCGGCTGCCGACTATGCAGCGCTTGGCACGTCCCCGGGCTTCTGCCACCACTGCCATACCGGCAAATGCCCCGTTGGCGTGACGACCCAGGACGCCGTTCTCGAGCAGCGCGTCCTGCCCGACGAAGGTTCGCGCCGTGTGCGCAACTACCTGAAGACGTTGAACATGGAGTTGACGACGATCGCGCGTGCCTGCGGGAAGCAGAACGTGCATCACCTCGAGCCCGAGGATCTGGTCGCCCTGACCGTGGAAGCCGCAGCGATGGCACGCGTGCCGCTCGCGGGCACTTCGTGGATTCCTGGCTGGAACAATTAAATTCAGTTGGCTGGAATTTTTGACTCTGGGAAATTTAAGCAAAGTCCGTTAAATCCCCAATCTTTCAGGAGCCCTACATGAGTACGCAAAGCACCACACAAGCAGCGCCGGCATCGTCAACCGGCCTGCGTGCCGGTACTTTAGGTTTTGCCGAGGTGATTGGCCAATCTATCGCAAACGTTTCGCCAACCTTTACTCCTTCGATCAATGTGACCGCGATCGCGGCGCTGGCGGGCGCGGGGACCTGGCTGATTTATGGACTTTCGACGCTCGGGCTGCTGCTGGTCAGCATGAGCATCATCGCGCTCTCGAGCCGGATTGCAACCGCTGGATCATTCTTCATCTATATTTCGCGCGCGCTCGGGCCGATGGCAGGGGGCATGGCCGGCTGGGGGTTGATCGCGGCGTATGTGGGCACCGCGATGGGGGTAGGTGCCGCAAGTGTGGTTTTCGTGCAGAATGCCTTCTCTTCCTGGGGCATCAATATCCCGTCGTGGGCGGTCTACACCGTTTTCATTGCTCTCGCCTGGTTCTTCTCCGCACGCGACGTGAAGCTTTCCTCGCGCCTCTCACTGGCGATCGAGGCAACGTCGGTGGTGATCGTGGGCGGCGTGCTGATCTACGTGCTCGCCCTGCATCCTGACCATATCATCGACCATACGCAATTGAGCCTGCAGGGCGTGAGCGGGAAGGGTATGGCGCAAGGCATGGTGCTCGGCATCTTCTCGTACGTGGGCTTCGAAAGTGCTGCCTCGCTCGGCCAGGAGACCCGGGACCCGCTGCGCATCATTCCGCGCGCCGTGGTCTGGAGCGTGATCCTGTCGGGCCTTTTCTTCATGTTCGTCGCCTATTCGATGACGATCGCCTACCACGACGACACAGCCAAGCTCGGCGCCGATTCGGCCGTGCTCAACACCTTGCTTGCGAGCGTTGGCGCCTCGCCGCTCGGCCCGGTGTTTTACCTGATCGCTTCGGTCAGCGCGTTCTCGTGTGTCCTTGCGTGCATCAACTCGTCCAGCCGCCTGCTGTACTCCATGGGGCGCTACCAGTTCGTGCACCGCTCGATGGGAATGATTCACCGCACGCACCAGACGCCGTATCTCGCTGTGGCGTTTTCCTCGATCGTGACGCTCGTTGTGTGCATTGCGATGCTTGGCGCCGGTCCGCTCAATACCTTCGGCTACACGAGTACGTTCGCCACCTTTGGCTTTCTGGTGACCTATTTTCTCGTCGCGGTTTCCGCGCCTCTCTATCTGAAGAAGATGGGCGTGCTCAAGCCGGTCAACGTGCTGTGGAGCGTGCTTGGCGCGCTGGCGATGGTCGGCGCAGTGATCGGCAGCGTGTATCCGGTGCCTGACTATCCGTATAACATACTGCCGTATCTGTTCGTGGCGTACATGCTGGTCGGCACGGTCTGGTTGCTCATGCTGAAGAAGCGTTCGCCCCAGGTGCTCGAGAAGATCGAACACGATCTGGAAACCAGCGACGTGATGACTCACGGCAAAAAGTAAATGACTGAACCGCGCTCCGTGGACCACCTTTCCGCACCGGCTGCGGACCGGAGGTCGGTCCATGCAGCCGGGACGGCCGTTGCAACTCGCGAAGCGGATTCTCAGGAAGTCGACCTGCAGTTGCGGCCCGAGCGCGGCGAATGCGCCGCGCTCGAGATCGGCTGCGTCTCCCGCCCCGCCCGTCTGCGTGGGCAAAATCGCGTCAACGAGGACTATTTCGGCGTGATGCTCGGCGACCTGGCCGCGCGCGCCGCGCGTGGCAGTGTGATCGCGCTGGCTGACGGAGTGAGCGGAAGTCAGGGTGGCCGGGTCGCAGCCGAGCTTTCAGTACGTACCTTCATCGATGCGTATTACGGGCTACCCGAAACGCTCCAGCCCAGCGTGGCCGCTGCGCGTTCGCTACAGGCGCTGCACGGCTGGCTGCACCACATGGGCCGCGTCGATCCAAAGCTTAGACAGATGGCCGCATCATTTGCGGCGCTGGTCATACGGCGCGCCACAGCGTATCTGGTCGCAGCCGGAGATGTGCGGCTCTATTTGCTGCGCGACGGGCAACTGGCACAAATCGGCGAAGACGACATTGTGCCGGTCGCTTTTGGTTCGTACGTGGCGCACGCCATTGGCATGAACCCGGCGCTCGTGACCCGCTTCGAAACGTTCGAACTGCGTGAGGATGATCGCCTGCTATTGTGCTCGGACGGTCTTTATCGTCATGTGCCAGTGCGTGAACTGCAGACGGTGCTCGCGACGCGCAATGGCGCGCTCGAAACTGCGCGCCGACTCGACGCGCTGGCACTGACGCGCGGTTCCCAGGACGACGTTACGAGCGCCGTGATTGACGTTGGCAGCCTGCCTTTGCTCGACGGCGGGTACCTGGAGCGAGTGGTCGGAATGCTGCCGATTCTCGCCGTGCCCGACGCCGGTGAGGTTATCGATGGATATCTGCTCAAGAGCGTGCTCAGCGATGGCTTTTATTCGCGGATCTTCGCCGGCTACGATCTGGCCGATCCGGACACGCCACTGGCGCTCAAGTTTCCCAAACCGCGCGTCGAGCAAGACGAGAACATACGCCAGTCGATCGTGCGTGAGCGCTGGCTCGCAGGCAAGGTTGGCGACGCCGGCGTGCTCGCGCCGCTGCCCGTTGACGCCAATCGGCAAACCCGGCTTTATGTGGTAATGCCGCTCGGCGCGGGAGTCACGCTCGAAAAGCTCCTTTCGGCGCCCGAGCCCATAGGGCTGCCGCGCGCGATCGGAATCGCACGGCAACTGGGCCGCTCGATCGACGCGCTGAATCGACGCAATATCTTCCATCGCGATATCAAGCCCGAGAACGTGCTGGTGATGCAGGACGACAGGACGTGCCTGCTCGACCTGGGCTTTGGTTATATGCCCGGTATGGAGCTGCCGGGCTCAGCCTGCGCGCCTGGCTCGCCCGCGTACATGGCGCCTGAGTTGATGAGGGGTGCGCAAGGCGATGCGCGCTCGGAGGTATTTGCGTATGGCGTGACGCTGTACCGGCTATTCAGCGGCGGCAAACTGCCGTACGGCTTCAATGGTCGCGTGCCGCTCTACGAGTACCGGCTCGACGCGCCGCATTGGCTTGACCTCGTGCTGGAGAAAGCGCTGCAGTCTGATCCCGCACGCAGGTATCAGGACGTACTCGCGGTCTGCGCCGATCTCGAGCGCCTTTCGAGCGGCCAGGGTGCGATGGCTCCGGTTCGACGCAAGCCCTTGCTCGAGAGCGAACCAGTGCTGTTCTGGCAGGGGATCTCGATTCTATTGCTGGCCCTGCTGCTGTGGTCGCTGATACGGCGATGAGCTTTCGCGTTGACATGCGGGCAGATTGAACCGCGAGACCGGGGCGCGGTGGGCTTTCGGATGGAAGGTTGCCTCGAAGTGCGATGTGGCACCCGTGTATCTGCGCACTTAGGCGCCGACTGAAGCGAAGTTTCCACGGAACTTGCGTTGCGCCTGCGTGCTAACCGTGTGTGTCGACCCACGCCTTTGCCCAGGCGATTCCCGCGTCCTGCGCTTCCTCCTCCGAATCGAACAGGTCGAGGACTCCGGAAGTGCAGATGAGCTTGTTCCCCTGGATGATGGTGCCGCCCCCCGCGTAGCGCTCTGGCGTCAGCAGCTCTGCCTGTTGCGCGATGGCATGACCCCACAAATCGTAGCCTTTGTAAGTCTCTCGTTCCATCTTTCTGGTGCCTGAAGGCGGGAGCCGTTGCTTATCTCGTTCTCATCTTAACTTCTCTCCTCGACGAGGGCATGCCGTCAGGCGCCGAAGCGGCAGCCTGCGCTTCCTGATCGCCGGCCCGGCAAGGCTTTCGTCCTGTCGGCATTGTTTAAGCTCGATTTAAGTGACGCTACGTACTCTTCGAAAGAATCCTTGAGCGGACAACGACTCGAGGCATCCATAGACGCAAAGAGGTTGAAATGGTGTACCTGATTACCGACCTGAAGATGATCGAAAGCTACGGCCGCATCAAGGCTGACAGCGGCAAGGATGCGCTGGAAGCGTTTGCGCTCAGCGAGGGCTTCCCCAACCTGATGGAGTTTGCTTCGGCCCAGCCCACGTTCGTCAACGACTTGATGGCTGTTCAACTGCAATAAGGAATACTGACGTGGCCATGACTTTGGGGCAGGCCCTCGTGCACGCTGAGCAGCTGGAAGTCTCCGGAGTGATTTCCAGAACGGCGCAGGCGCTCATCCGGCTGAAACAGGAGTACCGTGACCTCGTCGGCGCGGAAAAATACGAACAGATCATCGAGGAAGCGGGGCTGGCGCATCCGGACCCGCAGTGACCCTGGCGCCGCCGGTCGCTACTTTTGCGACTCGAGCATGTCCAGGTTGGCTTGCGCGGTCTCCTCGGGATGTATCGAGCAGTAAGCGTCGAAGAGGGTCGAGCATAGTTGCGCGAGTGCCGCGAGATTCACTGCCTGGCTCGCATGTTCAACTTCTCCGGCGTTGAGTATGTCGTCAACGACGGGGGCGAGACGGCGCAGTCGCCGGAAAGTCTCCGCATCGATTTCCATTGCACTTCTCGTGTTCAAGCGCCGGGGCGCACTCGACAAACCCTTACGGTAGCACTTCAACGACGCGCCCGCAGAATGCGACTTCGGCAAAAGCTGAATACCCAACGCTGATACTACCCTTTGGGGCGATGTTGATGCGTTGCACAATGAAAATCGAATGTCCGTCCGATTTGGCTGCAACGTTTGCATCGACCTGAATGTAAGACCGCCCGATATGGCCCGATAACGGGTGCAAATTCGAATCCATGCACATTGCGTAGTTTATTGTGCAATGCACAGAAACAATGGCTTTTCAGCGGCCAACAAAGGGAATACCCTTAGAAAATTCCCTTATCGGAGGCTTGTGGTTGTGTCGACTCTTCTCGAGCAGGACGGGCTGGTAGCGACCTGGCGTCGGATGCACCCCAGCGCCGATTCCGGGGCGTGGGAATGCTGTGAACTCGATGGCCGCGGTGAAGTGGTGCCGCATCCTCAGCCCTCGGCACGGCGCCAGATTGTCCTCACCGACGTGTACTGCCAGATCGCCGAGCAGATCGGTCACGTGGCAGCGATGTCGGTTGCCGTGGCGACACCGTCATTTGGCATCCGCGTACCCGACGTCGTCTGGATGCCGCCTGAAAAGTGGGAAGGGTTTGACCGGGACGATCCTGTTCCGTTTGTGCCGGATCTGTGCGTCGAGGTGCTCCTCGACCGCAAGTATGCGCATGACATCGGCGCGCGGGTCAGGGCGTACCTCGAGGGCGGCGCCCAGGAGGTCATCGTTGTCGGCCAGCGCGGAGAACTGCAGTTCTGCGGCGCCAATGGGCTGCGGCAAACTTCGCAGTTCGGCATCATGCTCACACTCGAGCGGATGTACTTCGAAGCGTTCGCTCCGTCTTCGCACTGATCATAAGATGAGCGTCGGCCGACGCTCGCGACTCCACCAGCAGTGCTGACTAATCCAGCGCGAAATCCGCCGGGGCCTCCGGCTCCCTGGCGTAGCGGAACACGTTCAAATCATCGTGCTCGATAGCGGGCTTCCTGCCTGAAATCAGGTCGGCGAGAAGCTGCGCCGAACCGCACGACATGGTCCACCCAAGCGTGCCATGGCCCGTGTTCAGGAAGAGGTTGGGCACGGCAGTGCGGCCAACAATGGGCGTGCCGTCCGGCGTCATCGGCCGCAGCCCGGTCCAGAACGTCGCCTTCGATGTGTCGCCGCCACCCGGGAACAGATCGTTCACGCACATTTCGAGTGTCTCGCGCCGAGCCTCGCGCAGGCGCTTGTCGAACCCCACGATCTCGGCCATGCCGCCCACGCGAATTCGTTTATCGAAGCGCGTGATGGCGATCTTGTAGGTCTCGTCGAGGACAGTCGAGACAGGGGCGCGTGCCTCGTCCAGGATCGGCGCCGTGATGGAATACCCCTTGAGCGGGTAGACCGGAATCTTGACGAGGCCAGACAGGAAACTCGTCGAATAGGAACCAAACGCGACAACGAACGCGTCGGCATGGATGAGCCTCGTTCCGTGACGGACGCCAACGACCTTGCAGTCTTCGACGACGAGCGTCTCGACGGTCGTGTTGTAGCGGAACGTCACGCCGGCCTCCTCGGCAAGAGCGGCAAGCCTGGTCGTGAACAGCTGGCAGTCGCCTGTCTCGTCGCCGGGCAAGCGAAGACCGCCGGTCAATTTTTGCGAGGTTGCGGCGAGGGCCGGCTCGACCCGCGAGAGTTCGCCTGCACTGAGCAACTCGTAGGGAACGTTCGCCTCTTTGAGGACGGCGATGTCCTTTGCCGCGCCGTCGAACTGCTGCTGTGTCCGGAAAACCTGCAGCGTCCCGCCGGTTCGTCCTTCGTACTGGATGCCCGTTTCCGCGCGCAGCGCCATCAGGCAATCGCGGCTGTATTGCGCAAGCCGCACCATGCGGTTCTTGTTGATGGCGTAGCGCTCCGCCGTGCAGTTCTGCAGCATCTGCCACATCCACTGCAGCTGGAACTGCTTGTCCGCGTCATCCGGGCGGATGGCGAGCGGGGCATGCTTCTGGAACATCCACTTAACGGCTTTGAGCGGAACACCAGGGCCCGCCCACGGCGCCGCGTATCCCGGAGAAATTTGCCCGGCGTTCGCGAAGCTCGTCTCGAGCGCAGGACCGTGCTCGCGGTCGATGACAGTGACTTCATGGCCGGCGCGCGCCAGATAGTACGCGCTCGTCACGCCGACGACCCCGCTGCCCAACACCAGAACTCGCATATCCGTCGTCTCCCCAGCCAGGCGGCCGCCAACATCTGATGAACGCTGCCGGTATTCGATCTGGCAGTCGATGAAGGAATGCTAGCGACATGCGAGCAGTTTTCAATAATGTTTAGCGGGTTATTTCTGGTTGAAATAGCCATGTCGCCTGGAGGAGAACGGATGTTTTCAAACCGGCTTCCCGGCTGAAGGATTGTTTGCGAAATACGCGAACAGTATTGGAAGGAATCGGGATAAATTCATCGACGTGTGCATATATCGCTTCGGCCTTTTCGCCGTCGAAGCCGCCGGCCGCGATGCTGCAGGCGGGCGATGCCGATCTGGTTGCATTCGGTCGTCACTGCTGCGTCGCAAGCTGTCGCTCAACCGGTACGACCGCCCCACGTTCTTTGGCGGCACACACGTCGGTTATACGGACTACCCGTTCTATCAGTCCGGGACGCAGGCAGTAGCCTGAGCAGGGCGGCCGCCCAATTGCGCGAATTCAGCGCGATATTGGGCTCGTTTCGGGCAATTGGTTCAGCGCGTCTACGCCTACACTGTCTTTCATGGAGCGAGACGTTGGCTCCATCCCAGGATTCCCCTCCTGCGGTCGAGTTGGACCATACCGTGTACCCGTTGCAGAACAGCAGTCCGGCAGTTGTAGTCGTATGTGGCAGAGTTGAGTGTCAATGTCGAAGCACCACGCTGTTGAATCAATGAGGAGTGCAGGGCAACTCGTTGTTGAAGTGCAGAGTACCGTGCAGTTGAAGAGCAGAGCATCGCGCAGTTGAATCACGCAGTTGAAGAGCAGAGCATCGCGCAGTTGAATCACGCAGTTGAAGTGCGGAGCAACACGCAGTTGAAGTACCGCTTCATCCAGGCAGTATGTGATTGCAAGTCCAGGCCGCTTACATCGGAACGGGTGTGAGCGGCCGCCGTTCGTCTGCCTGGGTCACGTGTACGAGTGCGTGTTCCCGGTCGAGCATTGATTCGCTCCGCCATTCGCGCTACCTTTACGTTTGTCCTGTTCGTCGAGTGCTGGTCAACGAGGGGAGAATCGTTTCGTGAAGAGAGCGTGGGTTTTCCCTTGCGTCGTCGCCTTGGGCGCGATCCTTGGCGGTTGCGGCAAGGAGAGTTCGCGAAACGTCACCGAGACGTCGGGCGCATCCGCGAGCCAGGCGCCGGGTCAGCCCGCGCAGGGCGCAAGCGGCACACCTGCCGCATCAGGCGCGCAGGTTGCGGGCGCGCTGGGTACCGTCACCATGAAGCAGTTGCCGGGGGAAGCGACCGAGACACTGCGTCTGATCAAAGCGGGCGGCCCCTTTCCTTTTGCGGACGACGGCGTCTTGTTCCGTAACACGGCGCAATTACTGCCGCAGCATCCACGCGGCTACTACCACACATACACGGTGCGCACCCCGGGCATGACGGATCGTGGGCAGCGCCGGGTCGTATGTGGTGGACCGCGCAAGCAGACCAGCGACTGCTATTACACCGACGACTACTACGTCAGCTTCAAGCGCATTGCCGGGTAAAGGCGAATCCAGATTTTCGTCGTACCTGAGCGCATGCTCGGGCGCTAAATCAATAGCTCCAGGGTTTTGAACAAGGCGAGGTCTTCTTTCTTCGCCGAGCGCGCGTGGCGGCGTATCACCTGCAGCAAACAGTCGATGAAAGCAACGGCCGCGCGGCTCAGTGTGCTGTTGCGGCGCGTGACGATGCCCAGTTGTCGGGGTTCGAACGCTTCGCGCAACGCGAGCGAGCGCAGGCGGCCTCCGAACGGCGGCACGTGGCTCAGGATCGTCGGGCTCCACGTGCACATGTCTGCCTGCTCCACCATGGTTTGCAGCGTCGCTACCGACTGCGCGCGCACAATGCGGCGTTCGTCGATCTGCGCGCCGTGGCGCGTGAACAGATAGTCGACCAGATCGCGTTTGCCGTCCGGCGCGAAGTTCAGCACCCAGTCTTCATCGAGCAGTTCGCGGATCGAGCGCGCCCGCACTTTCCGGTGTCCTTCCCGCACCATCACCGACGATTCGTAAGTGAGCACAGCCTCGGATGCGAACTCCTGCTCACTCGCGCCGGGCTGCAACTGGCCGACGGCGAAGTCCATGCTGCCGTCGCGCAGCAGCGGCTGGGCAACGGCCATCAATCCTTCGACCAGTTCCAGACGGATGTCGGGCATGCGCACGCGAAACAGCCGTACGGCCTCGGCCAGAAAGGTCAGCGTAATCCACGGCGTGACGCCCACCGTGAGACTGCCTTCCACACGGCCTCTCAGTCGCTCGAGGTCGTTGTGTGCGTGTTCGAGTTGATTGAGCACGATGCGCGCGTGCGTGAGCAGCACCTTGCCGTGCTCGGTGAAGGTAATGCCTTCGGGCGCGCGGATCAGGAGCGGCAGGCGCTCGTTTGCCTCCAGTTCGCGCAGCGCGCGCGTGACTGCCGCCTGCGAGAGCCCGAGCGAACGGGCCGCGCCGCGAATACTGCCGGCGTCCGCGCTGGCGACCAGCGCTTCCAGTTGGTGCAGTTTCATGTCAGCGTGCGCGGCGAGAGAGGTGGGTGACAACGGTGGGTTGTCATCATAACAAAACGCTGGCTGTTCCCCGGAATTTGCACTGCATACGATTCGCTCCACGATGCACGAATGGACTGAGGAGGCGAATTGAGCAGACAGTGGGTTTTGCCCGAGGTGGCGGTAATCGAAGCCGACATGATTGCGCTGCGCCGCCAGTTGCATGCGCAGCCCGAACTGGGCTTCGAAGAACATGTGACAAGCGCGCTTGTCGCCGAAAAGCTCGAAGCATGGGGCTATCGGGTGACGCGGGGCGTGGGCGGCACGGGCGTGGTCGCCACGCTCGAGCGCGGCAGGGGGTTCAGGCTTGGGCTGCGCGCCGACATGGATGCGCTGCCCATACGCGAGGCGACGGGCCTTCCCTACGCCAGCGGCAACGAAGGCGTGATGCATGCCTGCGGCCATGACGGCCACACGGCGATACTGCTGGCAGCCGCTCGATGCCTCGCGCAAACCGCACAGTGGCGCGGCACGTTGCACCTGATTTTTCAGCCGGCCGAAGAAGGCCTGGGCGGCGCGCGCAAGATGATCGAGGACGGCCTCTTCGAGCGCTTTCCCTGCGACGCCGTGTTCGCGATGCATAACGTACCTGGCTTCCCGGCAGGACGAATCGGCTTTCAGAGCGGCGCATTCATGGCCAGTGCGGACGAGGTGACGATCCGCGTGATCGGCCGCGGCGGTCATGCGGCCGCGCCGCAGCAGACGATCGACCCCGTCGTGGTCGGCGCCTCGATCGTCATGGCGCTGCAAAGCGTGGTGGCGCGCAACGTGGCGCCGCACGATCAGGCCGTCGTCAGCGTCGGCGCGCTGCACGCTGGGAGCGCCTCGAACGTCATTGCATCGCACGCCGATCTGCACCTGAGCGTGCGTGCGCTTTCGGCGCCGGTGCGCGAACTGCTCGAGCGCCGCATCCGTGAAGTGGCGCACGGGCAGGCCGCGAGTTACGGCGCGCGCGTGGAGATCGACTATCGCCATGACTACCCGGTGCTCGTCAACCATAGCGACGAGACCGAGGTGGCGCGCCGCGTCGCGCTCGAATGGGGCGGCCCGGAGATGCTGCTCGACGGCCTGCGCCCGCTCATGGCGAGCGAGGACTTCGCGTACATGCTGGAGCGCTGCCCCGGCAGCTACCTCTCGATCGGCAATGGTGACAGCGAGCAGCACTGCTCGCTTCACAACCCCGGCTACGACTTCAACGACGCGAGCCTTGCCATTGGCGCGAGCTACTGGGTCAAGCTCGCAGAACACATTCTGCAATAGCACCACAGAAATCGCAGAAACCACCGAAGCAATTGAAACAACCGAAACGACACGAAGGAGACGGGCAAATGAAGCAATGGACGATGGCGCTCTCACTGGCGCTCGCTGCGGCGGCAACGGCGGGGCAGGCGCACGCGGTGGACCTGAAGGGCCGGGAGATCCGGCTCGCGGTCGATCCCACTTACCCGCCGCTCGAATACAAAACGCCGGACGGCAAGCTCACGGGCTTCGGCGTGGACATTGCCAATGCGTTGTGCGCGCAACTGAACGCGCATTGCGTATGGGTGGAAACGAGCTTCGACGGCATGATTCCAGGCCTCATCGCGCGCAAGTTCGATGTCATCTCTTCGTCGATGACGATCACGCCCAAGCGCGCGGAGCAGATCGCCTTCACGAACAAGATCTCGAATGCGCCCGCGCGGCTCGTCGTGCGCCGCGGCTCGCCGCTCCTGCCCGATGCAGCTTCGCTCAAGGGCAAGCGCGTGGGCGTGGAGCAGGGCACGAGTCAGGAAGATTACGCGCGCGCGAAGTGGCAGCCCGCGGGCGTGGAGATCGTCCCCTATCAAAACCAGGACCAGGTCTATACCGATTTGACGTCGGGCCGCCTGGATGCCGCGTTTCAGGCGTCGATCGCCGCAAGCGACGGCTTTCTGAAGCGCCCTGAAGGCAAGGACTTCACGTTCGCGGGCCAGGCCATCGACGACCCGAAATTCTTTGGTCAGGGCGACGGTCTCGGCCTGCGCAAGCAGGACACCGAACTGCGCGAAGCCTTCAACGGCGCGCTCGCCGACATTCTCGCAAACGGCACTTACGCGCGTATCAACAAGAAGTACTTCGACTTCGATATTTACGGCGCGAAATAACTCTGGACAGGTCGTGCAATTGACCAGGGCGGGCGCAAGGCATGCGATCCGCCATCGTGAGAATAAGAGGGCTATGTATTCACCTGATAGTAAGTATGACTTATAAAAACGGAAGACATATGAGCAAGAGGAAGATCGTTTGCGTCATGGCGCTGTGCGGTGCGGTGGCGCCAGCCTTTGCGCAAAGCAGCGTGACCCTGTACGGTTTGATCGATGAGGGCATAGACTATACGAACAATGTCGGCGGTCACGCCGTCTACGAAATGACGAGCGGCTACGCCCAAGGCAGCCGCTGGGGCCTGAAGGGCACTGAAGACCTGGGCGGCGGCAACAGCGCGGTCTTTCAGATCGAAAGCGGCTTCAATGCGAGCAACGGGACGCTGGCACAAGGCGGCCGAGCCTTCGGACGCCAGGCGTACATTGGTCTCGCCAATGAACGCTACGGCACGCTCACGTTCGGGCGTCAGTACGACGCCGTGGTGGACTATCTCGCGCAGACGACGGCGAACGGCAACTGGGGCGGCTACCTGTTTTCGCACCCCTACGACAACGACAATACCGACAATACCTTTCGCCTGAACAACACGATCAAATACGCGAGTCCGACGTTCGGCGGCTTCTCGTTCGGCGGCACGTATGGCTTCAGCAACGACACGAACTTCGCGAACAACCGCGCGGTGAGCGTGGGGGCGCAATACACGGTGGGCGACTGGGTCATCGCCGCGGCCTACCTGAACGCCAGCAACCCCGCGCTGACCTCGGGCGGCGCGATTGCGGGCGCGAGCAGTACGAACGGCGCGGACGGCAATTTCTCTTCGTCGCGTCTGCAGATTTTCGGCGCTGGCGTGAGCTACACAGCGGGCTCGGCAACGGTCGGCTTCGCGTACACCAATACGTACATCGGCCAGCCTGTGGCGAACGTCGGGTATCTCACCGGTGACGAGACGATCCAGCCGGTGACGGGGCCGCTCGCCGGCGGCCGGGTGACGTCGCTCAGGTATCAGAACTTCGAGGTGAACGGCAAGTATCAGCTTACGCCGGCTTTCTACGTCGGAGCGGACTATGTCTACACGCTCGTACACTACGACGCGACGACAGGCAGCGTGAAGCCATCGATCCACTCCGTGGGCGTGATGGCCGACTACAACCTCTCGAAACGCACGGACGTGTATCTGCAGGGCGCATTCCAGCTCGTGGGGGGCGACAAGACCGGCTCGTCGCTCGACCAGGCTTATGTGCCCGGCGCGCAGGATCTCTCGTCCACTTCCCGCCAGGTCGTGGTACGTGCCGCCATTCGTCACAGCTTCTGACGTCGTAGCCTGCACGCGGCGCTCTGCACGGTCTGAGCGCCGCCCATGGTGATTTTATGAAAGACTCAGGTTTCGAAAATTAATCGGATAACTAAGTATTGTGGCGCGTCGGCATATGCCGCATCGCGGGAACGAAACCGAATCGCCCCCGTTTTTTTCTCCAGCATTTTTGGGCCGTTCCCTTTAAAATTGCCTGATCCTGCAGTACCGGAGCACTACCATGGAACGAAAGAAAGCTGAACACATCCTGCTCGAAGCCGACGAGATCGCCGGTCTGGTTCTCAACGGCTTCGACATGACGATGGAAACCGACGCCGGGCGTGCGCTCTACGACCGCGCGTTTAACGCCTATATCCACAACGAAATCGGCGACTTGCCCGTTGGGGATCTGTACGACGCCTTGAACGGCTCGCCCGAAGCCTTTACCACAACCACGCCGCATTGAGCCGGCACCCCGCCGGATAACCACGAAGAGCCACGCTGCGAAAGCGCAAGAAATCGCAGCATGGCCTCATCTCGTCGTTACCCGTTCACTTCACATCGAACGAGTAATGTCCGGTCGTGCGATGCCCATCGGCGGCAACGGCGACCCACACCACCGAATACTTGCCGGGCGTCAGCGCGTTCAGCGCAACCGACATGCGCTTGCTGTTGCCCGCATCGACCTTGGCCTTCTCGCGAATGACGGATTTGCCCTGCGCATCGGTCACGTCGATGGAGCTGAACGCGGGCTCGAGCCCATCGTCGAAGTCGATCACGACCGCGTTGAGCGTGGCCGGCGCGGTCGATCCCGCGGGCGGTTCCTGATGCTTCGGATAGGCGTGCGCCCATGCGAGGTGGGCGGCGAGCAGCGCGATCGAGGCAACAGCCGTGCGCAAAGTAGCGAGTTTCATGGCGATATTCCTGTGTGAATGTGCTGGCTTACTGGAACAGCGGCTTGCCGATCGTGCGTGGCGCGACATCGTCGAAGAAAATGTGCACCTGCGCGAGGATGCCGACGTGCGAGCCGCTCGCCCGGTTGATCGGGATCTGCGCTTCGATGCCGAGCTGGCCGTAACGGTTCATCCAGATGAAGCCGGGGTTGACGGTCCCGGTCGTTTGTCCCTGGCTGCGCGAGAGGGGCACTTCGACCAGCGGGATGAGGTTGGAAAACGGCTGCGGCAAGCCGAGGTCGTGCACGTGCTGCTGCAGGTAGGGCAGGCTGTACTGGAACGTGAAGCCATAGTCGAACGAGTTCGGCTGCCCGCCTCCGGTCGTGAACGACGGTCCCGCTTCTCCGGTGATGGCGATGGGCCGCAGCCAGGCGAGCGAGTCGGGCAGATCGCCCATGCCCTTGCCGGCGAAGACCGTGGGCGAGATCGTCGAGAAGTTGTTGGCGATCGCCCGGCTGCCGGTGCCGCCGAGTTCGGCGTTCACGCCGACCGAGGTCATGAATTCATGCGCATCGTTCACGTAGAGCAGGTACTTGAGCCCCACGCCGAAGTTGTCGAAGCCGCGCGCGGTGGGGTTGTTCTGCATGACGTAGCCGCCGTCCACCGAGAACGCGAGCCGCGGCGTGATGAGCTTGTCGTACTCGAAGCGGAAGGTGTTGATGCTCTGGTCGCCGGCGTCAGCCGGCACGCGCTGGTGCCCGAATTCGAGGTTGGCTTCGTCGCCCACGCCCGGGTCGTCGACGGAGAGCGTGGAGGGGAAAACGCGGTCGCCCGCGATGGCGTGTGCATGGGCCACGCACGGTCCGAGCAGCAGCGCGCAGCCGACGAGTCGACCGAGTGTGCGAAGGTTGGCAAGAACGCCCGGCGCCATGCGGCTGGAAGGCGATTGGTCAGACATGAGTTGTCCTGTCGAGGAGCGAGGCACGCGCGCGAGCTTCGGCGGCGCGCGGGCAGACCCGGCGACACGCTGGGCGCGTCGGCCGGGATTGGCATGGTCGAGCCAGTCAGGACAGGGGTGGGGCGCGTGCGTGGATGTGGCCCGCGGGCGCGACGAGGCGAACGCTTTCGAACTGCGCCGCGATGCGCGCTTGCACGAGCCGGCCGACGACGAATAGCGCCACAGGTACGCCGGACACGACGGGCAGGTGCGCGAAGAAGCTGCAATAGCCGCAGTCCTGCATGTCGCCCGACGTTGCGTGCGTGCCCGCTGTGCCGCTCGCGCCGTGAACGTGATGCTCCATCGAAGGCATGCCGCAGGGCGCGCGTTCCACCGTGCCGGACGCCATCTGCATGGCCTGGGCGGCAAGCAGGTGCGAAACCACGGGCGCGAGCGTCGCCATGAGGAGCGCAAGGGTCCCCAGTAGACTGCCCAGCCTGAGATGGAATCGGCGCACGGCGTGAAGTGGCGGAAATAGTGCGGCGATTATGCCACGCGAGCCGCCATCCCCGCCGCGCGGCTTACGGCAGCGCCGCCCGTCAAGGCGTCGCGGCCGCGCACGTGGCGTGCGGGGCCGCGATCGAGCCCGCGTGAAGCCGGCACGAAAGTGCCTTGAAGCGATCAGCCGCGCAGGCCGACTGTGTGACGCAATTCCTGGTAGCTGCGCAAGCCCGCGACGCCCAGTTCGCGGCCGATGCCGCTCAGGCCGAAGCCGCCCCAGCACACTTGCGGGAAGATCAGTTGCGGGGTGTTCACCCAGACGAGCCCGGCGCGCAACTGCGCCTTGTAGCGTCGCGCGGCCTTTTCGTCGCGCGTCACGACCGTGGCGACCAGTCCGTAACGTGTATCGTTGGCGAGTGCGATTGCTTCGTCATCCGAACGGAAAGACTTCACGCACGCGACCGGTCCGAAAACTTCGTCGGTCCACAGCACGTTGTCCGCCGCGGGCTCCGCGATGACGACGGGCGCCATGAAGAAGCCATCGGCGCAGGCGGGATCGAGTTTCCCCGCGAACGCAATCTGTGCGCCCGCTTCGACGCCTTGCGCCACAAGGGCGGCCACGCGCGCGTGTTGGGCCGCGCTGATGAGCGGTCCCATTGCCGCGTCCGCACCTTGAGGCGGCGCGACCACGACGGCTCGCACCGCGGTCTCGAACGCGGCCATGAACTTGCGATACACGTTGTCGTGCACGAGGATACGCGCGGTGGCCGAGCACATCTGCCCGGCGTTGGTGAACGCGCCGCCCACCGCGAGCGAGACGGCCTGCGCCACGTCGGCGTCTTCGCGCACGATCAGCGCGGATTTGCCGCCCAGTTCGAGCGTGAGGCGCTTCATGTCCTGCGCGGCGGCCTGCATGACCTTGCGGCCCGAAGCCGTGCTGCCGGTGAACGAGATCTTGTCGACGAGCGGATGCGTCGTCAGCCACGCGCCGACGTCGCCGCCGCCGTTGACCACGTTCACGACACCATCGGGCACGCCCGCTTCGCTCACGATTGCGGCGAGCATGTGCTCGGTGGGCGAGGTGAGTTCCGAAGGCTTGATGACGACCGTGCAGCCCGCGGCCAGCGCGGGTGCGAGTTTCCACGCCGTCGTGACCATCGGGAAATTCCACGGCACGATCAGCGCCGCGACGCCGACGGGTTCGTGCACGCGTTCGGCCAGCAGCGCATCGTCCGGCACCGCGACCGCTTCGACGGCGAACGCCGAGGCGTCATCGCAGAGGCTGGCGTAGTAGTTGAACGTCGCGACGGCGTCGCTCACGTCGAGGTCTGCTTCGAACGGCGGCTTGCCGCTCACCTGCATCTGCATGGCAGCGAGGCGTGCGCGGTCGGCTTCCACCAGTTCGGCGATCTTGCGCAGCAGCTTGCCGCGCGCGGCCGGTGTGGTGTGCCGCCACGCGATGAGCGCATCGTGTGCGGCGTGCACGGCCCGATCGACCATCGCGGCCGTCGCGTGCTCCTGCCAGCCGATCGTTTCGCCCGTGGTCGCATTGCAGATGCGCGAGCACACTTCGCTGTCCGCGGCGCAAAAGGTTTCGCCCGCAATCGTTGCGGCGGGCAGCACGAAGGCTTCGCCGTCGATCCGACGTTCGGCGATTTGACGTTCATTATTCGTAGCCATGAGGTGTCTCCTCGCGCCCTAGCGGTAAGCCACGCCGGGCATGATGCAAAGCATTTCGAAGGCGAGATTCGCGCCCACGAGCGCGGTCGTGCCGGCCTGGTCGTACGGCGGCGAGACTTCGACGAGATCGGCGCCCACTACGTTGAGCCCCTTCATGCCGCGCACGATTTCGAGGCCCTGGTGCACGGTGAGGCCGCCGATTTCGGGCGTGCCGGTGCCGGGCGCGAAGGCGGGATCGAGCCCGTCGATATCGAAGCTCAGGTACACGGGCGCGTCGCCCACGCGCTCGCGCACCTCTTCCATGAGCGGCGCGAGCGAGCGGTTCCAGCAGGCTTCGGCCTGCACGACGGTGAAACCCTGCTTGCGGCACCAGTCGAAGTCTTCTGCGTGATAGCCGGTGCCGCGCAGGCCGATTTGCGTGACCTTGTCGCATTGCAGGAGGCCATCTTCGACGGCGCGGCGAAACGGCGTGCCGTGCGCGATCTTTTCACCGAACATGGTGTCGTTCACATCGGCGTGAGCGTCGATGTGGACGACGGCGACCTTGCCGTATTTCTTGTGCAGCGCGCGCAGGATCGGCCACGCGATCGTGTGGTCGCCGCCGAGCGTGATCGGGCGGCAGCCCGTTTCGACGATGCGGTCGTAGGCCGCTTCGATCAGACGAATCGAATCCTTCAGGTCATACGGATTCGTTGCGACGTCACCGATATCGGCCACCTGCAGCGAATCGAACGGCGCCGCGCGCGTGGCCATGTTGTACGGGCGCAGCAGCACCGATTCCGAGCGGATCTGGCGCGGCCCGAAGCGCGTGCCGGAGCGATTCGAGGTGCCGATATCGAGCGGCACGCCCACGAAGCAGACGTCGAGGCCCTCGGTGGTCTCGGCCTGCGGCAGGCGCATCATCGTGGCGATGCCGCCGAATCGCGGCATCTCGTTGCCGCCCTGCGGTTGGTTGAACTGGCGTTCCATCTGGTGTGTCTCCGATCGTTAGAGTCAAATCGATCGGGCGATGGTAGGGGAGATCCCGCGCGGCCAAATATTGAAGTTGAGATGTTTACATCGATGGAAATCGATGTATGCGGGTCCTTAACAGGCCGACCAGCCTGACTAAACCGCGGCGTGGCCCCAGGCGATCAGTTCGCGCTTGGTGCGCACGCCCAGTTTCGCGAAGGCGCGCTTCACGTACGACTCGGCGGTGGCCACCTGCACGCCCAGGATCTGCGCGGCTTCGGGCACGGTCTTGCCGGTGATGAGGTGCGCACAGGTTTCGTATTCGCGCTTGGACAGGCGCACGTTGTCGGCCGCAAGGCGTGCGTCGAACTGCGCGAGCGGATGCATGAACGGAGCCGCATGGGCGATGCGCCGGGCCGCGCTCGTGGAGGCGTGCAATTCGAGCAGTGGAAACAGAAACTCGCTCACGCTGCGAAAACGGTTCATTTCCATGAGCGTAAACGGCGGTTCGCGCAGCCCGCGTTCGAGCGCGATGGAGTCCTGCGCGTGGCGGGTGCCGCGAGCGAGCACGCATTCGTGGGCAATGCGCGCCTCGTCGAAGAGCCGCTGGCGGAATTCGCCCGGCGGCATCGCGCCGATGTCGCGCACCACCAGCATCGTGCCGAGCTTGCCGCGAATGCCCGCGAAGAGCGGATCGCTTTCGTAGAAGCGGTCGTAGTAGAGCGTCATCACGTCCGAGATCGCGCCCGAATCCATTCCGACCCCGCCACTGCCGATCCATTCGCAGCGATAGCCCGTGGGCATCGTGTTGTCCGCGCGCGAACGTTCGATATGCACGACATTGACCGGCACGACCTCGTTGAGCAGCAGCGTGAGACGCGGCACGAAATCGGGCGTGCCGACGGCCTCGATCACGTTGCCGAGGGTCTTGAACGAGAGCGGAAAGTTCGGTTGGTCGCGGTTCAGCGGGGGGACGTTGAGCAGCATGGCACGCCCATTCATAATGGCTGATTGATTATAGCCGAACGCTATTGGCCCCCAAAATGCCCAAATCACGCAGCAAAATACCGCTTGCCCCCCCTGAGGGGGGGCATACCGCAACCGCGCGAGTCGGTAACTTTGGCGTCACTCAATCAACTGGAAGCGACGCAAATGAGCAAACTGATTCAGGACATCGTGCCGCTGGGCGCTGGCATCGGCGAATTCACCAAACTGGAATACGGCATGGACGAAAGCGACTGGCGCGCCACGGTCGGCAAGAACAATCACTACGTGATCGGCTGGTGGGAAGGCAAGGTCGGCGCGGTGGACTTCCCGGCCACGACCGCCGACGAAGCGGTATGGCTCGTGGAAGGCAAGATCGCCCTGACCGACGCGAACGGCGCCCGCAAGGAATTTGCGGCCGGCCAGGGCTATCTGCTGCCCGCCGGCTTTGCAGGCCGCTGGGAAACCCTCGAAGACGCGAAGAAGTTCTACGTCGTGCTCGAACAGGCCTAAGGACCATGGCGAGCCGCCTTCAACGGGAGGCGGTTCTGTTTCTCTCGTTCCGCGCAGTGAAGCCAATCATGAGTACCCCTGCAGAAGTTGAAGTCGAATCGCGCCCGGGAGCCACGCTCAGCGTGCAAGAGGTGCTTTCGCGCACACGGTTCTTTCCGTACTGGCTCGACAACCCCGCCGAGCCGCCGACCGAGCCCAGGCTCACCGCCAACGTCGAGGCCGACCTGCTGATCGTCGGCGGCGGTTTCACGGGGTTATGGGCCGCCGTGCAGGCCAGGGAGCAGATGCCGCATCTGAACGTCGTGCTGATCGAGGCGGGTAAGGTCGCGCACGGCGCGTCGGGCCGCGCGGGCGGCATCATCTCGACTTCGGTGATGCATGGACTGCCCAATGCCGTACGGGTATTCCCCAACGATATTGCGCAGCTCGAAGAATTCGGTCATCACAACCTCGATGGCTTCGAGCAGACGCTCAAGCGCTACAACATCGACGCCGACATCGAATGGAACGGCGAAATGACGGTGGCGGTCGATCCGGAGCATATCGAGCACTTGCGCGGCGACTACGAACTGCACAAGCGCTACGGGCACGATGTCGTTCTGCTCGACAGCAAAGCGACGCGCGAGCAACTCGATTCGCCGTTGTTCGCCGGCGCGCTGTGGTCGCGCAATCGCAGCGGCATCGTGCATCCGGCCAAGCTCGCGTGGGGCCTCAAACGCGCGGCGCTTTCGCTCGGCGTGAAGCTCTACGAGCACACGCCGCTCATCGATGTCATCGACGAAGGCCAAACTGTTTACGTGAAGACGCCCGAAGGCAGCGTGCGCGCGCCGCGGGTGGTGTTCGGCAGCGGTACGGCGAAGGTCGGCATTCCCGATATCAACCGGCGCGTGCTGCAGGTGCGCGACCACGTGCTCGCCACCGAAGCGCTCACCGAAGAACAGCTCGCGCGTATCGGCTGGAAGCATCGCCAGGGCATTTACGACACGCGCACGCAGCTCAATTACTTCCGCCTCACGAAGAACAACAACATCATCTTCGGCGGGCTCGTGAGCTATCACTTCGACGGCGATCCGAATCCCGCGCAGGACCAGAAGGCCGAGACCTACTATCGGCTCGCGCAGGCGTTCTACCGCACCTTCCCGCAGCTTGCCGACGTGCGCTTCTCGCATGCATGGGGCGGCCCGATCGACTACTGCTCGCGCGGCTCCGTATTCGCGAAGCGCTATCTGAACGACAAAGCTGTTTTCGTGGCGGGTTACACGGGCTTTGGCGTGGCGGCGAGCCGCTTCGGCGCCTTCATGGGCCTGAATATCCTGTTCGACCGCAACAGCCCCGAGCGCGCGCTCGATATCGCCAACCAGAGCCCGACCTATATCCCGCCGGAGCCAGTGCGCTGGCTGGCCGCCAAGGTCACGTTCCATGCGTTCGACGGCGCCGATGCCGAAGGCGGCTGGAAGCGCGCATGGATCAAGGGTATCAAGGCGATGGGATTTCCGATGTGAGGGACTAGCGGCATGTTCTCCAATACCTCCGATCTCGACCTGCGGCTCATCCGCGTGTTTCTCGCCGTGGTGGACGCGCGCGGTATCACGGCAGCCGAAGCGACGCTAGGCGTGCGGCAGTCCACCATCAGCACGCAGCTCTCGGCGCTCGAGGCGCGCGTGGGCTTCAAGCTCTGCGAGCGCGGACGCGGCGGCTTTCGTCTCACGTCGAAGGGCGAACGTTTCGTGCCCTCGGCGCGCGCGCTCGTTGCGGCCACCACCGAGTTCGTGGCGCGGGTGCGCGATATTGACCGAAAACTCGTCGGCACGCTCGGCATCGGCCTGATTGGCCAGGCTTCGCACGTCGAGAACGCGCGGCTCGCGGAAGCGATAGGCGCATTCCGCAAACGCGATCAGGCCGTGCGTTTCACGATGAAGGTCGCGGCGCCGCAGGAACTCGAAGAAAGCCTCGTCAACAACCACCTCGACATTGCGATCGGCTACTTCTGGCATCGCGTGGCGGGCCTCGACTACACCGAGCTGTTCAGCGAGCGCCAGGTGCTGTGCTGCGGGCGCGGGCACGCGCTGTTCCATCATGCGCCGCACGTCAATGTCGATGATCTGCGCGAGCACGACTGGGTCTGGCGCAGCTATCCGATCCCGGAGGAGCTTGCCGGTATCGGCGACCGGCAGGTGACGGCGATTGCCGACAGCATCGACGCCGCCACGGTCCTGATCCTCTCGGGCAGCCATATCGGCTATCTGCCTGCGCATCACGCCGAGCCGTTCGAGCAACGCGGCCTCATCCGGGCGCTCGGACGCACCACGTTCGGCTTCGACGTGCCGATGCATCTGGCCGTCAAGCGCAGCGCGGCGGAAAAGCCCATCGTGCGCGCCTTCTGCGACGATCTGCTGGGCGTCTACGGGCAGCATGCCGCCGCGCCCGAAGCGCTGGTTGAATGAAAGAAGCGCTGCGCGCCATACATTGGCTGCGCAAGATGTAAACGTATGGAATGCAGAATAATTAGCCCGCTGCCATCGATTAAAGTGGGCGAGAGACGTTGATAGTGCGTTGGCCGGTTGTTGCAAAAGCAGCCAGATCAGCGCGGCAAGGAGTGAGACAATGAGCAATAACAGCATTACCCAGATCGAAACATTCGGTTTCGAACGCATTCCCGATGCATCGCGCTACGCGCGGCCCATCGATCTTTTCCGGCTGCTGTTCGGCGGCTGCAATACCTTCTCCACCTCGGTGCTGGGCAGCTTTCCGGTGCTGGTCGGCCTCTCGTTCAAGGCGGGCGTGTGGTCCCTCGTGCTCGGCGTGCTCGCCGGCACCTGCATTCTCGCGCCCATGAGCCTGTTCGGTCCGCGCAACGGCACGAGCGATCCCGTTTCGTCGGGGGCGCACTTCGGCATCCATGGGCGGATCGTGGGCTCGTTCCTCGCGCTGCTCACATCGATCGCGTTCTTCGCGCTCGCCGTGTGGAGTTCGGGCGATGCACTCGTGGGCGGCGCGCACGACATGGTCGGCGTGCCGGTCAACGCCTGGACACTCAGCTCGGCTTACATGGTGTTCGCCGTGCTCGTGGTGGTGGTGTGCATCTACGGCTTTCGCTTCATGCTGTGGGTGAACAAGATCGCCGTATGGGCGGCGAGCCTCATGTTCGTGGTGGGCGCCTTCGCGTTCGCGGGCGCATTCGATCCCAACTACGCCGGCACGCTGCATGAGGGCGGCGCGGGTTTCTGGGTGGCCTTCGTGAGCGCCGTGCTCGTCGCATTGAGCAACCCGGTGTCGTTCGCCTCGACGCTCGGCGACTGGGCGCGCTACATTCCGCAGCACACACCGCGCCACCGCGTGATGGGCGCCGTATTCGCCGCGCAGATCGCCACTTTCGTGCCATTCTTCTTCGGCCTCGTCACGGCTACGCTCATCGCTACGAAGGCGCCGAGCTTTATTGCCTCGAACGACTATGTCGGCGGACTGCTGGCCGTGTCGCCGCGCTGGTTCCTGCTGCCTACTTGCCTCATTGCGATCATCGGCGGCATGTCCACGGGCACGACCGCGCTCTATGGCACCGGCCTCGACATGTCGAGCATGTTCCCGAAGCTCCTGAACCGCGTGCGTGCAACCATGCTGATCGGCACGCTGGCCATCGGCTTCATCTTCGTCGGCCGCTTCGCGTTCAATCTCGTGGAAAGCGTCTCGACATTCTCCACGCTCATCTGCACGTTCAGCTGCCCGTGGATGGCGATCATGGTGATCGGGTTCGTTACGCGCCGCGGCCACTATCTCAACGATGACCTCCAGGTCTTCAATCGCGGCGGCCGTGGCGGCCACTACTGGTTCACGCACGGCTGGAATCTGCGCGCGATGGGTGCCTGGCTGCCGGCGGCGTTCCTCGGTCTTTCGTTCGTGAATCTGCCGGGGCAATTCGTCGGTCCGCTTGGCTCGCTGGCGGGTGGACTCGATCTGAGCGTGCCGGTTTCGCTGGCGGTGGGCGGCATGATCTACGTCGTACTGCTGACGATCTTCCCCGAGCCGGATGCCGTGTACGGCCGGGAAGGGCGCCGCTTCGTGCGCGGCGGCGCGCGCAGGCAAGCGGCTGGTGCAGTGCGTGAACTGCAACGCAGCCCGGAGTACGCCGAGTAAGTCGGCAAGCACCAGGTCGCTTCGCCGGGAGCCGTTGCGCAGAGAGCGGGTAAGATCACGGCTTTGCGCAGCGCGTAAGGAGGCGATCTTGCTTCGTTCACTCGTAAGGGGCTGTGCCGGTGCCCTGCTCTTCGCCATCGCCATAAGCAGTCCCGCCTTTGCCGCCGAACCCGCCACCGGCAGCGACGCTCAGATACGCGAAGCCGCGCTCGCCTTCATGCGCGAGAACGGCATCCCCGGTCTCGCGATCGGGGTCGCCGTGAACGGCACGGAGCGCTTCTACAACTTCGGCGTCGCATCGAAGGAAACGGGCGAGCCGGTCACGAACGAAACGCTGTTCGAACTCGGCTCGATGAGCAAGACGTTCGCCGCCACCCTGGCCGGGTGGGCGCAGGTGAATGGCAAGCTCTCGCTCGATGCGCCGGTGAGCACCTATGTGCCTGAGATGCGCGGCACGCCATTCGGCGCGCTCACGCTCGTCAATCTCGGTACGCACACGGGCGGCGGCTTCCCGCTGCAGGTGCCCGATGAAGTCACGAACGACGCGCAGCTGACAGCTTGGCTCAAGGCATGGCGGCCGCGTTATCCGGCTGGCACGCAGCGCACCTACGCGAACCCGAGCATCGGCATGTTCGCGCGCATCGCGGCGCAGCAGCTCGGCATGAGCTACCCGGATGCGGTGGAGACACTGCTCTTTCCGAAGCTCGGGCTCACGCACACGTTCATCCGCGTGCCGGCCGCGGAGCGCGCGGCCTATGCGCAGGGCTACAACAGCAAGAACGCGCCGGTGCGTCTGCATCCCGGCGTGCTAGCCGACGAAGCCTACGGCGTGAAATCGGATACGCGAGACATGCTGCGCTTTCTCGAAGCGAACCTGGGCCAGGTCGAAGTGGAACCGGAGATGCAGCGCGCGCTGGAGGCCACGCATGTGGGCTATTTCCGCACGGGGCCGTTCGTTCAGGACCTCGTATGGGAGCAGTACGCGCAGCCGGTGGGCCTGAACGATCTCGTGAAAGGCAACGCGAACGTGATGGTGCTGGAGGACAACCCGGCCACGGCGTTGATTCCGCCGCTGCCGCCGCAGCCCGACGTGTTGCTCGACAAGACGGGCGCGACCAATGGTTTTGGCGGCTATCTGGCGTTCGAGCCTTCGCGCAAGACGGCCATCGTCATTCTCGCCAACCGCAATCACCCCACCGAGTCGCGCGTGCGGTTCGCCTATCGCGTGCTGGAACGGGTGCAGGGCGTGCCGGCACCTTAGGCCGAATCGCTCGTCGCCCGCGCGGTTCGGCTGGCGGGCGCATTCGTGTTAGCCGCCGGGCTGTCGTGCACAGGCAGCCCGCTCACCGCCGCCGTGAGACCGCGCCCGCCCGGGTTGTTGCGCAGCGTGAACGTCAGGCCATGACGCTGCGCGATGCGCGCCACGATCGAAAGACCGAGCCCGCTGCCTGTGCCCTGGGCATGATCGCCGCGAAAGAAGCGGTCGACCACGCGCTCGAGATCGGCTTCGGGAATCCCGGGCCCGTTATCGATGACTTCGAAGCCGAGCGTGTCCTGCGAACGCGTGAGCACGAGATCGATCTTGCCGCCTGAGGGCGTGTAGCGGATCGCGTTGTCGAGCAGGTTGTTCAGCAGGGTGTTCAGGCCGTGCGCGTCGGCGTTCACGTTGCAGATGCAATTGGGCGTGATGGGCGGCCGCGACTCGAGGCCGAGGTCGATGCCTTTCTCTTCCGCGAGCAGCGAGAAGTCGCCGATGGCTTGCTCGCCGAGCCGACGCAGGCTCACGACAGTGGCGGGCGTGCTCGCTTGCGCATCTTCGCGCGCAAGCGTGAGCAGTTGCTGCACGAGGCGGATCGTGCGGTTCAGGCGCGTTTGCATGCGCTCGAGCGTACGCGGCTCGCCGTTGAGCGTGCCGTCGTGCAGCGCCGCCTGCCATTGCAGCTTGAGCGCGGCGAGCGGCGAGCGCAGCTCGTGCGCCGCGTCGGCGATGAAGGTGCGCTGCGCCTGCGAAGCCGTATTCAGGCGGTCCAGCAGATCGTTGAGCGCGACGACGAGCGGGCGCAGTTCGACGGGCACCGAGCCGTCGAGGCGCAACGGCTCCAGCTCATGCGCCGAGCGCGAAGCGAGCAGCGCCGACAACGCGCCCACCGGCGCGAGCCCGCGCGTCACCACGAACAGCAGCAGCACGATGGCCACCGGCACGAGCAGTGCGAGCGGCCACAACGTATGCAGCGCGAGATGCAGCGCCAGCCCGTCGCGCACGGAAATGGGCTGCGCCACCTGAACGAAGCGATCCGGTTGCGCGATGCCGTACACGCGCCAATGCACCTCGTCGTGCTCGATGGTGCGAAAGCCCGTGGCCTGGCGCGGCAGCACGGGCGTTTCCTGCGAGCGGTAAACCAGCTTGCCGTCGTGGTCCCAGATCTGGATGAGAATACGGTCGTCGGCGATCTCGTCGAAGCCGGGGCCGGACTGCTCGACCTCGCGCGCCATCGCGGCGTTCGCGGGCATGGATTGCGCCACGGCATGCAGCTCGTAATCAAAGAGCTCGCCCGCTTCTTCACGCGCGCTGTGAAAAATGCCGAAGCCGGCCACGATGGAGGCGGCCGCGAATCCGCAGATGAGCCAGCCCAGCAGGCGGCGGCGGATGGAGTTCATTCCGATCTCTTGAGCCGGTAACCTACGCCGCGCACAGTCACGATCTGGTCGGTGCCGATCTTGCGGCGCAAGCTGTGCACGTGCACCTCGATCGCGTTGCTGCCGACTTCCTCGCCCCAGCCGTACATGCGCTCTTCGAGTTCGGCCTTCGTGAAGACGCGCGCGGGCTGCTCGATGAGCACGCGCAGCAGCGCGAACTCGCGCGGCACGAGCGCGACGCTTTCGCCGTCTTTCGTCACCTCGTGCGCGGCGGGGTCGAGCGCAAGGCCGCTGTGCGTGTAGACGGGCTGTTTCTGGCCCGTGCGGCGGCGGAGCATGGCGCGCGTACGGGCGGCCAGTTCGTCGAGATCGAAGGGCTTGATGAGGTAATCGTCGGCGCCGGCGTCGAGCCCGGCGATGCGGTCCGTCACCGAGTCGCGCGCGGTCAGGATCAGCACGGCCGCTTCGCCGCCCTTGCGGCGGTAGCCGTTCAGCACTTCGATCCCGTCCTTCTTCGGCAGCCCGAGGTCGAGCAGCACGAGGTCGTACACGTCGTTGTCGAGCGAAAGCTCCGCTTCCCGCCCGTCGCGCGCCCAGTCGACGGCATGACCCTCGCGGCGCATCGAGTCGAGCACCGTTTCCGCAATCATTTCGTCGTCTTCCACCAGCAACAGGCGCATCGCTCGCTCCCCCAATTTCCAGCCTTACATTGTCGCTCATCCTGGCTTAACCGGTGCTTAAGCGGCACGCTCCCACGGCCAGCACGCCGGGCGCGATATCGCGCAGCGTGGGCTCGGCGCGCGCATCGGACATGCCTTGCGGCAGCACGTTGCGCGAGAGCGTGAAGACTTCGTCGAGCGTGAGGACGATGGTGGCGGACATGGCATCCCGTGTAAAAAAACAAACCGGGCCAACGTGGCCCGGTTTCGGCGATTCGAATGAAGATTGGGAGAGAGGCGCGTTGAATGCGTAGCGCTTACAGACCGACGTCCGGCAGGGCGGGGCGCGTGGCGAGCGCCTTCTCGACCACGGCCTTCACATGCGCGAGCGCTTCGCCTTCGAGCGGCAGGCGCGGCGGGCGCGTGACGGCGCTGCCGCGACCCACCAGTTCCTCGCACAGCTTGATGCATTGCACGAGGTCGGGACGCGCGTCGAGGTGCAGCAGCGGCATGAACCAGTGGTAGAGCGCGAGCGCTTCGTCAAAGCGCTTTTGCTTCGCGAGGCGGAACAGCGTTTCGCCTTCCTTCGGGAACACGTTCGACATGCCCGAGACCCAGCCTTGCGCGCCCACGGCCACGCTCTCGACCACTACGTCGTCGAGGCCCGCGAACAGCACGAAGCGATCGCCCACGGCGTTGCGCAGATCGATGAAGCGGCGCGTATCGCCCGACGAATCCTTGAAGCAGACGATATTTTCGCAATCCTGAAGAGCGATCAGGATGTCGGGTGTGACGTCGTTCTTGTAGATCGGCGGATTGTTGTAGACCATCACCGGCACGTCGGTGCTCGACGCCACGGCGCGGAAATGCGCGGCCGTTTCGTGCGGCTTCGAGGAATACACGAGCGCCGGCATGACCATCACGCCGTCCACGCCGACGCTCGCCGCTTCCTTCACGGTTTGACGCGCGAACTCGGTGGTGAATTCGGCAATGCCCGCGATTACCGGCACCTTGCCGCCTGCCGCGTCGCGCGCGGCCTCGATCACCGCAATCTTTTCGCTCGTCGCGAGCGAGGTGTTCTCGCCGACGGTGCCGCACACCACGAGGCCCGACACGCCGTCCTTGACGAGATTGCTCACCACCCGGTGCGTGGCGTCGATATCGACCGAGAAGTCCGCCTTGAACTGCGTGCTGACGGCGGGAAACACCCCGCTCCACTGGATAGCGCTCACTGTGACTCACTCCTTGAATGCGTAGCGGCTCGCGCCGGTACCTGTTGAATATGAGTGAAGTATCGCTGTCCAGATCGTTTGACGCTTGAGGCCTTTCGCGCCTCAAAAAGACGAAATCTGCATAGTCCGCCGCTTGCTTCAGCGGCCCAGGGACAACCCTGGGCAAGCTGGCGCGAGGCTTAGGCGCCGGACGCCTGCGCGCTTTCGGGCGTTTGCAGCAGCGCGCGGTACTGGCTGGGCGTGACACCCACCGTGGCCTTGAATTGCCGCGTGAACGCGCTGTGATCGTTATAACCGCACTGCGTGGCGATGTCGGTGATGCTCAGCTCGCTCGCGAGCAGCACCGAGGCCGCATCCAGACGCGTTTTCAGCAGCATCTGGCGGGGCGTGAGGTGAAAGATCTTGTGGAAGTAACGCTCGATCTGCGCCACCGACATGTTGATGAGCTTCGCCAGGTGCGCGAGCTTGAGCGGTTGCGCATAGTTGTCCTGGATGTACTTCGCGGCGACCGCGAGCCGCTGGTAAGCGGGATGCGTGCCTTCGGCGGCCTGCAGGTCGCGCGAAATGCCCGCCACGCCCAGCACGCGGCCGCGCGCGTCGTGCAGCGGGACTTTCGAGGTGAGACACCAGCCCGGCTGCCGGCCCGGATACAGATGCAGTTCGAGCTGGTCGATGAGACTGCTGTCGAGCCGCACCACGGCCCGGTCCTGGGCGGTATAGCTGTGGCCGAAGCGCGAGGGAAAGACCTGCTCGGCCGTCTTGCCGAGCAGCGCGCGTTTCTCCTTGAAACCGCAGCGCGCGGCGAGCGTGGTGTTGGCGATCACGTAGCGCGCCTCGTGATCCTTCACGAAGAACACCACGTCGGGCATGGCGTCGAACAGCGGTTCGAGCATGGTGAAATGCGCGATCATCTGCGCAAACGTGGCGTTTTCGAGGGCGGCGGGCAGGACCGGTTCGGACATCGCGAGGCGCTTGGGGCGGTATCGGCGGAAAATACCATTGTGCCGATTTGCGCACGCGCGCGCATCTGCAACAAAAAGCGGGTGTGGCGCTATTGCGCCGCTTCTACCTGCAGCAAGGTGTCGATGCGCGCGGGCGAGAACGGAGGGCGCTGGCCATTTTGCGGCCAGCCGAAACAGAACGCCGCCGCCTCGCCGCAAATCTTGCCCTGACAGGGACCCATGCCGCAGCGCGTCTGCAGCTTGGCGTCGCGCCACGACGTATGGCGCGCGACGTCGCCATACGCGACGTCTTCGCAACGGCAAAACACAGTGTCGGGCTGCGGCAGCGCCCGCAACGCGGGGGCGAGTTCGAACGCCGCGTGCAGGCGCGTGGCGAAACGGCGGTAACGCTCGCGTTCGGCGAACAGGTGCCGGGCGTTCGCGTGGTCGCCGAGCGCAGCATACGCGGCGATGCGTCCTTCCACCGCCGCGAGTTCCATGCCGCCCACGCCTGTGCATTCGCCGGCCGCGTAAACGGCTTCGGCTGAGGTCTGCTGCCATTCGTTCACGGCGATGGCGGGAGAACCCGCATGGGTTTCGAGGCGGCAACCCAGCGCCGCGCCGATGCCCGTATTCGGCACGAGGCCATAAGCGCATGCGATCCGGTCGCAATCGACCAGCACGTCGTCGTTGCCGCGCCGCACGCGCGCCTGCGTCACGCGCGTCGTGCCGATGGCTTCGGCAACGTACGCATCGCACCAGTAGGGCGTCGCGCGCAGATCGAAGCGCATGCGCAGCGCCTGGGCGAGCTTCGCGGGCGTATGGACGAGGCCTGCCGCGAAGCGGCGCACCGCCTGGGGCGGCGCCTGCTCGACGACGGCGGCGATCGTTGCGCCATGCTGGCGCGCGGTGACCGCGGCGGCCCAGAGCAACGGCCCGCTCCCCGCGATGACGATGCGTTCGCCGCGCACGGGCATCCCGCCCTTGATGAGCGCCTGCAAGCCGCCCGCGCCCGTGACGCCCGGCAAGGTCCAGCCGGGATAAGGCAGGAAGCGTTCGCGCGCGCCCGAGGCGACGATGAGCTTGCCGTAAGCGAGCGCGAGCGCACGGTCGGGGCTCTCCGCGAGCAGTTGCCGCCCGGGCAGCGCCTGCACGATGCGGGTGGCGCCCAGCAGCGTGACGTTGGTGCGGGCCGCGAGGGCGTCTAGTACGGCGCGTGCGGGACCGGCGGCGCGATGCCCGGGACCCTGACGCCAGATCTGGCCGCCGGGCAGCGCATTGTCGTCGACGATGGCAACGCTTGCGCCCGCCTGTGCGGCGATGCGCGCGGCGTTCAATCCGGCCGGACCGGCGCCAATGATCAGGATATCGAACTTCATGGTGCCGCATTCCCGGTGACGACGTTCATGCCCGCGACGCAAACCGTCTGGCAGGCAAGCCGATGCGGCACGCCGTCGATGGTGACGCGGCATTCCTGGCAGACGCCCATTCCGCACAACGGCCCGCGCAGCGCGCCGCTCACCGAGCACCGCGTGACGGGCGCTGCGTGTTCTGCATGCGCGGCAATGGCGATGGCGGCTGCGACCGAGCTGCCCGGCGCGACGCCCACGTTGCGACCGTCGATCGTCAAGGTCGTATTGGCTTCAGGCATGCACGGCCCCCTGGTCAGCGAAGCGCGCGGGCAGATACGGCGTCGCGTCGATCTCGGCGGCGCGTCCGAGCATCTGCGCGGCAATCAGCTTCGCGGTGCCGAGCGCCGTGGTGACGCCGAGGCCCTCGTGCCCGGTGGCGAGCCACGTCGACGGATGGCTGTCGTCATCGGCGAACGCCGCCGCGGGGCCGATCAGCGGCATGCCGTCGCTCGATGCCGGGCGAAAGCCCGTCCATGCGCGGATCGCGTTGAGCGCGGGCAGTTGCGGCAGATAGTCGGCGGCGCGGCGCAGCATGCGCGCGAGAATCGCCGGCTCGACGGCGGGGTCCGTGCTGTCGAACTGGCGCGACGAGCCGATCAGCAATTGACCGGTCGGCCGCGGCTGCACGTTGAACGCCACCGAGGTGCCGCTCGCGTTGTGCGCGCTTTTGATGTAGCCGAGTTCGAGAATCTGATGACGAATCGCGCCGGGATAGCGGTCGGTAATGAGCAGGTGTCCCTTCTTCGCCTGGAGCGGCAGGCGCGGTAGCAACTCGAGCGCCGCCAGGCCGTTCGCGATCAATACCGCGCCCGCGCCGACGACCTCGCCATCGGAGAGGTGTACGCCCACGCGGTCGATACGCACGACCTGCGTCTGCGTGCGGCAGGTCAAGCGGCCGCTAACGGGCTGCTCGAGCAGCCATGCGGCTACGGCAGGCGCGTAAACCACGGCGTCGTTGTCGACGATCATGCCGCCCACGAGGCCCTTGCGCAGCCCCGGTTCCGCTTTGCGCAACTGGCGCGCGTCGAGCATCGAACACGCCACGCCCTGGTGTTGCAACGCCTGCTGACGCGTCTGCGCGAGCGCCAGTTCTTCTTCGTCGGCGGCGACCCAGAGCGTGCCGCAGCGCAGGAACGCGTGGCGCTCGTCGAGACGCGGCGCCAGCGCGTGCCACAGCGCCAGCGACCAAGCGCTCAGCGCGAATTCGGCGGGGGTGTCGTCCATCACGACGAGGTGGCCCATGCCCGCGGCCGTCACGCCGCCGCCTATGCCGGCGCGCTCGATGACGAGCACGTTCAGGCCCTGCGCCGCGAGTTCATGCGCGCAAGCCGCGCCCACGATGCCCGCGCCGATCACGACGACATCGTGTCGACGGCTCGAACCTTGCATCACGCGGGAATGCCCCACGCGAACGGATCGTCGTCGGAGAAAATCAGTTTGGACTCCGCGCTAATATGCGCGCTGCCGCGTATGCTCGGGCGCACATGGCCTGCGGGAAGGTCGGGCGTGATTTCATAGCAGGCTTCGAACACGCTGCCGATGATGCTTTCCTGGCGCCACCGCGCGCCGGGCGCGAGCGTGCCGTCCGCTGCGAGGCACGCGACTTTCGCGCTCGTACCGGTGCCGCACGGCGAACGGTCGTAAGCCTTGCCGGGACACAGCACGAAATTGCGGCTGTCGATGCCCTCGACGTCCGAGTGCGCGAACAGTTCGATATGGTCGATCAGCGCGCCGTCCGTGCCGGTCACGCCGTTCGCTTCGAGCGCCTGGCGCATGGCCCACGTGGCTTCGGTGAGCGCTTCGACGTTGCCCGCTTCGAGCGACAGGTTGTGATCGGCGACGAGGAAGAACCAGTTGCCGCCCCACGCGATGTCGCCGTGCACGCGGCCGTAGCCGGGCACGTCGAGCGGCACGGCCTGGCGGTAGCGATACGCGGGCACGTTGCGCACGGTGACGCTGCCGTCGGCGTTCAGTTCGGCTTCGACGTTGCCGACCGGCGTTTCGATGCGATGCACGCCTGGCGCGATGCGCCCGAGATGCGCGAGCGACGCGATGAGGCCGATGGTGCCGTGGCCGCACATGCCGAGAAAACCGACGTTGTTGAAGAAGATTACGCCGGCAGAGCAGGACGGATCATGCGGCTCGCAAAGCAGCGCGCCGACCATCACGTCCGAGCCACGCGGCTCGTTGACGACGCCTGCGCGCACGCGGTCGAAGTCGCGACGGAATACGGCGAGGCGTTCGGCGAGCGGGCCGCGGCCCAACTCGGGGCCGCCGTCGATCACGAGGCGCGTGGGCTCGCCGCCCGTGTGGGAGTCGATAACGGTCAGGGCTTTCATGCCGACAATCGTAGGTCGCGCCATTTTGGCCGTCTTGCTCGAACGACCCATGCGCGGTGACGATTTCGGCATAGTGCGCCGGGCGTGAATGCGCGGCGGTGAGGCGGAACCCTTGCGCGTGCTTTCGTCAGGCTTTCACGAGCGCCAGCTGCTCCAGCTGGCGCACCACTTCGGCGCGCAGGCGCGGCGGCATGTTCTGGTAGCCGAGCAGGTCGGAGATCCACAGGCCGTCCGCCGCGAGCCGGCAGATCATGAGGCGGGCGGCGGCTTCGAGCGGCAGCGGGTCGGGGCGCGTCCACTTGCGCATGGGCGCGGCGTAGCGCTCGCGAATCGCGGGATCGGTCATCATCGCGGCCACCAGCACGCGCAGCACGTTGGTGCTGGCGGCAGGGCTCGTTTCGTCGATCGTGGTGTGCAGGTAGGCGCGCGCGGCGGCGCCGTGTTTCGGCGTGCCTTGCGCCACGCCTTCGTCGATGCGCGTGTGCATCTGCTGCTCGAAGCGCGTTAGCGTCTGCTCGAAGAGGGCATCGAGCAAGCCCTGCTTGTTGGCGAAGTGATACTGCAGCGCGCCTTTGGTCACGCCCGCGCGTTCGGCCACGGCGTCGAGCGTGACGGCGGGCACGCCTTGATCGGTGGCGATATCGGAAGCCGCTTGCAGCAACTGCGCGCGCACCTGAGCCGGGGCTTTCTTGCGGCGCGTGCCGGCGGCAGGCGCCGCGTCCTTGCGTGGGGAACGGGGTTTCGGGGCCGGGGAGGCCGGCGGAGCCGAGGGGGCCGCTGCGTCAGCCGCCTTCGCGCTGCGCCTTGTCGCGCGCGCGGGCGCCTTGACGGAGGAGTCTTTCATGGCGGCGATCATACCATTCAGGCGCTGCTGCTAAACATTCCGTACGGATGGTATGATCCGCCGATGAATAATTCCAACCCGCCTTTTACCGCCTCTGCAGCCGCCATGGCGGCGCTCGACGCCTCGATCGTTCGCGGCCGCGACGCGCTCGTGCGAGAGCAGGACGCCGATGGAAGCTGGTGCTTCGAGCTCGAATCGGACGCCACGATCACCGCCGAATACATCCTCATGATGCATTTCATGGGCAAGATCGACACGGTGCGTCAGGAGAAGATGGCGCGCTATCTACGCGCGATCCAGCGTTTGCAAACGCACGGCGCATGGGATCTCTACGTGGATGGCGCGCCCGATGTCTCGTGCAGCGTGAAGGCGTACTTCGCGCTGAAGGCGGCAGGGGATTCGGCGAACGCGCCGCACATGGTGCGCGCGCGGGAGACCATTCTGAAGCTCGGCGGCGCGGCAAAGTCCAACGTGTTCACGCGCATTCTGCTCGCCACCTTCGGTCAGGTGCCGTGGCGCGCCACGCCGTTCATGCCGATCGAATTCGTGCTGTTCCCGAAGTGGGTGCCCATTTCGATGTACAAGGTCGCCTACTGGGCGCGCACGACCATGGTGCCGCTGCTCGCGCTCTGTTCGCTGAAGGCGCGCGCGGCCAATCCGCATGACGTATCGATCGCCGAACTGTTCGTCACCCCGCCCGAGAAGGAGCGCGAATACTTTGCGCGCGGCAAGGGCATCCGCCGGTTCTTTCTCGCGGCTGACCGGGCGCTGCGCCATATCGAGCCGCTGCTGCCGCGCGCGCTGCGCCAGCGCGCCATGAAATATGCCGAGGCCTGGTGCGCCGAGCGCATGAACGGCGAGGACGGCATGGGCGGCATCTTTCCGCCCATCGTCTACAGCTACCAGATGATGCAGGTGCTTGGGTATCCGGAGGATCATCCGTTGCGCCGCGATTGCGAGAACGCGCTGGAAAAGCTGCTCGTCGAGCGCCCGGACGGCAGCGTGTATTGCCAGCCATGTCTCTCGCCGGTGTGGGACACGGCCTGGAGCACGATGGCGCTCGAACAGGCGTGCACAGTCGTGCCCGCCGATCCGGCGTCGGCCGCGATCAGCGACCAGGAACTGCAGCGGTGCATTGCGCGCGCGTACGACTGGCTCGCCGAGCGTCAGGTGGACGACGTGCGCGGCGACTGGATCGAGAACGCGCAGCCCGACACGCCGGTTGGCGGCTGGGCCTTTCAGTACGAGAACCCGTACTATCCCGACATCGACGATACCGCCGTGGTCGCTGCGATGCTCCATCGTCGGGGCCTTGGGCAGGCGCGCAAAACGGGCACCGACCCGTATGCGGTACGCGTCGCGCGCGCGCTCGACTGGATGCGCGGCCTGCAATCGCGCAACGGCGGCTTCGGGGCCTTCGACGCCGATTGCGACCGCCTCTATCTGAACGCGATCCCCTTCGCGGATCACGGCGCCTTGCTCGACCCGCCTACCGAAGACGTATCGGGCCGCGTGCTGCTGTGCTTCGGCGTGACGGGCCGCGAGGAGGACAAGGCGGCGCTCGCGCGCGCCATCGAGTACGTGAAGGCCACGCAGCAAGCCGACGGCAGCTGGTGGGGCCGCTGGGGCACCAACTACATCTACGGCACGTGGAGCGTGCTGGCGGGTCTCGCGCTCGCGGGCGAGGACCCGAAGCAGCCGTACATCGCACGCGCGCTGGCGTGGCTGCGCGCCCGCCAGCACGCCGATGGCGGCTGGGGCGAAACCAACGACAGCTATATCGACCCGCGCCTTGCCGGCACCAATGGCGGCGAAAGCGCGTCGAACTTCACCGCGTGGGCGCTGCTCGCGCAAATGGCGTTCGGTGACTGGGAATCCGAATCGGTGCGGCGCGGCGTGGCGTATCTGCTATCCGTGCAACAGGAAGATGGATTCTGGTGGCACCGTTCGCACAATGCGCCGGGGTTCCCGCGCATTTACTACCTCAAGTATCACGGGTACACGGCCTATTTCCCCCTGTGGGCGCTGTCGCGCTACCGGCGGCTGGCTGCCGGTGCGGTCGCGGTGCGGGAAGTGGAAGAAGCCGCGCTCGCGGTTTGAATTCGAAGCGGGGCGCAAGCGCCCCGCGTGATTCGCTTAGCGTGACTTCGCCAGCGTAACCGTTTCGAACAACTCATAATTGCCGGTCGGCGTTTGATCCGCACCCGGCGCGTGATAGTAGTTCATCGTGATCGTCGTCTTGCCGCCGTGCGCGCCGGGATCGACGTCGAACACCGCAATGCCATAGCCCGTGCCCGTATCGCGCTGCGCCGACCAGATCGCGTCTTCGAGCGCATCCGCCGTGGGGCGCGCGAAGGTGCCCGCGGTCGTGCCCGCCACCGGGTGATTGGGCTTCGTGAACACCTGCGCCTGCGGATTGCCGTTGCCGGCATCCACGCCATACACGTCGAGCGGCGCGCTCGTGCCGCCGCCGCCCAGGATCAGGTGGATCGTGCCGTGGCTCGTGTCGAAGGTGTTGCCCGTGCCCTGAGCGTGCGTGACGGGGCGCGGCTGAAGCGTGTCGACGCTCGCGCCGGTCTTCGCATCGACGCCCGCGTGATGATTGCAGCCGCGCACCGGGTAGCTGCGCTCGTAGTCGTGATCGTGGCCGCACACCACGAGATCCACGCCATAGCGGTCGAAGAGGGGCAGCCACGCTTCGCGTATGCCCTTGTCCGAGCCGTTGCCCGTCTTCGACGAGCTGAGCGCGTCCTGGTGCATCTGCACCACGATCCAGTCGATATCGTCGTCCTCTCTTGCCTGCTTCAAGGTTTGCTCGAGCCAGCGCGTCTGCACGCCGTTGCTGTAGCCGCGCACGTAGAACGACGTGCCCGGCTGAACCGGCGCGTTGCCCGTGCTCGCCGCGGGCACGAGCGGCGACGGGCCGGCCACGAACGCGGCGGCGTCCTGGTAGACCACGTCGTCGGCGTCGAGCGAGACGAACAGCACGTTGCTCACGCGGAAGCTGTACCACCGGCCCGAAAACTGCGTGCCGTTATGCGGCAGTGTATAGCGCGTGAGATACGAATTCAGACCCTGCGGGCCGTTGTAGAACTCGATCTCGTGATTGCCGGGGCACGGCATCCAAGGACGATTCGCGGACGACGTCTGATTGTTGTTGCCGAAGTCGCGCCACACGTCGGTCTGGTGCGCGGGATTCAGGTTCGCATAGCAGAGGTCGCCATTGAGCAGATGAAAGAGCGGCTGGAAGCGCTCCACGGCCTCGACGGCGAAGCGGCTTTGCGGCGACGACAGCACCCAGCCCGTGTTCGGCGTGGCGAGGTCGCCGTAGCTCGTGAAGCGGAACTTTACGCGCCCGCGCGGCGCCGTGGTGAAGCTCGACGAAAACGGGCTGCTCGCGTGGCTGTCGTTATCGGCGGTGACTTCGTAGCGGTAGGTCGTGGCCGGGTCCAGCCCGCGCAGCCGCGCGTGATACGTGAAGACGACGACGCCGGTGAGCCCGTCGGTATAGGTGCGTTGAATGGCGTGCACCGTCTCGTGTTTGCCGCGATCGGCGCTGTAGATCACGCGCGGATTCGTGGAGGAGGCGAGCGATGCCCACGAAACGACGACTTCGCGTGTCGGATCTTCGCCCCAGGTGAGGTGGATCTGCTCGGGCGTGCCGTCGGCTGTGGCGGCGTCGGCTTTCGCACTGCCCGCGAAAGCGCTCGCCGCGCTCGCGAAGCCGGAAGCGCCGGCGAGCTTGAGGAAGCCGCGGCGCGAGACACTGGCGCCGCTTTCGGTGGATGCATTCTCGGGGATGTCTTTATTCGTCATGTCGTCTCGCCTCGGGAGCAGAAGGCGAAGCCTGCGCTGGCGGACTTGCATGACTGACGCGCGCGGGCGCAAGCATCGCAGGGTGAGTGTCTGCGCAACGATGGCGCGCTTGCATGACCTGGCGATGACACTGCCCTTATTTTACGCAGCACGACGGGCCGCGCTTGCATCGCGCGGCCCGCGCTTGGCCGTTAAGCATGGGCTTGGAACTTCAGGCGCATGCCTGCCGCGACGACTGCTTGCGTATTGCTCGGGAAGTTATTGAACCTCAGGTAGTCGGCGTCGAACGCATTGAGCGAGCCACCCCGGGCGGTCTGCGTGGGCTCGGCAACCATCGTGCGCGTGAACACGAGCCCCACCTTTGCCGGCCCGATCGTCTAGCTGCCGCCCGCGCCGGGCGTCGTTCGCGCTTCGGTCAATCGACGATCTTCTTCGTAACCACGAGTGCGATCACGAGGAATACCACGCACAGCACCACAAAGATAAAGAACAGGATCTTCGCAATCGCGGCCGCGCTGGCCGCAATACCCGTGAAGCCAAACAGGGCCGCGATCACGGCGATCACGGCAAAGAACAGGGCCATTTTTAGCATGATCGGTTTCCTCCTCGCGTGAAGGCGCCGCCACATGGGCCGCGCTGCTTGATGGACTGACAGCGCACCTGCTCAGCAATCGATGTGCCCAGCACCGGGGCACGCAGCCAGGCGCCTAACCGGGCGGGAATGAAAAACGGCCCGGCGTGCGGAGGCACACGCCGGGCCAAAACGGCGCTGTACAGGGGAGCACGGCGCCGTCGAGGTCGAAAAACGAACTTAACGTTCGCGGGACTGCAGGTGCGTTGCGCTTACAGGTAGGAGGTTCCGTCAATATAGGCCTTGCGCCAGCGAACGATCTTCACGCTCTCGAACAGCCCGACATGCGTGAACGGATCCTGCGCGATGAAGCGCTCGGCTTCCTCGCGCGTTTCGAGATCGACGATATAGATGCCGCCGCCTGCGCTGCTCCCGTCGTCGTTGAGCTTCGCGCCGCAGGCCAGCAACAGCGCCTTGTTTTGCGCGAGAAACGCCAGATGTGAATCGCGCTCGCGTGCGCGCACTTCGGCGTGACCGGGCTTGTCGAACGTTTCGATGAGAAAAGGCATGGCGCGTTCCTCTTAATTGGGCACGATGGCCGACGGATGCTGGGCGAGCGGCGTCACGCTGATCTTCAGGAACGGGAAGAGCGGCAGCGCGGTCAGCAGCGTATGGAGTTCGTCGTTCGATTCGACATCGAACACGCTGTAATTCGCATATTCGCCGGCCACGCGCCACAGGTGGCGCCATTTGCCTTCTCGTTGCAGCTTCTGCGAAAACGCTTTTTCCTCGGCCTTCAGGGCGTCGGCGAAGGCGGCGTCGGTGCCGTGCGGAATCTGCACCTGCATGTGCACAAGAAACAGCATGAATAGTCTCCGGTGAGGATGGGGTTCAGAAAGGGGCGCCTATAAGGGAGAGCCAATCAGCCCCAGGCGAGAATCGCAACCGAATACACGATGCCGATCCAGAACATCATGATGACCGTGTAGCCCATGATGTCCTTGAGCTTGAGCTTCGAAAGCGCAAGCGCGGGCAAGATCCAGAACGGCTGCACGAGGTCGTTCCATGCGTTGCCGAGCATCACAGCCGTCGAGGTATGGCCCACGGAGGCGCCGATGGTCTTCGCCGCTTCGATCATGAACGGTCCCTGAATGACCCAGTGGCCGCCGCCCGAAGGCGCGAAGAAGTTGATCACGAACGAACTGATCAAGCCCCAGAACGGCAGCGTGCCCGGCGTCGCGACCTTCACGAACGCTTCGGAAAACGTATTGACCAGACCCGAAGACGCCATGATCGCCATGATGCCCGCGTAGAACGGGTACTGCAGAATGATGCCGCTGATCGTGCGAATGCCTTCGTTGAGCTTCTCCACATAGCGGATCGGCGTGCCGAGCAGCAGGATGCCGAGGAACAGAATGAAGAAGTTGATGAGGTTCAGGTCGATCGAGCCGCCCTGCACGAAGTGCAGCGCGACATAGCCCATGCCGATCAGGCCGATCACGTAGCTCAGAAGACGGCTGTTGTTCAGGCGGTTGGCGAGCGTGTTGCCTTCGTCGAGATCCACGCCGAGCGCGGCGGCCTTCTGCTGCTTTTCTTCCTGGGCGCGGTCGATTTCCTTGATCGGCTGACCCGGCTTCGGGTGCAGCCATGCGTTCAGCAGCGGCAGCGTGATGAGGGTCACGAGGCTCGTGATGAGCATGGTGGTCGAGAAAATCGTTTCGGAGAGCGGAATGACGCCCATCTGCGCCTCGAGCGGATGCCCCTTCGTGGAGATCAGCACGGGAATGCTGGCGGAAAGCCCGAGGCCGTAGAGCGTAAAGCCGCTATAGGCCGAAGCGATGATGAGCGGGTAGTGCACGCCTTTCACGCGCAGCGCGAGCTTGCGCGCGACGATCCCACCTACCACGAGGCCGAAGCCCCAGTTCAGATAGCTGCCGATGCCGCCCACCAGCGTCGCGACGATGATCGCCATGCGCGGATCGTTCACGCGCGCCACCAGGCGGTTCAGAAAGCGGTCGGTGAGCGGCGCGGTCGCGAGCACGTAGCCCATCGCGAGAATCACCGCCATTTGCGTGGTGAACGCGAGCAGCGCCCAGAAGCCCTTGCCCCAGCTCGTGGTGAGCGCCGTGACGGCTTGTCCTTGCACGATCACGGCAAGGGCCATCGTCAGCAGGGTGAGGCCGATCGCGAAGACGAACGGATCGGGCAAATACCGGCGCATCAGCTCGGTAAAGAAAGCGGTGACTTTCTGCATGGAAGTGTCTCTATCTGAAATGTAATAGTTGTCGGGTCTCTTCGGCTCTCGGCGCGTGTTCGATGCGCTTATGAGTCGTCGTGGCTTTGGGTCTTGCGATGGCGGGCGAGATGCATGAGCTGGCGGTCGCGCCAGCCCACGCGCTCGTCCCATTGATCGAGCGGCAATGCCGCGCGTCTCGCCGTCTCGACCTCGGCGACGAGTTCGGGCGTCCACGGGTCGTGCTGGCCGCGCTCGGCGCCCATGCGCGCGTACGAGGGACCCATCTTCTGCGCATGCGAGGCGATGCCGCCGCGCGTGTTCAGATCGACGGTCTCGAACGGGCCGATCACCGACCAGCGCGGGCCGAGGCCTTCACGCATCACGGTGTCGATGTCTTCCACCGACGCGACGCCGTCGCGCACGAGGCAATACGCTTCACGCAGCACGGCGCCTTGCAGGCGGTTGAAGATGAAGCCTTCCACTTCGTGCTTTACGCGCACGGGCTTCATGCCCGCTTCGGCGTAGAGCGCGATCGCGCGCGTGGTCGCCGCTTCGGACGTGAACGGTGCGGGCACGACCTCGATCACGGGTACGAGGTAGGGCGGGTTGCCGGGATGGGCAACGAGGCAGCGCGCGCGACCCGGCAGTGTAGCGTCGACGAATTTCGAAGCCGCGAGAAACGACGAAGCGCTCGCGAGGATCGCTTCGGGCGGCGCGGCGCGGTCGAGCTGCGCGAAGATTTCGCGCTTGAGTTCGGCGCGCTCCGGTGCGCATTCCTGCACGAGATCGGCGTGCGCCACCGCGGCTTCGAGCGTGTCGACGATCGCGACGCGTGTGGCGATTTGCTGTGCGCTTTCATCGAGCAGCGCGTATTGCGTGAGAGCGTCGAGGCGCAGCGCAATCTCTTCAGGCGCGGCGGCGCGGCGTGCCGCGTCGGGATCGTAGAGGCGCACGCGCCAGCCGGCCCGCGCAAAGCAGATCGCGAACGCCACGCCGATGCTGCCCGCGCCGACGATGCCGGCGCGGCGCGGTTCGCATGGTTGTGCAGGCGTTTCGAGGGCCGCCATCGTCAGACTCCCGCGACGCCAACGGTCATGCCGCCGCACACGTAGAGCACCTGGCCGGTCACGAAACCGCTGCGCGCGTCGAGCAGATACGAGGCGGCGTGCGCGACATCGTCGGGGGTACCTACACGTTTGACCGGCACGGCGTTGATGATCGCCTCGGTGCGCGGCGCGCCGGGCGGATTGGCGCGGTCGAACAGCTCGGTGCGAATCGGGCCCGGCCCAATGGCGTTCGCGGTCACGCCGAATGCGCCGAGTTCGAGCGCCCAGACGCGCGTCATGCCGATCAACGCGGCCTTGGTGGCCGAATAGGCCGTACGCAGCTCTTTACCGAGCGCGGCGCGCGACGACATGTTGACGATGCGCCCGAAGCGCGCCGCCTTCATGCCGGGCAACAGCGCCTGCATGCACTGCTGCGCGCAGCGCACGTTGAGGGCCCATGCGCGTTCGAGTTCTTCGAGCGACTGGTGCTCGGCGTCATTGGGCACGACCACGCCCACGTTGTTGATGAGGCGCGTGATCGGGCCGCCTTCCAGCGCGCGGGCGAGTGCGGCTGCCGTTGCCTCGGTGTCGGAGAGATCGGCGATGATGCCGTCGCCCACGCGGTCGATCACGACGGCTTCGTAGCCATCGGCCGCGCAGCGCGCGGCGCACGCGGCGCCGATGCCGGCGGCGCCGCCGGTAATCAGGACTCTTTCTTTAGCCATGTTTTTCGGGAATGCGGATAAAACAGAGGATAGCGAAGCAGTTCGTCAAACCGTGGCGACCGGCGTGACGGGCGAGCCCATGGCCCCAGGCAGCCGCAGCGGCGGCGCGGTGAGCATGAAGCGCGAGCGCCGGTGCTCGCGCAGCCACAGGGCGAGATCGCGCAAATACCAAAGCTCGCCCAGCGGCAGGCCGAGCTTGAAGAGACAGTGGTGATGCAGCGGCATGAGCGGGTGATCGCCGGGTGTGGCGGGCGCACGCGCGGGGTAGCGTTCGACTGCGTAGTTGTCGGCAGCGAGCGCCGCGATGCCCGAATCGGTGATCCATTGCAGCAGGCGCTCGTCGCGCCCGTCGAGTGCGCTGCAGTGGCTCGACAACACGGCTTCGTCGGGCTGGCGGTTCATTTCGAGCACCATCTCAGCAAACCCGGTGCGCAGCACGAGCATGTCGCCGCGCTCGACTTCCACGCCGTCGGCCTCGATCACGCGCATCAGGTCGTCGTAGCCCACGGTGCGAAACTCGCGGCCAAAATGCGCGGCGAAATCGATCAGCACGCCGCGCCCTTGCATGCCCTTCACGGCAAGATGCTCGATGCCGAGCACATCGGCATGGCTATGCTCTCCCCCGCACGCGTGAGGCGCGAAGTTGTCTTCCGCGCGATATTCCATCGGGCCGACCACGTCCACGTTCGCGCGAAAGCCGTTGTAGTAGACGCTTTCGGCTACGCCGTCGCCGTTGGCGTCGAAGCGTGCGCCCACGTGCGCGAGCGAATCCCACTGCGTGGAGTATTGAAGCGAGAGCAGTACCTGGTCGTCGCTCACCACGTCGGTCGCGCCCGCAACGTTCCGCGCGAACGGGAAGTTCACGTAGGGCAGGCCGTCGCGGAAGGTAGGGCGCAGCACTGGCGGATGGCGGCGCACGTTGAGCTTGCTGTCGCCGGGAAAGTCGAGCGGCAGCGAAAGGGTGAACGTGAGGCCCGCGCGAATTTCCTGCGCGCCCTTGATCACCTGCTCGGCGCCGATGAGGTTGGGGCGCCCCAATTGATCGTCGGGACCGAAGTCGCCCCAGTTCGAGCCTTGCGGCCGGTTCTTCCAACGCATGCTTGACCCTCCACTTCAGGAATTTCGCGCTTCGCGCATCGCTGCAGTCAGTGCCCGAGACGTTTAACGTGCCTCAGGCTGCGAGCAGCGTGGGCGGGATTTGCGCGTACACCTCGAGCAACGCCTTCACGGCGTTCTGCTCGTTCTTGAGAAGACGCGCCTTGGGCGCGCCGATGACGAGCGCAAACGCCTCGCCATGGATCAGGAAACCGCGCGCGAGGCCGGCTACGTCCTCCACGCTCTCGCCCGTCGAGCGATGCCAGCCGTCCGTCACGCCCTGCTCGACATCGCGCTCGAACGCGCCGCGCTCGATCACCGCCCCGTTGGCCGAGTGCAACGGCGGCTCGCAACTGTCTAGCAGTTTGCGGCGCACGGCCGGGGCAAGCGCGCCAAGCAGCGCCTTGCCCGCGGCGCTCGCAATGGTCATGAAGCCGCCCGGCTCGTCGCTGTAGCGGATCTTCTGGCGCGACTCCATCACGTCGAGATAGACCACGCGGTTGCCCGCAAGCGTGGCGAGCGCGGCGGTTTCGCCGGTTGCGTCGCGCAACGCGGAAAGCAGCGGCTGGAACATCAGCGTGAGCGGGTCCTCGCTGCAGATGTCGCGCGCCACATGCAGAAGACGCTGCGTGGGGTAGTAGCCCGCCTTCACGCCCGGCGCGTACAGATAGCCTTTGGCCACCATCGTCTGCAACAGCGCGTGGCAGCTCGACAGCGGGATCTCGGTTCGACGCGCAATCTCGCTGTAGATCATCGGTTGCCGGACTTCGGCAAAGAGGTTGATCACGTCGAAGACGCGCACTGCAGTTTTCACATCCATGAGAGCATTATCGACATACCGATAACCAGCTGACAATACGATTACGGGTAAACACCTAAATCGGCGCGTCGATCAAGTCCGCGCCCCGTTTGCGTTCGAGCACTTGCCGCTTCGCGGAAATCGGCGAAGACACCACGGCGCGCCAATACTGCGGCGCGCTGGTTGCCGAGGTGATGCGCCGCCACGGCCACGAAGTCGCTCAGGCGCGGGGCCGCGTGAGCGGGGCGCTTTTCAGCTATGGTGCGGTGTTCAGCGCGCAGCCGGTGGTCCTGCCGTTCGAAGCGGTGATCGAAGCGCTCGCAACCATGCCGGAGCGCTTCGCGGCGCTCGTCAAGCGCGTGCCTATGGATCTATGGGCGCGCCGGCCAGGCGGCACGGGCTTCTCGTTGCTCGAGCACGCGTGCCATTTGCGCGATCTCGACGCCGTATTCGCCGAACGATTCAGTGTCGTGCGCAAGGCTCAGCTGCCGGAAATCGCATCGGTGAACGGCACGGTGCTCGCGGAAGAACGCGAATACGGGAAGCAGGATCTCGTCGCCGCAATGGGCGAATTCAGCGAAGGGCGGCGCCGTCTTTGCGCCTCGCTCAAACGCCTCACGCCCAAGCAGCGCTTGCGCTGCGGGCTGCGCGACGGCGTCCGGCGCATGACGCTGGAAGAACTCGTGCGCGAGTTGCTCGACCATGACCGTACTCACGGCCTGGAGCTGGAAGAGCTGGAAAGCGAGCTGCAGGAAGCGGCTTAACCCCGCGCCTTCTCCGCCTCCTGGTACAACTCGCGCAGCGACTGCCCGAAAGTGGCGTCGACGTCGCGCAGCACGCCCGCGCGCGTGAACATCGCAACCGGCGGCAGCGTCCAGTCGAGCGTGTACGGCACGATCGCCACGCCCGCGAAGTGCACGAGTTCCTCGGCGATATCGGCGGGCACGATCGACACGGCGTTCTCGTTCGTGCTGATCATCTCGCCGATCAGCCGCGACGTGTAGCTCTCCACGATAGGCACGGGCGGCGCCACGCCCGCGTGCAGGAAGAGGTCGGAAATCTGCTCGCGGATGGGCGTGTGCGGCGCGCCCAGGATCCAGTCCAGTTCGACAAGCTTTTCCCAGTCGAGCTTGCCGCGCGCGAGCCGCGCCGCGAGCCGGCGGCTGGCGATGAGCCGCGGCTTTTGCTGATGCAGCACCTCGAAGCGCAACTGCGAGACGTCGACCGCCGAAGACGCGCGCCCGATCACGATATCGAGCGTATGGTCGCGCAGTTGCGGCAGGAGTGCGTCGCTCGTGCCTTCATGAATCGTCATGGTGACGCGTTGCGGCAGCCGCGACTGCGTAAGGCGAATGGCGGCGGCGAGCGTGCGCCCCGAGATGAACGGAATCACGCCCACGTGCACGCGCGTGGCGTGGCCGGCCACCACGGCTTCGATGTCGCGCGCGAGGTGGTCCAGGTCGTGCAGCATGGCCTGGGCACGTGCGAGCACCACATTGCCGAGCGCTGTAGGCGTCATACCGCGCGGCGTGCGGTCGAAGAGCGGCGCGCCGAACATGCTCTCCATTTCAGCCAGCGCGTTGGTGACGGCGGGCTGGCTCGTCGCCATGTGTTCCGCCACGCGCGTGAGCGAGCCGTGCTGGCGGATCTGCAGGAGCAGGACCAGATGGCGCATTTTCAGGCGCGTATTCAACCGCCTCGTCACGTCGTCAATGCTGAAAGACACGATTCCCCAGGGTATTACCAAAAAATGATGGCCCCATACTAAATCAAAATGAGCAGGTTATGAGGTCTCTCTAGAATCGCCTCATTCGAACATGACCGCCGCGCCTTCCGTGCGTGCGGCACACCATCAGAGTGAGGAACATGAACAAGACCGATCGTCAGGCCGCCCTCGAATATCACGAATTCCCCACTCCGGGCAAGATTTCGGTGACGGCCAGCAAGCCGCTCGTCACCCAGCGCGACCTCGCGCTCGCCTATACGCCGGGCGTGGCCGTGGCCTGCGAGGAGATCGTCGACAATCCGCAGAACTCGTTCCGCTATACGGCGCGCGGCAATCTGGTGGGCGTGATCACGAACGGCACGGCCGTCCTCGGCCTCGGCAACATCGGCGCGCTGGCCTCCAAGCCGGTCATGGAAGGCAAGGCGGTGCTCTTCAAGAAGTTCGCCGGCATCGACGTTTTCGACATCGAAATCACCGAAAGCGATCCGGACAAGCTCGTGGACATCATCGCGAGCCTCGAAGCCACGTTCGGCGGTATCAATCTGGAAGACATCAAGGCCCCCGACTGCTTCACGGTCGAGCGCAAGCTGCGCGAGCGCATGAAGATTCCGGTCTTCCACGACGATCAGCACGGCACCGCCATCACCGTTTCGGCGGCGTTCATGAACGGCCTGAAAGTGATCGGCAAGGACATCTCGAAGGTCAAGGTCGTGACCTCGGGTGCGGGCGCGGCGGCGCTGGCCTGTCTGGATCTCATGGTGGATCTGGGCCTGCCGCTCAAGAACATCTGGGTGACCGACATCGACGGCGTGGTCTACCAGGGCCGCACGACGCTCATGGACCCGGACAAGGAACGCTTCGCGCAGGACACCTCGGCGCGCTCGCTGTCCGACGTGATCGAAGGCGCGGACGTGTTCCTCGGCCTGTCGGCCGGCGGCGTGCTCAAGGCCGAAATGGTCAAGAAGATGGCGGACCAGCCGCTGATTCTCGCGCTTGCCAACCCCACGCCGGAAATCTTCCCCGAGGTCGCGCTCGAAGCGCGCCCGGACGCGGTGATTGCCACGGGCCGTTCGGACTTCCCGAACCAGGTCAACAACGTGCTGTGCTTCCCGTACATCTTCCGCGGCGCACTCGATGTCGGTGCAACGACCATCACGCGCAACATGGAAATCGCGGCGGTGCACGCGATCGCCAAGCTCGCGGAAGAAGAGCTGAACGATTCGGTGGCGGCCGCTTACGGTGCCTATGATCTGCGCTTCGGCCCGAAGTACCTGATTCCGAAGCCGTTCGACTCGCGTCTGATCGTGCGTATCGCGCCGGCCGTTGCGAAGGCGGCGATGGAAGACGGCGTGGCCACGCGTCCGATCGACGACTTCGCCGCCTACACGAACGAGCTTCAGCAGTTCGTGTATCACTCGGGCGCGTTCATGAAGCCGATTTTCGCGGCCGCGAAGCAGTTCGTGCGTGACGGCGGCAAGTCGCGCATCGTGTTCGCCGAAGGCGAGGAGGAGCGCGTGCTGCGCGCGGTGCAGGTGATCGTCGACGAGAAGCTTGCGCGTCCGATCCTGATCGGCCGTCCGGAAGTGCTGCTCGCCCGCATCGAGAAGTTCGGCCTGCGGCTGAAGCTCGGCGAAGACGTGGAAGTCACGAACCCCGAGTACGACGAGCGCTTCCACCAGTACTGGACGACCTATTGGGAACTGCGTTGCCGCGACGGCATTTCGAAGGAAATGGCGCGCGTGGAAATGCGCCGCCGCCTCACGCTGATCGGCGCGATGATGGTGCGCCTGGGCGACGCGGACGGCATGGTGTGCGGCACGGTGGGCGCGTATCACGACCACCTGCGCTTCGTCGACGAGGTGATCGGCAAGCAGCGCAACGCGAATACGTACGCGGCGATGAACATCCTGCTGCTCGACAAGCGCACGGTCGCGATCGTCGACACGCACGTCAACGACAACCCGAACGCCGAGCAGATCGCCGAATTCACGCTGGCCGCGGCACGCCAGATGGAATGGCTGAACCTGCAGCCGAAGGTAGCGCTGCTCTCGCGTTCGAACTTCGGCTCGGGCAGCTCGGCTTCGGGCACGAAGATGCGCGAAGTGCTCAAGCTGGTGACGGAAAAAAATCCCGACCTGGAAATCGACGGGGAAATGCACGGCGACTGCGCGCTGGACGAAGCCCTGCGCCTGCGCATCCTGCCGCATTCGAAGCTCAAGGGCGCGGCGAACCTGCTCGTGTGCCCGAACGTGGACTCGGGCAACATCGCCTACAACCTGCTCAAGACGGGTGCGGGCAGCAACGTGGCGGTCGGCCCGTTCCTGCTGGGCGTGAATGCGCCGGTGAACGTGCTGACGTCGAGCTCGACGGTGCGACGCATCATCAACATGGCCGCTTTGACCGTGTTGCAGGCGAACCGCGACTAAACGCAGGCACAGGACGCACACAGTGCGTCCCGATGAAAAACGCGCGATGGCTTCCGGCTGTCGCGCGTTTTTTTGCTTGGGCAGGTCAGGGCGCCGTTGCGGCGAGCTGTTCGTCGATCAGGCGGCAGGCCGCGCTGTAGCCGCCCATCAAGGCGTCGATATCGGAGTGGAAGGGCAGCCCGGCGGCGTTGTCGATTCTCAGGGGCGAGGGGACGGCGCGCTCGTAGATTGCCGCGATGCTCACCACCGCTGCATAGCGAGGCCGTTCGATTTCCAGGCGCTCGAGCGGGAGCGTGCCATTTGCTTCGACGCCAACGCGGATTGCGTAGCCGCGATATTCATAAGTGCGATTCATGACTGCATTGCCGTGCGGATTACAACCTGCAAGGGTACGGCGCGCGAGCTTAAGTCAACCTTAGGTAAGCACTGAATGAACTGGAAGAGACCTTTCTGCGCTGCGCATCAATCGAGGCAAGACGAAAGGCGCTGAAAGGCGTTGGTCGGTAAGGTGCATAAACAATTATCGTCCGACGATAAAAGCGTAATCGCAGGCGCCTTTCCTTAAGGTTCTCATCAGCCTGGAGCAGGCACGATCCCTTCACGCTGCCCAGCTTCGCGCGTTGCCATGCGCCTGACATTCGCGAGGCGTAGGGTATAACCAGCCAGACTCGATATCGTTGTCCGCGCAACTTTCTGGAGTGCAGCCCCATGAAGCCGCCGACCGATCGCCTGCACGCCTACCTGTTCGTCGCTTCGCTTTCGGCGATCCTCATTCAGGTCGCCGTGTTCATTTCCATTCTTCTGCTGCACGTGCCGGAACGCGCCTTCGAATCGTCGCCGTTTCGCGTGGCCGTGGTCGCCGCAATCGGCTGCGTGCTGCTCGTCGTGCGCAGGCAGGCGCGGCGCGCCACGCGCGAGGCCGAGTCCCGCAACCGCAGTCAGGCGAAGCGGCGTGCCACGCGCGCGGCGTGCGCCTCGAAGCGCGCGGCACGCGCGCCGCTGCGGGCGCGCCATCTCCGCAATGCCATGACGGCGGCTGCGGCCCGCCCGAGCGCACGTTGAGTCGCGAGGCGCGCGCTCGCCTCAGCCGTCCACCGGCGGGGCGGGCATCTCCAGATTGAGCTGGTAAAACGCGGCGTCGAGCCAGCGTCCGAACTTGAATCCCGCTTCCTTGATCGTGCCCGAGTGCGTGAAGCCCAGCTTGACGTGCAGCGCGATGCTGCCGGCATTGGCGGCGTCGATGCAGCCGACGATCACGTGAATCTGTTCCTCACGGGCGCGGCGGATCAACTCGAGCAGCAGGCGTTCGCCGAGGCCACGGCCGCGCTGGTCGCGGTGCACGTACACGCTGTGCTCGACCGTGTACTTGTTGGCGGGAAACGCGCGAAACGTACCCCAGCTCGCGAAGCCGAGCAGTGTGCCGGCCTCGTCTACGGCGCCCACTACCGGAAAGCCGTTCGCGCGCTTGGTGCCGAACCACGTGACCATGGCCTCGGGCGGACGCGGCTTGTAGTCGTAGAGCGCGGTCGAATTGACGATCGCGTCGTTGAGGATCTCGAGAATCGCCGACGCGTGGTCCGTTTCGTTGCAATCGATGAAGCGCACGCCATCGCTGCGTGAGTTCGAATTCATGGGGAATCCTCTTTAAATGGATAGGGTGGAAGATCGAGGCGAATGACGCGGGTTCAGAGGCCGCTCGCGTCGCAAATCGCGACGACGTAACGCGCGGCCTGCGAACCGGGATTGCTGAAGATGAGCGGCTGATCGAGCCGCATGGCGAGGCAATCGCCTGCATGAAGCGCATGGCGTTCGGTGCCCAGTTCCACGTCGATCCGTCCTTCCATCACCCAGACCTGCTGGTGAATCACAGTCTCGCGGCTGCCCGTTTCGTAGGCTACGCGCGCGCCGGCCGGGAAATCCACTTCGACCAGCTGGATCCGCGAAGGCCAGTTGGGCGGCGACACGCTCCGGCGCGTATAGCCCGATTGCGGGTCGCGCCACTGTACCTGCTGCGCACGGCGTACCAGCGGCTCGGCGGGCGTGCTCTCGCCGCTGGCGCCGAACAGGCTCGCCATCGAGACCGACAGCCCCGCCGCGAGCTTTTCGAGCACTACGGCCGTGGGGCTGGCGGCGCCGCGCTCGATCATCGAGATCATCGAACGGCTCACGCCGCTGCGCGTCGCCAGCGCGTCGAGCGTGAGGCCGCGCGTGGCGCGCAGGTCGCGCACGCAGCGGGCAATGCGCTCGTTGATGCCGGCGTCGGTCGGGGTATCCATGGGGTTCGTTTCCAAGATGATGGAGTCATTATCCAGTAAATTGGAAATTACGGCCAATAAAAAAGCGTGCGGCCCGGCATCAGGGCCACACGCTCGACGGGCGTTAAGCCTTTTCCGGCAGGAACCAGTTCATCACGAGCGCGCAAATGCCGCCCGTTGCGACGCCCGACTCCAGCACGTTCTTGAGCGCATGCGGGAGGCTGGTCAGAATCTCCGGCACCTGCGAGACGCCCAGGCCCAGTGCCAGCGACACGGCGATGATGAGCAGCGCGCGGCGGTCGAGGCGCGTGCCCGCGAGGATGTTGATGCCCGAAGCGGCCACCGCGCCGAACATCACCATGGCTGCGCCGCCCAGCACGGGTTCGGGTACGGCCTGCAGCACGCCGGCCACGGGCGGGAAGAGGCCCAGCACGACGAGCATGCCCGCGATCCAGAGGCCAACGTGGCGGCTGGCAATGCCGGTGAGCTGGATGACGCCGTTGTTCTGCGCGAACACGGAGCTGGGAAACGTGTTGAAGAAGCCCGCGAGCAGCGAGTTGAAGCCGTTCACGAGCACGCCGCCCTTGATGCGCCGCATCCACACCGGGCCTTCCACCGGCTCCTTCGACACCTTGCTGGTGGCGGTGACGTCGCCGATCGCTTCGAGCGAGGTCACGAGGTAGATGATCAGCATCGGCACGAAGAGCGACCACGAGAAGCCCAGGCCGAAATGCAGCGGGGTCGGAATCTGGAACAGCGCGGCTTCGCGCGCGCCGGTGAAGTCGAGCCGACCCATTGCGCCCGCAACGATATAGCCGATGGCGAGTGCGATGACGAGCGCCGTGCTGCGCACCCAGACGACGGGCACGCGGTTGAGCACGATGATGGTGCCGAGCACGAGGCCCGAGAGCGTGAGGTTCTGGACGCTCGCGAAGTTGCCTTTGGCGATGGCGCCATAGCCGCCGCCCATGCTGACGAGGCCGACCTTGATGAGCGTGAGGCCGATCAGCAGCACGACGATGCCGGTGACGAGCGGGGTGATGAGCCGCTTGATGAAGGGCAGGATGCGCGACACGGCCATTTCGACGAACGAGCCCGCAATGACGACGCCGAAGATGGCGGCCATCACGGTTTCGACGGGCGTGCCCTGCTTGACCATCAGGCTGCCGCCCGCGATGAGCGGTCCGACGAAGTTGAAGCTCGTGCCCTGCACGATGAGCAGGCCTGCGCCGAGCGGCCCCACGCGCTTGCATTGCAGGAAGGTGGCGATGCCGGAGATCACCAGCGACATCGAGACGATCAGCGTGGTGTCGCGGCTGGAGACGCCCAGCGCCTGGCAGATCAGGAGCCCTGGCGTCACGATCGGCACGAGGATCGCGAGCAGATGCTGGAGCGCGGCCACGAAGGCGATGGTGGGCGCGGGGCGGTCGTTGGGGCCGTAGACGAGGTCGTGGGTGAGTTCGGTGTCGTTCGCTTCGCGGGCAGCGGCGGGCGAGGTCGATGGAGCGGAGTGCATCGGGCGCGGCGGGGGAATAGAGAAAGCGCAGCATTTTAACGGAAGCTTCGGAGCAACCTTGGGCGCGCCTGCTTCAGGGCGCGCCCGCGTTCCGCTACTTGCCGTTGCGCGCCCGCGCCTGCTCGGCGAGCGCCTTGTAGTCGTAGGTCGGATAAAACTCCGTGTGATAGCCGCCCCATGCGGTTTCCTCGATCGCGCGGTTCACCTCGCGCAGCCGGTCGGCCGGCACCCGCAGCGTCACGACCTGGCCGATCCCCATCATTACGTACCACGAGACCACTTCGATGCCGGGCGGCGGAAAGGCCTTGTAGAAGCCCTGTTCCGCGAGTTGCTGATTGATCTTCGGCAGCGGCTTCGACTCGTCGTGCTTCAGGAAGATCGTCAGGAGGAAGGTGCCGTCGCCGGCTGGCGTGGCGGAGGCGGCGGGCGCAGCCGGAGGCGTCGCGCCGGGGTTCGTTTGCGCGGCGGCGGGAAGCGGGTTCAGCAGCGGGGCCCACAGCGGGGCCAGCATGGCGGCCACGGCGGCGCCTGCTATCCATTTGCGTACGGCATGCATCGGCTTTCTCCTGATTCGGGTGGGCAAGCCCTTACAATAGGTCGGTCCTCACTTGCATGCCAAACGAGCCAATGACACGAGATCCTCGCCTCACCCTGAACGCGCGCCAGCAGGCAATGCTCGAATGGGTGCAACGCGACGGCTTCGTCACGGTCGACGATCTCGCCTCGCATTTCGACGTCACGCCGCAAACCATTCGCCGCGACGTGAACTGGCTCGCCGGCATGAATCTGCTGCGCCGCTATCACGGCGGCGCGAGCCTGCCCACGAGTGCGGAGAACGTCTCGTACAGTGCACGGCAGCACATGTTCCACGAGGAGAAGCGCCGCATCGCGGCCCTGGCGGCCCAGCACATTCCCGATCAGGCCTCGCTCTTCATCAACCTCGGCACCACGACCGAGGAAGTCGCGCGCGCGCTCAATCATCATCAGGGACTGCGCGTCGTCACGAACAACCTCAACGTGGCGAGCGTGATGAGCGGCTACCCCGACTGCGAAGTGATGATCACGGGCGGCGTCGTGCGACCCTGGGACAAAGGCATCGTCGGCGAGCACACCATCGACTTCATCCGCCAGTTCAAGGTGGATTACGCGATCATCGGCACCTCGGCCATCGAGACCGACGGCACGCTGCGCGACTTCGACACGCGCGAAGTCCGCGTGGCGCAGGCCATCATCGAACATGCGCGCACGGTCTACCTCGTGGCCGACCATTCGAAGGTCGGCCGCCCGGCGCTCGTGCGCCAGGGGCACCTGAGCCAGATTCACGCGCTCTTCACCGACCAGCCGCTGCCCGAGGAAATGAACGAGGCGGTGCTCGCCGCGGGCACGCAGGTTCACGTCGCCGCGTAAGCCGCGGGGTTTTCGTACGCGCTTTTCCGGACGCGTCGGCTGCGCGTTTTCTCCATTTCCGATCTGCCATCCAACGCGCTTCGCGAGCGGGCGGGGTGCTGCCCATCGGGCGCGCAAGGCCCCGTTTTCATTCGCGCCTGACGAACGTTCGATAATGTCCGATGTATGTTCGTTTACGCACTGCTTTCGGTCAAAAGCCCGAAAATCGAACCTTTACTTTTTCGTTAATGTTCGATAAATTTCGAATTCGAACATTTCGAGGTTCGTTTTTCTTTCAGGGACACAGCAGGGTGACTCAACAGAACCGGTACGATCTGCTCGTCGTGGGCGGCGGGATCAACGGCGCGGGCATCGCGCGCGACGCGGCCGGCCGCGGGTTGTCGGTGCTCCTTTGCGAGCAGGACGATCTCGCCTCGCATACCTCGTCGTGCAGCACCAAGCTGATTCACGGTGGGCTGCGCTATCTCGAGTACAGGGAATTCGGGCTCGTGCGCAAGGCGCTGCAGGAGCGCGAAACGCTGCTGCGCGCGGCGCCCCACATCATGTGGCCGCTGCGTTTCGTCATGCCGCACATGCCGAATCTGCGTCCCGCCTGGCTCATTCGCATGGGCCTCTTTCTCTACGACCATCTTGCGAAGCGCGAATTGCTGCCGGGTTCGCGCGGCATCGACATGCGCCGCCATGCGGCCGGTGAGCCGCTCATCGACTCGATCCAGCGCGGCTTCGTGTATTCGGACGGCTGGGTCGACGACGCGCGCCTCGTCGTGCTCAACGCGCTCGACGCGCAGGAGCGCGGCGCGCAAATCCTCACGCGCACGAAGCTCGTTTCCGCCGTGCGCACGAACGCCACGAACGGCGCGCAAAGCGAATGGCAGGCGCTCCTGCGCCGCCCGGACGGCAGCACCTTCGACGTGCGCGCTCGCGCCATCGCCAACGCGGCCGGGCCGTGGGTGGGCGAGGTGCTCCACGGTGCGCTCGGGCGCGGCGCGCAGCACAGCGTGCGGCTCGTGAAGGGCAGTCATATCGTCACGAAGCGCCTGTTCGAGCACGACCACGCGTACATCTTCCAGAACCCGGACAAGCGCATCATCTTCGCGATTCCGTATGAGCACGACTTCACGCTCATCGGTACGACCGACGTGGAGTATCACCACGACCCCGCGAAGGTCTCGATCGACGGCGACGAAACGCGCTACCTGTGCGAGTCGATCAATCGCTATTTCAAGCGCAAGATCTCGCCGGCCGACGTGCGATGGACCTACTCGGGCGTGCGTCCGCTGCTCGAGGAAGAGGGCGCGGAGAATGCGTCCGCCGTCACGCGCGACTACAAGCTCGAACTCGACGAAACCGCCGGCGCGCCGCTGCTTTCGGTGTTCGGCGGCAAGATCACGACCTTCCGCAAGCTCGCGGAAGAAGCTTCCGACATGCTGTGCCGCGTGCTCGGCCACGCCGCGCCTTCGTGGACGGCCGGCGCGCCGCTGCCCGGCGGCGATATCGCGAACGCGCGTTTCGAGCCCTTTGCGCAGGACTTCGCGAGACGCCATGCGTGGCTGCCTGCACCGCTTGCGCGCCGCTACGCACGCGCATACGGCACGCGCGCCGAGCGGCTGCTCGACAACGCGCAATCGCTCGCGGGCCTCGGCTGCGAAGTCGCGCCGGGCATCTTCGAGGCCGAATTGCGCTACCTGCGCAACGCCGAATGGGCCACGCGCGCGGAAGACGTGTTGTGGCGCCGCTCGAAGCTGGGCCTGCATGTCGCGCCGGGCACGCTCAACGGCGTGGCCGCCGCAATCGATCACTGGTTTGCCGCAACAAGCGCGACGGCGACCGCGCAGCACTGAAGTTCGCCGGCATCACGCAAGGTAGGTCACGTACCCCCCCACGCGCCGTCCCCGCGGTGCGTCATCACAACTAGTACAGACGGAGATGAGAGACATGCAGGAACAGTACATTCTTGCGCTCGACCAGGGCACCACGAGTTCGCGCGCCATGCTTTTCGACCGCCAGGGCAACATCGTTTCGGTTGCCCAGAAAGAGTTCGAACAGATTTATCCGCAGCCGGGCTGGGTCGAGCACGATCCGCAGGAAATCTGGTCGACCCAGGCGGGCGTCGCCGCCGAGGCCGTGACGCGCGCCGGCATGAACGGCACCAACATCGCCGCGATCGGCATTACGAACCAGCGCGAGACGACGATCGTCTGGGATCGGGAGACGGGCCATCCCGTCTATAACGCCATCGTTTGGCAGGACCGCCGCACGGCCGACTTCTGCGACTCGCTCAAGGCGCGCGGCCTCGAAGAGAAAGTGCGCGCGAAAACGGGTCTGCCGATCGATTCGTATTTCTCGGCAACCAAGATTCGCTGGATTCTCGACAACGTGCCCGGCGCACGCGAAAAAGCGCGTCAAGGCAAGCTCGCGTTCGGCACCGTGGACAGCTGGCTCGTGTGGAACTTCACCAAGCACGAACTGCACGTGACCGACGTGACGAATGCGTCGCGCACCATGCTCTTCAATATTCACACGCGCCAATGGGACGACGAGCTGCTCGACGCGCTCGAAATTCCGCGCAGCATGCTGCCCGAAGTCCGTTCGTCATCCGAAGTGTATGGTCCGACCAAGACCACGGTGTTCGCCTCGAAGATTCCGCTGGCCGGCATCGCGGGCGACCAGCAGGCAGCGATGTTCGGCCAGATGTGCACGAGCACGGGCATGGTGAAGAACACCTATGGCACGGGCTGTTTCCTGATGATGAACACGGGCACGACGCCCATCGAGTCGAAGAACAACCTCGTCACGACGATCGCGTGGCAGATCGGCGACGAAGTCAACTATGCGCTCGAAGGCAGCATCTTCATTGCGGGCGCGGTGGTGCAGTGGCTGCGTGACGGTATGGGCATCATCAAGAGCGCACCGGAAATCGAAGCGCTCGCCGCGAGCGTGCCGCATACGGACGGCGTGTACCTCGTGCCGGCGTTCGCGGGCCTCGGCGCGCCGCACTGGAACGCGCGCGCACGCGGGACGCTGTTCGGCGTGACGCGCGGCACGACCTCGGCGCATCTCGCGCGCGCGGCGCTCGATTCGATCGCGTACCAGTCGCTCGACGTGCTGGCGGCCATGGAAGCGGATTCGGGCATCAGCGTGGGCGAACTGCGCGTGGACGGCGGCGCGAGCGCGAACAACCTGCTCATGCAGTTCCAGGCCGATCTGCTCGGCGTGGATGCGGTGCGCCCGAAGATCACCGAAACCACGGCGCTCGGCGCGGCCTACCTTGCAGGCCTCGCAACCGGCTACTGGCAGAACGTGGGCGAACTGCAGAGCCAGTGGAAGCTCGACCGCCGTTTCGCGCCGTCGATGCAGGGCGCGCAGGTCGACGCCTGTCGCGCAGGCTGGCAGCGTGCGGTGCGCGCGGCCAAGGCCTGGGCGGACGACTCGCACTGAGCCGCGAGTCAGCTTTACAACATACAAGCATAACTAATTAACATAACCCGCAGCGGGATCGCATGCGCTTCGTGCGCATGCACCGCGCGGGCAGAGAGAGACTACGACAATCATGTCACCCTATATTGCGGAATTCATCGGCACGGCCATTCTCGTGCTGCTCGGTAACGGCGCCGTTGCGAACGTGCTGCTGGCAAAAACGAAGGGCAAGGGCGCCGACCTCATCGTCATCGTGATGGGCTGGGCCATGGCCGTGTTCGTGGCGGTCTACGTGACTGCCTCGTTCAGCGGCGCGCACCTCAACCCGATCGTCACGATCAGCCTGGCGCTCGCGGGCAAGTTCGCGTGGTCGAAGGTCGGCGGTTATATCGCGGCGCAGATGCTCGGCGGCATGGCGGGCGCGCTGCTCGTATGGCTTGCCTATCGACAGCACTTCGCGAACGAAGCCGATCCGGATATCAAGCTCGCGGTGTTTTGCACGGCGCCCGCTATTCGCAGCAAGCGGCACAACGTGTTGACGGAAGCGATCTGCACCTTCGTGCTGATCCTGGGCGTGCTTTATCTGGCCTCGCCGCAGGTGGGTCTCGGCGCGCTCGACGCGCTGCCCGTGGGCCTGCTCGTGCTCGGCATCGGCATTTCGCTCGGCGGCCCGACCGGCTACGCGATGAGCCCGGCGCGCGATCTCTCGCCGCGCATCATGCACGCGCTGCTGCCGATTCCGGGCAAGCGCGACAGCGACTGGCGCTATGCGTGGATTCCGGTGTTCGGGCCGCTTGCCGGCGGTGCCGCGGCGGCCGGTCTCTATCACTACCTGCACGCGATGCACTGACCATGCTGTGACTCATGCCGCGCCTGCGAGCCAGGCGTGTTGCAGTGCACAAAGCCCGCGTACGCCACGGCGTTCGCGGGCTTCTGTTTTTCTGCGTACCCACGACACATAAGGCGACAAAGGGCGCGATCCGCTTTCGCTATCGCCTCATGCGGCTTTCGGATTGTTCGGCTATCGCGGCACCCCTATATTGGCTGTCAACGATCCATTCCAATATCAGGAGACGCCGCATGAAGCTGGTCCGCTGGGGCAGTAAGGGGGCTGAAAAGCCGGGTGTGATCGATAACGAGGGGCGCGTGCGCGATCTCTCCGGCGTCACGCTGGACGTCGCCGGTAACGGCCTCGGCGCGACCGCGCTGCGCCAGCTCGCCGGACACGATCTCGCCGCCTTGCCGCTCGTCCCCGCCGACACCCGCCTGGGTCCGTGCGTGGGCAGCGTCGGCAAGATTGTCTGCGTGGGCCTCAATTATTCCGACCATGCCGCCGAATCCAATATGCCCGTCCCCACAGAGCCCGTGCTCTTCCTCAAGGCAACGAGTTCGATCACCGGTCCCAACGACGACGTGCTGATTCCCCCGGACGCGAAGAAGGTCGACTGGGAAGTCGAGCTGGGTGTGGTGATCGGCGAAGCAGCGCGCAATGTACCGCGCGAGCGCGCGCTCGATTATGTGGCCGGTTATTGCGTGGTCAACGATGTTTCCGAGCGCGCATGGCAGATCGAGCGCGGCGGCCAGTGGGACAAGGGCAAGGGCTACGACACCTTCGCGCCGCTCGGCCCCTGGCTCGTCACGCGCGACGAGATCGCCGACCCGCAGGCGCTCGACATGTGGCTCGAAGTCGACGGCAAGCGTTACCAGAACGGCAACACGCGCACGATGATCTTCGACGTGGCCACGCTCGTTTCCTATATCAGCCAGTTCATGAGCCTGCAGCCCGGCGACGTGATCTCGACCGGCACGCCGCCTGGCGTCGGCATGGGGCAGAAGCCGGAACCCATCTATTTGCGCGCGGGACAGACCATGCGGCTGGGCGTGAGCGGCCTGGGCGAACAACAGCAACGCCTCGTGGCGGAACAAGGAGAGCAGGTGCAATGAATCAACTGGATCTGAACAATCGCGTGATGGTCGTGACGGGCGGCGCGCGCGGTCTGGGTTATGCCGTGGCGCAGCGGGCATTGCGTTCGGGCGCGTCGGTCGCGCTCTGGGACATCGACGCGGAACGGCTCGAACGCGCGCGCGCCGAGTTGTCGGAGCTGGGCAAGGTTTCGGTGGTGACGGTCGAACTGACCGACGAAGCCTCGGTCGAGGCAGCCGCACAGCAAACCGTGAAAACGCATGGCGCGATTCACGCGCTCGTGAACAGCGCAGGCATCACGGGCGGCAATGGTCTCACGTGGGAACTACCCGTCGACGTGTGGCGCCGCGTGATCGAAGTGAACCTGATCGGCAGCTACCTGACCTGCCGCGCCGTGGTGCCGCGCATGATCGAGCAGGGCTATGGACGCATCGTCAATATCGCCTCCGTGGCCGGCAAGGAAGGCAATCCGAATGCTTCGCACTACAGCGCATCGAAGGCCGGGCTCATCGGACTGACGAAGTCGCTCGGCAAGGAGCTGGCCATGAAGGGCGTGCTCGTCAATGCCGTGACGCCGGCGGCGGCCAAGACCGAGATTTTCGATTCGATGTCGCAGCAGCATATCGACTACATGCTCGCGAAGATCCCGATGAACCGCTTCCTCATGCCGGACGAAGCGGCTTCGATGATCGTCTGGCTCACGACGGAAGACTGCGCGTTCAGTACCGGCTCGGTATTCGATCTTTCGGGCGGGCGCGCGACATACTGAGGCGGGAAGCAGGACCCGCGCGTATCGGCCGGACAACGCGCGGGATCACGATAACGGCGCGGTGGTAACAGGAGAGCGCCGACAGGAGACATCGATGTCGATCGAGGCACCTACCTTGGCACCTACGCTGGCGGAAGCCGCGGGCCGCAAGGCCATGCGCCGCCTTTTGCCCTTCCTGCTCTTGATGTACGTGCTCGCGTTTCTCGACCGCGCGAACATCGGCTTCGCGCAAAAGGCGCTGTTGCACGATACGGGCCTTTCGGACGCGGCATTCGCTTTCGGCGCGGGCGTGTTCTTCGTCGGCTACGCACTCTTCGAAGTGCCGAGCAATCTCGCGCTGCACCGTGTGGGCGCGCGGATCTGGATGTGCCGCATCATGGTCACGTGGGGCATGATTTCCGCGGCGATGGCGTGGGTGCAGGCGCCGACTTCGTTCTATGTGCTGCGATTCCTGCTGGGCGTGGCCGAAGCGGGTTTCTTCCCCGGCATCATCTATTACCTCACGCAGTGGTTTCCGCAGTCCTCGCGGGCGCGCGCCATCGGCGTGTTTTATTTCGGCGCGCCGCTGGCCTTCATCTTCGGCGGCCCGTTGTCAGGACTCCTGCTCGAGATGCACGGCACCTTCGGGCTCGCAGGCTGGAAGTGGCTCTTTCTCGTGGAAGGCGGGCTGGCCTCGGCCGTTGGCGTGTGGGCCTTCTGGTATCTCGTCGACAAGCCCGGGGACGCGCGCTGGCTCTCCCCCGACGAGCGCCGCGCGCTCACGAGCGCGATCCAGCTCGACGCGCGCGAAGCCGCCGCGCACGGCCCGCGCGATGCGCTCGCCGCGCTGTTCGACCGCCGCGTGCTCGCCTATGCCGGCATCTATGCGCTGATCCAGATGAGCGTGTACGGCGTGATCTTTTTTCTGCCGCAACAGGTGGCCTCGCTCGTGGGCGCCTCCGTGGGCCTCGAGGTAGGCCTGCTCGCGGCCGTGCCCTGGCTGTGCGCCGTGGCGCTCACGTGGATCGTGCCGCGCCGCGCGGACCGCCTCGGAGGGCATCGCGCTTGGGCCGCGCGCCTGCTCGTGATGTCGGGCGTCGGCATCGCCGTCTCGGGCCTGGCGGCAGGCCTTGGCGGCACCGCGGGCGCGATCGTCGCGATGCTCGGCCTGTGCTGCGCGGCGAGCGGCTTCATCGCGGCGCAGCCGCTCTTCTGGACCTTCCCGGCGCGCGATCTCGCGGGCGCGGCCTCTGCCAGCGGCATCGCGCTCATCAATTCGCTCGGCGGCCTGGGCGGCTTCATCGCGCCGATGCTGCGCGCCGCCGCCGACCGAAACTTTGCTTCCCACGCGGCGGGCCTCGAACTGCTCGGGCTTGCAAGCATTGCCGCCGCGCTGCTCATTCTTGTCGTCGCGCCGCGCGCCGTTGCGCCGGCGGCTCGCTCATTCGAGCCGCCCGTGCGGCGCGCGCGCTAATCCTCTACCCAGGAGCTACGTAACATGGCCATGCCAACCATCAAACACGTGCGAGCCTTCACCGTGCGCGGCGGCGGTGCCGATTATCACGATCAACCCGACGGCCACTGGATCGACGACCATATTTCCACGCCGATGGCGCGCTATCCCGAGTATCGTCAGAGCCGCCGCTCGTTCGGCATCGACGTGCTCGGCACGCTCGTCGTGGAGGTGGAGGCGAGCGACGGCACTGTGGGATTTGCCGTGACCACGGGCGGCGAGATCGGCGCATTCATCGTCGAGAAGCATCTCGCGCGTTTTCTCGAAGGGCAGCGCGTGACCGACATCGAGAAGATGTGGGATCAGATGTACTACGCCACGCTCTACTACGGCCGCAAGGGTGTCGTGCTCAACACCATCTCGGGCGTCGATCTCGCACTGTGGGACCTGCTCGGGCAGATCCGCAAGGAACCCGTGTATCAGTTGCTCGGCGGCCCCGTGCGCGACGAGCTGATGTTCTACGCCACCGGCGCGCGCCCCGATCTCGCAAAGGAAATGGGCTTCATCGGCGGCAAGCTGCCGCTGCTGCACGGTCCGGCCGAAGGCGAGGAGGGCCTCAGGAAGAACCTCGAACTGCTCGCCACCATGCGCGAGCGCGTGGGCGACGACTTCTGGCTCATGTACGACTGCTGGATGAGCCTCGACGTGCGCTATGCCACGCGCCTCGCCCAGGCCGCAAAAGAGTACGACCTCAAGTGGATCGAGGAATGCCTGCCGCCCGACGACTACTGGGGCTATGCCGAACTGCGCCGCAGTGTGCCGCGCGGCATGATGGTTTCCACCGGCGAACACGAGGCCACGCGCTGGGGCTTTCGCATGCTGCTCGAAATGGGCTGCTGCGACCTGATCCAGCCCGACGTGAACTGGTGCGGCGGCATGACCGAACTCATCAAGATCTCGGCGCTCGCCGACGCGCACAACGTGCTGGTCGTACCGCACGGCTCCTCGGTGTACAGCTATCACTTCGTCGTGACGCGCCATAACTCGCCGTTCGCGGAATTCCTCATGATGGCGCCGAAGGCCGACAAGGTGGTGCCGATGTTCACACCGCTGCTGCTCGACGAACCGGTGCCGGTGCAAGGACGGCTCAAGGTGCCGGATGCGCCGGGCTTCGGTGTGCGGCTCAATCCGGACTGCAAACTTTCCCGGCCATACACGCACTGAGCGCGCCGAACGCGCACCAGGCGAGGCTCATCACAAGCTACGAGGAGAAACACGTGCTGCTCAAGGACAAGGTGGTGATCGTCACCGGCGGTTCGCGCGGCATTGGCCGCGCCATTGCGATTACGAGCGCCCGCGAGGGCGCCGATGTCGCGATCAACTACTGGGGTGACAACGACGCCTCGTACGGCCGTCGCTCGGCGATCGACGAGGTGCTAGGCGAGATCGAGCGGCTAGGACGCCGCGCGCTCGCGCTGGAAGGCAACGTGGCCGCGCCGCAAACGGGAGTGGATCTCGTGCGTCAGACGGTGGAGCGCTTCGGCAAGGTCGATGTGCTCGCCAGCAATGCGGGCATCTGCCCGTTCCACTCGTTTCTCGACATGCCGCCCGCCGTGCTCGAACGCACGATAGGCGTGAACCTGAACGGCGCGTTCTACGTGACCCAGGCCGTCGCGCGGCAAATGAAGGAGCAGGGCACGGGCGGCGCGATCGTGGCGACGAGTTCGATCAGCGCGCTCGTGGGCGGCGGCATGCAGACGCACTACACGCCGACCAAGGCCGGCGTGCATTCGCTCATGCAGTCGTGTGCGATCGCGCTCGGGCCCTATGGCATACGCTGCAATTCGGTGATGCCGGGCACCATCGCCACCGACCTGAACGCCGAAGACCTGAGCGACGAAGGCAAGCGTGCGTACTTCGAAAAGCGCATTCCGCTCGGGCGGCTGGGCGCGCCCGAGGACGTGGCCGAATGCGTGGTGTTTCTCGCCTCGGACCGCGCGCGCTATGTGACGGGCGCCGCGCTGCTCGTGGACGGCGGGCTATTCGTGAATCTGCAGTGAGCCCTGGGCCACGCGTTTCAATGAGGAGCGAGCACGACCGCGTGCGAACCATCGTGAGCGATATCGTCCATCTTGAAGGGCTGCGAAAAGCGCCGCAGCAAGCCGACGAAATGCTCGGCGGGCTCGGCGAGCGGCTCGTTCTTGCGCGTGAGCACGCCGTAGCCCGGGAGGCTCTTGCCGATTTCGAGCGGCAGCACGACGAGCAGCTTGCCGCGCACATGGTCGCGCACGACCGGCTCGGGCAACATGGCCACGGCGTCGAAACTTTCGAGCAGTTGCAGCGTGGCGAAGATCGAGGCCGACTCGGTGAGATTGGCGGGCGTGCCGAGACCGGCGCGCGCGAGTTCGCCTTCGAACAATTCACGCGCGGGACTCGTGATGGGCTGCGCAACCCACGGCCAGTCCATCAGTTCCGCGAGCGTGACCTGTTCGCGCCGCGCAAGCGGATGGCGCGCGCGCACCACGAGCACGAGCGTTTCCCGCGCGATCGGTTCGAAGCTGAAATCGTTGTGCTGCAGCGGCGTAGTGAGGCGCCCGAGCGCGAGATCGACTTCGCGGCGATGCAGCAGCTGCACGACCTGGTCGCTCGTTTCGCCGAGGATGCGCACGTGCAGCAGCGGCCGTTCGGTCTTGAGCGTGGCGACGGCTTGCGCGAGCAGGTCGGGCGCGGCGCCCATGATCGCGCCCACGGTGAGCTGGCCGTGCCCGCCGCGGCGCTTCACGTCGAGGTCTTCGGCAAAGCGCGTGAGTTCGGCAAGCGCGCGGCGCGCGTAGGCGAGCGTGACGACGCCGAGCGCGGTGGGCTGCATGCCGCGGGCGTTGCGCTCGAAGAGCCGGAAGCCGAACGCTTCCTCGATGTCGCTCAGCATGCGGCTCGCGCTGGGCTGCGCCACGTTGATGGCATCGGCGGCCTGATGAACATTGCGCGCGTCGTCGAGCGCGACGAGCAGGGCAAGGTGCTTGAATCTGAGCCGGTTGACGAGTGCGACGACGGAAGTGTGATGGTTCATGGAGCGATCCGGTTTGTGCATCGCCCGATCCCAACATCGGATTGGTTGGCTATCGATGCGGGAATTATAGTCGGATCACAACGCAGCTAACCACGTAAAAACGCGTGCAACCGCGCACCGCGAAGCCAGGGCAAACACCGAGTCGACGCGTGCCCCTGCTTCGCATGAGCGGTACAAGCGCACGACGTATCAAGGCTGGACGGAGACACGATCATGGAGACAATTGCGTTTCGCATGCAGCTCGATCCCGGCAAGCGGGACGAATACGAGCGGCGTCACCGCGAAATCTGGCCCGAACTGGCGAGCGCGCTGCGCGATGCGGGCGTAAACAATTACCGCATCTTTCTCGACGAAGCGACGCACCATCTCTTTGCCGTGCTCGAGCGCCGCGACGATCACACCATGGACGCGCTGCCCGAGCTGCCCGTCATGCGCAAATGGTGGGATTACATGGCCGACATCATGCAGACGGATGCCAACAACGTGCCGCTGCAACAGCCGCTCGTGCAGGTCTTTCATTTGCCTTGAGCACACGCGAGGAACATGCCATGCAGGTCGTCGATCCGCACGTCCACTTCTGGAACCTCGATACGCATCATTACCCGTGGCTCGCGAATCCGGGCACGTCGTTCGTCTGTGATGCGCGCGAACTCAAGCACAACTATCTGCCCGCCGACCTGTTGCGCGAGGCCGGCGACATCGACGTGCTCAAGGTCGTGCATGTCGAAGCGAATCACGATCCGGACGATCCGGTGGAAGAAACGCGCTGGCTGGAAGGGCTCGCGGATATTGCCAAGAATGCGGGGGAGCCACGTGCGTTGCCCGACGCGATCGTCGCGGCCTGCGATCTCAGTTCGCCCAATGCGCCCGCGGTGCTCGAGGCGCACGCGGCGTTTGCGCGTACGCGCGGCATTCGCCAGATTCTCAACGTTCACGAGAACCAGCTCTACGACTACGTGGGGCGGCATTACATGCGCGAGGCGGCGTGGCGCGAGAACTTCGCGCTGCTGGAGAAGCACGGTCTGTCGTTCGACCTGCAGCTATATCCCTCGCAGATGGAGGAGGCCGCCGCGCTCGCGCGTGCGCATCCCGGCATTCGGCTCGTGATCAACCACGCGGGCATGTTCGTCGACCGCAGCAGCGTGGCGGGCTACCGCGCGTGGCGCGACGGCCTGCGCCTGCTTGCGGCATGCCCGAACGTGGCCGTGAAGATCAGCGGACTGGCGATGTTCGACCATGCATGGAGCGTCGAAAGCCTGCGGCCTTATGTACTGGAAACGATCGACGCGTTCGGCGCGGATCGCGCGATGTTCGCCTCGAACTTTCCGGTCGACCGCCTGTTCGGCGGCTATTCGAAGCTTTGGCATGCGTATGCGTCGATCGTGAGCGGCGCCAGCGAGAGCGAACACACGGCGCTGTTTCGCGGCAACGCGGAACGTATCTACCGTATTTGAGTGTGCGCGCAACGACAGGGAGACAGGCGTGGAAGCAGAAGCAAAAAGCAGGTCCGGCGACACTCCGCGGCTCGAACTGCGTAACGCGAGCAAGTCGTTCGGGCGCGTGCGCGCGCTCATCGACGGCAGCCTGAGCCTCATGCCCGGCGAGGTGCACGCGCTGCTCGGCGAAAACGGCGCGGGCAAGTCGACGCTCGTGAAGATCCTCGCGGGCGTGTATCAGCCCGATGGCGGCGCAATGCGCATCGACGGTGTGGAGCGCGCGTTCGCGACGCCCGCTCAGGCGCGCGACGCCGGTATCGCGGTAATTTATCAGGAGCCCACACTGTTCTTCGATCTGTCGATCGCGGAGAACATCTACATGGGGCGTCAGCCCGTGGATCGCGTGGGCCGCATCGACTACGACACGATGCATCGCGAGGTCGCGGCGCTGCTCCAGTCGCTCGGCGTCGAATTGAAGCCCGAACGGCTCGTGCGCGGACTTTCGATTGCGGACCAGCAGGTGATCGAAATTGCGAAGGCGCTTTCGCTCAACGCGAACGTACTCATCATGGACGAGCCCACGGCCGCGCTCTCGCTGCCCGAGGTCGAGCGGCTCTTTACGATCGCGCGCACGCTGCGCGACCGTGGCGTGGCGATTCTCTTCATCACGCACCGGCTCGAAGAAGTCTTCGCGCTCACGCAGCACGTGACCATCATGCGCGACGGCGCCAAGGTGTTCGACGCGCCCACGGCCACGCTCAAGACCCAGGACATCGTCGCGAAGATGGTGGGACGCGACCTTGCGACGTTCTATCCCAAGGCGGACGTGCAACCGGGCGAAGTGATGCTGCGCGTGCGCGGCCTCACGCGCCGCGGCGTCTTCAAGGACATTTCGTTCGACGTGCGCGCGGGCGAGATCGTCGCGCTCGCGGGGCTCGTGGGCGCGGGGCGCAGCGAAGTGGCGCGCGCGATATTCGGCATCGATCCGACCGACGCGGGGCAGGTGCAGATCGCGGGCAAGCCGCTGGCCTCCGGCATGCCCGCTGCCGCCGTGAAGGCCGGCCTCGCGCTCGTGCCCGAGGACCGGCGTCAGCAAGGTCTCGCGCTCGAACTGAGCATTGCGCGCAACGCCTCGCTCACGGTGCTCGGGCGGCTCGTGCGCTTCGGCCTCATCTCCACGGGGCGCGAAGCGGAGCTGGCCGGGCAATGGGGCAAGCGTCTGCGTCTGAAGGCGAGCGATCTGAACGCGCCGGTGGGCACGCTCTCCGGCGGCAACCAGCAGAAGGTGGTGCTCGGCAAGTGGCTCGCCACCGGGCCGAAGGTGCTCATCATCGACGAACCGACGCGCGGCATCGACGTGGGTGCGAAGGCCGAAGTCTACGGCGCGCTCGCGGAACTCGTGAAAGAGGGCATGGCCGTGCTGATGATTTCTAGCGAACTGCCCGAGGTGATCGGCATGGCCGACCGCGTGCTCGTCATGCACGAAGGCCGCATCACCGCCGATATCGCACGTGCCGATGCCAACGAAGAGCGCATCATGAGCGCCGCGCTCGGCGAAACCAACATTCATCTGGGGCACGCCGCATGATGCGCCATTCCACTTCTCCTCATCCCCTGCACGGCCGCGAGCCGCGCCCGCAGCGGCGCAACGCGGGTGCATTGGCCGAAGCGCTGGCGCGCAGCCGCGAGACCACGCTTTTCGTGGTGCTGCTGCTGATCGTGGGCGGTACGGCGCTCGCCCGGCCGCAATTCCTCAACCTGCAGAATCTGCGCGACGTGCTGCTCAACGTCTCCATCGTGAGCTTGCTCACGGCGGGCATGACGATCGTGATCCTGATGCGCCATATCGATCTCTCGATCGGCTCGACGGTCGGCATCAGCGCCTATGGCGTGGGCAGTCTCTACGTCGCGTTCCCGCACATGCCTGTGCTCGTGGCGCTGGTCGCGGGGCTCGCCATCGGACTCGTGGCCGGCTCGATCAACGCGCTGCTCGTGGCCGTGGGGCGCGTGCCGTCGCTCGTCGCGACGCTCTCCACGCTCTACATCTTCCGCGGCGCCGATTACGCGTGGGTGCATGGCGGCCAGATCAACGCCACGAGCCTGCCCGACGCGTTTTCGCGGCTCGCCACGGGCTCTGTGCTCGGCGTTCCGGTGTTGGCGCTCATCGCGATCGTGCTGCTTGCTGCGCTCTCCGTGTATCTGAAGCAGTTCCGGCCGGGCCGCGAATACTACGCGATCGGCTCGAACCCGGAAGCGGCGCGCCTTGCCGGTATCAACGTTGAGCGCCGCGTCGCGACGGGCTTCTTGATCAGCGGCGCGATAGCGGGCCTGGCCGGCGCGCTGTGGCTCGCCCGCTTCGGCACCGTGGACGCGAGCACCGCCAAGGGCATCGAGCTGCAGGTGGTGGCGGCCGCCGTGGTCGGCAGCGTGGCGATCACGGGCGGCGTGGGCACGATACTCGGCGCGACGCTCGGCGCGCTCGTGCTGGGCGTGATCAGCATCGCGCTCGTGGTGCTGCACGTCTCGCCGTTCTGGGAGCAGGCGATCCAGGGCGCGCTGATCGTGGCCGCCATCGCCGCCGATACGCTGCTCGCCCGCTCCGTGGCAAAACGCATGATGAGGAAACGCGACCATGGCTAAGAACGCCCCGAAACCCGACGCCGCGCTGCTCACGCGCAAGCCCGGCTTGCCGCTCAGCTGGGAAGCGCTGCTCGTCGTCATTCTCATTGCATCGCTGGTGGTGGGGCGCGTGCTCTCGCCGGTTTTTCTCTCGAGGGCGAACGTCAGCAACGTGCTCGCGGACCTCACCGAAGTCGCGCTCATGGCCTTGCCGATGACGCTCATCATCGTCGCCGCCGAAATCGATCTTTCGGTGGCCTCGGTGCTCGGCGCCTCGAGCGCCTTGCTCGGCGTGCTCTGGCACATGGGCTTGCCGATGCCGGTCGCCATGGCGCTCGTGCTCGTGGCAGGCGGCCTCGCGGGTCTCTTCAACGGGCTCGTGATCGTGAAGCTCAATCTGCCTTCGCTCGCGGTGACGATCGGCACGCTCGCGCTGTTTCGCGGGCTGGCCTACGTGTTGCTCGGCGATCAGGCGATTGCCGACTTCCCGCCCGCTTATACGCTCTTTGGCATGAGCAACCTGGGCAACACGTTCATCCCGTTGCCGTTCCTGATCGTCGCGGCGTGCGCGATCGTGTTCACGGTATGGCTTCAGGCCACGGCGTTCGGCCGCAGCCTCTTCGCGATCGGTGCGAACACCACGGCCGCGTCGTTCTCGGGCATCGACGTGCCGAAGATCAAGCTGCGCCTCTTCGTGCTCTCGGGCGTCATGAGCGCGCTCGCGGGCATCGTCTATACGTTGCGCTTCACGAGCGCGCGCGGCGACAACGGCGAAGGCTTCGAGCTTTCGGTGATCGCGGCGGTGCTGTTCGGCGGCGTGAGTATTTTTGGCGGGCGCGGGTCGATGTACGGCGTGCTGCTCTCGCTGCTGATCGTCGGTGTACTGAAGAATGCGCTCACGCTCGTCGATGTGTCGAGCGAAACGCTCACGATCGTGACCGGGGCGCTGCTGCTGGCTTCGGTGCTGATCCCGAATCTCGCCGCGCGCTGGCGCACGATGCGTGACCGGCGCGCACTGGCGCGGGCGGCATGAACGAGGTGTGAAGAAGGGCAAGGAAGTCAAGAGGCAGTCAATCAGCCGGACGCGTCCGGTACCCATCGAGGAGACGATTCATGAGAAAGCCAGTACGTCACGTGTGCACGGCCCTGCTGTGCGCGATGCTAGTGGGAGGCGGTGTCGCGGCGCATGCGGCCGGCATCAAGGAAGGGTTGAAGATCGCGTTCGTGCCCAAGCAGATCAACAACCCCTACGAGGTGATCGCCGATAACGGCGGTCTGGACGCGATCAAGGAGTTCAAGGGCGAGGGCAAGGCAGTGGGTCCTTCGGACGCGGGCGCGTCCTCGCAGGTCTCGTACATCAATACGCTGACCACGCAGCACCAGGACGCGATCATTATCGCGGCCAACGATGCGAATGCGCTCGTGCCGTATTTGAAGCGCGCGATGGATCAAGGCATCAAGGTCGTGACTTTCGACTCGGACACGGCGCCCGAAGGGCGGCAGATCTTCGTGAACCAGGCGAACGCGGAGAGCATTGGCCGCGGCCAGATCCAGCTCGTTTCGAAGCTGATGGGCGGCGAAGGCGAGTTCGCGATTCTCTCGGCCACGCCTAACGCGACGAACCAGAATACCTGGATCAAGTGGATGCAGGAAGAGCTGAAGAAGCCCGAGTATTCGAAGATGAAGCTCGTGAAGATCGCCTACGGCAACGACGACGACCAGAAGTCCTTCGTCGAGACGCAAGGCTTGCTGCAGGCGTATCCGAACCTGAAGGCGATCGTTGCGCCCACCTCGGTCGGCATCGCGGCGGCGGCGCGTTATATCTCTTCGTCGCCGAGCAAGGGCAAGGTGGTGGTGACGGGCCTCGGCACGCCTAACCAGATGCGCGCGTTCGTGAAGAACGGCACCGTGAAGGCGTTCCAGCTTTGGGATCCGGGTGCACTCGGCTACCTCGCCGCGTATGCGGCCGCCAATCTTGCTTCGGGCACCATCACGGGCAAGGAAGGCGAGTCGTTTGAAGCAGGCAAGCTCGGCAAGCGCACGATCGGCAAGAGCGGGGAAGTGATTCTCGGGCCGCCCACGACGTTCGATGCTTCGAATATCGATAACTTCAATTTCTGATTTACGTTGCTGGTTTGATTGACGTGGAGTGCTAAACGACCCGGTTTGCCGGGTCGTTTGCCCGGGTCGTTTGCTATTGGCCGTTCGTATCGGGCTTCGGGCTCGCGCGCGGGGGCAGGGGCTGAGGCTCGGCCGCCATCCCCTCCACCGGATACAGATTGAGAAATGACCTCGCCTCGTCCATCGAACGGCTCGCCAGCCAGCTCTCATACTCGGAAGGCGGCACGATCACTACGGATCGTTTCTCGTCCCCGGGCTTGTGAAAACGCTTCATGAGCGGATGATCGCTCGCATTGACGGTGAGCATCGTGAACGAGTACGCCTTGCCGGCCTCGCCTTCGTCCCACTCGCGCCATAAGCCGGCAATGGCAAACGGCGCGCCGTCGGCGAGACCAATGCGCCAGCGCACCGCCTTGCCGGTTTCGTAGCTCGGCTCAAAAAACGCCTCGCATGGAATCAGGCACAGCTGCAGCTTCTTCCATGCGCCGCTGAAGCTGCGCCTCTCGCCCACCGATTCGGCGCGCGCGTTCATCGTGTCGAACACCTTCACGCCGGGCGCAATCTGTTTGCGCGGCACCATGCCGAACGTCGCGAGCAGGGCTTCGCGCGCATCGGGAGTCCCGGGCAGATCGTCCGTCGGGCTCGCCCGGCGGATGACCGGCGCGGCATAGTCCTTAAAGATCTCGTCGCGCCACGGGTCGTCGGGCGGCAGGACGCCGTAGTGCCTGAAGAGGTAGTCACGGCGTGCGGCGGCGTAGTTCGTGCACATGGTCGTCTCCGTCCCGTCCTTCAAGTCGGTATGGCTAATGGATGCACGCATTTGGAGGATCGGATTGACTGTAAGCAACTGTTTTATAAAGAAAAAATTAGATCACTTATCCACATTTAGATACGTTCTGTGGGTGATATGTCACATGAAGCCCCGTTTTCGACCGTTATCAAGGGACTAGAATACATTTTCGTGCGGCGGGCGTGCAGTCTTCCGAATGGAGGGGAATTGCATTGCCGATTACGAGGGTGAGCGCTGTGTTATTGACGAGCACTGTTGCCCGGGGCGGCGCGGCTGAACGCGGCGCCTACCTGGCGCGCGCGCCGTTTGTCGCTTCCGTGCGGGTAGGTTGAGGTCGTCGCAATCGACGCGTGCCGCAGGTTGTCGCGCGCGGCCACGAGTTCGACCCCGGCGCCCAGCGCATGCGAGGCGTGGGTGTGCCGCAGCCAGTGCGGGCTCGCCAGCCTCAGCTTCACGGCGAGCGGCGGATTTCGCGCTTCCACGCAGGCCGCCACCTCCTGGAAAAACTCACCTGTGATCCGCCGCAGCCGCGCGGCACTAATCCCCGTGTCCGTCGTGCCGCGGGCGTCATGCTCGCCCGTTTCATGTTTGACATCCAGCGCGCCCACCAGCGGCGTGGCGGGATGCCAGCCTCCTGCCGCTCTGGTGTCGTTACGGCCACTGACCAGAGTTCATCGATATATTGCACTTACGCATTCACGCTTGTCTCACTGGGGCTCTCCTGCGGTTGGCCTTGATCTACAGGGAGGCGGCTTTGGGGCACCCAACCCCAAATCTTGGCGGAGTCGTCCCGTTTTGCCAGAGTTTGTTCGCGTGGAATCTCGGGCATGAGGAAGGCCATCTTCCCAATCCCTGAATCCCGTTGAAATCTGCTCGGGTGCCGCCACGCACAGCGGCACGTCTGCGCGCGCGTCCCCCATGGGGTGCCCTCGTCCGCCCCTTCCTCTCTTCGCCTCACCCCCCTCGCTCCCCCGTTCAGGGGATGTTCCGCCCCCTTGTCTGAGCCGAAGATGACGTCATTCGGGATGTCACTGTCCACCAGTAGTACGACAAATCTGTGCCAGCCCGCCATCCACTTTCAGACTCAAGGAGAGATTGATGCAGGACGACGTGCAGAAAGCGGCGCCTTCGGCCCATGCCTATCCGCTGTTGATCAAGCAACTGCTGCATACGCCATTCGTTCAGGCGCCGGACCAGGAGATCGTCTACCGCGGGCAGCTGCGCATGACCTATTCGACGCTTCGTGAGCGCATCGCGCGCCTCGCCAGCGGCCTGAAGGGGCTCGGCGTGCAGCATGGCACCACGGTCGCTGTGATGGACTGGGACAGCCATCGCTATCTGGAGTGCTACTTCGCCGTGCCGATGATGGGCGCCGTGCTGCAGACGGTCAATGTGCGTCTTTCGCCCGATGAAATCGCGTACACGATCGACCATGCCGGCGCCGAGGTGCTGCTCGTGCACACCGACTTTCTGCCGGTCGTCGAAGCGATCAAGGACAAGCTCGAGAACGTGCACACCTTCGTCTATATCGACGAGCCGGACAGTGTGGCCGCCGCACATTCGATCGACTTCGTGGCGGAATACGAAGCGATGCTGGCGCAGAGCGAAGCGCACTACGACTTTCCCGATTTCGACGAGAACACCCGCGCCACGACGTTCTACACGACGGGCACGACCGGCCTGCCGAAAGGCGTCTACTTTTCGCATCGTCAACTCGTGCTGCATACGCTCACGCTGATGGCGGCGCTGGCGAGTCCCGTGTCCGGTCAGCGCTTCCATCGCGGCGACGTGTACATGCCGCTCACGCCGATGTTCCATGTGCACGCGTGGGGCATGCCCTATATCGCGACGGTCATGGGCGTGAAGCAGGTTTATCCGGGCCGCTACATGCCGGACCGCCTGCTGCACCTGGTCCGCGACGAAGGCGTCACGTTCTCGCACTGCGTGAGCACGATTTTGCACATGCTGCTCAACAACGCCGAGTCCGAGTCGGTCGACTTGAGCAAGTGGAAGATCGTGATTGGCGGCGGAGCCTTGCCGCAGGGCCTTGCGCGCAGCGCGCTCGAACGCGGCATCGACATCTTTGCCGGCTACGGCATGTCCGAGACTGGCCCCGTGCTGAGCCTCGCACAACTGCCGATTGGCAGCGAGGCGGTCGATCTCGACGAACAGGTGCGCCTGCGCTGCAAGACGGGCTTCCCGGTTCCGCTCGTCGATCTGCGCGTCGTCGACGAGGAGATGAACGACCTCCCGCGCGACGGCAAGGCCAGTGGCGAAATCGTCGTGCGCACCCCCTGGCTCACGCAGGGCTACCTGAAGAATCCCGAGGCATCGGAGCAGCTCTGGGCGGGCGGCTATCTGCATACGCAAGACATCGCCAATATCGACCCGACCGGCAATCTGCAGATTACCGACCGCATCAAGGACGTGATCAAGTCGGGCGGCGAGTGGGTGTCGTCGCTCGAGATCGAAAGCCTGATTTCGCTGCATGCAGCCACGGCCGAAGTGGCGGTCATCGGCATCAAGGACGAGAAGTGGGGCGAGCGTCCCGTGGCGCTCGTGGTGCTCAAGCCCGGTGCCAAAGCGAGCGAGAGCGACATCAAGCAGCACGTCATGACGTTCGCCACGTCGGGCCGGATCTCGAAGTACGCCGTGCCGCAGATCGTCAAGTTCGTCGATGCACTGAAGAAGACGAGCGTCGGGAAAATCGACAAGAAGTGGCTGCGCGAGCAGTTTGCCTGATCGGTCATTCACAAGGTTAAAAGAGGAATACTCACTATGAGCATCAAGGGATACAGCATCGCCACGATCGACGACTTCGTGGGCCGCGAGCTGGGCGTATCGGAATGGGTCGTCGTCGATCAGGCACGCATTGACGCATTCGCACACTGCACGGGCGACCGGCAATGGATTCACGTGGACGTCGAGCGCGCCAGACGCGAGAGTCCGTTTGGCGGCACGATCGCGCACGGCTATCTCACGCTTTCGCTGCTGGCCGCGCTCGCCATGGAGATCGGCATGATTCCGGAGGATGCGTCGGCGGGCCTGAACTATGGACTGGACAAGGTGCGCTTCATGACGCCGGTGAAGGCGGGCGCCCGGGTGCGCAACCGCGTGACCCTGGTGTCGGTGGAGAAGAAAGGCGGCGGGCGCATCATCGTCAAGACGATGAACGAACTGCAGATCGAAGGCGAAGACAAGCCCGCGCTGGTCGCCGAGACCCTCGCGATGCTCGTGGCGTAATTCGGGCGTTCAAGGACGCACAATGCGTCGAATAAGGAGCAGGAAAATGGCTGCAACCCCGAAAGACAATTCGCATAACGAACAGATCGACGATATCTCGGCGTCGGCAACGGAAGGCATGCTCGGCCCCAATCCGTTTGTCGGGCTGCGGCCGTGCGATATCCTGGCCACGGCGCAGCAGATCGGCGCGCAGGCCGTGCGGCAGCCCGCGCTGCTGGTCGAACAGGAAGCGGCGCTCGTGCGTAATCTGCTGGCCGTGCTGGGCGGCAATGCGAAAAGCACGCCGCCCGCAGGCGACAAGCGTTTCGCCGACCCTGCGTGGCAGGACAACACGTGGTATCGCATGGCGCTGCAGGGCTATCTGGTATGGCGCGACGCCCTGAGCGGTTTTGTCGACCGCTCGACACTGGACCCGAAGAGCAAGGAGCGCGCGCAATTCGTGATGTCGCTCTTCACCGATGCGCTTTCGCCCACGAACACGCTGCTCGGCAACCCGGCGGCGCTCAAGAAGGTCGTCGATTCGGGCGGCGCGAGCCTGATTGGCGGGCTGAAGAACGCCATGTTCGACATGCTGAAGAATCAGGGCATGCCCGCTCAGGTGGACAAGAGCGCCTTCGAGGTGGGCAAGAACCTCGGTACTTCGCCGGGCGCGGTGGTGTTTCGCAACGAAGTGCTGGAGCTGATTCAGTACAAGTCGGCCACGGAGCAGGTCTATGGCCGTCCGCAATTGATCGTGCCGCCGCAGATCAACAAGTTCTACGTGTTCGACCTCTCCGAAGGCAAGAGCATGGTCGACTACCTCGTGAAGAACGAGTTCCAGGTGTTCGCGGTGAGCTGGCGCAATCCCACGGCAGCCCAGAGCCACTGGGATATGGATACGTACGTCTCGGCGCTGCTGGAGGCCATCGAGGCGGTGCGCGACATCACTGGCAGCGACGATGTGAACCTGCACGGCGCATGCTCCGGCGCGATGACGATTTCGGCACTGCTCGGGCACCTCGCGAGCCGCGGCGACAAGACGGTCAACGCCACTACATTGATGGTCGCCGTGCTGGACAGCACCGCCGATTCGCAGCTCGGCCTCTTCTGCACGCCCGAAGCGATCGCGGCGGCCAAGCAGAACAGCCTTGCGCGCGGCGTGCTCGCGGGCGAGGAGATGGGGCGCGTGTTCGCGTGGATGCGGCCCAACGATCTGGTGTGGAATTACTGGGTCAACAATTACCTGCTGGGCAAGGCGCCGCCCGCGTTCGACATCCTCTACTGGAACAACGATACGACCCGCTTGCCCGCGCGCTTTCACGGCCAGCTGCTCGACATTTTCACGGGCAACCTGTTCAGCAAGCGCCACGCGCTTACGGTGCTCGATACGCCGATCGATCTCTCCGAGGTCACGTGCGACACCTACGTGGTTGCGGGCATGACGGATCACATCACGCCGTGGAAGGGTGTTTACAACACGGCGCGGACGTTCGGCGGCAAGACGCGCTTCGTGCTCAGCTCGAGCGGTCATATCCAGAGCCTGATCAACCCGCCGGGCAATCCGAAGGCGAAGTACTTCATGAACCCGGAACTGCCTGCGGATGCGGATGCGTGGCTCGCAAGCGCCAAGCCCGAAAAGGACTCGTGGTGGGGCAACTGGCGCGAGTGGCTGGCCAGCCGCTCGGGTGAGCGCCGCAGCGCGCCGGCATTGCTCGGCAACGAGCGTCACGCTGCGCTCGCCGACGCACCGGGAACGTACGTGACCGAGGCCTGATATACGACCCGTCGTCCTTACGCTGTGCATTGTTTTTTCAACGTAGTACTAATGGAGCTTCAATCATGGAATCTACCAATCCGACTCATCTTTTCGCCGAATACACGAAGGTTCTCGGCCAGTTCAAACTGCCGGGTGTCGATGTGGCCGCTATTCTCGAATCGCGCCGCAAGGACATCGAGGCGCTGGCCCAGGCCAACAGCGCGGCGCTTGCGGGCGTGCAGTCCCTCGGTCTGAAACAGGCTGAAATCCTGCGCACGACCATGACCGAGCTGCAGTCGCTCGTGGCGAAGCTGGGCGCGCAAGGCGCGGCGCCGGGTGCGAATGCGGGCGAAGTCGTGCAGCAGGCGCTGCATAAGGCGCTCGTCGACATGCAGGAACTCGCGGATACGGCTTACCGAGCGCAGTCGGACAGCATCGCAGTCGTGACGAAGCGTGTGGCCGAGCACGTCGAGGAGCTGAAGGCGCTCCTGCAGCCGAAGAAGTAAGAGGGTACGGCGATGCAAAACGCCGATGTTTCCAATGACGCGTCCCGCAGCGAGACACCCGTGCAAGAGGTCGAGCAGATGAGAGCAGAGGCTTGCAGTCCCGATTCGAGCGGTGGCCCGGCCAGCATGCAGGTCCAGACCGTCGACATTGACGGTCAGGTCCTGCGCGTGGGCGTCCGTCACGGCAGCGACGCTTCCCCGCCGCTGCTCCTCTTCAACGGCATCGGCGCGAATCTCGAACTGGTGGAGCCGTTCGTCGAGGCGCTGGGGGACGTGGGCGTCGTCATCTTCGACGTGCCCGGTGTCGGCGGGTCGCCCGTGCCGCTCGTGCCGTACCGCTTCTCGACGCTTTCCGTGCTCGCGGACAAGCTCCTGACGCGGCTCGGCTACGACGGGCCGGTCGATGTGCTCGGGGTCTCGTGGGGCGGGGCGCTCGCGCAGCAGTTCGCGCGCCTCTACCCCACGCGTTGCCGCAGGCTCATTCTCGCGGCGACGTCGCCGGGCGTCATCATGGTGCCGGCGCGGCTCTCGGTGCTCGCGAAGATGATCGGACCGCGCCGCTACACCGACCGCAGCTATATGAAGCAGGTGGGCGCCGAGATTTATGGCGGTGCTTACCGGCGCGATCCCAGGTTGCTGGAGGAACATAGCCGGCATATCCATCCGCCGCGCGGCCGCGGCTACCTCTATCAGCTGCTGGCCGCGTCCGGCTGGACCAGCCTGCCGTGGCTCGGTGCGCTGCGTCAGCCCACGCTCGTGATGCACGGCAACGACGACCCCATCGTGCCGCTGACCAACGCGAAAATCCTGGCGGCCCGCATCCGCAACTCGACGCTCTACGTGATCGACGACGGTCACCTGTTCCTGATCGCGCGTGCGAAGGAAGTCGCGCCCGTAGTGCGCCGTTTCCTGCGCGAGGAACTGGCGTGAACGAGTCAGTCAGCGAACAAGTCAGCGCGATGACCGACGGCGACGAAAGCCGGCTGAATGCGGCTGACCAGGCACTGGCAGCACGCAAGACGCGGCGTCTCAAACGCATGCAGCGCACCGCGACAAGTCTGCTCGCGGTCGTGTTCACGGTGCTGCTCGCCTGCGTTTTCCTGCAGGCGAAATATCCTTGGCTGGCCGGACTTCCCTGGCTCAGGGCATTCGCGGAAGCCGGCACGGTGGGCGCGATCGCGGACTGGTATGCGGTGGTCGCGCTGTTCCGGCGGCCGTTTGGCCTGCCGGTTCCGCATAGCGCGATCATTCCACGAAATCAGCAGCGCATTGCGGTGAGCCTCGGCAAGTTCGTCGAGGCCAATTTTCTCGCGCCCGAGCTCATCATTGGCCGGCTGAGCGGGCATAACGCCGCGCAGGCGCTGGCCGTGTGGCTCGCCGAGCCGCGCAACAGCCGGGCCATCGGCGACGTGGTAGCCGACTCGCTGCCGCGCCTGCTGAACGGCATCGACGACGCGCACGTCGAGCAGTTCTTCGAGCGCGTGGCCACGCCGCAACTGCGCAAGCTCGACGTTTCCCGCGCCATGGGCGAAATCCTCGAAGTCCTGACCGAAGGCAATCATCATCAGCCGCTGCTGGACCGGGGGCTGGCAGGACTGGAGCAATGGCTCGCAGCTAACGTAGACCTCATCAAGGCCAAGTTCAGCGAAGCGTCGAGATACACGCCCGCGCCGCTCGATGCGTATATCGTGAGGAAGTTCGTCGAGGGCATCGTCGCGCTGCTGCATGAAGTGGCGGCGAGCCCGGAGCACGAGCTTCGACACCAGTTCGACGAAGCGGTGCAGGACCTGATCGTCCAGTTACAGCGTTCGTCCGTGTACCGGCGTTTTGGCCGGTCGCTGATGCGCGACTGTCTCCGCCATTTCAGAAACGAGGCCTATGCGCAGCGCTTGTTGGACCACGTGCGCGCGCGCGTGATCGCCGATGTCGAACGTGACGATTCCATTGTGCGCGGCGCGCTGGCAGGCGTGCTCGCAACGCTTGGCAGAAGCGTGAGCGAGGAGAGCGCGATCCAGAACAAGCTCAACGCGTGGTGGCTGGAACTGGCGCGCGAGCTGGTGGTGCGCTATCGCCATCGACTCTCGGCGCTGATCACCGACGTCGTGAAGGGCTGGAACGCGCAGGAGGTCAGCGGCAAGATCGAGGCGGAGATCGGCCATGATCTGCAATACGTGCGGATCAACGGCACGCTGGTGGGCGGGATGGTCGGCGTGCTGCTGCATGGGCTCGCGCTCGTGATCGTGAGGTGACGCCGGTGCGATTCAGACGGTCCCCACCAGTCCCAGCGATTGGGCCCGCGCCACCGCCTGCGCGCGCTTGTCCACCGAGAGCTTCACGAAGATGCTCTTCACGTGCGACTTGACGGTCTCCGGCGCGATGCCGAGCGTGCGCGCGATTTCCTTGTTCGACTGGCCGTGCGCAATCAGCCCGATGATGTCGCGCTCGCGTGCACTGAGTGCCTCGCGCTCCGAATTGCGCGCGCGCGTGTCGCCTGGCTGGTACAGTGCGCGGCTGCCGTCCAGCAGACGATCGACGTAGGCCAGCAGCGCCTTCGCTTGCGCCTCGCCGCGCAGCGCTTCACGCACGGTCTGTAGCAACGGCACGATCTGCGGCCCCTGATCGACGATGGACTGGTAGAGCCCCGCGGGCGCGGCGGCCTTCAAGACTTCGCGAAAGGTCTCGACGGCCCGCGCGCGCTCGCCTGCCGCCATCCAGACGAGCGCGAGCACCGTGCGCAGGCGCAGCGCGAGATAGCAGCCGTGCCGGCACTCGATGGCTTGCAGCGAGGCCGTCAATGTGTCGGCGGCGTCCTGCGTGCGGCCCTGTTCCATCGCGAGATATGCGCGCGCGAGCCCACGGTAGGTGGCGATCTCGGGAGCCGCGGACGTTGCGGCAGCGCTGGCCGCATCCGCAAGCCGGTCGAGCTGCGCCACGCTGGCCGCGGCTTCCACGATGCGGCCTTCAGCGAGGTTGAGCCGCGTGCGTTCGACGAGGGCGCCGGCGCTCAGGCGGTCCCATTTGCGCGCGTAGGCCAATGCCTGCGCCCGATCGATCAACGCATAGGCTTGCACGGTATCCGAACGCGCCCCGGCGGTGCGGATCAGCATCCGGTAGGCCATCAGGGCGCTGTCGAGCAGCACGGCCGCGTCGATCACGGGCATCAGGTCGCTCACCAGCGCCTCGGCTTCGTCCAGCCGGCCTTGCTCGTAGCGCAGTTGCCCGATCATCGGCGCGACCTGCGCGACGGCGATGGACTTCGGGCCGGCGTGCCGCTCCGCGAGCCGCATGGCTTCCTGAAAATAGCGCTCGGCCAGCGGGAAGTGCAGTTGCTGCATCTCCACGTGGCCCAGCAGCGTGAGCCGGTAGACCGACGCGAACACGTTGCGCGAGTCCTCTTCGATCGAATACGGAACCCACGGCACCGCGTAGAGCGCTTCCAGACTGCCCATTTTCCAGTGTGCGAAGCGCGCGACGTTTGAGGCCACGTTGGTGGTCCAGACGTCGGTCGATGGCCGCCTGAGGCAGCTTTCGGCAAGCGCGAGGCAGGCGTGCGCGTCGTCCTGAAGGGCGGCCACGACAGAGCGGATCGCCTGGCATTCCCAGTGCACTGAGTCGGGATCGGCGCTCGACGCGGCGTCTTTCTCGATCGTATCGAGCATGGGGAGCGCTTCGTCAAAGCGCATGGCGAGCGCCATTCCCCAGGCGATGGCGAGTGTGACCTTGATCTGCGAGCGCATCAGGTGCGCCGGGAACTGCCGCTGCCAGCCGAGCAGTGTGAGCAGGTCGCCTTTCGTGACCAGCGCCATTGCGCACCGGCCAATCAGCGAGACCGCCTCTTCGGCATCCCCCGCGGCGATGGCATGCCTGACCGCGTCTGTCCATTGCGCTTCCTGCGCGTACCACTGGCATGCGCGGCGATGCAGGTTGGCGACCTCGTCGCGGTGCTGTGTTTGCAGGCGCCGGTGCAGGTATTCGCCCATCAGATGATGGAAGCGGAACCAGGTGCCGTCGAGATCGAGCGGTTCGAGCAGCAACTGGCGCGCGGCGATCGACTCCAGCATGGCCTGGCTCGTCCTGACGCCGGTGAGCGCCTCGCACAGCGGCGCGCTCAGCCGCTCGAGTATCGAGGTGCGCAGCATGAATTCGACCATGCCGCCCGGCAGGCGCTTGACCATGTCCTCCAGATAGGCCGCAAAGGGGCGCGACGCGCCCGAGGCCGGCGCGACCTCCGCATCCGGTTTGTGTGCGGCGCGCGCCAGCACCGATGCGGAAATGCGCAATGCGGCGGCCCATCCCTCGGTGCGGGTAAAGAGCGACTTGATGCTGGATGCATGCAGCTTGCCCGGGCATTCGTGCTCGACAAAGCTGCGCGTTTCGTCGAAGTCGAAGCGCAACGTGGAGGCGTCGAGCTCCAGCAGGCTGTTGCCGGCTCGCAGGCGGCCGAGCGGCAGCGGCGGGTCGGTGCGCGTGCAGATCACCACGTGGACGTGCGACGGCGCGTTTTCGACCAGAAACGACACCGCGTCGTGGACGGCCGGCAGGCTGATCAGATGGAAGTCGTCGAGGAAGATGCAGACCTCGTCGGCGACCTCGACGAGCTCGTTGATGAGCGTCGAGACGATCGCCTGTGCCGGCACCAGCGACGCCGCTGTCGTGAGCCCGATAGCCGACGCGCCGACGTTGTCGCACGCCTGCTGCAGGGCCTGCGCGAGGTGATAGAGGAAGCGCGCGGGCTCGTCGTCTTCGCTGTCGAGCGACAGCCACGCCACCAGTACGCCCTCCCTGCGCAAGCGCTCGAGCCAGGTCAGCGCAAGCGAGGTCTTACCGAAGCCCGCCGGGGCCTTGATGACGGTGAGACGTTTGTTCTCAGCCTCCCCGGCGAGGCAGACCAGGCGCGGGCGGTCGATCAGGCCCGCGGGCAGCCGGGGCGGAAAGATCTTCGTCGCGAGCAAAACGGGAGGTCTGGCCGCGAATGCTCCTCCAGTCACCGCTCCTGACGCTTCGGTCACGTGCATGGGCTGCTCCGTGTCAGCGGGTTCGCCCCGGCTGCGTCCCCTTTTTTTTCGATCGGTCACCCCTGTATGGGGGATATTGCACCGCGTCAGCCTGAGAGACCATGGCATCTAACGAAGCGGACGGAAAAATGATAGCCCAACCGCTACGAAGCTGGTGCGGTTGAGCGCGACAAATTACGTTGCAGCGCACAAGGCCACAGCGTGGGAAGCACGGAGAACAGTTCGTTCTCCATACCATTGGGATGATCTAAAGGAGCGGAGCAGGCAATGAAAGTACTTGTACCAGTCAAGCGCGTCGTCGATGCAAACGTGAGAGTGCGCGTGAAAGCCGACGGCAGCGGTGCGGATGTCGCAAACGTGAAGTTCTCGATGAACCCCTTCGACGAGATCAGCGTGGAGGAGGCCGTTCGCCTGAAAGAGGCCGGCGCCGCGACGGAAGTGGTCGCCGTGTCCTGCGGCGTGCAGGGCTGCCAGGAAACGCTGCGTACGGCGATGGCGACGGGCGCCGACCGCGGCATCCTCGTCGAAACCGATGTGGAGCTGCAGCCGCTCGCCGTCGCGAGGCTTCTGAAGGCGCTGGTGGACAAGGAGCAGCCGCAGCTGGTGATGCTCGGCAAGCAGGCCATCGACGACGACGCGAACCAGGTCGGCCAGATGCTGGCTGCGCTGCTTGACTGGCCGCAGGCGACGTTCGCCTCGAAGGTGGAGATCGAAGGCGGCAAGGCGGTCGTGACCCGCGAGATCGACGGCGGCCTGGAGACGATCGAAGTCGACCTGCCCGCGGTCATTACCGCCGATCTCCGTCTGAACACGCCGCGCTACGCGAGCCTGCCCAACATCATGAAGGCGAAGAAGAAGCCGCTCGACGTGGTGAAGCCCGATGCGCTCGGCGTGGACGTCGCCCCGCGACTGCAAACACTGAAGGTCACCGAACCGCCGAAGCGCGAACCCGGCGTGCGCGTGGCCGACGCCGCGGAACTCGTGGCGAAGCTGCGCAGCGTGGCCCAAGTGATCTGATACGCCAAGGAAAAGGAAACAGAAATGACAGTCCTCATCATTGCAGAGCACGACAATCAGGTGCTCAAGGCAGCGACTCTGAACGCCGTGACCGCCGCCGCGCGTCTCTCGGACGACATCCATGTGCTCGTGGCCGGTTCGCAATGCGCGAACGTGGCCGAACAGGCGGCGCGCGTTGCCGGCGTGACCCGCGTACGCGTGGCCGATGCTGCCCATTATGGCCACGCGCTGGCCGAAAATCTCGCGGCGCTCGTCGTGAAGGTCGCGCCTGAATATAGCCACGTGCTCGCGCCGGCCACCACGACCGCAAAGAACGTGATGCCCCGCGTCGCCGCGCTGCTCGATGTCGCGCAAGTCTCGGACATCATCGCCGTCGAATCCGCCGATACGTTCGTGCGCCCCATCTACGCGGGCAACATTCTCGCGACCGTGCGCAGCGCCGACCGCATCAAGGTCATTACCGTGCGTACGACGGCCTTCGACGCCGCGAGCACGCAAGGCGGCGGCGCTGCCGTCGAACCGCTGGAGCCGGCGCCTGAAATGCCCGGTGCCCGTTTCGTGAGCCAGCAACTGACACACTCCGAGCGGCCGGAGCTGACCGCTGCGCGACGCGTGGTTTCAGGCGGACGCGGGATGGCGTCCGGAGAGAACTTTGCGCTGCTCGAAGATATCGCCGGCAAGCTTGGCGCAGCGGTGGGCGCTTCGCGCGCGGCGGTCGATGCGGGGTTCGTGCCCAACGACTATCAGGTGGGACAGACCGGCAAGGTGATCGCGCCGCAACTCTACGTCGCGGTGGGCATTTCGGGTGCGATCCAGCATCTGGCCGGCATGAAGGACTCGAAGGTGATCGTTGCGATCAACAAGGATGAGGAAGCGCCGATTTTCCAGGTCTGCGATTACTGGATCGTCGGCGACCTTTTCAAGGTGCTGCCCGAACTCTCGCACGAACTGGACAAACTGCAGCAAGGCTGACGAAGGAGCCGACCATGACGACCTATATTGCCCCCCTGCGCGACATGCGCTTTGTGATGAACGAACTGGCTGGCCTCGAGGCGATCGCGGCATTGCCCGGTTTCGATGACGTCTCGCCGGAACTCGCCGATGCCGTGCTCGACGAGGCGGCGAAGTTTGCGACCGAAGTGCTCGATCCCCTCAACAAGCCCGGCGACGCACAGGGTGCGCGCCTGACCGGGCATGGTGTGGCTGCCGCCGACGGATTCGCGCGTGCCTATGAGCAGTATGTTTCGGGCGGCTGGTGCGGCCTCGCCGGAGACCCGGAATTCGGCGGACAGGGCTTGCCTGAACTGATGCATGCAGCCGCGGTGGAGATGTGGAATTCATCGAACATGGCGTTCGCGCTGTGCCCGATGCTCACGGCGGGCGCAACGGAAGCGATCCGCCTGCACGGTTCGCAGACGCTGAAGGAGCGCTATTTGCCGAATCTCGTGAGCGGCGAATGGACCGGAACGATGAACCTGACCGAGCCACAAGCCGGCTCGGACCTCGCGGCGGTAAGAACGAAAGCCGTGCCTGAGGGGGAGCACTATCGTATCCACGGCCAGAAGATCTTCATCACGTGGGGCGATCACGACATGACCGGCAACGTGATCCACCTCGTGCTCGCGCGCCTGCCTGACGCGCCCGAAGGCGTGCGCGGCATCTCGCTCTTCCTCGTACCCAAGTTCCTGCTGAACGACGACGGCACGCCCGGCGCCAACAACGACGTGCGCTGCATCTCTCTTGAGCACAAGCTCGGCATTCATGCGAGCCCGACTTGCGTGATGAGCTTCGGCGAAAACGGCGGCGCGATCGGTTACCTGGTCGGCCAGGAGAACAAGGGCCTGGCGCACATGTTCACGATGATGAACGAAGCACGCCAGAAGGTGGGTATCCAGGGCCTCGCGATGGCGGAGCGCGCCTGGCAGCAGGCCCGCGAATACGCGAAGGAACGCGTGCAGGGGCGCCTCGCGAGCGGCAAGTCGCCCAACGCGGTGGCGATCGTGCATCACCCGGACGTGCGCCGCATGCTGATGACGATGAAGGCGCAGGTCGAAGCGATGCGGGCCTTTGCCTACGTGATGGCAAGCGACATGGATCGTGCGCACCGGCATCCCGACGGCGACGAGCGTGCGCGTCACCAGGCTCGCATCGATCTGCTGATTCCGGTGCTCAAGGGCTGGTGTACCGAACTGGGTGTCGAGATCGCGTCGATGGGCGTGCAGGTGCATGGCGGCATGGGCTACATCGAAGAAACGGGCGCCTGCCAGTTCCTGCGCGATGCGCGGATCGCGACGATCTACGAAGGCACGACCGGCATTCAGGCGGCAGATCTGGCCGGCCGCAAGCTGGCGGCCGATCGCGGCGCGGCAATGGCAGCGCTGATTGCACAGCTGCGCGAAGTCCTGCCCGCACTGGAGCGCAACGCCGATGCGCAAGTCGTATCGATCGGCACGCGTTTTGCCGCGGCCGTGCAGGCACTCGAAGACGCTACCGCCTGGATGCTGGGCGCGTTCGCCAAAGACGCCGATGAAGCACTCGGCAGTTCGGCGGATTACCTGATGCTCGTGGGCTATGTGTGCGGCGGCTGGCAGATGGCGCGCGCGGCGGCGGTGGCGTCGCAGAAGCTGGCGGCGCAGGAAGATCCGGAGTTCTATCAAGCCAAGCTCGCCACCGCACGGTTCTACGCGGAAAAGATCCTGCCCAAGGCGTCTGCGTTGCTGGAGGCGATCAAGGCCGGCACATCGGGCGCGGTCGTCATCGAACAGCTGTAAAGCAGTTGCACGGAATTTTCAGAAACCTCCGTTGAAGTCAATTCGGAATCCATATCAAAATGAAAGTGAAGAAATTCGTATGTCTCGCCCTGATGCCCGGGGCGATATGCAGTAGCGCGATGGCCCAGAGCGCGGGCAGCCTCATCACCAGCGTGGGTGGGGCGTGGCTCGACTTTGGGCAATCGTCGGCGACGCCCATGACAAGCACCACGGCGTTCGGCACCTATACTTCGCCGGGCACGGGCGGGCAGATCCACAATACGTTCACCGCCGAACTCTCGATGACGTATTTCGTCACGGACCACATCGCGCTCGATCTGGCGAGCGGCATACCGCCCAAGCTCAAGCTCTATGCGCAGGGCAGGGTGACGCCAGTCGGGCCGAGCGGTCCGGGGCTCGACCTGGGCAACCTGCAGCCGCTCGCCACCACGCGATCATGGCCGCCGATCCTCTTCGTGAAGTATTACCTTGGGGATGCGCAGTCGAAATTCCGGCCGTTCGCGGGCGTGGGCGTGAATTACACATGGTATTCCCATACCGAACTCAACTCGACTTTTAGCGGCGCATTGCAGCGGTTCGCCGGGCCGGGCAGCCATGTCGAAAGTTCCTTGAGTCCGTCCTGGAATCCAGCGTTCAATGCGGGCGCCTCGTACAATTTCAGCAAGAACTGGTACGCCACGGCGTCGGTCACCTATTTACCGCTCAAGACGAATGCGACAGTGACGGCCTATGCCGCCAATGGACAGCCTGCGCTCACGAACAAGACGCGAATCACTGCGAATCCATGGATTACGTTCGTGGGGGTTGGATACCGATTTTGATCAGACTGGGTGCGCGACTCGTTCGGCCCGGCGCTCGCGCCCCCCTCCATCGACATGGATACGCGGCTAACACCATTGTGCAATTGAGTTGCGGACCGCTTTGCGCTTAAGCTTCCATTGCTGGTCGAGCCGGCGAGCCGATCGTTCAAGGAGAAGATGCTCGTGAAAGTCTCTCATTTGCCTCGATGCGTCGCCCTCGGCGCAGCGTTCGTCTCGAATGCGATTTATGCACAGGAGATCGGCGCCAGCCTCGATTGCCATCTCGGTCCCCACACGTTCATCGAGCAACTGGTCGATGAAAAGGAGATCGATCCTGTACCCATGAAAGTGTCGGCCAACTCGGTCAACGCGTACCGGCTCAGGCCGAATCAGAACTTGACGGCACTCGGATTCAAGGTGCGGGCCGTCTTCGGCTTTTCCCCGAACGACGCCATGTTCACCCAGAAAATCAGCGAAGGTGAAACGCCCCATCGCGTCTATGGTGTCGTCGTCATGGCAGGGAAAGAGGCGGTCAGCGAACGCATTCGCGAAACGGGTAGCCCGGCGACGGTAAGGGAAGTCATGCCGCTCGTCATGACGGCGGTCGTTTGCGACAAATAGCCTTGCCCCCGAACACATCATACCCCGTGAATCATTCCCGCCGGCCGGTCAGAATAGCGGGTGACACTCGAAGGTCAACTCCGTTCCTTGTTGTTCCAGTTCGCGCCCGCTGCGTATGAAATCCAACCGGGTGCCGACCTGCATGCCGCGTTTGGTGCAGTAGTCACTGGCGCTGCTGACGGCCTTTCGATATGCGCTGACCCACGACAGTCGAGCGCCCCGCGTACTGGCGGTGACGGTAAACACATTCGGCTTGTCGGTAGCGGCGACATCCGAAGTGCTCGTGCAGGCCGCCAGTGATAGGACACAGGCGGCGAGCGACGAGCAGATGAGCGGATTTTGCAATCCGCTCCGGGCGATACCCAACAGGTCGAGGCTGCTCACAGCGACTGCCCGGATGCGACGGTCGCAGACGGCGCCTCGGCAATGGCCGCTGCGCGCTGCGCGAGAATCTTGACAATAAAGTCCCAGGCCATCAACAGGGCACCCATGGCGAACACGATGTCACCCGGCATGCGCATCCACTGCCAGAAGGTGGTGGTGCTGTAGAACTCGAGGCTTCGCGCATACGCATAGCCGTGCGTGTAAACCGCCAGCAGTTGCGGCCAGCCAACCGGGTAGAAGTTCATCGCGATCCACATTACGAGGCCGGCGTTGTAGAGCCAGAATGCCCATACGCCGCAGCGGTCGCTCCACGCGCGATGGCCGTTCAAATAGCGCAGGACCATGTAGATCAGACCAATGGCGAGCAACCCGAACGCGCCGAACATCGACGTATGCGCGTGGTTCAGCGTGAGGAAGGTGCCATGCTCGTAATAGTTGACCAGCGGCGCATTGAGCGTGCCGCCGCCGAACACCCCGGCGCCCACGAAGTTCCAGAATGCAGAGCCGAGAATGTAGAGATAGGCAAGTCGATACGGGAAATCCTTTTCGTGCTGGATGTGACGCTGCTGCTCGATGGCTTCCAGCACCAGCAGGAACAGCGGCAAGACCTCGAGGAACGAGAACATGCTGCCGAAACTCACCCAGAGGCTCGGTTCGCCTGCCCAGTACATATGATGGCCAGTGCCGAGCACCCCGCCGACCATAATGAGGATCCATTCGAACAGCACTGCGCGCTCAACCATCTGCCGCGACACCAGTTCCAGCGCCATGAGGAAGTAGCCGGTCACCGCTGCTGCGAACAACTCGAAGGCAAGCTCGACCCAGAGGTGCACGACCCACCAGCGCCAGAAATCGGTGATCGAGAACGACGGGTTGGGCGAGCCGAACGGAATCATGCCGAATACATAGAGCACCGTGACGCTCAGCGTGGCGGCCCAGAGAAGATGCTCGATGCGGAACAGGCCGTAGAGCGTTCCGCCGCTTTGCCTGAACAGCGCTTTGAGGGTGGGCCAGAATGCACGCAGCAATACCAGACACCAGACGGCGAGGCCAACAAAGAAGAGGATCTGCCAGAAGCGGCCCAACTCGAGATACGACAGTCCCTGGTTACCGAACCAGAACCAGTGTGCGCGGATGATGCCCATCACACCGAGGTAGTCGCCGATCAGCGCCCCCGCCACGATGACCACCAGTACCCAGAAGATGAGGTTCACCATCGCACGCTGCCCGGCAGGTTCACGCTTGCCGATCAGAGGCGCGAGGAAGAGTCCTCCAGCGATCCAGCTCACGCCGATCCACACGATCGGCGCCTGCAGGTGGACGCTGCGCAGGGCGGCAAACGGCAGCCATTTGTCCACTTCGATGCCGTAAAAGCTGGTGCGATCGGTGTAGTAGTGCGCCATGATCGAACCCGCGAGAATCTGCACCAGCAGGACAGCGGCCACCACCAAAAAATACTTCCAGAGCGCACGCTGACTGGGCGTGGGTTCCTTGAAGCCTCGCAGCACCGGTTCGAAAGTCTCATTCGCGGCCTTGGGCTCGATCCAGAGGCGAAAGATCATCAGGATCGCGCCAATCGCGAAAAATATCATCGTGAACGAAATCCACGTCCACTGGAACGTGGCAGCAGTGGGGGAGTTGCCGACCAGCGGCTCGGGCGGCCAGTTGACTGTCCACGAATAGTCCTTGCCGGGGCGGCGGGCGACGGTCGTGAGCGACGAATACAGGATGAAGCTCGCGGTTTGCGTTGCTGAGGACGCGTCGAGCGAACGTGCCCCCGTATACCCTTGCGCAAGGTTGTCGCTGAGCAGCGCTGCGCTGATGCGTGGCCGCAACGTCTGAATCGCCTGAGCCACGCTGTCCGGAAGCACAACCTGCTGCTGACTCAGATCGATGCCCTGAAGTTGTGCCTGCATGGTACGCGTGACGCTTGCCTGCTGATCGGCCGTCGCGGCGTCAAAGGACTTGCCGTAGCGAGATAACGCCAGATTGTTGCGCACCTCCTTCGCCAGCTCGACGAGGTACTTGGCGGTGAAATCCTCGCCAAAGTAGGACCCCATGCCGTACAGGCTGCCGAAATCCATCAGATCCGCTTGCTGAAATCCCGACTTGCCCGCGACGATGTCGGCGTAGCTCATCACCGGTGCGCGGTTGGGCGCGACCATCTGCTGTGGCAGTGGCGCTGCCTGCTGATAGGTGGCGCGCGTTGCCAGGATCATTCCCACCCAGCAGAGCGCGGTGACCACGATGAAAACCCAGATCAGGACCCGGCTCGTGCGATCTTGCGGACAACGATTGCCCGCGGTGAGCGGCGGCTTTGCATTCATGGTTCCATTCCTTCGCGAAATGCCCGTGGACAGTCTTCGGCGATCAAATACTCGTTTGCGTTCCGAGTATCAGTCCTTTGCGGCTGCCAAGTGGCGGATTGGATAGATCTGGAGGGTGATCGATTTCAATTTCAACAAGTGATAAGGAGTCCAAATGCGGGTGATAGCAATTGACCTCCTGCGCCACGAGAGCCGTGCAGCACCCGGAGCGGATATCATCATGTCGCAATTGCGAAAACAAGAAAATCGTACCAACGGCTCGCGTAGCCCCCCAGAAGGGTAGTGGGATCATACATGTGTATGTTGGGAGTCGTTCCGGGTTAGAAAAACGCGTTGCACGTTTCAGGCCGGTTGCGCCGGTGCGATTTGGATGGCTATGAATTCATTGCGGGGGACTTGTCATTGCGTGGCGGCGCGCCATGCCGAGCCACCACGATTCACTCAGCGTTGGCGCTTGCTTCAATCAAGGGCAATCGACATTGAAACGTTGCACCGTGCCCGGCGTTGTTGAATGCCAATATGGTTCCGCCATGTGCATCGATGATCGAACGGCACATCGCGAGACCTATCCCCTTGCCACCGCGTGTCGTCGTGAAAAAAGCGTCGAACAACCGATAGGCATGCTCCGGCGCGATTCCGATGCCGGTATCGCGCACGCTGACGGTCGAACTGACCGTCGCCGCGATCATCGACAACTGGGTCTCTGGCAGGGGGCGAGACGGCCATACCAGACGCAGTCTCTCGATGAAGCGCAAGCCGCGGTAGGCGCATCGCCGTGCCGGACCGCCTGTCTGCGGGAGGCTCACGCCACCTGCAAATCACTCGAGTTGTAGAGAACCAGTTGAACGTTCTTGCTGGATTCAGCAAAACTGCCTTTCAGATGTTCAACCCACGTTCTCACCTTTGCGTCGAGAAACATCTTCGACGCAAAGAGTGCGTAGATGCCAACGTGTTCAAACTGGCAGGCAGGCAGTATGTGCACGAGGCGTCCATCGCGGAACGCATCAACGGCTGCATGCAGCGGCAGTAAGCCCACTCCCATCCCAAGTTCGAGGGCATTGGCAAGCGAAGATTGTGAGCTGATGCACAGCCCGGGTTGAACGGAAACCGTTTCGCAGCCGTTTGCCCCTTGCGACGTCAATTCGACGTTGTCCGACCAGGAGGGGGCGAGACAAACGAGACTATGGTTCGAAAGGTCAGCGAGCCTGTTGATCATCGGATGCACGTCGAGATAGTTTGGAGACGCGCACATCACGCTGTAGGAGCTGCCAAGACGCGTACCGATAAGCGAAGAGTCGCGCAGCACCTCGGTCGCCACGACGGCCATGTCGAATTCACCGGCGAGAAGGTTGACCGGAGAGTCCGATAGCGTCAGCCCAACCTGCACGGACGGATGCCGCTCCCGATAGGATCTCACTGCGGGAACCAAATAGTGTTGCGCAAGCGATTGGGAGGCGTGAACCCTAAGGCAGCCTGTGGGACTGATGTGAATCGATTTGGCTTCAGCTTCTGCCTCGTCCAGGGCTTCGAGAATCGAGTGGCAACGCGCCAGATAGCGCTTGCCCGCGGGCGTCAAGGCAATCCGCCGCGTCGTGCGATGCAGGAGTCGCGTGGCAAGATGCTGCTCGAGGTCGAAAATGAGCCGCGAGACTGAACCCGTACTCATGTTCAGCTCCCGAGCCGCCAACGTATAGCTTGCGCCGTCGGCCACACGCTCAAAAATCCGCATGCTCTTCAACAAATCCATAATCGTCTCTCCGCTCCGGAGTTCAGTCCGAACCTCGATGAAAACCCTTTCGAAGGTTCGAGCCATGCATGTCGATTCGTACCGGATAAAAGGTAACGTAGAGGCGTTCTGGTTACAAATGTGGGATCGGTTGTGGAGATCACGTGATAGGCCAGGTGAATCATACGTTCGTATAACCGTGCGGAATGAAGCTTCGCTGCCATGCAGCGATTTCCCGCCAAGCGAAACGAGACACCTTGCTATGGCGCGTGCAGACCGGATTTTCGACCATGAATGGCATGCTCAGACCATCCAGACCGTGGGGGCAGGGATATTCTCACGATACGGGACCGTTGTATTCACCAATACGGGGCGCGGCTGCGCCGGTAACGTGGAATCGGTTTGCCTGTGAGTGGAGGTGCAGAGCGTAGCGGTTCGCAAGTCAGGTGCGGGAGAACGAGATGCGTGCTGAGCCGGTTTCGGCCGTTACGAACATGAACCCTGCCGACGGTCTGGTCTCGATGGTATACGTGATCGACGACGACGAGGCGATGCGCATTGCGCTCGTTGACCTGTTGCATTCAATCGGGCTACGCGCCCAGGCGTTCCCGTCCTGCCGCGAATTTTCGGCATTCCATAAGGAGCACGTACCGAGTTGCCTGATTCTGGACGTCAGGTTGCACGGCGAGACTGGGCTCGCATTCCAGGATGAACTCGTGAAGAGCGGTATTCGGATGCCAATCATCTTCATGACCGGGTATGGCGACGTCGCCATGTCGGTGAAGGCGATGAAAGCCGGTGCAGTAGACTTTCTCCCTAAGCCTTTCCGCGACCAGGACATGCTGGATGCGGTCACCGATGCGTTGACATGCGATAGCGAGCGGCTCGCGGCCCACCGGGCGCTCGCCGCGCTACGCACTTGCTACGATTCCTTGAAGCCTCGGGAGCAGCAGGTGATGCTGTTCGTCGTGGACGGCTTGATGAACAAGGAAATCGCCAACGAGCTGAAGCTCAGCGAAATCACCGTCAAGATTTATCGCGCTCAGGTTATGAGAAAAATGGCCGCGCGCTCGGTGGCGGATCTCGTCAGAATGACTGCAGCGCTCGGGATAGAGACGCCAAAAGGCAAGCCTGCATGGGTTGCTTGTGACGCGCAGGATAACTATTGATCTCCATCGCTTTCAGCGGCATGTCGGGCGGCTGTGTCGCTCGAAACGGTGCCGCTGCGCATACGCAATTGCTGCGGTGTAACCCCCATCCTTCTGCGCACCACGCGGGTAAAGTGCGACGCATCCGCAAAGCCAGCGCGGCGCCCTATTTCACCCACCGTTATCCGCGCGAATATCTTCGATTCGAGCATCCGCAGCGCACAATTCATCCTCGCATCGAGCAGTTGATCGGCGAAGGTCTGCTGGCATCCCGTTAGCGCTCGATGTAGTGTGCGCACCGAGATGCCGAGCGAGTCGGCGACAGCTTCGGCGGTCAGGCCATGCTCGTGGCAGCGCTGGGCGAGGCAGTCGCTCACGCGATCCCGCAACGATCGCTCGGCAGGCTTGCTGTGCGGCTCCTGGCCGCTCATCTCATGGGCGATGAGCGCCAGCAGGGCGCCCACCTGGTCGGCGAGCACGCTGCGCGGGATGGGCGCGTTCGCAACCGCCTCAGGCAACAGTTGGACCAGGTAGGCGGCAAGGGCGGCACCCCAGTTGGAATTGCCCGGAATGCGCCTTCCGACAAGAAAACCAACGTCGGGAACCCAGCGCCTGAGCCACTCGACGGGAATGCCGATATTAAGAAATTCGTACCGGCGCATCAGATCAATGCCGCAAATGAGGTCCGAATCGACGAGTACGAGGTCACCGGGCGCGAGGCGCAGATCATTGCGATGCGAGACGTGATAGGTGTGGTTGAGGCTCATCATCAGGTGATACTGGCGCTGGCCGCTGCGCGCCAGTTCGCTGCGCCCCCGTCCGCAGGTGTGCGGGGTGCCCGACTGCAGCACTACTGTCAGCGGCCCGCAGGCCGCCACAGTCATGTTCGCTTCGAACTCGCGTGGATTGCTGGCCCGGACATACACGGGAATCATGGCCGAAGTCAGCACATCCGCCCAGACATCGAGACGGTGCGGGGCAGGCAGGTCGCGGGTCGACCGCCGCGCGACCTTTGCAATTCCAATGCCACTCATGAGCGAACCCCCGGGTTGGGTGGGAATGGGAAAAGGGCTGCCACGCCGCTGCAAGAAGTATAGGTGCTCGCCCAGACGAGGTTGTGCACAAGGCGGCGCGCCGTTGTAGCGAAATCCTTAATGAAGACTCGCAACGGCAGACTAAGGCTGGCGTAAAGCATGATTCAACCACCGCTCCAGTTCGTCGGGATCCATTGGCTTTTCGAGCAAGGCAAACGCTCCCGTTGCCAGAACTTCGGCACGCAGAGAGGCAGTTGCAGCCGCGGTAACGAAAACGGCAGGAGGCGCGAGTCCCAGCTCCAGGAGGCGGCTGTACATTGCCAGCCCGGACATGCCCGGCATTTTGATATCCGAAATGAGGAATACCGTGTTGTGAACGTCCTCTGAATCCAGGAATCGCTCCGCGGAATCGAATGCCCGCACGATCCACCCGTATGCTTGCACGAGGCGCGCAGTCGCCGAGCGGAAAGGCTCGTTGTCATCGACGATAGAAACGACCTGGGGCGCACGCATGCAGCGATCCCTCGATTAGCTTTGCTCAGTGAACGCTACGCCATCGTGCATCGGTACCAGGCTGCGAGCCAAGCGATGAAGATTGTTCGTTGGTGTAATCGGCTTACACCAAAGTATGACTTGCCTGGCACTCGTATGGGCAGCGCTGGTACATACCATCGCGACTTCGCCCGCTGAATTGCAGTCCGTTCGATTTTCCCACCGTCGAGTTGATCACGGTACGGGAAAATCGGGCGGATTAGTGCGTAGATAGTGCGTGACCGGCAATCCCGGTGGTGGTGAAATCGTCCGTGAGTTGAACAGTTCGTGTGGAATCCACAGACTCATGGAACAGACACTTGCACACCAATCGTTCGAAACGATTGTCTATGAACAGCGGAACGCATCCGCGCTCATCATGCTGAATCGCCCAGAGGTCCTCAATGCGTTGAACCAGAAGGCCATCCGAGAATTGAAAGCGGCATTCGAATACGCGCGGGACGATGCGCGCATTGGCGGGGTCATCGTGACCGGCGCAGGCGATCATGCATTCATTGCGGGAGCGGACATCGGCGAACTGGCCGCCGCAACGCCTGTCGAGGCAGTGCATGCAGCACGCGCCGGACAGGCTTTGCTCGATCTCGTCGAAAACCTGGGCAAGCCCGTCATCGCGGCAGTCAATGGTCTCGCGCTCGGCGGCGGATGTGAAACGGCGTTGGCGTGCACGATCCGCCTGGCAACCCCTAACGCGAGATTCGGGCAGCCCGAGATCAAGCTCGGTCTCATTCCCGGCTTCGGCGGAACGCAGCGCCTTCCTCGCGTGGTTGGCAAGAGCGTTGCCCTGCAACTCATCCTCACGGGCGAAATGATTCCAGCGGAAGACGCACTGCGCATTGGGCTCGTGAGCGAAATTGTCGAGCCATCGAAATTGATCGACCGCGCGCAGGAAATGCTCGCGAAGATCAACGCCAATGCGCCGCTTTCGGTGCGCCATGCGATTGCGGCGGTCAATCGCGGTCTCGATGGCTCACTCTCCGAGGGGCTTGCGCTCGAAGCGGCCTTGTTTGGGGTATGTGCCTCCACCGATGACAAGACGGAAGGCACGAAAGCCTTCCTGGAAAAGCGGCCTCCGAAGTTCACAGGTCGATAAATCGCGGCTCTCGCCACTCCCTTCACGACCGTTTGCGCCGGGCGCGCAAGCGATCGGAAGCGGGCAGAACAAAATTATGGAGGTGACTCGATGAACGTCGGCAATCACATCTTCTCCGGGTTGAAGGTGCTCGACCTTGCGAGCTATATTGCGGGCCCTGCCGCGACGACGATCCTTGCGGACTTCGGCGCCGACGTGATCAAGGTCGAGCCGCCGGGCACCGGAGATGTCTACCGCTACTTTTCGGCGATGCCGCCAAACCCGACGAGTGACGTCAACTATGCGTGGCAACTGACGAACCGCAACAAGCGCGGCATCGCGATCGATCTGAAGAAGCCCGACGCCAAAGAAGTGCTGCATCGCCTCGTGCGCTGGGCCGACGTGGTCGTCGTGAACTTTCCTCCGCGTGTCAAGGCATCGCTCGGCTGCACCTACGAAGACTTCGCGCCGCTCAACGACAAGCTCATCTACGCCGACGTCACGGGATATGGCTCCGAAGGCCCGGAGGCCGACACGCCGGGATTCGATGTCACCGCATACTGGGCGCGCTCCGGCCTGATGGAAGTGACGCATGACGCCGGCAGTCCGCCGACGCTACCGATCCCGGGAATTGGCGACCATGCGACGGCCACGACGCTCTATGCAGCGATCGTGACCGCACTCTACGTGCGTGCTACGACCGGCAAGGGCAGCCATGTCTCGACCTCGCTGATCGCCAACGGTATCTGGGCCGCGGGCGCGTGGGTCGAGGGCGGCCTGAACGGCGGCCACTTCTTCGCTCAGCACGACCGCAAGTCGCCGCCCAATGCGCTGCTCAATCCTTACCAGACCGCCGACAAGCGCTGGATTCTGCTCGTCGCGGCGCAGCGCAAGGACTGGCCGGGCTTCTGCAAGGCGATCGGCAAGCCCGACCTGCTGGAGGACCCGCGCTTCGTCGACGAAAACCGCATCGCCAACTCCGCACAACTGGTCGAGATTCTCGACCCGATGTTCGCGAGCCGGCCGCTCGCGTACTGGAAGCAGGTGCTCGATGCCGGCCGCGTGATCTTCGGTGTCGTTCAGGTCGCACGAGAAATCATCGACGACCCCCAATTGCCGGCCAACGGGATCATCGTACCGCTCGCGCAGCCCGGCGGGAAAGTAGCCCGCACCGTCAGCAGCCCGTTTCAGGTGTTCGGCTCGCCGAAAGTGAAGCCCACTGCGGCCCCGCAACTCGGCGAACACGGTGCGCAAATCCTGCAGGAACTGGGGTTCGACGACGCCGAGGTCGCACGCCTGAACGATGCGGGCGCCGTCGCACGATTCAAGCGCGCGTCGTGAGCGAGGCCGTCGCGCCTTTCACCCCGCACGGCAACTATGGAGCATTCCATGACTGAAGACGAAGTGCGCGCATCGGCCTACGCGATGCCCTTGACGAGCCCCGCCTATCCCAAAGTGCCGTACCGGTTCGTCGATCGCGAGTTCGTGATCATCACCTATCGCACCGATCCAGAGGCGCTTGCGCGAGTGGTCCCGGCTCCGCTCATGCCTGGCGAGCCGATCGTCAAGTACGAGTTCATCAACATGCCCGATTCGAGCGGGCTGGGCTCGTACACCGAATCCGGCCAGGTGATTCCCGTTACGCTCAACGGCGTGGCCGGCGGCTTCACGCATGCGATGTATCTCGACAGCGAGGCGGGCATCGCCTCCGGCCGCGAACTGCTGGGTTTTCCCAAGGTGCTCGCGCAACCGAAGCTGGAGGTGCGCAACGACGCGCTCGTTGGCACGCTCGACTATAACGGCGTGCGCGTTGCCACGGCCACGATGGCCTACAAGTACAAGGCGCTCGATCTCGCCTCGGTCAGGAAGACTCTCGAGGCGCCAGGCTATCTGCTTAAGATCCTGCCGCACGTGGACTGCACGGCCCGGGTGTGCGAGATCGTCAGGTATTACATCGAGGATCTGACTGTAAAGGGCGCGTGGACAGGCCCTGCCTCACTGGAACTGCATCCGCACTGCTTCGCGCCCGTCGCCAAGCTGCCGGTGCTCGAGGTTCTGTCGGCCGTGCATCTGCTGACCGACCTGTCACTCGGCAACGCCGAAGTGGTCTACGACTATCTGTCCCATACGCAGTCCTGATCATCACCAACGAGACACACCATGCCAGAAACAAAGCTTCCTCACGCGCTGCCAGCGCCCGATAGCGACTTCTACATGATCCACCAGGTCTTGAGCGACGATGAGCAGGCGCTCCTCAAGAAGGTGCGGAGCTTCATGGAAGGGACCGTGGCGCCCGTCATCAACCAGTACTGGGCCGACGACAAGTTCCCGTTCGAGCTGATCCCCGGCATTCAGGATCTGGATATCGTCGGCATTGGTTTCGAGGGCTATGGCTGCCCCGGCGGCAGCGTTCTGCTCGACGGCTTCATGGCCATGGAAATTGCGCGTGTCGACGCCTCGATCGCCACGTTCTACGGTGTGCACAGCGGCCTCGCCATGGGTTCCATTTACCTCGGCGGGTCGGAAGAGCAGAAGCAGAAGTGGCTGCCGCCCATGGCCCGTCTCGAGAAGGTGGGCTGCTTTGGCCTGACCGAGCCGCTGGTCGGCTCGGGCGCCGGCGGCGGGCTTCTCACGACCGCGAAGCGCGAAGGCGATACCTGGGTGCTCAACGGCCAGAAGCGCTGGATCGGCAATTCGCCATGGTGCGATCTTTCCATCATCTGGGCACGTGACGTCGACGACAACCAGGTGAAAGGATTCATCGTGGAAAACAAGACGACGCCGGGGTTCTCGGTTTCGAAGATCGAGCGCAAGGTCGCGCTGCGGGTTGTGCAAAACGGCGTCATCACGCTCGATAACTGCCGCGTGCCGGAAGAGAACCGCCTGCAGGGCGACTCGACCTTCCGCGACACGGCACGCGTGCTGCGCCTGACCCGCCAGTATGTGGCGTGGGAGTCGGTGGGATGCAGCATGGGCGCATATGAACACGCGCTGAAGTATGCTCAGACGCGCGAACAGTTCGGCAAGCCGATCGCATCGTTTCAGATGGTCCAGGACCTGCTCGCGAAGATGCTCGGCAATATCACGGCCTCGCAGTGCATGGTCGTGCGTCTCGCGCAACTGCAGGACCAGGGCAAGCTAAAGGACGAGCATGCCTCGCTCGCCAAGGCATTCTGCACGGTACGCATGCGCGAGACGGTCGGCTGGGCTCGCGAAGTTCTGGGCGGCAATGGCATCGTGCTCGACTACAACGTCGCGCGCTTCATGGCCGACTCGGAAGCCCTCTATTCCTATGAAGGCACGCGCGAGATGAATTCTCTGATCGTCGGCAAGGCGATCAGCGGGTTCAGTGCGTTCGTTTAACGCCACGGAGTGCTTACCATGAGCAAGACAATCGAGCGCGTGACGATCATCGGGACCGGGGTCATCGGAGCGAGCTGGGCGGCGCTGTTTCTCGCCAAAGGTCTGGACGTCGTCGCGACCGACATCGCCCCCGATGCAAAGCAGAAACTCGACGAATTCATCGCAGCCGCGTGGCCCGCGCTGGAGGAACTCGGGCTCTCGCCCGGCGCGTCGCCTTCGAAGCTTCAATTCACGGCGAACTTCGAGGAAGCCATAGCCGGGAGCGATCTGGTTCAGGAGAACGGTCCGGAGCGCATCGACTTCAAGAAGGACCTCTACCGGCGGCTCGATGAAGCGTTGGCGCCGGAGGCGATCATCGCTTCGAGTTCGTCGGGCCTGACGATGAGCGAGATTCAATCCGCCTGCCCGAACCATCCCGAACGCTGCGTAATCGGTCATCCATTCAACCCGCCGCATCTGATACCGCTGGTCGAGATCGTGGGTGGCGCGAAGACCTCCGAAGAGACCATTGATCGCGTCAGCGCATTCTATCGCGGCCTCGGAAAGCGGACCATCCGCTTGCACAAGGAGGTTCCGGGCCACGTCGCCAATCGCCTTCAGGCGGCCCTCTTTCGCGAAGTGGTGTATCTGATTGCGGAGGGTGTCGTGAGCGTCGGCGATGCCGACGTGGCCGTTTCGTGGGGCCCGGGCCTGCGGTGGGGGATCATGGGGCCAAGTCTTCTCTACCATCTCGGCGGCGGGCAGGGCGGTATCGAACACTTCTTCGAGCAGTTCACCGGCCCGTTGACAGCCTGGTGGCACGTGCTCGGAACACCGGAACTCACGGCGGACGTGCGGGAGACCATCATCAAGGGCGTGCACGAAGAAGTCCAGTCGCGCTCGTTGCACGAGCTTGCAACGTATCGCGATGAGGTTCTGATGGGATTGCTTCGGTTGCGCAACAAGGAGTGACGCCTTTCACCGAAGGCGCGGATCTGTGAGGTGTGAAGATGAAAAGCCTGCAGCGTCTCATCGTAATTGCGCTTGTCTTCGTGGTGGCCGCTTGTGCCGGTTTGCCGCCACAGACGAACCAGCCACAGACGTTTGCGCTGCAACACACGGAAAGCACCCGGCTCGGCACGCTCTTCGTTCCCGACGAGCAGAAGCATCCGGGCGACACGGCGTTTCACCTGCTGCAAGACCCGACCGATGCGATAGTGGCCCGCATTATGCTCGCCGGAAACGCCGACCGTTCGCTCGATCTGCAGTACTACATCTGGCACGACGATCTGGTTGGCCGTGAACTGGCGGCGGCGTTGCTCAAGGCCGCAGACCGGGGCGTACGCGTTCGTGTCCTGCTCGACGACCTGGGCACGAACGCGGACGACCGGGTGCTGCTCACGCTCAACTCGCACCCGAACCTGCAGATACGGCTATTCAATCCGGTCGCGAGCCGCAACTTCAAGTCGGTTGCGACTGCACTCGAATTCTCGCGTGTCGACCGGCGTATGCACAACAAGGCGATGATTGCGGACAACGAAGCCGCCATTCTTGGCGGGCGCAATATTGGCGACGAATACTTCGGGGCCTCGAGCGTGGTGGCCTTCGGGGATCTGGATGTACTGGTGCACGGCGCGGTTGTCCACCAGGTGTCTAACGCTTTCGATCAGTTCTGGAATTCCGAATCGAGTTATTCCATCGAGCAACTGATGGGACACGCGGCGGATCCGTCCGCGTTGGCCGCCTACCGCGCGAAACTGGACGACTACATCAATTCGGTGCACGACTCCGCTTATGTCGTGCAAGCGAGAGCGCGGATGGCCGCAGTGCTCGACCCCGGCAGCACCGACTTTGCGTGGGGGCAAGCCACGCTTCTGTACGACGACCCGGCCAAGGTCACGCGCGATCCGAACGATCCGAATGGCCACCTCATGACGAAGTTCGCGGCCCTGAACCTCAAACCCACGCGGGAGATGCTGATCATTTCGCCATACTTCGTGCCGGGCAAAGAGGGGGTGGCATGGATCAGCGATCTGACTGCTCGCGGCGTGCGCGTCACGGTGCTGACCAATTCGCTCGCTGCAACCGACGTCGTTGCGGTCAATGCCGGCTACGAGCACTATCGCGAAGATCTCCTCAAGGCCGGCGTACACCTGTATGAGCTGAAACCCGTTGGCTCCGTGCACGTGAAGTCGCAACGAAAGATCTTTGGCTCATCAAGGGCGTCGTTGCATGCAAAAACCTATGTGTTCGACCGGCAAAGCGTTTTCATCGGGTCGATGAATCTCGATCCGCGCTCGAGTCGCCTCAACACGGAGATCGGCGTACTCTGCAATAGCCCGGCAATTGCCGGCCAGGTGGTCGAGGACGTCGAACCGCATCTGGGCGAGGTCGCGTGGCGAGTGGAGCTGCGCACCGACGCGAACGGCTCGAAACGGATCGTCTGGATCGACACCGCCGAAAACGGCGCGGTAACGGAACTGGACTCGGAGCCGGATGTCACTTTTGGACGGCGTACGAGCATCTGGTTCATGGGTCTGCTGCCGATCGAATCGGAGCTATGAGTGCTGGCGCGCTGTTTGCCGCCGGGCGTGAGGGGCATGTAACCGTACGAAGGTAGCCATGTGGATCTTCCGTGTCGATGAGCCGCGTCTTGGGCGTATCCGCATTCGGGAGTGGCGCCGCCGTGCGCGCCACACCGTGGGCCTGCTCCTGCTGTTGCTAGGCGGCGCGGCTACGGGTCTGGTCATGCTCGACAGTTCGAGTAATCCGTTTCCCAACAAGCTGTTCAACGCCATTTGGGATGGGGTCAATCTCGTCACGACAGTCGGCGACTTTGCCGAGTTCAACGAGAATCAGAAGATCTTCATGCTGCTGGCCATGCTCGCAACGCTGGTGATAGGCGGATTCGCGGTGTCGAAGCTAACCGGCATGCTATCCGGCGACGACGTCATGGCGTATCGGGAGAATAGAACCATGGAACACAAACTCGAACAGCTCGCCAATCACGTTGTCGTGGTTGGATATCATTCCCTCGGGACGCTGGTTGCCGATCGTTTGCGCGATGCGGGGCACACCGTGCTGATCCTCGTAGGTGATCAAGCGCAGGCCGAACGCGCGGCGGACCATGACCATCTGGTCGTACTCGGTTCGCCCGATGCATTTGACGAAGTGCTCAAGCGCGCGCGGCTCGATAGCGCCAAGGCGCTCGTCGTCACGACACCCGACAGCAACAACAACCTGGCCATCACGTTGCTCGCGCATACGCTCAATCCCGCGCTGCCGATCGCCGTGCCGGGTGAAAATCCCCTGAGAAAAGGACTGTTCGAGAACGCGGGCGCGTCCAATGTGATCATCCTCGATGTGATCATCGCGGATGCGCTGGTCGGCAAGCTCACAAACCGAGTGGAGGCGACAACATGAAATCTGCTGCTTCGATGGAACCGCGGCTGCATCGCATGCCCTTCTTGCAGGGCCTCTTGCCCATCAACTCCACACAGTTGCCGCACGATATCGTCGCTGGGATCACGCTGGCGGCGCTTGGCATTCCCGAGGTGATGGGGTACACGAAGATTGCCGGCACGCCCACGGTCACCGGCCTCTACACGATCCTGCTGCCGCTGGTCGCATTCGCCTTCTTTGGCGCGTCGCGTCAACTGGTGGTCGCCGCGGACTCCGCCACCGCCGCCATCCTTGCCGGCATGTTGACCGCCGTCGCCGCGCTGGGCAGCAAGGAATATATTGCGCTGACCAGCACCGTTGCGCTGGCGGTCGGGGTGATGCTCGTGATCGCGCGCGTCTTCCGGCTGGGTTTTCTCGCGGACTTTCTTTCCCGAAGCGCGCTGATCGGTTTCCTGACCGGCGTCGGCGTGCAGGTCGCGGCAGGCGAGTTCGCCGGACTGCTCGGGCTCGCGAAGCAGGGGCATGGCCCGATCATGCAAATCGTGTCTGTGTTTCAGCGCGTCGGCGGTATCAATGTGCCGACTGCTGTGCTGGCGATCGCCGTGCTCGTGGTGATCGTAGGCTGCAAGCGGTTTGTGCCGCGTGCGCCTGGTGCGCTGATCGCCGTGATCGGCTCCATCGTGGCGAGCGCGGTGTTCAATTTCGCCTCGCGTGGCATCGCGGTCACGGGCGACGTGCCGGGCGGATTGCCTTCATTGTTCCTGCCGCCGGTGCATATGAATGAAATCAACCAGGTGCTCGCCACCGCGGCATCGTGCTTCATCGTCATCATTGCGCAGAGCGCAGCGACCGCGCGCGCATATGCCAACCGCTACAACGAGAAGGGCGACGACAACGCCGACATCATCGGTCTCGCCGCCGCAAACGCCGCGGCCGCGTTCACCGGCACTTTCGTTGTGAACGGTAGCCCGACCAAAACCGAGATGGTGGACGAAGCGGGCGGCCGCACGCAGATCGCCCATCTCACGACCGCTGCAATCGTGCTGATCGTGCTGCTGTTCCTCACGAAGCCGCTCAGCTTTCTGCCTGGCGCCGTGCTGTCGGCCATCGTCTTCATGATCGGCGTGAAGCTGATCGACATGAAGGGGATGGCTGAGCTGTATCGCATGCAGAAAGACGAGTTCGTCGTGGCGTTGCTTGCCGCCGGCGTGGTCGTGTTCGTCGATGTGATGCACGGCATCCTGGCGGCCGTCGTGCTGTCGCTGATTGCGCATGCGCGGCATAGCTACCGCCTGCGCACGCGTGTGCTCACGCGCGGCCCCGCAGACCGGTGGATCGCGCATCCTGTTACGCCCAATCTGCTCGCGGCGCCCGGTATTGTCGTTTACCGGTTCGAAGCGGACATGTTCTATGCGAACGCCGGCCGCTTCACTGAGGAAGTGCTCAAAGTCGTCAACGAAGCGAGCCCAACACCGCGCTGGATTGTGGTCGATGCCACTGAGATGTACAACATCGATTACACGGCGGGCAAGACCTTGGTCCAACTCGGCGAGGAACTCGACAAGCGGGGCGTGGGTATCGCCGCCGTCGCGCTTGCCACAGGCGTGCGGCATCAGATCGAACGATACAAGGCACTGCGTGCGCACGGTGCGCATCGCGAGATCTTTGCTACGGTGGACGCGGCCGTAGTGGCCCTGCGTGATTTGTCGCCATCGCCCCAGCCATCGGCACCGGGACCCGAATCTCCTTCGGACACGAAGCCGGATTGAGGCAGGGGATGTGGGAAGTAAGGTGTGAGAAGGCCGCCTTGACGGTCAATTGAAAGGAGGGAGAGATGCTCAATACCGTTGGCGCGAAGCAAAACGAGCCTGCCGCGGAACACGTCGATTCGAAGACCGTGGCGGCACCAGGCGATCCGTCCACGATGTTTGCGGGCCGCGGGTCGCTCGCCATGAGAGTCGAGCAGGGCAAGGCGGCGCGAAAGACGATGCCGCGCGAGAGGCTCGCCGACTGCAAGGTCGAGGATCGGGACCCGCTCGCGCTGCTCGAAGCGTCCAACGTGGGGCGCGTGACGGAACTCATTCCCATCCGCTACGGGCGCATGGTGCAGAGTCCGTTCGCGTTCTATCGCGGCGCTGCGCCGCTCATGGCCTTCGACCTGTCGAAGCTGCCTCACTCCAGTGTGAACGTGCAACTCGGCGGCGATGCGCATCTGGCCAATTTCGGGCTGTTCGCGAGCCCGGAGCGGCGCATTCTTTTTGGGCCGAACGACTTCGACGAAACGCTGCCTGGGCCCTTCGACTGGGACGTGCGCCGGCTGGCGGCTTCGTTTGTGATCGCAGCGCGCGAGCGCGGCTTCGCGACACGAGATCAGCGCGGCGTCGTGCACCGGTTGTGCGAGACGTTCCGGCAACGAATGACCGAGTTCAGCCGCATGGACACGCTCGACGTCTGGTACTACCAGTTCCAGGCCGAGAGCATGCTGGCTATCGCCGATACGGACCAGGAACGAAAAAAGGAACGGGCCGTGATTGACGCGGCCCGGCTGCAGTCGTCGCGCTCCGTGATGAATCATTCGACCGAGACGGTCAACGGCAAGCTGCGCATCAAGGACGTGCCTCCGCTCGTGTATCACGTCCCGCTGGAAAGTCCGCACGACCAGAAGCAGTACGATTCGATGGTGCGGCGTTTCTTCGCCGACTACCGGCTGACGCTTCCCGATGACAGGCGCGCGCTCTTCGATCGATATGAACTGGTGGATGTGGCCATTCGCGTCGTGGGGATCGGCTCGGTCGGCACGCGCTGTTATGAGGCGCTTTTCATGGCTGATGGCGAGTGTCCGCTGTTTCTGCAATTGAAGGAGGCGCGGGCTTCGGCGCTGGAGGGCTATTTGCCGCCGAGCCGGTATCCGAATCACGGACAGCGCGTGGTGAACGGGCAGCGCCTGTTGCAGTCGGCGAGCGATATTTTCCTCGGCTGGTCGAAGATGCAGCATACGGGCAACGACTTCTACGTGCGGCAACTCCGCGACATGAAGGGCGCATTCGACTTCACGACGTTCGATGTCGAAGACCTCAGCGAATATGCGGCGTCCTGCGCCCATGCACTGGCGCATTCCATGGCGAAAGCGGGCGATCCGGCGCTGCTCGTGGGATATGCCGGCAAGTCGGATGCATTCGACCAGGCCATCGAGCGCTTCGCCCTTGCGTATGCCGATCAGAATGAGAAGGACTGGTCTGTGCTGAAGGCGGCAGTCAAGGCTGGACGTATTCAGGTTCACACGTGATTCATGTGGCTGCTGCCGGTCGCGTCGCAGCCACGAACGCCGCGCCGCCGCTCAGCCGAAGGTATCTTCCGCGTCATCGCCCGCGTAATGACCCGGAAGCACGACTTGAAAAACGGTGCCGCCAGCCATGCTTGCGTCCGCCCACATTCGTCCCCGGTGGACTTCCACGATCGACCGGCAGATCGACAGCCCCATGCCCATGCCGCCGGACTTCGTGGTGTAGAACGGTTCGAAGATTCGCTCGATATTCGCGGATGCGATGCCAGGCCCCGAATCGCGCACCGTGATGCGCACGCCACCCGAATCGTCCGGCGCGGTGCCAATGAGCAGTTCCCGCGGCCCGGCACGGCTGCCTGTCATCGCTTCTACGGCGTTGAGTATCAGGTTGAGCATCACCTGCTGCAATTGAACGCGGTCTCCACGGACCAGCGGCAAGTTATCCGCCAATGCCAGTTCTACCTCTACTTCGTTCTTCGTCAGATCGCCCCGGATCAGTTCGACGACCTCGACGATGGCTTCGTTGATACGCAGAAGATCTTTGTGTTGGGGGGTCTTCGTGACGAGGTCGCGTATACGAGAGAGAACATCGCCCGCCCGCATGGCATCGGCGACTACACGATCGAGCGCCTGTTGGGCCTCTTTCAGCTTGGGCGGCTCGGCGCGCAGCCATCGCATGGCGGCCTGCGCATTGACGGCCGACGCGGCAATCGGCTGCTTGATTTCGTGTGCGATCGAGGCGGTGAGTTGACCGACGGTCGCGAGCCGGTTCGCATGCGCGAGCGAAGCCTGCATCTCGCGATAGCGTTGTTCGGCCTCGCGTGTTTCGGTCTCGGCGCGCTTTCGCTCGGTCAGATCCAGCACGAATGCCACGCCCTGATCGGATTGTTCGCCGAAAGCGGCTAAGCCGATCAGGATCGGCACGCGTTGCCCATCCTTGCGGGTATATTCCTTTTCGAAGGGCTGCACGATCCCGGCCGTCTTCAGTTCGATGACGGTGCGCAAATCGCGCTCGCGCCACTCGGGTGCGCTCAGGCCATCCCGTTTGACCCGGCCGGCGACGATGTCGTCGCGGTCGTAGCCCACCATCCGCAGAAAGGCATCGTTGGCCTCGACGATCTGGCCGTCGAGTCGCCAAATGAAGATCCCGATGATATTGGCCTCGACGAGGCGCCGGATCTTCACCTCGCGTTCCGCCAGGTCGAGATACAGCCGGGAGTTTTCTAACGAAATGGCGGCTTGTGATGCCAGCAGTTTCAGCATGGCGATGCGCGCCGAGGTAAATACGTGCGACGCGAGATTGTTTTCGAGGTAAAGCACGCCGACCAGTTTGGCTCCGTTGATCAGCGGCAGGCAAAGCATCGACCTCGGGCGAAACCGGGTGATATAGGGATCGGCAGAGAACAGGTTCTGGACCGATGCATCGCCGAGGATCACACTTTCGCGAGTTCGCGCGACGTAGTGAACGACCGATTCCGGCAATGCAGCGCCGGTCCCTGGCTGCGCGACGACCCTGTCACAGCCGGCGAGGGCTTCGGCCTCGACCCGCAGGTCATCGTCCCGCGGCGTGATCAGGAGACCGCGCCCGGCGCCCGCATACTCGATCGCATGACGCAATAGCGTATCGATCAGGCGCTCAGGAACCACTTCGCCAAACACTGCCTGCGAGATCTTGATGACGGCAGTCAGATCCAGATACTCCGCAGGCGCGCCGATCGTGATTGCCGGGCGCGCGTCCGATTCATCCTCCAGGAGCTGCGGGAATAGCTCATCGAGTTGCTGCACCTTGGCGTCGGCGCCCCAGCGAAGATAGCCGCAACGCGCCTGGCGCATATGGAGGCGCGCGACGGCTTCGAACCCGCGCGCTGCGTAGAACCTTGCTGCCCGCTCGCAGGCGAGCGCCTCGTTGTGGACGAACCCGCTATCGCGAGCCGAGCGTATCGCGAGTTCGTAAAGGCGCATGACTTCTTCGAGGTCCGCCCCTTGCAGACGGGCCATTTCCGCCGCCACCAACGCTCGTCGGTTCTCGAAATTCTCCGGACAATTTTCGGCCCACGCCTGTAGTTTTTGGTGATCGATAGCCATCGCGTCCAGATGCTGTCTGCGCTGAAGCGGTGATCCGGCCTCGCAGATTGCAGCGCGCGAAAGGGCGTCGAAAAAATAGAATTCCACTATCTCAAGCGATCCTAAATGTTTCGTCAGGACAGTTTGAGCCATCGATGAGGATTCGAGGGCGATCGCATAGTCGCCCGCAAGGAAGCGGGCCTGAAGCTTTCGAATCCAGTACCAGCATGCAACCGCCGCCAAAGCGGGTTTGCTCGAGAAATTCAGCTCGAACTGGCGTTCGTCAAACTGATCATCGTCGAACGATCCGAATTTCCGCGTTGATCCGCGAAGCGTCCTGGCAAGCTGGAGCTGTGGCGTGATGAGATCCGCGGCGAATCCGAACCGAACCGACCGCGCGAATTCGAGGCCATGTTCGGCGCCACGTTGCACCTCGACAAGCGGATCGCCGGCCAGTAGAAGATTCGTGTTGAGGTGGGCACAGCTGTACGCCGCATAAGTGTAGTCGCCGATCGCACACGCAACGTCGAAGGCGCGATGCTGAGGTTCACGGGCCGTCCGGACGGGGTTCGTCCATGGCGCGACGAGACCGAACGTCTCATAGGTTCTTGCCTGAAAGCGCTTCATCGCGCGTTGTTCGACCAACTCATAGCCGAGCCGCGCGAACTGGAATCCGGCCGCATAGTCACCGAACTGGAAACCGGCTATCAGGCCAAGCCGTACGTAAGCGGCGCATGACGCGTCGCAAATGCCCCGCTCGAGGCCAAGATTCACAGCTCGACAGATCACCAGAGAATAGAGATTGAGGTCGGTAAACAATGCAGCGGGAAAGACCTTGGTCAGCACGTCGAGAACGGCAAGGCATGCAAGGTCGCTCATGACGGGGATGTCGATGAGCGCTTCGATCGTGCGGTCGCCCAGCGTTGACCAGATTCGCTCGTATTCCTCTCGCGCCTGCTCCGCTGTGGGATGAGGAGACCAGTCGACACCCTCATGTCGCAGAAAATCGAGGCCAACCGCGACGGTGCGATCACTCTGACCAAGCATGACGTAGACATCGGCTTGCTGGCTCGCAACCATTGCCCGTTCGACGGTATCTTCGGCTCGCGTTGACAATATCGCCAGGCGGCTTTCGGCGGACTTGAGGTCCCCCGTCAGCATTTCGCATTCGGCGCGGTGAATGGCGAGGGAGAAGGCGAGTTGATGCTGGCACGCCCACCCGTCGTCCGTCAGGAACTCCGCGCCTGTCTTCAGGTAATTGAGCGCTGACGAGTAGGCCGCCGACATCATGGCGTGCTTGCCGGCAAGCAGGTTCAGTTGGGCAACCCGATGACGCTCCTCTGGCGTCACGATCAGTGCTTTCGCACGATCGAACTGGCTGACGATTTCGAAGACTGACTCCTCCCGTTGCGCCGGCGGAAGTCGGGCCGCGAGCAGCCGCCCGATTCGCAGGTGCATATCTGCCCGGCTGGTGGCCGGAATCAGGGAATAGGCTGCCTCGAGTATCCGGTCGTGAGTGAATCGGTAAGCGCTCTCCTGGCGGATGACCAACTGTTGACGGACCGCCTCCCACATATTGGCACCCACCGTTCGCTCCGAGGTCTCGCACACGGCAGCAAGCGTGGCGGCCTCGGCGATGTTGCCGAGGCATGCCAGCAACTGGAGGGTCTTCAGGGTTCTGGCCGGCAGGCGGCCCAGCTTCCCGACCATGAGTTCGACCACGTTGTCGGTGCAACCCCTGGCGTAGATCTGGCGAAGTTCCCACGACCAGTGCCCCTTCGCGTGGTTGAAGCTGAGCAATCCCTCATCGGCGAGCACCGTCAGGAACTGGAGTGCGAAGAACGGGTTGCCGCTCGTCTTCCCTTGTAGCAATCGCGCAAGCGGTGCTGCGCGTTCCGGTTCGCAGCGCAACGAATCGGCGATCAACTGCCCGAGCACGTCAGGCACGAGCGGTTCAAGCTTGATCTCATGCACGACTACCCCCGCCTCGCGGATTGCGGCGAGCTTGCGGGTGAGTGGATGCGTCGCAGCGACCTCGTTATCGCGGTAGCTACCGATCAACAAGAAGTGGTGCAAGTCCGATCGCGTCAGCAAAAATTCGAGCAGGTCGAGCGTCGCCGCGTCGAGCCACTGGAGATCGTCGAGAAATAGCACGAGCGGGTGCTCAGGTGTGGCGAAGACGCTAATGAAGCGCCTGAACACGAGCTGAAAGCGGCGTTGTGCATCTTCGGGAGGAAGCTCAGGAACCGGCGGTTGTTCGCCGACGACGGTCGCGAGCGCCGGCACCAGGTTCACGATCAAGGCGCCGCCTGGGTCTAGCGCTGCGTCCAGTGTGGCACGCCAGCGGCTCAAATCGGCTTCCCTGCTACCGAGGAGTGGCCGGAGCAGGCTTTGCAGGGCCTGCGCCAGCGTCGCATGGGGGACGTCCCGCTTGTATTGATCGCACTTCCCAGCGGCGAAAAGGCCTCGCGAAGGGCCCAGTTCCTTATGCAGTTCGTGAACGAGGGCCGACTTGCCGATGCCCGATTGACCGGTGACGAGCACCAGTTCCACGTTGCCGCCGCCGCTCACGCGATCAAAGGCGCGGAGCAGCGTGTCGAGTTCGCGTGTCCGCCCATAGAGCTTCTCGGGAATCAAAAGCCGGTCGGGTGTGTCACGCGCGCCAAGCGGGAAATCGTCAATACGTCCCCCCGTTTCCCACTGTGCCAGGCAACAGCGCAAATCGTGCTCGACGCCGAACGCAGTCTGGTACCTGTCTTCGGCGCTCTTCTCGAGCAGTTTCATGACGATCGTCGAAACGGGGCCTGGTACCGACCGCTCGCGCTGCGCTGGAGGCACGGGCTGACGCGCGATATGGCAGTGCACCCATTCCATTGGATCGGACGCGCTGAACGGCAAGACACCCGTCAACATCCTGTAATAGGTGACACCCAGGGCGTACAGGTCGCTACGCGAATCGACCGACCGGTTCATTCGTCCAGTCTGCTCAGGAGCCATGTAGGCGAGGGTTCCCTCGATGAACTCCGGGCGCCTTGGCGTTTGCCGCTCCCGTGGGATCTGCGTTGCGATGCCGAAGCCCGTCAACCTTGCCGCGCCGGCCGCGCAGTTCACGACGATGTGGGCCTGCTTGATGTCCTTGTGAACGAGACCTCGCGCGTGCAGCTTGCCTAGCGCAGCGACGATTGCAATGGCGAGCCGAAGAAAGTTTTCCGTGTCGATTGGCGAGGCGAGCCGCTCGAGCGGCTCGCCGCCAGGATCCTCCAGCACGAGCGCCACGAGGCCATGTTCTCGCACCAGCAGGAGCGGCCGCACCGCCGCCGCTTCGTCGAGTTCGTTCGCCAGCGCGTACTCGTGCGCGAGGCGATCGACGACAGCCTGACTGGGATGGGCGTCCACAGGCCGCACGACCAGTACGGACTCGCGCATGCCATCCGCGCTGAGTCGCCATCCCCGATAGAACGCGCGCTCGCCATCTTCCCATACGAACTGAAAGGGATCGCTTGTATCGATGTCAAATGAACTGAATGAAACACTCAACTCGCTCGCTCCCGTGTCGGGTGGTCTGTCCTCGCTTGAACCGGAAGGGTCTACCCAGGCCGCGCCGTCTGTCCTGGGTTCCTATGATCATTGGGCTGCGGATCAAAGACGACCGGCGCGTCGTCGTCAGTCACGTCAGTCATGCTGCAATCGTACTCCCGGCGAAAGCGTTGCTTTCGGATTTAGAACCTTCACGGCCGCCCGGCAGGTTTAAATATCGCATAACTGATTGTTCTAGCGCTCGCCCGTAACGGCGCCCCACTTTGCGCGCGGCTCTGTGAGCGTTGTTAAGCGACTAAGGAATTCATTGCCGCGCTGGAACCTGGTACCCGGCCCGGGCTATCCTTCAGTTTTTCGGACTGCACTATACTTAAGCGTTGCTGTAGCGAGCATTTATTGGATAAGATCCGGGGCGTTAAAGGAAAATTTCTCTACCAGACGACACAAGCTCGAACACGGTAGGACCACGGTGTCTGCCGATGTTGGTCGCTTTGGGGTGGCGCGGTATGGCATCCGGTTCGTTGTAGCGGACACACCAGGCAGCGTTCCCACATGGAGAAAGAGGATGAGTGCGATACCGGTTTCGACTTCGATCGCCGGGATGGGCGGGGGCGCACAATCGGTGGTCTATGTCATCGACGACGATGAGTCGATGCGCATCGCGATGACGAACCTGCTGGATTCCTTCGGCCTGCATGTCGAGACTTTTGCCTCGCCCAGGGAATTTCTCGCATTCCCCAAGGCCGACATACCTTCCTGCCTGATTCTCGACGTCAGATTGCGTGGCGAAAGCGGCCTTGCCTTCCAGCAGGAAGGCGCAAAGAGCGACCTGCGCATGCCGGTTCTGTTCATGACGGGGTACGGCGATGTTCCGATGTCGGTCAGGGCAATGAAAGCTGGAGCGCTGGACTTTTTCACCAAGCCATTTCGTGAGCAGGACATGCTGGATGCCGTTGTCCAGGCACTGGCGCGCGACCATGAACGGCTCGTCGCGGAACAATCGGTGGCATCACTTCGCAAGGCTTACGAATTACTTTCGTTGCGCGAGCGAGAAGTCATGGGTTACGTCATAGCGGGTTTGCTGAACAAGCAGATCGCCTCTGAGATGGACGTCAGGGAAGTGACGGTGAAGATCCATCGGGCGCAGGTGATGAAAAAGATGGCGGCACGCTCCGTGGCGGAGCTTGTCAGGATGGCAGCGGCCTTGGGGGTCGAGCCAGAAGCCTGAGCGACGGTCTCTTCGGCCCGGGGTGCGTTCTACATGGTAGATCTCTCTACTTATCGGTTGACCACGCTGCGGACCGGCGAGTACACGCTGCGCCGCGGCACTCGCGACGGGCTGAACCCTATTTTGCTCGTCACGCCGGCTGAATCAGAGCGTGCGGAGCTGGTTAAACGGCTAGAGCATGAATATTCGCTCGAACCCGAGCTCAGCTCCGACTGGGCGGCGCGGCCTATCGCGCTGTTGCACTTCGAAGGCAGTGCGACGCTTGTGCTCGAGGACCCGGGCGGGGAGCCGCTTGATTGTCTCGTCGGTCATCCGTTGGACATTCCAAGCTTTCTACGTGTCGGGATCGCGCTCGCACAGGCGCTTGACCGCATGCATGAGCGAGGGCTGATGCACCTCGACATCAGGCCCGCGAACGTCGTTGTGGACATGGTCCGTGGCCACGCATGGCTGACCGGGTTCAGCATCGCTTTGCGGCATCCGCGTGAGCATCGGCTTCCTGACCGGCCCGAAATCATTGCTGGAACGCCTGCCTATATGGCACCCGAGCAGACGGGCCGGATGAACCGCTGCGTCGATTCCCGCAGCGATCTCTACGCGTTGGGCGTCACGCTGTATGAAATCCTGACCGGTGCGCTACCGTTCGCCACGAAGGATCCGATCGAATTGATCGATTGCCACGTCGCGCGCCAGCCCATTTCGCCCAGCGACGGTCCGACCGGGGCACCCCTGCAGATTTCGAGCGTATTGATGAAGCTTCTGGCAAAGACTGCCGAGGAGCGCTATCAAACGGCCGCTGGGGTGGCGGCCGACCTTGGAAAGTGCCTCGCAGCATGGGAGGCTGCCGCCCAGATCGAAACACTCGATTCTGGTCAGCGCGGCCCCGGTCTCGCGCTCGCTGCCCAGTTCGAAGAGCGGCACCCTGAATTGCGCGAGCGTGCGCCGGCCGCCTTGTTGCCGACAATCGAAGCTTCGACCGAGCAGATCGACCTTGGCACCGTCGTCAGAATGTCTCAAGCCATAGCCAGCGAGATCGTTAGCGACAAGCTGATCGAAACACTGATGGTGCTGGCCGTCGAGCACGCTGGAGCAGACTACGGGCTGCTGGTTTTCCCCCAGGAGGGGAAACTTCGCGTCGAAGCCGAAGCGAGTATCGATCGCGGGGCCGTGCGGGTGCACATCGTGCCGGCGCCGGTCACGTCGGCGAAGGCGCCGGTATTCATCCTCAATCAGGTCGCGCGCAGCAAGCAGCCCGCGATTGTCGACGACGTGCGAACGCTCTGCGCCCAGCCTGCCGACGCGTACTTCAGTCACAAACCCGTGCGCTCCATCCTGTGCCTGCCGCTGATCAAGCAGGCCGAGCTGATCGGCATGCTGTACCTCGAGAACAGTCTCGCCTCGCATGCTTTTCAGCCCGCCCGGATCGCGGTGCTGGAACTCCTTTCGTCGCAGGCGGCGATCTCGCTGGAAAACGCGCGTCTCTACGCCGAGCTGGTTCACGAAAACGCGGATAGATGCGATGCCGAAGAGGCGCTCAGAGCGAGCGAGGCATCGCTCAACGAGGCACAGAAGATAAGCCACACCGGCAGCTGGCGGTGGCGGCCCGAAACCGGCGATGTTTCGTCTTCGGAAGAGCTGCGGCGCATCTTCGGGTTCGAAACGAAGGAGCAGGCGTCGTATGAGTCGTTCTTGGGGCGCATCCGTCCTGAAGAACGAACGTCGTTCGAGCGGGTGCTCGAAGGCGCCGTACGCGAAAGACGGCGATTCCGGCACGAGCATCACATCGAACTCCCGGGCGGAGCCGTCAGATATCTGCAGGTGGTGGGGCAGCCCGATATCACGGCATCCGGGGCACTGGAATTCATCGGCACCGTAATGGACATCACGGAGCGCAAGCGTGCGGAGGAGGCGCTCAGCGATGCGCAAACGGAACTCTCGCGCATCGCCCGCCTGACGACCATGGGCCAGTTGGTCGCTTCGATTGCCCACGAGATTAATCAGCCGCTGGGTGCGATCTCCGCTAACGGCACCGCATGCATGAACTGGCTCAACCGCGAGAATCCCGATCTCGATAGCATGCGCGGCGCGATGGCCCGCATCGTTCACGACGCGCACCGCGCGAGCGACGTGATCCGCGGATTGCGCGCGCTCGTATCGAAGTCGGGGCCGCAACTGACGAAGGTCGACATCAACGACGCCATCGCGGACGTGCTGGCACTGACCCGGGTCGAACTGCAGGAGCAGGGCGTGGCGCTTCGCACCGATCTGGCGGCAGACATCGGTTTCGTATTCGGCGACCCGGTGCAACTGCAGCAGGTGCTGCTTAACCTGATCATGAACGGGATCGAAGCGATGGCCGCAGCGACTCCCGATCCGAAAGCGCTCACGATCACGGCACAGGCCGCGGAAATGGGCGGTATCCGCGTTGCCGTTCAGGACACCGGCGCAGGGCTCGATCCGGCGACGTCCGACCGGCTGTTCGAGCCATTCTTTACGACGAAGCTAGTCGGTATGGGCATGGGACTATCGATATGCAAGTCGATCGTCGAAGCCCATGGCGGCCATCTATGGGCGAGGCCGAATGCGCCGCATGGCGCAGTCTTTCAGTTCGTGCTGCCGAACTGTGCCCCATAGGGTCCGTTCACATTAATAACGGGTTCGTGCCGGCGCTTCGCGAGTCGTGGCGATGCGCCATGCGACCCTTCAATTTCCCCTTCCTGCTTGTCCATTCGCAGCCGTTCGGCCTCGGTGGGACGCGATTGTCGAAATGCACAAAGACTCTCGTTGCATTCTCCAATGTTTTGCGGTCGTGACATTGCTAGATTGAATTAACTTCTGCCTGAATACCCAGGCTGGGCGGCAGCATGGCGTGCGAGCGACAACGGGGTCCCTCGCGTTCGTGACGCTACGCATTGCGCATCTGACGATAAGGAATGTCTCAGTGACGAAGCAATTCAACCGTGTTGCGGTGATTGGCACGGGAGTGATCGGCGCGAGTTGGACCGCATTGTTTCTCGCGAAAGGACTCGACGTCGTCGCATTCGACCAGGGGCCGGACGCCGAGCAGTGCTTGAAGCAATATGTCGACGCGGCGTGGCCGGCGCTCGATGCGCTTGGCCTCGCGCCTCGAGCCTCGCGCTCCCGTCTCACCTTCACGCGCGACTTGCCGGGCGCCGTGGCGGACGTTGGCTTCGTCCAGGAGAATGGTCCCGAACGGATCGACTTGAAGCGCGCGATGTACGAAGGGCTGGACGTTCTACTTCCACCGGACGTACCCATCGCGTCGAGTTCCTCCGGCCTCACGATGAGCAACATCCAGGCGGGCTGCAAGTCGTATCCACAACGCTGCGTGATCGGGCATCCGTTCAACCTGCCGCATCTCATTCCGCTCGTCGAGGTCGTCGCAGGCGAAGAGACGTCAGAGGAGACCGTCAACAAGGTCACGGCCTTCTATACCTCGCTTGGCAAGCGCACCATCCGTGTTCGCAAGGAGGTGCCGGGTCTTGTGGCGAACCGGCTACAGGCAGCGTTGTGGCGGGAGATGGTGCATCTCGTGGCGGAGGGCGTGGTGAGCGTGTCGGATGCCGATACCGCAGTGTGTCATGGCCCCGGACTGCGATGGGGATTGATGGGACCGACCATGCTGTTTCACCTCGGCGGCGGAAAAGGCGGCATCGAGAATTTCCTCGATCAGTTCACCGGACCGATGACCGCGTGGTGGAAATCGCTAGGGTCGCCCGAACTGACGCCGAATATGCAGCAGGCGATCATCGACGGTGCGCGGCGCGAGGCAGCGGGCCAGTCTGTTGGCGACCTCACGGCGCAATGCGAGCGCATGCTGCTTGACCTGCTGAAACTGCGCCAGGGTGCGGACTCTGAGGCAAGCACCTCATGAAAAATGCGTGTGCCCGATAAGCGCTGTTTCTTCCGTTCGTTCGTGTTCTGCGCCGGCCCCTATACCAAAGGATGAGTCGGGCAAACAGCGAGTCAGGACCACCGACCCCTTCGTACAATAGATTTCTTCGCGTTGCCGGGCTACCTTGCAAGCGTGGACGGTACAGTTTCGCGGCTCGCTTTCGATGCCCCGCTCACTGGCGCCGGTTCGAGAACGAAGGTGCGACGCGAAGAGGCGGGAAATGTTCGGGCAAGCCGAAAATGACTTTGGATTCCTGATTCATACGACTTCGGAGCACGTCGTGCGCGGTGGCGTCCAGCATTCTGGCACTCGGCTCCAGGCTTCCACTTGCGTTCGCCGATGCGATGTGGATCCCGCTGATCTCGCTGGTCGACTGCGGGGGCAAGCTCGTTTTTCTGGTTTTCGCCTGTGCACCGCCCCACGAGAATGGCACGCGGGCCACGTCGCTCTGACAGGTCGGGGGCGTTTGGAATGAGACTTACCGAGCGATTCGTATGGGCGTTGCTTGTGCTGGCAGTGTGCTGGGTTCTGGATATGTCGGCGCACGAACGACACCGAGGGTTCTATGAACGATTGTTCAACGAGCAGTGCGACGCTCGCGACTATGTCGTCGAGATATATCGCACTGCATGGGCACCAAAGGATAAGAAATCAGCGGGCGGCGAGGACGTATCACTACGGCTGCCGCTCGCGCGCGCGAACGACGATGACGCGTGCGATCCCCTGCAGGACGGCGCTGAATCGTCCATAACGAAAACTGCGCAATGAAGACATTGCACATCGCCGCTTGCGCGTGATTGGCCAGGAGGAGAATCGTATGAATGAGTCGCAAGGTTCGGTGGATAACAGCAGTGCCGATGGGTCATCCGACGTTGCGGTGGCGGCACTGGTCACCGCGATCGAAGTATCCGTTCTCGACGGGACGCTCGATAGTCGGTGCGCCTCCAGCCTCATCTGCCGATTGAAAGAAGAAGCGACTCACATAATCGAGAGTGGCTATTCCACGCCTGCAGGCCGTTCAGAAATGGAACGCGCTTTTGGTGCCGTCGAGGCCGCGCTGCTAAGCCGTGACGCGCACCGTTTCGTGGCGACTTATGCAGCCTTGCGAGCAGGGGACGCTTTTTCACACGTTGGCGCGCAACTGCAAGGGGCGAAATCCGGTTGGCAGGCGGAGTGACAGATGCCACTCACCACGGTCGGAGATCCGAAGCGTCCAATTGGCGCCGCCGTGATAGCAACGATGTCCGTTTCAGGGTGCGCAAACTACGCGCCTTCGCTCAACGTGCTCGGCGCGTACTTTCCCGACTGGCTGTTTTGCATCGTCGCGGGCGTCGTGTTGACGGTCGTCATCTATCTGGTTCTGAAGCGCTTCGCGGTGGACCACCTGCTGGCGCCCTCCGCCGTGGTGTATCCCACGCTGGTCGCATTCCTGTCACTCGCCCTCTGGCTGGCGTTGTTCCAATATTGAATCCGCTTCAGGTGAGCTAATGGCGACAGGTGCGAGCAAGACCAGGAAGAAGGCATGGCCGGCGGTTCTCCTGGTCGTGGCGGCGCTGTTGCTGCTCTTTTTCGTGATCCGGCTGCTGGACCGCTCGCCTCGCACCGACGATGCCTATGTCTATGCGGATACGATCGACGTCGTGCCCGAGGTCAACGGCCGCATCGTCGAACTGGCGGTGCGCGACAATCAGGCGGTAGAGCAGGGCGATCTGCTGTTCCGCATCGATCCACGCCCGTACGAGGATGCGCTGGCGAGAGGCAAGGCATCGCTCGTCGCGCTCGATCGTCAGATCGAGCTGACTCAACGCACGGTCAACGCGCAGCAGTACAACGCACAGTCGGTGCGTGCGGCTGTCGAACGCTCCCGTGCCGCGGCGAATCAGGCGTCCGACACCTTGCACAGGATGGAGCCGCTGCTCTCGCACGGCTATGTGTCGGCAGAAGATGTCGACCGCGCACGCACGGCGCAGCGCGCAACCGAGGCCGAACTCAGCGCCGCGCAGCTACAGGCCCAGCAGGCGACAGCGGCGGTGAGCGGGGTGGACGCGCTGGTCGCGCAGCGTGCCGTCATCATGGCCGAGATCGCAATTGCCGAACTGCACCTCGAATACGCAACGGTGCGCGCACCATTCGACGGACGGGTTGTCTCGCTGAAGACATCGACGGGGCAGTTCGCTTCCACACTCAAACCGGTCTTTACGTTGATCGACACGCGCCACTGGTATGTAGTCGCGAACTTTCGCGAGACCGAACTCAAGGGTGTGCGCGCAGGCACGCCCGCCACCGTCTACCTGATGAGCGACACCGGGCAGCGCTTTCACGGCGTAGTCGACTCGATCGGCTACGGCATCGCTTCGGATGAGGCCGGCCTTGCCCTGCCTGGCGGTCTGCCGCACATCGAGCGCACGCTGAACTGGGTGCACGTGTCGCAACGCTTCCCAGTGAAGATCCTCGTGGGCAATCCGAACCCGGAGCTGTTTCGCGTCGGCACGTCAGCCGTGGCCGTGTTGCGGCCTGGGCGCGGTAATCACGGCGAAGGCCACTAAGGAGTACGGATGGCCGCTGCCGACTACCTGCCCGCCACGCTGCGCGATGCCGGCGCATTCCTGAAGCAGGAGCTAGCGACGTTCCCCGGGCGGATGAACGTGACGCTGCGCTGCATGCTGACGAGCGCAATTGTGATCGTCGTGTCGATGGCACTCGAAGTGCCCGAACTTGCGTTGTCGTTGCTGGTGGTGTTTTACGTCACGCAGTCGAACGTGGTGTTCACGCGGCTCGTCGGCATCATGTTCATTCTCGGATCGACGCTCGGCATCGGCCTGTCGATCTTGCTGCTGAAGTTCACGTACGACTATCCTTTAGTGCGCATCGTCATTGCGAGTCTGGTGTTCTTTTGCAGCGCGTACCTGATTCGCGTGCTGAAAATCGGCGTGGTGTTCTTCATTGTCGCCATTGTCGTCATCTACGTGCAGAGCTTCGTCGACCGGACCGACCAGGCCGACCTGCTGATCCGCGCAGTATTGTGGGTGTGGGTGGCCGTCAACTATCCGATCGCGCTGACGTTACTGGTCAATACGCTGCTGTTGCCCGCGGAACCGCAGTTGCAACTCAAGGCGGAGATCCATCGGCAACTCGAGGCGCTCGATGCCCGGCTCGTGGAACTGATCGAGGGCGGCGCGAGCAATGCGCCGCTAACGTCGCTCACGCCGGCGGACGTCCAGCAAGGCGCGCTGACGCTGCAAAAGCTGCTGCGGTTCGCGACGATGCGCGACGCCCACTATCGCGAGCATCAGGCGACGCAGCTTGCATGTATCGCGACGGTATCGCGTCTTTATCGCGCGGCGAGCGAGCTGCCGCCCGAGTGGCGAGGCGCGTCGGCGGCCCAACTGAAGATGCTGCACGAACTGCATGCGAACGTCCGCGCGCTCGACGAATCGGTGGCGCTGGGCGAGCCGTATCGCTACGTGAGCACCGTCACCGCTGTTGAGCGCAACGCCGCCGACACGATTCCCGTAGCCGCGGAATTGCAACGGGCGCTGTATGCCTACGCCGACCTCCTCGCGAGCGGCGCGACGCCAGGCGCTTCCGCTCCGAGTGAACCGATGGTCGCGCCCGACGCCTGGACTAACCGGGCCTATGCACGTTTCTCACTGAAGACGCTGCTCGCGGTGTTGATCTGTTACGTGTTCTACAACGCCGCAGACTGGCAGGGCGCCCACACGATCATGCTGACCTGCCTGATCGTCGCGCTGCCAAGCCTCGGCGCATCGGCGCAGCGTGCGTTGCTGCGGCTCGCCGGGGCCGTGATCGGCAGTGCGCTCGCGTTGTTCATGGTCGTGTTCGTCGTACCGCGCCTCGACGAAATAACGGGTCTGCTGCTGATGACGCTGCCCGTCATCGCGTTCGGGGCGTGGATTGCGGCGGGCTCGGAGCGAATCGGCTACGCCGGAATCCAGTTGGTGTTCACCTTTTCGCTGGCGTTGCTCGCGCGATTCGGCCCAGTCATCAATCTCACGGAAATCCGCGACCGGATGGTGGGCATCCTGCTCGGCGTTGGCGTCGCGACCTTCGTGCAGATGTCGTTCTGGCGGGAAGGCGAGGGCGATGTGCTGCGGCAGAAGCTCGCCACCATGCTGCGGGCGATCGCGGCTCAATTGCGCTCACCGCAAACCGGCGTGACCGGGCACGACGAATTACCCTATGCGCAGCGCCAAATGCAGGCGTGGGCCGTGCTGGCCGATTGCGAGGCGACGCTCTCCCGTGTCGCACTCGAGCCCGACTGGCGGGAGACGGACCAGCCGCAACTGACGCTGCGCGCGCAAACTGTTCTCGCACAGGGGCGCGAGATCATGCTGGCGGGTGACGCGTTGCGTACGCTGGTGGCGCAGGTCGAATTGTCCGACCCGGGAATGGCAGAAGCCGTGCGCCTGGCCCAGGACCAGGCATCAGCCGAGCTTGCGCGATATGCGGAGGAACTCGCGGCGAATCCACCGGCAGCCCGCGCACCGCGACGCATCGAGATCGTTGCGCAAGCCGGCGAACCGGCGCTCGCGACCGGCGGACCGCTCATCGAGGCCGCGGACGACCTGTCGCGGCAGGTCGCGGGATTGCCGGAATGGGCTGCTGACGCCGGCCTCCCGGAGGCCGCCGCGGCGCCATCGTCACAGGCCCTGCGATCATGATTGCGCGGGTGAATCGGCGAGGCGTGTCGTGGCACCGACGCTGCCTGTGCATCGTGTGGATGGCGTCCGTGCTGCCAGGCTGCGCGCTAATTCGCCATGACAGCCCGCCGTATGCCGAGATCGCGCCCAGGCAGATCAATCTCGCGAACGATATCCATCTCGCGCGCGACGGCTGGCCCGCCGCCCTCTGGTGGACGCGCTACAACGACGCGCAGCTCGACGCGTTAATCGACCAGGCGCTCGCCAATGCACCGACGATGGTGATCGCGCGCACCCGCGTGGCGCAGGCAAAGTCTGACGTCGACCTCGTCAGGACAGGATCGAGCCTGCAAGTCAGTGCGATCGCCTTGCTCGATCGCGAGCATGTCTCGGCAAACGGTTTCCTGGGGCCGTTCGCGCAGAACGAGCCGGCGTTGGGTCTCACGGGCCCGTGGTACACCGAGGGCGTCGTCGGACTGGGCGCGAGCCTGAACGTCGACATTTGGGGCAAGCAGCGCGCGCAGATCGCGGCTTCGATTGGCGTGACGAACGCGAGGCTTGCGGAGACATCGGCGGTCGAACTCGAAATATCGGCCGATGTCGCGCAGCTCTATTTCGGCATTCAGACGAATTACCAGCTTATCGATCTATTGAACGAATCGCACGAGATCGCGCAGTTTGCGGTGCAGGCCCACGAGGCGCGCGCGGCGCGCGGCCTCGAGCCCCGTACGCAGTTCGAGGAGGCCCGCGCGCAGCAGTTGGCCATCGAACGGCAGATCGTATCCACGCAGGCGCAGATCAGACAGTTTCGGGAATCGTTGCGGGCGCTGGCGGGCGCGGGGCCCGAAGGCTTGCCGGAGATCAGGTCCGTTGCGCTTCCGGCCTCGCAGGCTATCTTGCCGGCGACGCTCTCCTATGAGCTTCTCGCCCGGCGCCCCGACTTGCAGGCCATGCGCTGGTATGTGCAGTCGTCCTTCGACCGGATCGACTCGGCGAAGGCTGCCTTCTATCCGAGTTTCGACATCAAGGCGTTTTTCGGCTACAACGCCTTGCATCTCGCCGATCTGTTCACGCACGCAAGCCGGCAGATCAACCTGATTCCGGGCCTGTACCTGCCGATCTTCGATGGCGGCATGCTCAATGCGAACTTGAGCGGCGCGCGCCAGGGGAGCAACCTGTTGATCGAGCAGTACAACCAGGCCGTGCTCAATGCGGTTCGCGATGTCGCGCAGACGGGTAGCCGTTTGCAGGCGCTCGACGCCGAAACCGAATTGCAAAAACAGCGCATCGAATCGGTGACGTTCACGAGAGACAGTGTCGAAGCGTCCTGGCAGCGCGGACTGACCAGCCAGCTCGCGGCGCTCGAAGCGCGCCAGCCGGTGATTGCCGAGCAGGTGGCACTGCTCGCGCTGAACGGGCAGACGCTCAGTCAGGAGGTCGCGTTGACGAAGGCGCTGGGCGGCGGCTATCGAGCCGATGCGCCCGTCGAACCGAAGCCTCGCTGAAGATTGATGTCCGCACGATGCGCCCCGAGGAAACTGAGCCCGGGGCGCAAAAGGTAGGCAATCAGTGAAAGGCAGACTTCCGGCGCGACCCTTCAGCACTTGGCCGGCGACCTGTTCTCCGGCGGGTGTTGGTGCAGCTTCGGTGCGGTCGCGCTGCCGCCGTGAGTCTCGAGGTACTTGCACGCATTGACGATGTCACGCGCGAGCATCTGCGCCACATTGTGATTGATGTGCGGGCGGACCACCACGCGCAGGCTCTTGACCTCCTCGGCGTTGGCCGGCATCGAATACGCGGAAAGCACCCAACCCTTTTCACGGACCTTATTGGACACATCGAATTCGTTGAACTTCGTAACGCCCTTGTCGAGCGTGACGGCCACCACCGGAATGCGCTGCTGCTCGTTCATGATGGTGAAATAGCCGCTGTCGACGAGTGTCTGACGCAAGGCGATGGCGTTGTCCAACGTCTGGCGCATGATCCGCTGATACCCGTCGAAACCCAGGCGCAAGAACTGATAGTACTGAACGGCGATCTGGAAAGCGTTGCGGCTGAAGTTCAGCGTGGCCGTCGGCATTTCGCCGCCCAGGTAATTCACGTAGAACACGAGGTCCTCATTGAACACACTGCGTTCGCGGAAGATCACCCAGCCCAGTCCCGGCGGCGTGAGCCCGTACTTGTGCCCCGATGCGTTGATGGATTGGACGCGCGGCAGCCGGAAGTCCCAGCGGTAGTCAGGATAGAGAAACGGATTGACGAAACCTCCCGACGCGCCGTCGATATGCATCGGAATCGAAATGCCGGTCCTCGCTTCATAAGCGTCGAGCCAGTCGTGGATCCCCTCAATGTCGTCGTCCTCGCCGGTGAAGGTCTGCCCGGCGATGGCAACGACAGCGATCGTATTTTCGTCTACGTACTTCTCCAGTTCGTCCGCCGTTAGCCGATAGTTACCGGTCTTGAGCGGAACGATCCGCGGTTCCACGTCGAAATAGCGCAGAAACTTCTTCCAGACGATCTGGACGTTGCCGCCCGTCACCATATTGGGGCGTGTGGCGTCCTTGCCGTCCCGCTCCCGCTTCTGGCGCCAGTTCCATTTGTGGGCGAGACCGGCGAGCATGCACGCTTCCGATGAGCCGACCGTCGCGGCGCCATACGGTTCGACGCCCTCCGGCCCGTTCCAGAGTTGGTGCAGCCATCGCACCATGCGCGTTTCCATGGCGAAAAGCTGCGGATACATGTCGTGGTCGATATAGTTCTTGAACATGTTTCGCTTGGCGATCTCGACCGCTTCGGGCTCAGCAAAGGTCGTGACGAACGATGACATGTTCAGCATCGGGTTCGTGTCGGTCCATTCCTGACTGAGGACGAGTGCCTCTGCTGCCCGCGCAGCGATGCCGTGTCGGGGAAACTCGTTTTCCGGAACGTTGATATTGAACTCTTCGTACGACGACACTGCTGCAATTGGCGTAGCCATTGACTATCTCCTGGGGTTGAACATGCCATCGGCAAGATGTGCCTTGCCGGGTAAGGCAACTGCTGGGACGGCGTGACAGGGCACGCCGGGTGCGCTTCATTGAATGCGTACGGGGCGGTGGGGGCTACTTGAGTATCATGACGACGACCATGCCCCAGATCGTCAGCAGCGTATTGCCGACCGCGTATGTGACGGTGTAGCCGAGCCCTGGGACCTGGCTTCTCGCGGCGTCGCAAATCATCCCCAAGGCTGCCGTTGTGGTGCGGGCGCCGGCGCAACAACCCAGCACGATTGCGGGATGGAACCTGAACACGTACTTCGCGATGAACATGCCTAGAATCAGCGGAACCGCGGTCGCTAAGATGCCCCACAGAAAGAGGCTGACGCCGAGTTGCTTCAGGCCGAGCACGAAACCGGGTCCCGCCGTGATCCCCACCACGGCGATGAACACATTCAGTCCTACGGAGTTCATGAACCAGATCGTGGGCTCGGGGACACGTCCGAATGTCGGGTGGATGGCGCGCAACCAACCGAACACGATGCCGGCGATCAAGGCACCGCCCGCCGTTGAGAGTGTCAACGGAACGGCCCCGATATTGATGGTGATCGCGCCAACGAGTGCACCGATCGTGATCGCCAGCCCGACGAAGGCAACGTCCGCGGCATTGGTCGCCCGGTCGAGCGTGCCCAGTGCTTTGGCTGCTGCAGTCGTGTCCTGGGTCCGGCCAACGAGCGTGATCGTGTCGCCGCGGTGAAGCTGCGTGCTGGGAAGCACGGGAATCGGCGTCTCGGTCGGGCCGCGCTTGATCTTGCGGATGAAGACGCCTCGCGCCGCGGGAAGCGTGGACAACTGCTGAAGTGTCTGGCCGTCGACATCCTTTGTGGAGACATAGACATCGACTCCCTCGGCAGGAACCGCGAGGAGTTCGGCGTCGTCGATCTCCGCCCCGTTAGCGCCCAGCGCGGACACGAGCTGGTCGCGGCGCCCGGCGACAGCCACGACGTCACCCGTTGCAAGGACATAGTCGAGCCTTGCTTCCTCGATTGCGGTGCCGCGTCGGATACGTTCGATAAACAGACGCATGCCCTCGGTCTCCAGGGCTTCGACCTGGCGGACGGTCAGACCGACGAAAGGGCTCTCGCTCGCAATGCGAAACGCGCGCAGTTCGTATTGGTGCCACGCGCTACCCGCGCTGACGATCTGCTGCGTGCCGCCGAGGCTGGCTTCGTATTCCTTGCACGCCTTGACGAGATCGATTCGCAGGAGCTTCGGGCCGAGTTGGGCGAGGATGATGGCGGAGCCGACCGTGCCGAATATATAGCTGACGGCATAGGCGGTCGGCATGGCATCGAGCAACGCCTTCGTTTGCGGGGCGGGCAGTCCGAGTCGGCCGATGGCGTCCGTCGCCAACCCCATCGACGCGGAAATGGTCTGTGAGCCAGCGAGAAGGCCGGCGGCGGAACCGACGCCGTATCCGGCGATTTTGGCGGCGGCAATGGGGGCGGCAAGACACAGAACGCACTGGACAACCGAGAAAAGCGCCTGAGGAATACCGTCCTTAGCAATGCCTCTGACGAACTGCGGCCCGACTCCGTATCCTACGGCAAAGAGGAACATCAAAAAGAATATCGACTTGACATTGGCGGAGATCGGAATGCCCAGCTGTCCGATAGCGATGGCCGCAAGCAACGTCGAGGTGACGGCACCGAGACTGAAGCCCCGATAACTCTTTCCCCCCACCCAATAACCGATCCCTAGCGACATAAAGATCGCTATCTCAGGATGGCTGCGCAGCGTTAATACCAGCCAGTTCATTTGGTGATCCTCCGTAGCATGTGCTTCAAGAAGTCAATAAAAAGAGAACAACGTTGCATTCCTAAGTAAAATATCGAGAACATTTGTGCGCTCACTTCGATTGTGGCGGCGGTGTTCACGTTCTCCGCCGACTTCTGCGTCACTTGTCACGGGGCGTCATGCAAGCCGCTGCCCGGCGTCAGATGCCACGTGCGGATCGTGGGCGCCTCGCGGCGACATTTGCACACCGGGTGGGGGCGGGGTCGTCGAGCGCTTTCGTGGGGAATCGCGAACGTGCGTTGTGTGCATACGCGTTGCTGCCCACAAAATCCATGTGTGTAGCGTACTGAATATATTGGACTCCTGATGTTCGAGGGATAGCATATGGCCATCGAATGCGCGGTGGGGGAAGCTCAATTTCCTTCCGTCGATGACACCAAAGATACGCATGCAAGGCGAGAAAAACCATCGTACGAACGGGTGGCGTGGTTCTTCATTCGCGTGAGCGGTTCATACAGGGGTATGTTTGGGTCATCTGACCTTGGCGCGGCCAGAGTGCCAGCGGGAGCGGGGCGAAGCAGGTCGTCAGGAAGCGCGAAGTCGTTCGCCGAGGGAGGTAAATACGCGCCACTCACGTTGGCTATACGAAGATATACTTTTCCTGGACCAACGCCTTAATCCAGCAACCACTTGCACGTTTGTCGATACGCAGCCGCTGCGGTATTTTTCACTCGTCGCTATTTGTCGGGCGTCGTTCGACTCGCCCGCACAAGCTTTCAAAAGGCTTCTAAAACCCCGATGCCCCATTGGGCCGCAATCAGAATAGGGCGGCAACAATCGGCCGTGAGGGCCGAACGAAAGACCTGAAATTAGGAGAAGCCGTTGAGTTCAGGATCTGGCTTGACTTCGACGAAGGGCGCGTCCGATGGTCTGCCGTCGATGGTGTACGTGATCGACGATGATGAAGCGGTGCGAATCGCACTTGACGCACTTCTGCGCTCTGCCGGATTGCATGTGGAGACTTTCTCAGCCAGCCGCGAGTTTCTGGCGTTCCCGAAAAAGGCTGTGCCGAGCTGCCTGATTCTCGATGTGAGGCTGCAAGGCGAAACGGGGCTTGCATTTCAGAAGGAGCTTGCAAAAAGCGAAATCCGGATGCCGGTTGTTTTCATGACCGGATACGCCGACGTTGCGATGTCGGTCAGAGCCATGAAAGCCGGTGCCTTCGATTTTCTCGCCAAGCCGTTTCGGGACCAGGAGATTCTCGACGCCGTTACCGACGCACTGGCGCGCGACGGCGAACGTGTCCAGGCCGAACAGGCGCTTGTCGCGCTGCGCGCTGCCTATGCTTCGTTGACCACTCGCGAACAGGAGGTCGTCCGTTATGTCATCTCGGGCCTGATGAACAAGCAGATTGCGGCGCAGATGAAACTCAGCGAAGTCACCGTCAAAATTCATCGAGGACACGCAATGAGAAAACTGGCTGCGCACTCGGTTCCGGATCTTGTCAGAAAGGCGCAAGCACTTGGCCTCAAGCCGCAAGTGAACGGACCTTCCTGAGAGCGTCGTCGTGTTGGGGACGTCGTCCCGGCGCCATCGTGCGGGGCCGGGTGCGCCAGCGGGCGATTACAGATTGCCTTGCGGCGGCGGCTCCTGCAACGCGAGGCTGAGCCAGCGCACCACGTCGTCGGCGGCAACGGGTTTCTCGAGCAAGACCAGTGCACCGTTTTCAATAACTTCGGCGTGCAGATCGGGAGTTGGAAACGCGGTGATGAAAATGGTGGGTGGTGCATTTCCCTGGCGACGAAGCCGGGCGTGGAGCGCGACACCGGACATGCCAGGCATTCGTACGTCGGAAATCAGGCAGGAGGTGTCTTCCACGTGTGCGGATTCGAGGAACTCCTCGGCAGATGCGAAGGTGCGTACGTTCCAGCCCAACGAACGAACAAGGTTCGCAGTCGCGATACGGACTGCCTCATCGTCGTCAACGATCGTAACTACCTCAGACGTATCCACGAGAAGGACCCCGATCGTCGAGAAGAAGGAAGGTGTGATATCGGCAGTGCATTGCGAAGAATAGTACGTGCATGCCGGAACAGAAATAATACGGATGTATGTAGCGCACGTGATGGAGTGCCAGGCATTTGCCGAATACTTCTCTTATGAGGGTATTCGTGCTCCGAGCCTTGCCGCTTGCTCTGTCGCGAAACGAGAACTACATGGAACCCGCAAGGCCTCGACTCGCGAAGTCGGCCTGGCGATCTGGTGTAGCGGTCCAGGGCAGTGCACCGCCGGCCTTACGCTCCAACCTTGAAAACGAGAATTCTTGCCAGGAGGTCAGATGGAGGAACGCAAAGAACTGAGCGGCCTGACTAACGAGCTCTTTCGGCAAGTCGTGGAGGCGGCTCCCAACGCCATGGTGATGGTGGACCGTGCCGGCAAGATCGTTCTCGTGAATGCGCAGGCGGAGAAGCTGTTCGGCTATGCGCGTGAAGAATTGATGACGAGAGGTATCGAAGCGCTTGTGCCCGAGCGTTTCCGATCTGGTCATCCGGATTTCCGGAGCGCATACTACACCGACATGAGGAGCCGCCCGATGGGGACTGGCCGCGACCTCTACGCAATGCGTAAAGACGGCTCCGAATTTCCCGTTGAAATAGGACTCAATCCTGTCTCAACCGACGAAGGCACGTTCGTCCTCGCGGCCGTCGTCGACATCACTGAGCGCAGGAGGCAGGAGGAACGTTTCCGGCAGGTGGTGGAAGCGGCGCCTAACGCAATGGTGATGGTGGACCACGATGGCCGGATCGTTCTCGTGAACGCACAAACGGAGAAGCTCTTCGGCTATCCGCGCAACGAACTGATCGGGCAAAGCATCGAAGCACTCGTGCCGGAGCGTTTCCGTGCGCACCACCCGGAGTATCGCGCGTCGTTCTACAGCAATCTGACGAGCCGACCCATGGGAGCCGGCCGTGACCTCTACGGGCTGCGCAAGGACGGCTCGGAATTTCCCGTCGAGATCGGCCTGAATCCGCTGTCGACCGACGAAGGGAAATTCGTCCTCGCAGCCGTGGTCGACATCACGGCGCGCAAGCACGCGGAAGAGGAGTTGCTTAGAAAAACCGACGAATTGGCCCGCTCGAACAAGGACCTTGAACAATTTGCCTATCTGGCTTCGCACGACCTGCAGGAACCCCTGCGAGCAGTCGCCGGCCCCTTGCAGATGCTGCAGATGCGATACAAGGGGCAACTGGATAACCGTGCCGATGAATTCATTACACACGCGGTCGATGGCGCGACGCGGATGCAGGCGCTCATTAACGATCTGCTCGCCTATTCGCGGGTCGGCCGCTCCGACGACGCGCGCCAGTTGACTGACTGCGCGCAGATCCTCGATCAGGCGCTCAAGAGCCTGAGCGTCACGATGGAGGAAAGCGGCGCCGAGGTGAGGAAGGAAACGTTGCCTACCCTGGTGGCGATTCCGACGCACCTTACGCTTCTGTTCCAGAATCTCATCGGCAACGCCGTCAAGTTCCGCGACAAGTCACGCCCTGTACGGATCGACGTGGGTGCGAAGCGCCAGGGCGAGGGGTGGCTATTCTGGGTCAAGGACAACGGGATCGGTATCGATCCGCAATACTTCGAACGGATTTTCCTGGTCTTTCAACGCTTGCACACGCGCGCAGAGTATCCCGGCACCGGGATTGGCCTGGCGCTTTGCAAGCGGATCGTCGAACAGCACGGCGGCCAGATCTGGGTCGAGTCTGCTCCGGAGGAGGGCGCGACGTTCCTTTTCACGCTGGGCGTCAAGAACACAATCTGAAGCCGAACACGAAAAAGAGGAGACTTACGATGTTTTCCGAAAATAGCGAGCAGATGTTTCATATCCTGATGGTGGAGGATAGCCCCACAGACGTGATGATGACGCGCGAGGCGCTGGAATACTACAAGGTGCTCAATCCACTGCACATTGCGGAGGACGGCGTGGAGGCCATCGAGTTCCTCAAGCGTGAAGGAAAACATGCAAACGCACCCCGTCCCGGCCTGATCATCCTGGATCTCAACCTGCCACGAAAGAGCGGCCAGGAAGTGCTTCAAGAGCTGAAAACCGATCCGGAGTTGATGAACATTCCGGTCGTCGTGCTAACCACGTCCAAAGCCGAGGAGGACGTGGCGAAGTCGTATGGCCTGCACGCCAACTGCTACATCACCAAGCCCGTGGACTTCGAGAAGTTCGTTCAAGTCGTGCGCAGCATCAACGACTTCTGGCTTCGCGTCGTGACGCTACCCCCCGTTAAATCGTGAACATCGATCATGAAATACATATCCTCCTGATCGAGGACAGCGCGACTGACGCACTGTTGATCGACAGGGTGCTCGAGGACGTGGTGGAGTTCAAGTACCACGTGGTGCGCACCGAATCCATGGCGGAGGGCGTCGCGTGCGCGCGGACCACGCATTTCGACGTGGTAATCCTCGACTTGGGGCTGCCGGACGCAAAAGGGGGGCTCGACACCTTCAGGAAATTCCATCAGATGGTGCCCGGCATGCCGGTGCTGGTCCTTACCGGACTGGACGATAATTCGGTCGGTCTGCTGTCCATCCAGCACGGTGCACAGGACTATCTCCTCAAGAAGGATATCCGCGCTTCGGAACTGAGCCGCGCGATCCGTTACGCAATCGAACGCCACCGCGTCGCGGTCGAGCTAAGGGCGAGCGAGGAACGCTTTCAGCTCGCAGTGAGGGGCGCGACAGCGGGCTTGTGGGACTGGAATCCGCAGACGGGCGCGATGTACTTTTCGCCCCATTTCAACGCAATCATGGGCTACGAGGAAAACGACCTGCCGAATGAAGCGAGTGTGCATCAGGAGGCAATTCATCCAGAAGACATCGAGCGGGTGACGGCCTGCCTCACGGCGCATCTGGAGCACAAGAACGCCTACGACGTCGAATATCGTATTCGCACCATGTCGGGAGAATACCGATGGGTTCAGTCTCGCGGACAGGCACTCTGGAACAATTCCGGCCAGCCCTATCGGATGGTGGGCTGGATCATCGACGTCACGGAGCGAAAACTGGCCGAAGCGGCACAGCGCGATTCACGCGAGCGGGCGGCGGACGCGTTGCAGCAAACCCAGGCCGATATGGCGCGCCTGAACCGCGTCTTGATGCTCGGCGAAATGGCGGCCTCGATTGCGCACGAGGTCAAGCAGCCCGTGTCCGCCGTCGTCATGCATGCTACGGCCGGATTGCGCTGGCTGGACGCCCAGCCTCCGGAGCTGGAGGAGGCACGGCAGTCGCTGAATCACATTCTCAAGCAAGGCAACCGGGTCGTGGAGGTTGTTGGCCACGTGCGATCTCTCGTCAAGCAGGCGCCGCCGCGCGAGGACCCGGTAGATATCAACGAGGCCATTGTCGAAGTGTTGGCCCTGATCAACGCCGAGTTGCAGAGAAACAGCGTGCGGTTGCAGACTTGCCTTTCCGCAAACCTGCCGCCTGTGCTCGGGGACCGGGTCAAGATGCAGCAGGTGATCGTCAATCTTGTCATGAATGCTGCGGAGGCGATGAGCGCAGTGAGTGACAGACAGCGCGAGCTGACGATCGTCTCTGAGCGGAGTGACTCGAACGATGTGATAGTCGAGGTGTGGGACACCGGTTTAGGACTTCCACCAGGGAGTACAGAACAATTGTTCCGCTCGTTCTACACCACCAAACCCAACGGAATGGGCATGGGACTCTCCATTAGCCGATCGATTGTCGAAGCCCATGGCGGGCGACTGTGGGTCACGCCTCGTGAGCCGAATGGCACGGTGTTCCGGTTCACACTGCCGATTGAGGCAAATTGAGGCGAATATCGCACAATAGCCGAAATCCGTGCTGTTGCCAGTTGCAGGTCCTTCTACAGGGAAGAGTCTACTCATGATAGTCAGCATCCCGACGATCAGCGCGAGCTTGCGTGAACGTACGGCTTTGCTTGCAGCGAACCCGACGGCCGTGAATGAGCGCATGTATGAGACGCTGATGAGCCTCGAAGGTTACGAGAACCTGATGCCATCAGTCAGACAGGACATTGCAGCGTCGATCGACTTGACGGCCGGTTTGTGGTTCCAGTCGCTTCTGACGGGTCGACCACCATCGGCGGACGACATGGATCGCTTCCGCGAATTCGGCCGCCGACGCGTTCACCAGCGCGTACCGCTGCAATCCGTGCTGCGTGCCTTCCGGCTCGGATCGCGCGAAATCTGGCGCACTTACATTGCGCTGGGCGAGGACGATGGAAGCCTCGTCGACGAATTGCTGTTCGTCATCTCGCCGTATCTTTTCGACTTTTTTGACGTCATGGCGCAGAGCATCGCGCAAAGCTATCTCGAAGAGCAGTATCAACAAGCGCGCTGGCGTGAGGCGTTGCGTCATCAGCTTTACAACATTGTCTTTTATACACCGGATGATCACGACGGCTTTCGGGAAACAGTGGAGGCGTTGGGTCTCGATTCCACTGCGCCACGCGTGGCGCTCGCCATCGACATCGAACTACCCGAGCATACGTCGTACGAACGTGAACGGGAACTCGACCGCATCGCACTGGCGTCAGCGCGTCATCTTGCTGCCGCGCCAGGCGATCTGGTGCGAGCGTGGCATCGTGGCAGGCTGATTCTGTGGGCACCCTGCCTGCGAGGCGATTCGATCAACCGTATCGATCGACTCACGGCAGAACGGGCCGGTGCGCTGGCGGCTGCGGTGCCGGAGCTTCATCGTATCGGCGTTGGCCTGATGAACGAAGGCGCGTCGGGTTGGGCGGCCACGGTCGACGAAGCGATCCGGGCATTGGACTTCACACCCAAAAGCCAGGGGCAGTCGCAGGTCGCAATGTATTCTAGTATCCTCATTGAAGAAAGCGCGCGTCTCGCATCGAACGCGCGGCGCTACCTCGTCTCCCTGCTCGAACAGCTAGCCAACGAGCCTGAGCTGGTGGCGACGCTGCAGACCTATTTCGAGCAGGGGCAGCGGCGCGGCCAGTCAGCGGCCGCCCTTGGCATTCATCCAAATACGCTGAACTACAGGATGGAACGCATTGAAGCGCTGCTCGGGGCGAGCCTCGATGACGTCGGCTGGATTGAGAAGCTCGACATCGCTCTGAAGCTGCGTCGGGCGCCGACGTGAGTCCTCGTTCGCAGGCAACTATCGTCACGTCGTGGGCTGGGATATCGTGATTCGAAAGATCAATCTGGATTGCGAACCGATGCGCGGGTAGAAGCCACTGTGGCCTTTGCAGGCATCCACTGACCGATAAATGCGCATGTAAGAGGTCAACGCCACTTCGAGGATGATCCTGTTTACGCATTCACGGTGCTCTTCTTCTCGACAGTGCCCTTCAAGTGCGCGAGCCGCAAGGTCGATCCCGAACGCGTCGGCCGGACGCACCCATACCCGGAGCGCCCTGGCGACGACTTGTTGGGTGTGAGGGTTGCCGTACTTTTCGTTCAGATATAGCGTGCCTGGCACGTGGAGGCGCCCGGTCTCGGCTGCCACGAGGTAGACCTTCCATCCGTGGGTTTCAAGCCTCATAAGGTGGCAAATATTCGTTTTCTCACAAAACACCGATGAAACTGACCAGGCAGAATCATTCCGACATGTGATAGGCTGTATAAATATACAGTGTTTTTGGGGCGGAAAATGGGACGGGATCATCGTCACTTCCCTCCGCTCACGGCGGCGGAACTGGCTGAAATCTACGACCGGAATCCCTTGCCCGTCGTATTGCGGTTGCTATGGGAAATCCACCGGTTGCGCTCCACCATCAGCCGGGCGAACCAGATCCGGCTCACGATCGGCACGCGAGTCGGTAAGGCGAATACGCCTGCGGGCATGTGGGAGCGTTTCGAGCAGGAACTCGACGCGGAGCCGTGTTTGACCGATCCGCTCACGGCGCGTCAAAAGGGTTTGCTGCATGAGGGCGAGCCCGAAGGGCGGCTGCGGCGCAGGCGGCGCAACGGCGATTGATCGTTGGCCTGCGCAGCCGGCTTGGTGAGATAGAGGGTGCGCTCGAAAATGCGGCCTGCGGGGGGGTGTCTCCCATCATGTGGGCTCTCACACGTTCGCCAACCATTCGTATGGCACGCTGAAATTTGGCTGTAAGTGGTCCTTGTTAGAGTCTACGAAAGCAGTTGTCTTTCGTGGCAGTCAACACAAGAGCGACTTCTCATGGCTATTGTCCGCGCGTGCTGGTTCGTTCTGGCGCTGGTTCTCAGTGCTCCCGTCTGGGCTTACCAGACGCGTGTCGTTTCGATCCCTAGCGCCGCGATGCAGCGCTCGTTCGACGCGACCGTCGTCTTGCCCGACGACTACGCGCGTGGCAACCACGCCTCGCGCTTTCCGGTGATCTACGTGCTGCACGGTTCGGGCGGCAGTTATGCCGACTGGACCTCGAACACCCGCATCGGCAAGCTCGCCGACCGCTATCACGTCGTGCTCGTCATGCCGGACGGCGGTCACGAGAGCTGGTATATCGACAGCCCGTTCGATCGGAGCAGTCGTTATGAAACGTATGTGGGCAGCGAGGTCGTGTCGTATATCGACACGCATTTCCGCACGATCGCGATGCGCGAGGCGCGGGCGATCACGGGTTTGAGCATGGGCGGATTCGGCGCGCTGCGTATTGCGCTGGACCGGCAGGAAACGTTCGGTGCGGCCGGCAGCATTAGCGGCGCTGTCGATCCGCGCAACTGCGAAGACGAGCCCGGCATCGATCATGTATTCGGCGACCCCGCGCGGCACGCGTCGTTCTGGAACAACAATGCGATCGTGGATAGCGCGCAGGACTTCGCACACGCCCATATCGCGCTCACGATCGACTGCGGCGTGAGCGACTTTTTCGTACAGTCGAACCGCACGCTGCATGAAAAGCTCGTCGAACTAGGCGTGCCTCACGATTACGCGGAACGTCCAGGCGGCCACACGTGGTCCTATTGGTCGAACTCGATCCGCTACCAGGTGCTCTTCTTCGCCACGGCGTTCCAGCGCGCCGGCTGGCATCCGCAGGTGGCGTAACGCATCACGAAGCGCGCGCTTGTCCGGTGCGCGCGTGTTTGCCAGCACCCTTGCGAGGCGATTCCGTCACATCATTCCCCTCGGACACCTGCCCGATGCCGGGCACCGCGCTTGCTGCAGTGGATTCTGCAGGGGCGGGCGCGTCGATCCGTCCTGCTCAACCAGATGCCGGGCATCAGGCGACCGCACGCGGCGCCGGGGCGCGGCGACCACCCTTGAGCCGGGTTGCACCGGATGCAGGAGGACGTCATGCTTCAATACGCTGTCATTTTCTTCATCATTGCGATCATCGCGGCCGTGTTCGGTTTTGGCGGCATTGCGGCGGGTGCGGCATCGATCGCCAAGATCCTGTTCTTCATCTTCCTCGTGATTTTCCTCGTCACGTTGGTGCTTGGCGTCGTAAGAAGGGGCTAATAGCGAGCCACGCTAGTGGCAGTCGAATCGCAGCCCGCCCAGGCGGGCTGCATTTTTGTATTCGACGGATGCCTTCGTGTCATTCGTATTGCGAATTAAACAGCCAGGCTTGCAGCCGGAGGCATCACGCGATCGTATCCACCACGCCGCCATCCACACGCAAGGCCGCGCCCGTGGTTGCGGAAGCCTCCTTCGAGCATGCGTAGACGATCATGTTCGCCACTTCCTCCACGCTCGCCGCGCGCCGGATGATGGAAGAGGCGCGATGCGTCTGCACGAACTGCGCGGCGACTTCCTCGACGGTCTTGCCCGAAGCGGCCACTTCGTCCTTGAGCATGTGCGTCACGCCATCGGAAAGGGTGGGGCCCGGCAGCACCGAATTGACCGTGACGCCCGTGCCCGCAAGGCGCTTGGCGAGGCCGCGTGCGAGCGAGAGTTGCGCAGTTTTCGTCATGCCATAGTGGATCATGTCGGCGGGAATGTTCAATCCCGATTCCGACGAGATGAACACGATGCGCCCCCAGCCGCGCTTGACCATTGCATTCGCATAGGCGCGCGAGAGCCGTACGCCCGACATCACGTTCGTTTCGAAGAAGCGCAGCCACTCGGCATCGGGAATCTCGAAGAAGTCCTGCTGCTGAAACACGCCGAGATTGTTCACGAGGATGTCCACCTGCGGATGCGCCTTCACGAGCGCGTCGCATCCCTGGGCACTGGAAAGATCGCCGACGAAGCCCTGCACCCGCGCGCCGGGCGCAGCGGTACGCAGCGCCGCCTCGGCTTCGCGCACGTTTTCGGTGTGACGGCTGCTGACGATCACGTCGGCGCCCGCGAGCGCGAGGCCCTTGGCCGCGGCAAGGCCGATGCCCGCAGCCGAGCCGGTGACGAGCGCGAGTTTTCCAGTCAGATCGATTTTCATGCGGGCTCCTTGAGGGGGAAGGCTGGCCGCGCTTTCCAACGCGCGTTGAATGCGTGTCGAACGTCCTGGACGCAACGTCGCGCGCGGCCATCGTGAAGGGAACGGGCAGTGTACTGCGTGGGCGCGTCGGATGCGTTCTCAGGCGCCTCACGCACCCATCGCCGGATCGCTCACGCTGTCCCTGCCGGTTTCTACCCGGCCCGCGAAGCGCCTTAGCACGCCGTTCTCCGCGGTCAGCGTGAAGTCGTACCAGCCGCCCGAATCCGCGAGCGCCCAGTTCGACTGCACCTGTTCGCCGGCGCGCAACGCGTAAGTCCAGGGCCCGTCGCTGCGGTAGGCATTGGCCGCCACGCTCACGTTCGAAGCTGCGCTCGCGCGATTCGCTATGCTCAGCTCGAGTGCATTGCTCGCGGCGTCGTAGCGCACGCGCACTTCGGGATTGGGGCCATGCGCGGCCGCGCGCACATTGCCCTCGAAGGCGCGATGGAAACCGTTCGGGCCAAGCACCCACAGGTGGTAGGCGCCGTCGTCGGCGGCGCTGGGCGTCCACGTGTCGCGCAGTGTCTTGCCGGCTTCGACGGTGTAGCGGCGGGGCGACCTGTCGAGATGAAGCGTGTCGTACACGTGGAAGACGGCGCCGGCGTTGCCTTCGTTGCCGAACGCCAGTTGAACCTTGTGATGACGCCCGTCGACGCTCGCATCCACGTTGAGGCGGTACGGCAGTGCGCGCGATGGCCGCGCGCGGCGCGCCTGCTGCGGCATGGCTTGCGTGCCAGGCTGCGGCACCGGCACGGGCTTGAGCGCGTTCTGCTGCTTGTTGAGCGCATCGGCGTCGGCCTTCGTGGGTGCGGAAAACGCCTGCACGGGCTTTTCATTCGGCGTGCTGAAGTTGAACGCCGAGGTGAAATCGCCGAATACCGCGCGCCGCCACGGGCTGATATTCGGTTCGCGCACGCCGAAGCGCGTTTCGATGAAGCGCAGCACCGACGTGTGATCGAAGACTTCGGAGTTCACATAGCCGCCCGTGCTCCACGGCGAAACGACGATCATCGGCACGCGCGGCCCCGGCCCGAACGGCAAGCCGTCTGGCTTGACCGGCTTGCCGTCGCCGGGAGGGTTCGGCATGGTGAAGTATTCGTGGCGCGTAGTGGCCGTGGATTTGCCTGCGTACTCGCCGTCCTTGATGGGTGAGGGTGGGCAAGGCGGCGGCATGTGATCGAAGAAGCAATCGTTCTCGTCGAAGTTCACGAAGAGCACGGTCTTGCTCCAGATGTCCGGGTTGCGCGTCAGCGCTTCGAGCAGCCGTTGAAGATAGTACGCGCCCTGGCCCGGCGTCGAAACGGCGGGGTGTTCGGAATAGGCTTGCGGCGCGATGATCCAGCTCACCTGAGGCAGCTGGTTTGTCGCAATGTCGTCATTGAGCGCCTGCAGGAAGCCGCCGTCGGGCATGGTATTGCCTACCCCTTTATAGAGCGGCTCGCGTGCGTCGAGCGCCTGGGTCCACGGCAGGTTGGGCGAGCCATCGATCGCCTCGAGCACCTTGCGATAGTTCGCGAACCCCACAAGCGGATTGTCGGTGTAGTTATCGGGCTGGTTTTCGTACACTTTCCACGTCACGCCTGCGGCCTGCAGGCGTTCCGGATAGGTGGTCCATTTCAGGCCCGTGGACGGCGCGCCGATGTTGTCCCAACCATTGTTGTCGACCACGGCATAAGGCGAGGCCGTAGGGCCGTTGGTGCCGGTGAACAGAAAGAGCCGGTTCGCATTGGTGCCGCCATGCAGCGAGCAGTAGTAGGCATCGCAGATCGTGAAGGCGTTGGCGAGCGCGAAATGAAACGGCAGGTCGGAGGCCTGGAAATAGCCCATCGAGGCGTCGCCCTTGAACTTGGGCCAATGCGTCATGCGGCCGCGGTCCGAGGCCTCGTGGGCGTCGGCCCAATTGTGCGCGCCGCCCGCGAGCAACGCGTTGCCCTTGCGGCTGTCCAGGTAGAACGGCATCAGCGTGCGTGTGCCGTCGCTCTGTTGCCATACATTGGCGCCGTCGGGCAGGGGAATCGTGATGCGGTCCGAGAAGCCGCGCACCCCGGGCAGCGTGCCGAAGTAGTGGTCGAACGCGCGGTTTTCCTGCATGAAGACGACGATATGCTGCACGTCTTCAATCGTTCCGGTTGCATTGTTGGCAGGAATGGCCAGCGCCCGCTGGATGGCGGGCGAAGCCAGGCTCAGCGTCGCGCCCGCGGCGGCGGCGCGAAGGAAATCACGGCGGTCCATCGAAGTCATGGTGTGTTCGCGTTGTTGTCGTTGTGCTCGCGACCATCAGCATGACACGTTGGCGCCGCCGCGGGCGCCCGATGAACGGTTACGGGTGCGCGTGCGCGCCCGTCAGAGCTTTACGCCTCCGGCCTCCGGCGGTTCGCGACCCGGCTCGTCCAGCGGCAGGCTCGCGGCGTCGTCGCTCCAGTACGGCTCCCGGCCGAAGTACTGGTGCACGGAGCTGGCCCAGGTACGATCGGCCATCGAGGGCCACTGGCCCTTGTCGAAGCCCGGTGCGTTCTTCACGCGCTCGGAATTGAGCGCGATCACGAAACATTTGCGTGCCGCGTCGAGCGTGAGGGCATTCCACGGCACCGCGAGCAGCTTGTCGCCAATGCCCAGGAAACCGCCGCTCGACATCACCATGTAGGCAATGCGGCCGCTTTCCACGTCGAGCATGATTTCCTTGACCTTGCCGACTTCGTCGCCGTCCGAACTCATCACGCGGTCGCCGTCCAGCGTACTGGCCGCCATCACTTCGGGGCCGGGGCCACGCGTGTCCGACTGGTCGCGGCCGACGATACGAGCACCGTCGCCGCTGCGCGGCGCCGAACCGATTGGGGTTTGCGAGTAGGTCATGACGTTCTCCTTTCGGTTATCCAGAAGACTGCGGAAGTTGATGGCGCAACCATGCGCCATGGCGATCGTGGTGGCTTGAAGGAAGATTCACTTGCTCTTGCCGCCGCCGTCCAGGCCCGCGCCTTTGCGCCACACTTCCTTGCCTTGCTCGGAGAGCTCGCCGCTGCTGTGGGTGGCGTCGGGTTCGGTGCCGTGCACGGCCATATCGCCGCCCGGCGGCTCTGTGGCGCCCTTCTTCTCGCGCTTGCGTTGCGCCACGCGCTCGTCGTGCGAGCGGCCTGCGTATTCACTCATTTCGACCTCCCTTGAATATGCGCACCGCATCGCGACGCAATGCGGCTAGGGTTCGATCCCATGCCCGCCCCAAATGGGCCGGCCACGCCGATTCAAGAGCATGGGTCATGCCGTGACGCGCAGGGCGCGGCTATCGATCGAGAACCGGTCAGGAGGCCGAATGAAGGAAGCGACCGTAAGTGGTCGCGTTGCGCGCCCCGAGCGTCAGTCGCTACAACGACGATGTAAATCGTTCATGCGGTGGACGAGGCTGGAGCGCGTCACGGTGTGGCGACCCGGTGGAGGATGTCGAGCAGTTGCGAAACCGCGAAGGGCTTGCGCAGGAAGCCCACGACGTCGGCGTCGGGGGGCAGGGTGACGAGCGCCGAGACGAGCACGAGCGGCACGCCCGCAAGCTTGCTGCTGCGCCTCATTTCGCGCATGAGGGAGAGACCGTCCATGCGCGGCATCATGCAGTCGGAGATCACGACATCGGGAGGGTCGGCGAGTGCGCTTTGCAGGGCATCCGAACCGTCTGCGGCAGTTCTGACGCGATAACCTTCCTGCCCGACCAGTTCTTTGAGCGCATCGAGCGCGTTTGTGTCGTCGTCGACTAGTAATACGGTAGCCATACGTCTCTTGCGTGAGCGGCCCGGCCGATCATGGCGGCTGGGCCTTTGTTCTTCGCGATCGCGTCGCCGCGGGCCGAGGGTATCCGGCGGCCGTCCCGCAGCGCGCAATTTCTGTTCCTGCGGCGTGCAGGAACGATCCTCGCCCGGCATCGTTGCCGCTTCGGTCGTCATCTTCGCGTCGCCGCGCCCCGTTGGGCGGTCGAGCCGCGCGCGCCCAGTTGCGCCGCGACGATGAGTGCCGAGACTTCGGGAAAGCTGCCGAACGCCTCGTCCGGCAAGCGGCGCAAAGCGTCGATCACGTCGCGCGGCGCGCCGCTGCGCTCGGCGTTTTCGATCAGCGTGGCGGGGTGCGCGGGCCAGGTGACGCGTTCGAGAGCATGCAGCACACGATCGCTCAGCGCCTCTGCATTCGAACGCGCCTCGTCTGGGGTGTCAGCTCGTGTGGCCTCGCAAGCGGAAGCAGGCTTCATCGGCTCCTCCTTCGAAGATCTTGACGGCTCGCGCAGTTGCCGTTCCCGGCGCCTTGACCGGCGCGCGCCCCATTTACAGGCAGGGAAAGGACGTGACCGCGCGCACGTCCTGTCGGGCAATCTGGCTGCCGTTCAGGCGGGAAGCTTGTCGGCGAGCACTTCGGCGCGGCGGATCTGCGGCGGCGCGGCCAGCAGTTCGCCCGCGCGCGCCATCAATGCCGCGGCCACCTGGCCGTTCAGATGCGCGTTGCGGCCGGCTTCGTCGTCGAATGCATCGAAGATCGCAAACGTCGTGGCGTCGAAGCGCACGCCGAACCAGGCTGGCGTGCCGGGCTCCGCATCGACCAGCGGTTTCGCGCTCGCGAGAAATGCCGCGAGGTCCTCTTCCTTGCCGGGCTGCGCGTGCAGCTCGACGTACAACGCATGCTGGGTCATGACATGGCTCCTGTTACGTCGTGGCGACTCAGGCATGGTCGCGGTCCTGCGGGGCGTTCGTCAAGCGCCGGGAGGGGGCGGCGGGCTTTTCCCGCCTGCCGTGCGAGGATTACGATTCGTAGTCCAAATAGAGTCGCGTGGCGTCGCGGTTTTGTCTGACCACGCCGGGTCACCGCCGCGCGACGGCTGACCAGCCATGCGGTCTTGAATCTCCACGTTTCATGCGGCCATCTACGCGTCGCTCGGCTGGCTCTCACTGCGTTGCCCCCCGCCCGAGCGCCCCGTGTACAGCTACCGGTTCGTGACCCTGGCGGCCTGGCTGGGCGCGTTCGCTCACGCGCCGCGCCTTTCTCGCCCAGGCGAGCGCATCGCTCGATGAATTGCGCGTGTTGACGCTCTCCGTTCGGCGCAGCGCCGACGCTCACGCCCGCGACTCCGGCGAAGAGCCCCACGACGGACTGACGGTCAGCGCCGGCGTCGATGAACTGCAAGCGCAAGACTCGCTCGCCGCCTTGATGGCGCGCGCCGACGTCGCGCTCTATGTCGCCAGGTCACGCGGGCGCGACCGCGTCGTGGATCTGACGATTCCGTCGGTCCCCTTCGCGCGATCTATGCGTGATGAATCAACGCTCGCGCCCTTTCGCGGCGCGACGGGCAATCCTTGTCGAAACTCCATGCGCTACGCATAGTTGCGCACTGCGAAGGCTTAACAGCGCTGTTTTTAAACGATAATTATCAATGGCGCGACCGACGTTGCGTGCAGCGTGAAGGCGCTTTCGCTGCATGACGTATAGGGTGCAGGTGGCCTGCGTGGCGCGCCTCAAAAATTTTCGGGCGGGCGTTTCTTCCCTTGTAACCAGTGGCGATCACGCGAAGCGGGATTCGTGCGGATATGAAGGCGCCTGCTCCCGGCGCCCCGCGCCCGCATTGGTTTTCTCTCAAGCGCGCTCTGGCGCCGCCGGCCGTGACCACTCCCCGCCGCGCGCCGCGACTCACGCGCTCGCCAGTCATTGCATCACCCACATTCATAAGTCCGCTGCCGGAATGCGCACGTCAGGCCTCATCGCGCGTGTCGTTTCGTTGCGGACACATTACGGGCCTGCCTTTCGGAATCCTTCCTGACCAGACAAGTCGCCTCCGGGGCCGGCCTTTAACCACAAGGAGCCTGAGATGAAAGTTGGCAGCAACTGGCGTAACGCACATAACAACGACGCGGCATTGCCCGCATTCCTCGCAGCACGTGTCGATCGCTACTACACCGAGCGCGTGCAGGAAAGCTGGGCCGGGGGCCACATTATGAAGGGCCGTGTTGCCGATGCTGATGCCTTGCACCTCTCGAGTAATGATTACCTTTCGATTGCGCGCCACCCAGAGATTCTTGATGCAATGTGCATGAGCATCCGCAAGGAGGGCAACGGGCTTCTGATGTCGGGTGTGTTCCTCCACGGCGACGACTGCCCGCAACTCGCGCTCGAAGACCGCTTCGCGTCATACATGGGGGCTGAAGCGAGCGTGCTGTGCCAGTCGGGTTTTGCCGCGAATACGGGGCTGATCCAGTCGATCGCCAATGCGCAGACGCCGGTGTACGTCGACATGATGGCGCATATGTCGCTGTGGGAAGGCATCCGCAGCGCCGGCGCGCGCGCGATCAGTTTCTTCCACAACGATGTCGATCACCTCGAGCAGCGCATCCAGCGCTACGGGGCCGGGATCGTGATCGTCGATTCGGTGTACAGCACGAACGGCAGCGTGGCGCCGCTCACGGCGATCGCCGAAGTGTGCGCCGAGCACGACTGCGTGCTGGTCGTCGACGAGTCGCATTCGCTCGGCACGCACGGCCCGCACGGTGCGGGCATGGTGGCCGAACTCGGGCTGATCGACCGCGTGCATTTCCGTACCGCGAGTCTTGCGAAGGCGTTTGCCGGCCGTGCGGGCATCATCAGCTGTTCGCGGCGCTTCCAGGAGTATTTCAAGTGCGAGGCGCTGCCCGCCATTTTCAGCTCGACGCTGCTGCCGCATGAAACGGCGGGTCTCGCGGCGACGCTCGACGTGATCGAGCGCGAAGACTGGCGGCGCACGCGCGTCGCGGCCAACGCGCGTTACGTGCGCTCACGGCTTGCCGATCTCGGCTACAACCTGAACGGCAGCGAAACGCAGATCATCGCGCTGGAAGCCGGGCCTGAGCCGCAGACGATCATCCTGCGCGACGCGCTCGAAGCACGCGGCATTTTTGGTTCGGTGTTCTGTGCACCTGCCACAGCGCAGAACCGCTCGCTCGTGCGGCTCTCGCTCAATGCGGCGCTGTGCGAGGAGGAACTGGAGCGGCTCGTCGAAGTGTGCGCGGAAATTCGCGACGAGGTGCAGATGTGGAACTGGCCGTCCACGCGCCGCAACGAACGCAATGCGGGTCGTGCGCGCGTGCGTCTGCCGCAGGCTGTGGTGAACATGCCGATGGTGGCTGTGGCGGCCTGAGCCGTGCGCGATTGAGGCAGCGTGGAGCGAGACAGCGGTAGCGTGGGGTGCGCCCGATTATCAGGGCGAGTCCCACGCCGCCTGGATCTCGCGGTCCAACTGGTCGAGATGCCGGTCGTAGGGCAGCACGTTGTCGAGCGCGAGCCCCGCCGGCTTCTTCACCAGGGCGTAGAGATAGCGGCGGTCGCCGTGAAACTCCGATGCGGGGTGCATATACGGCTGCCATTCGATGCACTGCGACGGGTAATAGCCTTCCGTGCGCCAGAAATACGGCAGGCTGCGACGGCTGTCGAGCTCCGCGAGAAAGCTGATGGGCGCACCTTGTTCGACGGCGATTTCGCGCACGCCGCGCAGCGATTCGTCGGTGTGAATGACGAGCAGGTATGCGGTGCCGACACCGTCGAACATCAGGAGTCCGTGCGGTTGATACGAGAGATAGTGCTCGACGATGCCCAGTGAATCGGCAATGCCCTTCACGTGCGCGGCGAGCGCATGATCCTTGAGGAATGCATATTCGGATACGGCGAGCGCGTCGAGCACCGTGCTGCAGCAGCGGTCGAAATACGCGCGCTGCATATCGTCGATCGCCTGGTTCAGCGTTTCCACCGCGTCGACTTCATGCTTGCGGATGAAGCGGTCGATCAGCCCTTCGTTGAAGCTCTTTACGGCCACGTGCTCGTCGGCTTTGCCGGTCAGCACGATTTTCCTGATCGACGGGTCGGTAATGCGCCGGCAAAACTCCATGCCGTTGAGTTCTGGCATGTCGTAATCGACCACCACGACCGAAACCGACTCGAAGCGCGAGGCGTTATGTACGAGACTACGTATCGCATCGACGCGCATGGCGATGACCTGGTGCGCATCGTTTTCTTCAGTACGGTCCAGATAGGGGCTGAAGATAGGCTCCGCCGCGCGGTCATGCGGCGTACGGCCATTGAGGAATTTCAGCGCCTCAGAGGGCGAACTGAACAGGCGGAAGGCCAGGTCGGGGTCGAGTTGCAGGCTCAGGTTCGAAAGGAACGCGGCGCTGTCGTCGACGAAGGCGACGGTGGTCGGATAGGAGAACGGCTGAATGGCTTTCGTCATGGCGCAGGGAATGTCAAAACGAACTCGGTGTATTCGCCTTTTACGGAAGAGCAGGTGATCGCTCCACCCATCGCTTGCATGACATCGCGGCAGAATGCCAGCCCGATTCCTGCGCCGAGCGTCACGTCATCGGTGGCGGTTGTCGAAGTATAAAAGCGCGTGAAGATGTGCGGCAATACCTCAGGGGAAATACCGGTGCCCGTATCGCTGAAAATTAAACGATTGGCCCTTTGCCCTGATTCAAGACGAATCGAAATCTGCGCGCCTTCGATGCTGCCCATATGCCTGAAGGCATTTTTGAGCAGATTGAAGAGCACGTGAACGGTAAGCATCTCAGATCCGTGGAATTCGAAATCGGGGCGCAGATTGCAGATTACCCGACGCCGGTCGCCTTCGCGAAACGGAAAACGCGCGAGTGCGGTTTCGACGCAATGTACGATCGAACACATCGTTGCGTTTTGCATGTTGCCGCCCGTGAAGCGCGCCGTGGCGAGCAGCATGTCGATGATCGCGTTCGAATGCAGTGCTTCCTGTTCGATGCGGCCCGCCACGCCTTGCAGGGAATGCAGATGCGCCACGCGTATTTTTGGCACGGGCAAGCGGCTGCGCTGGGCGAGTTGATAGGTGTCGAGCAGCGCGGGCAAATAGCGCATGAGGCCCGCGGCGCCCACGCGTATCGCCACGAGCGGCGTGCGCAGTTCGTGCGCCACGCTGCCCGCCGTGGCCAGCATGGCGCGCTCCTGTTCGATCTGAATGCGGTCCTGATCGTAATTGGCCACCGCACCGATTGCCACCGCGAACGAAAAGATCGCCAGATGGGTGAAATAGTTCGGCCCGAGCACGATGGGATAGGTGGTGAGGCAGTAGGCCACCACCGCGAGGCTGATGCCCACGAGGAACTGCAGCACGAGCATGAGCCAGTCGAGCAGCAGCACCATCACGAACGCCGCGATCAGCGCGCTTTCCACCCACACTTCGTTGCCGTTGTTCTTGAGCAGCATGAACGTGAAGAAGAACGGCAGTGCGTAGAGCGTGCAGAAGTACCAGTACCACGGCAGCAGCTTTTTCAGCGCGGCGGGCCAGCGCTCGAACGCCAGGATCGGTATGAACAGAAACGAGCCGATCAGGCGCAGCGTGAGATTTTCATACGGCTGAGGAAAGAGGTCTTTCCAGACGTAGTAGTAAAGCGGGAAGCCCACGCTCGCCACCACGGCGAGCGGGCGCATGCGGCGCTTCACGTATTGCAGGTTGCGCAGCGCGGGCGCGAAGGCGCGCACGAAGCGCGGACGCATCGACGCCCAGGCTCGCCTCAGTCGCACCGAGGTTCTTGAAACGTTCATCAGAATGGAATCGCTCATCGTTCTGGCCGGCGCGCATGTCCCGCCGGTCTTCTTGCGTCTCGCTTTTTTTGGTGCCCCGTTTTGCCATGGGGTTCGCGTGGTCGGACCCCGTCTCCACCGCGCAAAGAAAGACAATATCACCAAAGGATTGCAGCGATGAGGCGGGTTTGGCCCTTAGTTTGGCCTTCGATGGGCTGAGGTGCCGCGTTGGCAGGGGAGCGTTATGCGCGGTGCATCGATTTGACCCTGCCTGGAGGCATTCGGCGCGCGCTGGAGGGTGTTGCGGGGACGCTGAGTTGTTTTCAGGCCGCGGGCTTGCGCTGTGCCCAAATGAATGGCTCGATGACGTCGTTCAGCGGCTGCGGCGCATCGCGATGGGGAGAATGGCCCCCCTGCGCGAGCGCGTGGACGCGCGCGTGGGGCACGGCCGCGCCAATCGCTTCGACTTGCGCCATGGTGCCGTAGTGGTCGTCGAGCGCCTGCACGGCGAGCAGCGGCGCGCGAATCGACGCCAGTTCGCCGACGATGTTCCAGGAACGGAAGGCGGGATCGAGCCAGATATCGTTCCAGCCGTAGAACGCGGAATCGACGTCGTCGTGATAGCGCGCGAGCTTTTCGCGCAGGCGGGTCGTTTCGTACGCAACCTTCGCCTCGCCGATGCTGTCGACCGAAATGTCTTCGACGAACACGTGCGGCGCAATCGCCACTGCACCCGCGAGTGCTTCGGGGAAAGCGGCGGCGTAGAGCAGGGCGATGGAGGCGCCGTCGCTATGACCGATCAGCCACATGCGTTTGCGTTCGCCAGCGCTTACGCCGAGTGCGTCGAGCACCGCAGGTAGAACATCGCGCGCCTGCGCCGACATGAAATCGACCGGCCATTTGACGCCTTGCGCGCGCGGTGTGGAACGGCCGTAACCCGGACGCGAATAAACGAGCCCGCGCATGCCGAGGCGTTCGCAAAGCGCGGTGGGCCAGTCTTTCCACATTGCGATCGAGCCGAGACCCTCGTGCAGGAACACGGCGAGCGGCACATCGCTGGCGGCCGCGCCGATCCAGCGACATTCGATGCGCAGTGCATCGCGCGTGGACGTAGCGGGCAGATCGGCGAATTCGCTTTCGTTCATGGCGTTTGCCACTGTCACGACTGAAACTGCTGACGCAGCCTGAAACGCTGGATCTTACCGGTGGCCGTCTTGGGCAGATCGTCGACGAACAGGATGTCGCGCGGATACTTGTGCGGCGCGAGCCGTGTTTTCACGAACGCCTTCAACTGCTCGGCCAACGCGTCGTGCGAAGTTTCCATGGCCGTTTGCTTGAGGACGACGAACGCGCAGGTTTTCACGAGGCCGCCCTGATCGACGCCGATCACGGCCGCTTCGAGCACGGCGTCGTGCTGCATGAGCACCATCTCCACTTCGATGGGCGAGACATACTGGCCGCTCACCTTGAGCATGTCGTCGCTGCGGCCCGCATAGACATAGGCGCCGCCCGGCAGGCGCCGGTACTTGTCGCCGCTCCTCACCCAGTCGCCGAGGAAGGTCGCGCGCGACTTCTCGCGATTGCACCAGTACATCACGGCCGCGCTCGGCCCGCGGATGAAGAGGTCGCCGATCTCGCCGTCGGGCACGAGCGCGCCGCTCTCGTCGCGCAGTTCGATCTCGTAGCCGGGCACGGGGCGCCCCGTGGTGCCGTATTCGACCGCGCCTGGCCGGTTCGAGAGGAAGATGTGCAGCATTTCCGTGGAGCCGAGGCCGTCGAGAATGTCGCTGCCGAAATGTTCCCTGAAGCGCTCGCCCAGTTCGCGCGGCAGCGCTTCGCCCGCGGACGTGCACACGCGCAGCGCGACGTCGGCGCGCGCCGGGAGGTTCGGCGCGGCCATCATGCTCGCGTAAAGCGTGGGCACGCCGTAGAACACCGTGGGCCGATGCTGCACGAGGCGTGCGAATACGGCGTTGGCAGTGGGGCGTTCGGCCATCAGGATCGTGGTCGCGCCTACCGAGAGCGGAAACGAAAGGCCGTTGCCGAGGCCATAGGCGAAGAACAGTTTGGCCGCCGAAAACACGATGTCGTTTTCGCGTATGCCGAGAATGGGCTTCGCGTAAGTCTCGACGGTCCAGTAGAGATTGGCGTGCGTATGCACCGTGCCTTTGGGCTTGCCTGTCGATCCCGACGAGTAGAGCCAGAAGGCGATGTCGTCACAACCCGTTTGCGCGGCGCGCGTGGCGGGCTCGGCGCGTGCGATCAGATCGGCGAGAACATGTTCGGGTTCATGCGGAAGCGACTGTGAAGCGCGCGGAGAAGCAGGCGGCGAAACGATTAACTGGCAGTCCTCACATTGTGCTTCGGCCAGCGCGGCGCTCACGGCGAGCAGCACCGCGCCCGAGGCGATCACCACGCGCGCGCGGCTGTGCGTGAGCATATACACATAGTCGGCCGGCGTGAGCAGCGTGTTGACGACTACCGGCACGATACCCGCATAGAGCGCGCCGAGAAACGCAGTGGGCAACTCGACGGTATCGAGCATCACGAGCAGAACGCGCTCTTCCGCGTGGACGCCCAGCGCGCGCATGGCGGCCGCAAAGCGGCGGGCCTGCATTTCGAGTTCGCCGTAGCTCAGCGTGAGCGTGTCGTCGATATAAGCGGTCTTCGCGGCGCGCGCGGCGTTGAGCGCGAACAGATGCGTGGCGAAGTTGAATTGCGCGGGCGGCGGCACGGCCGTGGCGTGTTCCTGCGATGCTGCTGGGATTGTCACTGTGTTGTCTCCGCTCAGTCTGATTCGATCGGATTTGTCGTCGATCAACCTTTTCGCGGAAAATTAGCCGTTAGTAAAATGCATGTCAAGCACTATAGTACATAAACACGGATTCAGGGATTCCCTAAGATGAAGCAAACTTACATTGCGGAGCTGCCAGCCGAAGCTGCCGACGACGCCTCGCGCGGCGAGCGCACCGAACGCGATCCGTTCCTGACCGCCATGGGCGAGCGCGTACGCATGTTGCGCGCGCGGCGCGGCATGACGCGCAAAACGCTCGCGGCGGAAACCGGGCTCTCCGAGCGGCATCTGGCGAATCTGGAGTCCGGGGTGGGGAATGCCTCCGTGCTGGTGTTGCGGCAGATCGCGACCACGCTGAACTGCCCGCTCGCCGAGGTGATCGGCGACGTCACGACTTCCTCTGCGGAATGGCTCCTGATCCGCGAGTTGCTGCAGGGGCGCGATCCGGCCGCCTTGCAGCGCGCGCGCGTGGCGCTCGCGGAGATGTTCTCGCACACGAGCGCCGACCCGCACCGCAACGAGCGCATCGCGCTCATCGGGCTGCGCGGCGCGGGCAAGTCTACGCTCGGGCGCATGCTCGCGCAGGAGCTGAAGGTGCCGTTCGTCGAGCTGACGCGGGTGATCGAGCAGCTGGCGGGCTGTCCGCCTTCGGAAATCCATTCACTCTATGGCGCGAGCGCTTATCGTCGCTACGAGCACCGGGCGCTGGAGGCCGTGATCGCGGAACACCCACGCGCCGTGATCGCCTCGCCGGGCGGCCTCGTTTCCGAGCCCGCCACGTTCAACGTGCTGCTCGCGCATTGCTTCACGGTCTGGCTGCAGGCCGCGCCCGAAGAGCACATGCGCCGCGTCGTGGCGCAGGGCGACCTGCGGCCCATGTCGGGCAACTCGGGCAACAGCGAGGCGATGGACGACCTCAAGCGTATCCTGGCTGGCCGCAGCGAACTGTATGGCCGCGCCGACATGACCTTCGACACCAGCGAAAAGACGCTCGCCGACGCTTACCTGCAACTGCGTGACCGGCTCGCCGCCCGGCTGGCCGCGGAGGCGCCCCGCATCGAATGAGTGGCGGGCGCGGACCGCGGCATCGCGGGTTTACCCCGTGCATGCACTAAAATGCACTAATGTGCTTTACATGAGCATTCCATTGCACTATCGTTCATTGAAACGATGTGTAGACAGGAGACGCTCATGGCCGCAGCCGAAACCGCCGTCGCCCCGCAGCGGGTCGATTACCGCACCGATCCCTCGCAGTACCGGCACTGGAAGCTCACGTTCAATGGCGCGGTGGCGACGCTCGGAATCGACATCGCCGAAGACGGCGGCATTCGCGACGGCTACAAGCTGAAGCTGAACTCATACGACCTCGGCGTGGATATCGAACTGCACGATGCACTCCAGCGCATTCGCTTCGAGCATCCGGAAGTGCGCACGGTCGTGCTGACCAGCCTGAAGGACCGCGTGTTCTGCTCCGGCGCCAACATCTTCATGCTCGGCCTCTCCACTCACGCCTGGAAGGTCAACTTCTGCAAGTTCACCAACGAAACGCGCAACGGCATGGAAGATTCGTCGCGCCATTCGGGCCTGAAGTTCATCGCGGCGGTGAACGGCGCGTGTGCCGGCGGCGGCTACGAACTCGCGCTCGCCTGCGACGAGATCATGCTGGTGGACGACCGCTCGTCGTCGGTGGCGCTGCCGGAAGTGCCGCTGCTCGGCGTGCTGCCTGGCACGGGCGGCCTCACGCGCCTCACCGACAAGCGCCGCGTGCGCCATGATCGCGCCGACATCTTCTGCACTGTGGTGGAAGGCATACGCGGCGAGCGCGCGAAAGCCTGGCGTCTCGTGGACGACGTCGTGAAGCCGAACCAGTTCGGTCAGGCCGTGCAGGCGCGCGCGCTCGAGCTGGCCGCCGCGAGCGATCGTCCCGCAGACGCGCAGGGCATCGCACTCCCGCGCATCGAACGCGTGGAGCACGACGGCGGTCTGAGCTATGCCACTGTCGATGTCACGATCGACCGCGCGAAGCGCACCGCGACGTTCACGGCGAAAGCGCCCGCCGCGTCACCTGTTTCGGATATCGAATCAATCGTCGCCGCCGGTGCATCGTGGTGGCCGCTGCAGTTCGCGCGCGAGCTGGACGACGCGATTCTCTCCATGCGCACCAACGAACTCGACATCGGCACGTGGATTCTCAAGACCGCAGGCGACGCGCGCATCGTGCTTGCCGTCGACGCCGCGCTGCTCGCTCACCGCGACCACTGGTTCGTGCGCGAGACCATCGGCATGCTGCGCCGCACGCTCGCGCGCATCGATGTCTCTTCGCGTTCGCTGTTCGCGCTGATCGAGCCGGGCTCGTGCTTCGCCGGCACCTTCGCCGAATTCGCGTTCGCCGCGGACCGCACGTACATGGCCGCGCTGCCCGCGAACGAAGACGAAGCACCGGCCATCACGCTCTCGGAAGCGAATTTCGGCCTCTACCCGATGGTCACGCATCAATCGCGTATCGCGCGGCGCTTCTATGAGGAAACCGAACCGCTCGATGCCGTGCGCGCGAAGATCGGCGAAGCGGTCAAGCCGGTCGAGGCGGAGCGCCTGGGCCTCGTGACGGCATCGCCCGACGACATCGACTGGCCCGACGAAATCCGCCTCGCACTGGAAGAGCGCGCGGTCATGTCGCCCGACGCGCTCACGGGCCTGGAGGCGAATCTGCGCTTCAACGGGCCGGAGACGATGGAAACGCGCATCTTCGGGCGGCTCTCCGCGTGGCAGAACTGGATCTTCAACCGGCCCAACGCCGTGGGCGAGAAAGGCGCGCTCAAGGTGTACGGCAAGGGCAGCAAGGCGCAGTTCGACGTCGCCCGCGTTTGATCTCCGACTCCGCCAAGGCGTTTGCCACAAGGAACCGCAATGTCCACGATCAACTCTACGATTAACTACGGCGAAAAGATCCCGAACAACGTCAATCTCGCCGACGACCGCGCACTGCAGCGCGCGCTCGAACAGTGGCAGCCGAACTTTCTCTCGTGGTGGGGCGACATGGGCCCCGACGGCTCGCACGGCTACGACGTCTACCTGCGCACGGCGGTGAGCGTCGACGCGGGCGGCTGGGCGCACTTCGACCATGTGAAGATGCCTGACTATCGCTGGGGCATCTTCCTCACGCCGGGCGATGCGGACCGCAAGATCCATTTCGGCGCACACAAGGGCGAGGCCGCGTGGCAGGACGTGCCGGGCGAACACCGCGCGAACCTGCGCCGCATCATCGTCACGCAGGGCGACACGGAGCCCGCCTCGGTCGAGCAGCAGCGCCATCTCGGTCTCACTGCGCCCTCCATGTACGACCTGCGCAACCTGTTCCAGGTGAACGTGGAGGAAGGCCGGCACCTGTGGGCGATGGTGTATCTGCTGCATCGCTACTTCGGCCGCGATGGCCGTGAGGAAGCCGAAGCATTACTGGAGCGCCGCTCGGGAGACGACGACAACCCGCGCATTCTCGGCGCATTCAACGAGAAAACGCCCGACTGGCTGGCGTTCTTCATGTTCACGTACTTCACCGACCGCGACGGCAAGTTCCAGCTTTCGGCGCTGTCCGAATCCGGCTTCGATCCGCTCGCGCGTACGACGAAATTCATGCTGACCGAAGAGGCGCATCACATGTTCGTCGGCGAATCGGGCATCTCGCGCGTCGTGCAACGCACCGCGCAGGTCATGAACGAGGTGAAGACCGACGACGTGAACCGCTTGCGCGCCGCGGGCGTGATCGACCTCGAAACGATCCAGCGTTACCTGAACTTCCACTACTCGGTGACGATCGACCTGTTCGGCGCCGATCACTCGTCGAATGCCGCGACCTTCTATAGCTCGGGCCTGAAGGGTCGCTACGAAGAGACCAAACGCGACGACGACCATCAGCTCGAAGGCCAGCAATACCGTTTGCTCGACGTGCAGGACGGCAAGCTCGTGGAGCGTGAAGTGCCGATGCTCAACGCCATGAACGAAGTGCTGCGCGACGACTACATCAAGGACTCGATTGCGGGCGTGAACCGCTGGAACAAGGTGCTGGAAAAGGCTGGCATCGATGTTCGTCTCACTGTGCCGCACAAGGCGTTCAACCGCCAGATCGGCACGTTCGCGGGCGTGCGCGTGTCCCCGGACGGCCGTGTGATCGGCGAGACCGAATGGGCCGCGAACGAAGCGAAATGGCTGCCCACGGCGGAAGACCGCGCCTATGTGGCCTCGCTCATGGGCCGCGTGATCGAGCCAGGCAAGTTCGCCAACTGGATCGCGCCGCCGCCCATGGGCATCAACCGGCAGCCCGTCGATTTCGAATACGTGCGCTTTAACTGAGGGGAGCGGCGGCGCGCAGCCACGTGTTCGCGCGCCGCGGTGGGAGACAATCATGAACGGTCCGCTACCCGTGGGAATTATCAGGCAACACCTGATCGATCCTGAAATCTGCATACGCTGCAATACGTGCGAGGAAACGTGCCCTGTTGACGCGATCACGCACGACGGCACCAACTATGTGGTGAAGGCCGATGTCTGCAACGCCTGCATGGCGTGCGTGCCGCCGTGCCCGACCGGCGCGATCGACAACTGGCGCAACGTGCTCAAGACCGAGACGTACACCATCGACGAGCAGTACACGTGGGACGAACTGCCCGCGCACAATGCATCGGTGGGCGCGCCGGTCGAAACGCAGGAATCGAGCGGTGTGGCCGGCGAGGCGCAAGCGGCGCCGAATGCCGCCGATGCGCCCGTGGGCGGCTCCGACGTGCTGCGTGGCTCGACCGTGCCGCCGTGGTCGGCGGCGCGCCCCTATGTCCAGCTCTACACGCACAAGGTGCCGACCACGGCGACCGTGGTCGGCAACTATCGCCTCACCGACGACGCCACCGAAAGCGATATCCATCACATCGTGCTCGACTTCGGCACCATGCCGTTCCCGGTGCTGGAAGGCCAGTCCATCGGCATTCTGCCGCCGGGCGCGACCCTGGAAGGCCGAACCCATCACGCGCGCCAGTACTCGATTGCGAGCCCACGCGACGGCGAGCGCCCCGGCTACAACAACGTTTCGCTCACGGTGAAGCGTGTGACGCGCGATCACAGCGGCAACGCAACCGATGGCGTGTGCTCGAACTATCTCTGCGATCTGAAGAAGGGCGACGTGGTGACCGTGATCGGGCCGTTCGGCAATACCTTCCTGATGCCGAACCATCCGAACTCGCATCTGCTGATGATCTGCACGGGCACTGGCTCCGCGCCCATGCGCGCGATGACCGAATATCGGCGCCGCCGCAGGCTCAAGGGCGCGACCGGCAAGCTCATGCTTTTTTTCGGCGCACGCACGCAGCAGGAATTGCCTTACTTCGGACCGCTGATGAACCTGCCGAAGGATTTCATCGACACGAACCTCGCCTTCTCACGTACGCCGGGCCAGCCGCGGCGCTATGTGCAGGACGTCATGCGCGAGCGCGCCGTGGACGTCGCGCAACTGCTCAAGGACGGCAACACACACGTCTATGTTTGCGGATTGAAGGGCATGGAAGATGGCGTGCTGCAGGCGCTCCAGGAAATCGCCGAAAAACACGGAATGGGCTGGGAGGCGTTGTGGGATCGACTCAAGCGGGAAGGGCGGCTGCATCTCGAGACGTATTGAAACGTCCGCTGCAATGAAGCGAGGCCTGATTCGAAACACATGAGAGGCCCCCGATAGTTTAAGCACGATCGTGCGAAAAGCGTTACGATGGCGCATCGCTCAGGCGTGGACAGTTGCGAACCGACGCGCGCCGCAGATGGAGACTGCCTCGATGAACCTCGTTGCTGAAATGCCCGCCGGCCTGACCGGCGTCGAACAGTTGCAGCACTTGCTGCATGGAAGCCGCGGCCCGGCCATTGGCGAAACGCTTGGCTTCAGGCTTGTCGAAGTCGAAGAGGGCCGCGTCGTGTTCGAGGGCACGCCCGGGCTGCACGTGTACAACCCCATCGGCACGGTGCACGGCGGTTATGCGGCCACGCTGCTCGATTCCGCGTGCGGGTGCGCGGCGCATTCGCGGCTCAACGCGAGTCAGGGCTACACCACGCTAGAGCTAAAGGTCGCGTACCACCGCCCCATGACTGCCGACACCGGCACCGTGCGCGCGGAAGGGCGCGTGCTCAGCATCGGCCGCCGCGCGGCCTTCACGGAGGCCAGCATCACGGATGCACAGGGCAAGCTTTACGCGTCCGCCACCTCCACCTTGCTCGTGTTCGACCGCTGACTCAACGAGACCGGAGCGAACTAGATCGCCGCGCGCGCCTTGTCCTCGATGAGCCGCACGAGCGTTTGCAGCATCCGGTTCGCAGGCGTGGGCACGCCCAGCGCCGTGCCGCGCTGCACGACATAGCCGTTGAGGTGATCGATCTCGCTGAGCTTGCCGCGCGCGAGATCCTGCGCCGTGGACGAGTATTGGCCCGGCATGGTCTGCGCGATGCGCGTCACGGCGCTGTCCATGTCCGTCGGCAGCGTCACGCCGTCCGCCTGCGCGACGGCCATGCATTCGCCCACGATGTCGCGCATCGTCTCGCTCACGCCCGCACCCTTCACGAGACGCCCATAAGGCAATTGCGTGATCGCCGAGAGCGCGTTGTACGCGCAGTTCACGATCAGCTTCGCCCAGAGCGCACCGCGCACATTCGGTGAGATTTCCGTGGGCACGCCTGCGTCGATGAGCGTGCGCGCAACGGCGTCGCTCGCGCGCGAAGGCTCGATCACCAGCTCGCCGCGGCCGTGATGGCGTACGTGGCCGGGCCCCGCCATCTCCGTGGCGACATAGACCACGGCGGCCGCCACGTCCTGCGGGATCACCGTGCGCAGACGCTCTGCGTTATCCGCGCCGTTCTGCAGCGTGAGCACGAGCGTGCCGGCGCCAAGATGCGGTTTGATCGCGGCGCCCGCGCTTTCGGTATCGGTCGACTTCACGCAGAACAGCACGAGGTCCGCGCCCGCCACGGCGGCGGCTTCGGTGCTGGCAGTGAGATGCGGCGCGCCGATGCGCTCGTCGAACTGCTGCGCTTCGAGGCGCAGTCCGTCGCGCGCAATGGCCTCGACATGCTGGGGCCGGCCGATCAAGACCACATCGTGTCCCGCGCGAGCGAGCATGCCGCCGTAAAAGCAGCCTACTGCGCCTGCGCCCATGACGGCGACTTTCATTTGCGTCTCTCCTGTGTGGCGTGCTTCGTTGCCTGAAATGTCCCGCGGCGTGCCGGTGCGCTCAGCGCAGCTCGAAGCCGAGCGCGTTGAGCGCGTCGCGCAGGCGGTCGCGGCCGTGCAGCGATTCGCGGCTGCGCCAGCGCGCGAGCGAGCGCACGGTCCAGCCCGCCGCGCTCAATCCCTGGGCGGTCTGGAAGCCGCCCATGACTTCGTCGTACTGCGCAATCGCGGCCGCTTGCGACGGCGCGTCGTATTGCTCGCGATGGAGCACGACCTCCTGCGGCAAGCGCGGCTTCACATCCGCAGGGCGCGTTTCGTCGGGATAGCCCACGCACATGCCGAATACCGGGAGCACGCGCGGCGGCAGACCCAGTTCCGCGGCAACCTGCTCAGGCTGATTGCGGATGCCGCCGATATATACGGCGCTCATGCCGAGCGATTCGAGCGCGACCACGGCGTTTTGCGCGGCGAGCGCCGCGTCGATCATGCCGACGACCAGCGTCTCCATGTAGTGCAGACCTTCGACGCTCGCCCCGCTGCGCGCGCCGGCCGCTTCGAGACGCGAGAGGTCCGCGAGCCACACGAGAAAGAGCGGTGCTGCGCGAACGTGCGACTGGCCGCCCGCCAAGTCGGCAAGGCGCGCACGGCGTTCGGGGTTTTCGATGGCAACCACGCTCCACGTTTGCAGGTTCGACGAGGTCGATGCCGATTGCGCCGCGGCGATCAGCGTTTCGAGCGTGCCGTCGGGCAGCGGACGGTCCGCGTAGTTGCGCACCGAGCGGTGCGCGAGCAGCGTGTCGAGCGTATCGTTCCAGGCCGGCAGCGGCGCGGACCACGGCGTGCCATAGCGCGCTTCGAGGGCGCGTACGGCATCGGCGAAATCGGCAGCGGGTCGTGCGGGCGTGGTGACGGTGGACATCGGGTTTCTTCTCCGGCAAATGACAGTGGATTCGTGGCGCTGAAATTCGGGGCACCAGGCGCCGTATGGTACATGGCCCGCGCGATCCGCGCAGGCGTTCACCGGCGCGGGCCCACGGACCCACGGGTGCGCCAGCAGAGTTCGTGCGTGACCGGTATCATCAGAGGCTGCGCATGCGTTCGAATGCGACCTGCTTCGTGCGGCGGCGCCATCTTCCGCTTTCCCCTGTCTTCGGCAGCCCTGTCTGCCCCTTCTTCCGAGGCCTTCCCATGTCCGTTGATTCCCCGAATGCGTCGCCGGTCTGGTTCGTGACCGGCTGTTCGACCGGCTTTGGCCGCGAACTCGCCCGCGCCGTGCTCGCGCGCGGCTGGCGTTGCGTGGCAACCGCGCGCAACAAGGCGTCGCTCGACGATCTCGCGCCCGAGGCCGGCGATCGCCTGCTGCCCGTCTCGCTCGATGTGACCGACGCGGCGCAAATCGACGCCGCCGTCGCGGCCGCGCAAAAGCAGTTCGGCGCGATCGACGTGCTCGTCAACAACGCGGGCTACGGCTATCAGAGTTCGATCGAGGAGGGCGAGGAACGCGAGATCCGCGCACAGTTCGATGCCAACGCATTCGGCCTGTTCGCGCTCACGCGCGCGGCGCTGCCTGGCATGCGTGCGCGCCGCAAGGGCCACGTCATCAACATTACGTCGGTGGCGGGGCTCGCGGGCTTTCCGGGTTCTGGCTACTATGCTGCCTCGAAACACGCCGTGGAGGGATTCTCCGATTCGCTGCTGTCCGAAGTTGCCCCGCTCGGCATCAAGGTGACCTGCGTGGAGCCGGGGCCGTTTCGCACGGACTGGGCAGGCCGCTCGCTCGTGCAAACGGCGAGCCGTATCGACGACTACGCCGAAACGGCGGGCGCGCGTATGCAGCGCACGGCGCAAGGCAGCGGGCATCAGCCGGGCGATCCGGTGCGCGCGGCGCAGGCGATGATCCGCATCACGGAAACCGAAAAGCCGCCGCGGCATCTCGTGCTGGGCGCATTCGGCGTGGATGCAGTGGCGAACCGCTTGCGCGCGGCGCTGGCCGATATCGAGGCGTGGCGCGAGGTGAGCCTCGGCACCGACTATCCGGCGGGGAGTTGAGCCGGCGGCTCACGCCGTTGCGATCAGCAATGTGCCCGTTGCCACGAGCGCGCCGCGCCAGAGCCAGTCGAAGTTGATCCAGCCTCGCCGCAGCACGCCGAGACCGAGATACTCGTAGGCGAGCAGCGCGATGACGGCCGTGGTGGCGAGCGTCGTGGCGGTATGCAGCGCGGTGAACGCGAACGACAGCGCAAGCGGGTTCGCAAGGCCCGCTGCGCCGGCCGCTCCACCGCACAGCGGCAGCATGGCGGGCATCAGCATGAGCCCCGCGCCGTGCAACGTGGCCATCAACGCAGACCACGCCGCGAGCCCGGCAAAGCCCACGGTCATCCCCACGCGCACGCGGTGCCGGTGCCCGTGCGCGTACTGCCACGCGGCCCACGCGATCAGCAGCGCGCCCAGGCACGCGTGCAGCGCCGCGCCGGGCAGATGCGCGCCGAGCGCCGCAGTGGAACTCGTGAACAGCAGAATGGACGCGGCGTGACCGAGCGCGATGGGCGGCAAGGCGAGCAGCAGCGCCGTGCGGCTCCCGCGCTGCAGCCCGAGCGCGGTCGCGAAGAGCCAGCCCATCGCCGGATTCACGCCGTGAAAGACGCCGCTGCCCACCACGGCTGCCCAGGCGCCCCAGTGCGCGCCGAAGACTTCCTCCATATCGTGCTCCGCGCTTATGGGTAGCAGTACGAATCGGATGAGCAGTCGCCGCCTTCGAGCCGGATCTGGTGCGGCCGGTGCGACTTCGGCCATTCGACGAAGAAGCGCTCGTCGAATTCGAGGCCGCCTTCGTGCGCGGCGTCCAGCTTCACCATCCAGCCGTCGATGCCTTCGGGATAGAACTGCGCGTCGATCGCGCCATAAAGCGAGTTGCTGAAATAGACGCGCCGGCCGTCGCGGCTCACTTCGACCATTTGCGGGCCGCCGTTCAGCGCGCGCTCGGGCGCGAACGGATGCGCCGCGCGCGCGGCGATGCCGCCGATGCGCACGCAACCCGTCAGGCGCGCATTCTCAGGGTCCGACACATCGTATTGGCGCAAATCGCCCGTTCCCCAGCACGCCGCGTAGAGGAAGCGGTCGTCGAGCGAGAGCGCGATATCGGTGACGAGCGGCGGCACCGCTGCAAATCCCTTGAGCATGGGCGGCAGATGCTCGGGATCGGCCGGCTCGGCCGGAATTTCGATGATCTTGCGTGCGGCCCACTGGTCGCCGTCGAGATACCACTGCCAGATCGAGGCCGAGAGGTCCTTCAGACTGATCACGGAGTTCACGAAACCGTAGGGGCGCGTGGGATTGTGCGCGGGGCGCAGCTCGAACACGAGCTGGTTTTCCGCGCCGAAGTCGAGCACCTGCTTGTGCTGGCGCGTATGCAGATCCCAGAAGTGCAGGCGATGGCCATACTGGCCGCCGAGCAGGACCTCGGGCACGAGGCCGTTTTCGAAAGTCGCGGGCAGTCCCCACTCGCTCGTCACGAGCGTGTCGTAGCCGAGGTGCCACCAGCCGTCGTAGGCGAGCTGTTGCGGGCCGCGGTCGATCTCCCACTGGCCGAGAATATCGAAGCTCTCGTGGTCCATCAGGAAGACGCCGCCGGGCGCCTCGCCTTGCGCGTTCGCAAGCGACGTCACATAAATGCCATCCGGCCCGCAATGCACGGTGTGCGGGCGCGTGTAGCCCGCGCGCTGCGCGACGCTCTCGGGCTCGTGCACGCGCGCGATATGCGGGCGGCGCGCGTCAGGCTTGGTGTCGACAATATGAATGCGCGACGAGCGCAGACCGGGCACGATGAGATAGCGGCGCTCGGTATGCGCGTGGGGGGCGTTGGGGCACAGGCACGAACTGCAGGCGTTCCAGCCGAAATGGTGGAGCTCGTCGCCGACGTTGGGCATTGCCAGCCGATGCACGATGCGCCCGAATTCCGGCGAGCGGGGGTCCAGATCGACCACGTCGAGCGAATCGGGCACGCTGCGCGTGGGGTCGAAGCTGGCGACGTATGCCAGTGTCTCCGCTGGGGCTTCGCCTGCCATGCGCGCAGACGGGTAGAAGGTCGGGTCCGGTTGCCACGTCGCCATTGCTGCCCCCTCATCGAAGATTCGGAAGAGCCCCTATCATGCATCAGAGTGGCACAGTGCGTTGCATACGTGTTCCATATTCCATCCGGATAGAAGCTTATGCATTGGAGCAGTGAAAACCGATTAGGTGCGCTGCGGGAATAGTAAATTCGCTTTTGCAGCATTTATTCGCGAGGCCAACGTTCCTAGACTTGTACTCAACGGATGCAGACAAGCCGCTGCGCCGATTTCAAGTTACTGGAGGTTAGTCATGAGAACGCTCATCAAGGCCGTTGCGATCGCTGCGGTGCTTGCAGTGCCGGCCATTTCATTTGCACAGTCGCAAGGCACCAATGGTCCTGTGACGCGTGCGCAGGTGCGTAGTGAGCTGAAGCAGCTCGAAGCCGCGGGTTATCGTCCCTCGGTGAACGACCTGTATTACCCCGCGGATCTGCAACAAGCCCAGGCGCGAGTGAATGCACAAAACGGTGGGGCCGTTGCGCAGGCAACCGGCTATGGCCCGGCCACCAGCGGCTCGTCGGAAAGCGGTGCACGTACCGACGGCGCGGTTAGCAGCTATTCGCCGCCGGTATATAACGCGCACTGAGTTTTAGGGCGGCAGGAAGCCGATTCATACCGCATGAAGATAATCAGCCCGCGACGGCACGAAAGCGCCGTCGCGGGCTGATTCATTTGCTGCCTGCTTACACGGCGCACATATCGGCCGCTTTTCGTTTTAGTCGTGCGGCGCCCCACGCTCGCCAATCCACTTGCGTGTCGACTCGAGGATCTCATTCGATAGCACGGGATCGTCGCACAGCCGCGCAAGCACGACCGCGCCCACCATCGCGGCCCAGCCGCCGATCGCCGCCTGGCGCGACGCTGCGCCGCCGGCGCCGTTCATGCCCCCGCTCAGGCGCTCGATTTGACGCTCCAGTCCGGCCGCCATGACGGCGCGCGCTTCCGGCGTTTGCCGCGCGGTCTCGGCTGCGAGCGCCGCGGTCGGGCAGCCGTCCGCCACGTTGTCGCGATGTTCGGCACTGAGGTAGCGCGCCGCATAGCGCACCAGATCGGAATCGCCGCCTTCGCCCTGGGCAAAGACGTGGGCGAGCGTTTGCGCGATCAACTCGTCCTTCGATTTGAAATAGCCATAGAAGCCGCCGTGCGTCAGACCGGCGGCGCTCATCACGTCCGCGACGGTGACCGCATCGTAGCCGTGCTCGCGAAAAAGCCGGCCGGCGGCTTGCAGGATCTGCTGGCGATTCATTTCTACCTGTTCGCGACTGACCCTCATTGTTCTCTCCGCTCTCCATCATTCGATGCTTGACATTATATATGATGGTCATCATGATTCGGTTTACATGATGCTCATCATGAAAACCGAATTCCCAAGGAGAAGTTTCGATGTCTGCTAAACCTGCTGTCTTGATCACTGGCGCGTCCACGGGTATCGGCGCCGTCTACGCCGACCGTTTCGCAAAGCGCGGTCATGACCTCGTGCTGGTGGCGCGCGATCGCGCCCGCATGGAAGACCTCGCTGCGCGCCTGCGCGAGCGCGATGGTGTGAACGTGGATGTCGTTCGCGCCGATCTGGCCTCGCACGCGGATCTTGCGCTGTTAGAGGCGCGGCTTGCCGATGACGCACGCATCGGTGTGCTCATCAATAACGCGGGTGCGAGCCTGCCGGGCACGTTCGTCGAGCAGGGCCCGGACGCCGTGGCCGGCCTCATTGGTCTGAACGTCACGGCGGTTGCGCGCCTCGCCGCGGCAGTCGCGCCGCGTTTCGCGCGCGAAGGCAAGGGGGCGATCGTGAATGTCGGCTCCGTCATTGGCCTCGCACCCGAGTTTCGCTCGAGCGTGTACGGCGCAACGAAGGCGTTCGTGCTGTATTTCTCGCAGTCGTTGAATCTGGAACTCGACGGCAAGGGCGTGTACGTGCAAGCCGTCGTGCCGGGTGCCACGCGCACCGAAATCTGGGAGCGCTCCGGCAAGGACGTGAATGCGCTGCCGGCCGTGATGGAAGTGGACGACCTCGTCGACGCGGCGCTCGTGGGCTTCGACCGGCGCGAGACGGTGACGATCCCGCCTCTGCCCGACGCGCAGCAGTGGGATGACTACGAAGCGGCGCGATCCGCAATGTTCGCGAACTTCGGGCAGTCGCAGCCGGCGGCGCGGTATCGCGAAGCCATGTAGTCCGATGTATTGCGGGCGGCCAGCGGCCGCCCGCGTTGCATGGCGAGCCGCGAGGCGCGGCCGTCGTCACAGCGCACCTTCGCTCCCACTCTCACCGGCTCGCGTCCGCAAGCCCGGCCAGCCTCTTCCCCGCAGTCCTCGCTTCGCCTTAACCCGTTCGCAAAATCAGCGGTTTCCGATATCGCGAGTGCCCGATTCGCGCAATGCTGCGCGCGAGGCTCCCGCGTGAGCGCGTGGCCGGCCATTCCCGGCGCGCCGGCGCGCGGCGCCCTGTACCATTCACCGCACGCCGCCCGGCAATGGCCACGCGGCGCGCGCGCAAACGAGGACCGGTCGATGCAACGAATAACACGAACAACTGGCGGGTGGTGGACGTTGGCGCTTGCCCTGGTGCTGGGCTTATGCATGGCGTGGGCGTGGCGCGCCTACGCGGCGCGCGCGGTGAGCGTATCGCCGCAGGGCACGGTGGCGCAGGTGCGCCAGGTGGTGGTGAAGTTCGATGAGGCCATGGTGGCGTTCGGCGCGCCCGATGCAAAGGACCCCGCGCGCCTGCAATGCAGCAATGCGGCGGCCAGCGCGGGCCAGGGTCGGTGGATCGACGGGAAAACGTGGGCTTATGATTTCGCGGCCGATCTGCCGCCCGACGTGCAATGCAGCGTCACGCTAGTCGACGCGCTCAAATCGCAGGCGGGCAACGTCGTGACGGGCGTGCGCCGCTTCACGTTCTCCACGGGCGGCCCCTTCCCGCTGAGCGTGCGTCCCTATGGCGGCGAAATAGAGGAAAACCAGGCATTCGTGCTGAAGCTCAATGGCCCCGCCACGCCGGCTTCCGTGCGCGAACACGTGTGGTGCGAGTCGGGCGGACTCGGCAACCGCATTCCGGTGCAGCCTGTCGATGCGTCCACGCGCGCGGCGCTGCTCAAGCATTTCCGGCTCGAAAAGGACAGCGCGAGCGTGCTCACGCTCACGTGCCAGCAAACGCTGCCCTCCAGCGCGAAGATGCAGCTCGTGTACGGCAAGGGCGTGCTCGGACCGAACGGCACGCCCAACGACGTCGAGCGCCGCTTCGATTTCACGGTGCGCGAGCCGTTCACCGCGAGCATGAGTTGCGAGCGCGAGAATGCGAAGGCGCCATGCACGCCGCTGCGGCCTCTGCGCATCGACCTGAGCGCGCCGATTGCGCGCGCCGACGCGCAGCAGTTCCGTCTGCAAGGGCCGAAGGGGGAAGTCGCGCCGGCTTTCCGCCCCGATGACAAGAACAACGAGGTCGGCTCGATCTCGTTCTCCGCGCCTTTGCCCGAGCGCGCGACGCTTACGATCACCGCACCCGCCGGGCTCAAGGACGTAAGCGGCCGTGCGCTCGCGAACGCCGATCTTTTCCCGCTGCATACGGCGACCGCGCCAATGCCGCCGCTCGCGAAATTCCCGTCCTCGACCTTCGGCATCATCGAGCGCTACGCGGAGCCCGGCACGCCGCCGCTGGTGCCGGTCACGCTGCGCAACGTCGAAGCCGACCTGCACGTGCAGGGGCTCAACGCGGGCGAGGCGAAGTTCGCGAAGCTCGCGGTGCAGTCCGATACCGACATGCGTCGCTGGATGCGCCTCGTCGACCAGTTCGACAATTTCGGCATGAGCGAGACGTCGATCGACAAGCAGATGCCGGGGCTGCTCGCGCGCGCGAAGTCGCCCGTGGTGATTCCGCGCACGACGGGCGAGGGTGACGACGACGCGAAGGAGCGCATCATCGACGTGCGCTCGCTCTCACTGCTCGATGGCCAGCCAGGCGTAGAGACGCTCACGCTGCCCAAAGCCGATCCCAAGGCGTTGCGGCCGTTCGAAGTGGTGGGCATTCCCGTACCGAAGCCGGGCTTCTACGTGATCGAACTCGCTTCGCCTTCGCTCGGCGCCTCCTTGCTCGGCAAGCCGGCGCCCATGTACGTGCGCACGACCGTGCTCGTCACCAACCTGGGTGTGCACTTCAAGCAAGGCCGCGAGAATAGCGTGGTGTGGGTCACGTCGCTCGACAAGGGCGAACCGGTAGCCGGCGCCGAGGTACACGTATCGGATTGCAACGGCGAGATGCTCGCCACGGGAAAGACGGATTCCCATGGCCTCCTGACGATAGACGGACCGCTCTCGAATCGTCGCGACTGCGGCGAAAACAGCTTTAGCGGACTGTTCGTTTCGGCGCGCATCGACGACCCGAAAACGGGCCCCGACATGGCCTTCGTGCAATCGGACTGGAATCGCGGCATCGAGTCGTGGCGCTTCAACGTGCCGACCGACACGAGCGTGCAGCCCACGGTGCGCGCGCATACCGTGTTTGACCGCACGCTGCTGCGCGCGGGAGAGACGGTGTCGATGAAACACTACATCCGCGCGCAGACGATGCATGGTTTCGCGCTCCCGCAGCAGTACCCCACACGCGTGACGATACGTCATGCCGGCAGCGGGCAGACATGGCATCTGCCACTGAAGTGGGCCGCCGACCATACGGCGGACTCGACCTTCGTGTTGCCGCCCGAAGCGAAGCTCGGCGAATATGACGTCTCGCTCGACGACGGGGACGCGAACGCGAGCACGGCAGGCGACGGCAACGACGAAGCCGACAACAGCGCGGACGCCATGCATATGAGCTACGACAGCGGCAGCTTCCGCGTGGAAGCCTTCCGCTTGCCGGTGCTCAAGGGCACGATCGCCGTGCAGAACGAGAAGACGTCGCCGCTCGTCGCCGCTACGCAGGCGAGCGTGGCGGTGCAGATCGATTATGTGTCGGGCGGCGCGGCTTCGAATCTGCCTGTGCAGGTTTCGGCGCTCGTGAAGGACACCACGTCCTCGTTCGCCAGCACGTACAGCGATTTCAGTTTCGCACCGTATGTGAGCCGGAGCCCGGCCGATAACACGTCAGAAGACGAGGACAGCGGCCCGCGCGAGGACAACGAGGTCGCGAAGCTCGTGGCCGACAAGGAGCCGCTCACGCTCGACCGCAACGGTGCGGGCACGCTCGTGCTGAAGAACCTGCCGGCCGTGGACGCGCCCAAGCGCCTCGCGCTCGAAGCGACCTTCGCGGACCCGAACGGCGAAGTGCAGACCATCAGCGGCGCGGCCACGCTCTGGCCCGCTGCCGTGGCGGCGGGCATCAAGTCGGGGCATTGGGTCTCCGTGGGCAGGACCGTGCCGGTCACCGCACTCGCGCTCGATCTGCAGGGCAAGCCGCAGGCGGGCGTGAAGCTCGAGGTGCGCGGTGTGGCGAAGATCACGACGACTTCGCGCAAGCGCATGGTGGGCGGCTTCTACGCCTACGACAACCACACGGAAACACGCGATCTCGGCACGCTGTGCAGCGGCACGAGCGACGATCACGGCTTGCTCACGTGCGACGCGAAGCTCAAGGAAGCGGGCAATATCCAGCTCGTGGCCACGGCGCGCGACGGCGACGGCCATGCCTCGACGGCCACGACCTCGTTATGGGTCACGCGCGAGGACGAGCTCTGGTTCGGCAGCGAGAACACGGACCGCATCGACGTGTTGCCCGAAAAGACGAGCTACGAACCCGGCGAGACCGCGCGGTTCCAGGTGCGCATGCCATTCCGCTTTGCGACGGCGCTCGTGGCCGTGGAACGCGAGGGCATCATCGAAACGCACGTGGTGCAACTCGACGGGCGCGATCCGACCGTCGAACTGAAGGTGAGCGACACGTGGGGGCCCAACGTCTACGTTTCGGTGCTCGCGCTGCGCGGGCGTATTCACGAAGTGCCATGGTATTCGTTCTTCACCTGGGGGTGGAAAGCGCCGCTCGAATGGGCCCGTGCGTTCTGGTACGAAGGGCGCCAGTACGAGGCGCCCACGCCGCTCGTCGATCTTTCGAAGCCGGCTTTCCGCTACGGGCTCGCGCAAATCCGCGTGGGCGACGCGGCGCACCGCCTCGCGGTGAGCGTGACGCCCGACGCGAAACGCTACGCGGTACGCGCGACGTCCCACGTCCAGTTGCGCGTGCAGCTTCCGGGCGGCCAGCCGGTGCCGGCGGGCACGCAGATCGCCGTGGCAGCCGTGGACGAAGCGCTGCTCGAACTCATGCCCAACCGCAGCTGGGATCTGCTCGACGCCATGCTGCAGCAACGCGCCTACGGCGTGGAGACGGCGACGGCGCAAATGGAGATCGTCGGACGGCGGCACTTCGGGCGCAAGGCGGTGCCGGCGGGCGGCGGCGGCGGGCATGGCGCGACGCGCGAACTCTTCGACACGCTGCTCTACTGGAACCCGCGCGTTACGCTCGATGCGAAGGGCGAGGCGCAAGTGAGTGTGCCGCTGAACGACTCGATCACGCGTTTTCGCATCGTCGCGATTGCGGCGAGCGGGGTGGCGCGTTTCGGCACGGGCAGCGCGACCATCGAGAGCACGCAGGACCTGCAGCTGATCTCGGGCCTGCCGCCACAGGTGCGCGAGGGCGACACCTTCCGCGCGCAGTTCACGCTGCGCAATACGACCGCGCGCGCGATGAAAGTGCTGGTCGCGCCGAACGTACCGCCGCTCGCGCTGGCCGCGCAGACCGTGGAGCTCGCGCCCAATTCGTCGCGTGAGATTGCGTGGACGGTTGCGGTTCCCGACGATCTCGCCGAGGCGGAGCGGCCCGCGCTCGTGTGGAACGTGAGTGCGGCGGAGCAGGGCGGCGCGCATGCGGCGGATGCGGTGAAGCTCGCCCAGCAGGTGAGCGCGGCGATACCCGTGACGGTGCAGCAGGCCACGCTCGCGCAGGTGGACGGTACGCTGTCGATTCCGGTTGCGCCGCCGGCCAACGCGAGCATGACGCGTGCAGGCGCGGTGCGTGGCGGCATTGCGGTGTCGCTGCAGCCGAAGCTCGCGGACGGCCTGCCCGGCGTGCGCCGCTGGTTCACGCGCTATCCGTATTCCTGCCTCGAGCAGCAGACGTCGATAGCGATCGGCTTGCGCGACCCCGCGCGCTGGCAGGCGGAGCTTGTGCGCCTGCCGGTGTATCTGGACCGTGACGGCCTCGCGAACTACTTCCCGCCCGCCGACGACAGCGCGAGCCGCGGCAGCACCGCGCTCACCGCGTATCTGCTCACGATAAGCGACGAGGCGTCGAAGCTCGACCCGCGCTTCGCGCTTCCCGACGCCTTGCGCAGCAAGATGGTGGAGGGCCTCACGCGCTTCGTGGAAGGCCGCATCGAGCGCAATTCGTGGGCGCCGCGCCGCGATCTGGATCTGCGCAAGCTCGCCGCCATCGATGCGCTGTCGCGCTACGGCGCGGCGAACGCGCGCCAGTTCGGCTCGATCGAGATTGCGCCGAACCAGTGGCCCACTTCGGCGGTGATCGACTATGCGGAAAGTCTCGCGCGCATGCGCGACGTGCCGGACCGCGCGGAGAAACTGGCGCAGCTCGAGCAGATCCTGCGCGCGCGGCTCACGTGGCAGGGCACGCAGCTGACCTTCTCCACGGCCGCCGAAGACGATTTGTGGTGGCTGATGACGGGCACGGAGGTCAACGCGGCGCGCCTCGCGCTCGCCTTTGTCGGCAACCCCGCGTGGAAGGAGGAAATGCCGCGGCTCGTGGCGGGCCTGCTCGCGCTGCAACGCAACGGCGCATGGAGCACGACGACGGCGAACGCCTATGGCTCGCTCGCGGTCGAGCGCTTCTCGCGCGTGTTCGAGCACGACCCGGTGACGGGCGCGACGAAGATCCAGCTCGGCGATACGTCGCGCATCGTCGACTGGAACGCGGCGGCTCAATCGGCGGCGCAATCGGCGGCGCAAGAGGCGGCGCAAGCGGCATCGGGCGCCAGCGGGGCCACGGCGGCGACGCGCAACGCGCCCGCGCGCAGCACGCTGCTCGCATGGCCAGAGCAGAACGCGGCCGTGCCCCTCACGTTGACGCAGGAAGGAAGCGGCAAGCCATGGGCCACGGTGGAAAGCCTCGCGGCGGTCGCGTTGCGTGCGCCGTTCGCGGCAGGCTATCGCATCACGAAGACCATCACGCCGGTGGACGCCACGGTGAAGGGCGTGTACACGCGCGGCGACGTCGTACGCGTGCGCCTCGACATCGACGCACAAACCGACATGACGTGGGTCGTCGTGAACGACCCTATCCCCGCGGGCGCGACGATCCTCGGCTCCGGGCTCGGGCGCGATTCGGCCGTGGCGACGCAGGGCGAGAAGCAGGACGAGAACGGTCCGTGGCCCGCGTTCATCGAGCGCGGCTTCGACGGTTATCGTGCGTACTACGAGTTTCTGCCCAAGGGCAAGGTGTCGGTGGAGTACACGGTGCGGCTGAACAACGTCGGCACCTTCGGGTTGCCGCCCACGCGCGTGGAGGCGCTCTACGCGCCGGCCACGTTCGGCGTCGCGCCAAATGCGCCGGTGGTCGTGAAGGCGGCGCCGTGAGCGGGCCATTCGCGCTACGGCATCGCGCGGCGTGCGCACTCGGCGCCGCCGCGCTGTGCTTCGTGCTCGTGCCGCTGCCCGCGCTTGCACTGCCGACTTTCGATGATGTGCGCGGCCAGTGGGAAAGCTCCGACTGGGTTCTGCTGGCGCGCGACGGCACGCCGTTGCAGCGCACGCGGGTGGAACACGCCGCGAGGCGCGGCGACTGGGTCGCGCTCGCCGACGTGTCGCCGGCGCTGCGCGAGGCGATTGTCGTTTCGGAGGACAAACGATTCTATGAGCACAGCGGCGTGGACTGGCGCGGCGCGACTGCCGCCGCCTGGGCGAACCTGTGGAGTACCCGCACGCGTGGGGCATCTACGGTCACGATGCAGCTCACGGGACTGCTCGACGACGACCCGAAGCACTCGGGCCAGCGCTCGCTCGCGCAAAAGGCCGTGCAAGCCGTGGACGCGCTGCGGCTCGAACGCACCTGGCGCAAGGACCAGATTCTCGAGGCGTATTTGAACCTCGTGCCGTTTCGCGGCGAGACCGTGGGGCTTGCCGCGCTTTCGCAAACGCTGTTCGGCAAGGCGCCGTCGGGGCTCGACGAACGCGAATCGGCCGTCGCCGCCGCGCTGATCCGCGCGCCCAATGCGCCTTATACGAGGGTCGCCACGCGAGCGTGCCGCATCTTGCGCGACATGCGCGCAGCGAACGTCGAGAGCGGTTGCCCGAATCTCGATGCTTTCGTGCAGATCGCCTTCGCGCGCCCGACCATCGCCACCGACGATCCCTCGTTCGACGGGCGCGGCGAAAACTCGCCCCAGCTTGCGCCACACTTCGCGCGCCAGATCGCGAACGCCGTGCATCCCGCGCCCGGCATGCGCGTGCGCTCGACGCTCGACGCGAACCTGCAACGCTACGCGCGCGACACGCTTACGCGCACCCTCATCGAACTCAATGCGCGCGCGCATCCGCGCAACGTGCAGGACGGCGCGGTCGTCGTGCTCGATAACGCAACCGGCGACGTGCTCGCGTGGGTCGGGTCGTCAGGCGGCCTGTCGAAGGCACGGGAGGTCGACGCAGCGCTCGCGCTGCGCCAGGCGGGCTCGACGCTCAAGCCTTTTCTCTACGCCGAGGCCATCGACGAGCGCCGCGTGACGACCGCCTCGCTGCTCGACGACGCCCCGCTCGATCTCGCGGCGGGCGGCGGCCTCTATATGCCGCAGAACTACGACAAGGGCTTCAAGGGCTGGGTGAGCGTGCGCACCGCGCTCGGCTCGTCGCTGAACGTGCCGGCCGTGCGCACGCTCGTGATGGTGACGCCGCATCGATTCGCGAAGACGCTCACGGCGCTCGGCTTGCCGCTCACGCAGGCGGGCGACTACTACGGCTTCAGTCTCGCGCTGGGCAGCGCCGACGTGAGCCTCGTCACCCTCACGAACGCGTATCGCGCGCTGGCCAATGGCGGCGTCGTGAGCCCGATCGCCGATTTGCCCGCGTCTGCGCAGGCCGCATCGAATAGCGCGTCGAAGCGGGTATTCAGCCGCGAGTCGGCGTTCATCGTCACGGACGTCCTCGCTGACAACAATGCGCGCACGCGTACCTTCGATTTCGACAGTCCGCTGGATACGCGCATGTTTTCCGCGGTCAAGACGGGCACGAGCAAGGACATGCGCGACAATTGGACCGTGGGCTTCACGTCGCGCTATACGGTGGGCGTGTGGGTCGGCAACGCGGATGGCTCGCCCATGTGGGACGTGTCGGGCGTCACGGGCGCCGCGCCGGTGTGGGCCGCCATCGTCGGCTATCTGCATCGGCGCGTGCCGAGTGTCGCGCCTGCCGCGCCGCGGGGTGTCGAGCGCGTGCGCGTGCAGTTCGCCAATGCCGTGGAGCCATCCCGCAACGAGTGGTTCATCGCGGGGACGTCTACGCCGCTCGTGGGCCTCGCATCGAGTGCCGCCGATCTCGCGCGTGGGCCCGCGCAAATCGGCAGCCCCGTGGACGGCACCATTTTCGCGCTCGATCCCGACATCCCCGCGCAGCGTCAGCGCGTCTGGTTCGAGCGTGCGACGGGCTCGACCGCGCGCGTGAACTGGCGCCTGGACGGCAAGGCGTTGGGTGGCGCCGCGCGCCTCGCGTGGCTGCCCTGGCCGGGCAAACACACGCTCGAACTCGTCGATGCGAGCGGACAGGTGACCGATACCGTGCGCTTCGAGGTACGCGGCGCGCTTGCGAAGCCGCAGAAGTCGATGCGCGCCGACGCCGCGCAAGGCGGCGTGGCGCGCTGAGGGAGAGGCGAGCTTAGTTCGCGGGCGCAGTCGCGGCGGTTGCCGCCGGTGCTGCTGAAGCCGGTTGCGTGCCTTGCGCCCCCTGCTGCTGCAGCGTTTGCTGATTGCCCTCCCAGCCGCCGCCGAGCGCGAGGAACAACCGCACCTGGTCGAGCGCGACTTCGCCTTCGGCCGCGGCGACCTGTGCGTGCACACTGGTGAGCGTGCGCGTGGCGTCGAGGTCGGAGAGGAAGGGTTCGCGGCCCGCCGCATAGAGACGATGCGTTTCGTCCGCCGACTGCTGCGCCGACGTATAGGCCGTGCGCAGTGCATCGGCGCGCTGGTCGTCGGCGGCGTAGGTCGCGAGGCTCGACTGCGTTTCGCGCAGCGCGTTGAGCACCACGCCGTCGAAGTGCGCGAGCGCGCCGCCCGTGGCAGCCTCCGCGGCGCGCACGCGGTCGCGCTGGCCGTTGACCGGGAAGGTCCAGCTGATCAGGGGTCCGAATGACCAGGCATTGGTCGCAGGGGTGAACAGATCGCTCGTCAGGCCGACTGTGCCCACGCCCGCACCGAACGTGACGTCGGGGTACATCTCGGCGATCGCCACACCGATGCGCGCCGTCGATGCCGCGAGCTGGCGTTCCGCCTCGCGCACGTCGGGGCGGCGCTTGAGGAGCGCGGCGCCGTCGCCGACGGGAATCGGCTGCTTGAGCCTCGGCAGGCGGTTGCACGCGAGCGCGGCGGGCGGCAGGTCCTTGGGGGCGCGCGCGAGCAGCATGGCGAGCTGATACTGGGCCACGCGGCGGCGTCCCTCGAAGCGCGGGATATCGGCGGCGATCGTGTTGGCCTGGGTCTGCCCGCGCGTCACGTCGGGCTGGTTGCCGCGACCCGCGTCGCGCAGGCGCTTGGTGAGCGCCACGCGCTCGTTCTGCAGCTTGAGCGATTCCTGCGCGATCTCCAGTTCCTCGGCGGCCGAGCACGATTCCACGTAAGCCTGCGCCACGTTGGCGACCACGGTGATGCGCGCGAGGTCGGCCGCGGCTTCCACGGCTGCGTCGTCGGCGCGCGCGGCTTCCACGCCGCGCCGGAGCTTGCCGAACAGGTCGAATTCGTACGAGATGTTGACGCCGAGGTCGCCCAGCGTCGCGACAGGCACCTTTTCGAACAGGAGGTACTGCTCGCCCGACACCTGCGCGCGCTCGGCGGTGGCGTGCGCGGTGCCCGAGAAGCCGCCCTGTGCATTGGCGATGTCGACCGCCGCACGCGAGCGCGCGAGATTCGCCGCCGCCACGCGCAGGTCGGTGTTCGACTTCAGCGCCTCCTGCACGAGTTCGTTGAGCGTGGGGTCGTCGTAAAGCTGCCACCAGTTGGCGGGCACGCCCAGTTGCGAGACGGGCGCATGGTCCGCGCCGTCGATCGGCCCTTGCGCGAGCGGCGCATTGACCGCGGCTTCCTGCGGCACGTGATAGTTGGGACCGAGCGTGATGCACGCGCCCAGCGCGAGCGTGAGCGGCGCGAGCGCGAGGTTGGGCCAGACGTTGGGCGACAAGCGGCGGCGCCAGAGACTACGGCGTGTCATTGCGAAGCTCCGGCAGCCTGGGAAGCGGCGGGGGCGCTCGCATTCATGGCGGGCTGCGAAGCGACGGCGCCGCTTGCGTTGTTCGCGTGGGCGGCCTGGCGGTCGTTGTTCGCTTCCGTGCGCACGGCCACGGTTGCCGTTCGCCCCGCGATCATGCGGAAATCGGCGGGCACTTCGTCGAGCGCCACGCGCACCGGAATACGCTGCGCGAGACGCACCCAGCTGAACGCCGGATTCACGTTGGGCAGCAGGTTCGGCGCCGCCTGGCGGTCGCGGTCCTCGATCGCCGCGACGATGCTCTGCACATGACCCCGCAGCGGGCGCGTCTCGCCCATCACCGTGATCTCCACGGGTTGGCCGATCTGAATGCCGTGCAGGCGCGTTTCCTCGAAATAGCCATCCACGCGGAACGAATGCATGTCCACGACGGCGACCACCGCGCGGCCTGCCGTGACGTATTCGCCAGCCCGCGGCGCGCGGTCGTTCAAATAGCCGTCCACGGGGCTCACGATCGTCGTGCGCTGAAGATTGAGCCTGGCGGTGTCGACCTGGACCTGGGCGTCGGCGGCCGCGGCCTCGCCCTGATCGACGCGCGTGCGGCTTTCCTCGAGCGTTTCCGCCGCCACGAGATTGCCGAGCCCGATATTGCGCGCGTATTCGCGCTTCGCCTGGGCGAGCGTGGCCTTGCGCTGCTCGAGCGCGGCCTGCGCGAGGCGCAGCGCGAGCGAGTAGCGCGCCTGGTCGATCACGAACAGCACCTGGCCTTGCTTGACCTGCTGGTTGTCGACGACGTCGACGCGGGTGATGAGTCCGCCCACGTCGGGCGCGACCTGGATCACGTCGGCGCGCACGCGGCCGTCGCGCGTCCACGGCGAGAACATGTAGTAGTTGACGATGCGCCACAGCACGAGGGCGGCGACCACGACGACGATGAGCGTCAGCAGGATCTGTCCTGCGGAGAACCAGGTTTTTTTCACGTTCACGTTAATTCACGAAGCGATGCGACACGATGATGACGGCAGCCAGCACGAAGACATAGATGCCGAGATCGAAAATGGAACGATGCCACACGAGGCGGTAAAAGCCGACGCGCGTGAGCACCTTGCCGATCACGACATTGACGAGGTACGCGATCAGCATCAGCACGAGCACGGCGGGCACGAACACGCCAAAGATATCGATTTCGCCGATCATGATGCGAGTTTCGAAAAAGGATGAGAGGGACGCGCGCTCATGCCGCGGCCTCCGGGTTGGAAGGCGATTGTGCCGCAAGGGCCGGATAGAGCGCGATGCGCAGGCCCACCAGCGCGTGCAGCGTGTCGCGCAGCCAGCGCTGCGAGACGAGCGCGCGCGGCGCGGGCTGGGCATCGGCGTCGGCAAGCGTGGCGGGCGGCAGTTGCGCGCGCGCGCGGGCCGCCACGCGGCGCATGGCGTCGTCGATGCTGGAGAGCAGCGCCGACGGGGCGTCCTGGCGCTCGCTCGCTCGCGCGCAGCGCGCATAGTGGTCGCTCACGCCCGCGAGCACGCGGTCGATCGCGTCGGGCACGTCGCCGTCGAGCTTGTGGCGCGAGCGGCGCAAATCGAGCGAATTGAGCGCGATACGCAGGTCGCGGAAGCTCTCGATCGACGGATGGCGGTGCTCGTCGGAAGCCGCGAGACGCGGAATGAGCTGCATGAGGCGATCGACCATGCGTGACGTGAGGTTGCGCTGGTCCGCGATAGGCGTGGGCGATGCCGAGAGCGCGACATCGCTCCAGCTCGAGCGCAGGAGGCGCCGCGCCGCGAGCTCGGCGCCGAACGGGCGCGTGACGCGCGTCCACAGGTAGGCGAACAGGAGGCCCGCCACACCGGCAATATTGCTGTTCAGGAAGACGAAGAAGTCCGACTCGTAAGCACTCTGCACGCTGATGAAGGTGGCCGTGTTCACGGCCACGAGCATCGTCACCATGTTGAAGGCCGGGCGCGGAATGAGCGTGCCGATCAGGATGAACGGGCCTGCGAACAGCAGCACGAGCATCGCGAAGTCGTGCACCTTGGGCAGTGCGACGAACAGATAGAGGCCCGCGAATACCACGCTCGCCGCGGTGGCGAGGAAAAAGCGGAACACCAGCGGCGCGGGCTCGTCGGATGCCGCAAAGAAGCAGCAGGCCACGGCCGCGAGCGTTACCGCGCCCGCGCCGTCGTGCCAGCCCGAACTGACCCATAGCCAGCAGGCCACGAGAATCGCGCTCACCGGCACGAGGCACGAAAACACCATGAGGCCGCGATCGTAGAAGCGTTCGGTGCCGCCAAGGCGCCAATGGCGATAGCGCGGCCGCCACGAGCCGATTTTCGCTTCGTGCGCGATGAGCGCGCGCAGCGCGCGGCAGTCCTGCCACACGTCGATCACCTGGCCGAGCCGCCAGAGCGCGTTCGAGAGCAGCGCGCCTTCCCAGCTCGAGAGTGCGTCGCGCGCGGGCTGCAGCGTCGCGATGCGCTTGCGCAGATTCTCTGCGGTCGGGTCGCCCGCGTCGTCGTGCATTTCGGCGGCGCGCGTGGGCAGCGGTTCGTCGAACCAGCGCGCCGCGTCGGCGAGCAGGCTGTCGAGGCCCTCCGGCCACACGTGCAGATCGCGGCGCAGCGCGACGAGCGGGTCGGCGAGCGCGGAGATCATCGGCAGAAAAAGCTGCATGCGCCCGCGCAGCGACTCGGCGCGCTCGAGGATCTCGGGGTGCGTATGGTCGTAGCTCAACTGGCTCAGCAGGAATTCGAGCTGATTGACCGTGGCGGCGAGACGTTGACGGCACGCCGAAAGCGCCTTGCCCGCAATATGGCCCGAGAGCGTTTCGCGGCCGTACCAGGCGGCGTCGCGGAACCATGCGTCGGCGCGCTCGATGAGTGTGGGCGCGAGGCGGCTAGGCAGGATGTTGCTGCCCACCACGCTCGCGCAAATGATGCCGACCGTAATTTCCTGCGTACGCGCGATCGCCACGTCGAACACCGTGGTGGGATCGCTCACGGTGGGCAGCGCGATGAGCGGCATCGTGTAGCCCGCGAGCATGAACACGTAACTGCGCGCGGTGCGGTCGGAGATCGCCAGATAGAGCAGCGTTCCCGTCCAGGTCGCGACGATCGCGCTGAAGAGCAGCGGCGTTTCGACGAAGGGCGGCACGAGCGCGACGGCGGCGGCCGCGCCGAGCGCGGTGCCCAGCGCGCGGTACAGCGCCTTCGAGCGCGTGGCGCCGACGAACGGGTTCGAGACGATGTACACACTGGCCATCGCCCAATAGGGGCGCGGCAGCTGAAACTTGAGCGCGATATAGAGCGCCAGCATCGACGCGGCGAAGGTCTTGACCGAAAAGAGCCAGTCGCGGATGGAGGGGTAGGTCATGAGTCCGCTTTCTGCTTTCAGTCGTGTAAGGGCCGGTCAGCCTGGTCTGCGGGGGGAACGGCGTTGAACGCGTTGAGCACGCGCAGCGTCGCTTCGAGGTCGGCGCGGCTCACGCCTTTGAGCACGCGGGCGCGCAGCGAGCGCAACTCGTCCTCCATGCGCTTGGTCACGGCGCGGCCTTCGCTCGTGAGCGAGATCGTTTTTGCGCGGCGGTCGTCGGGGTCTTCGTCGCGGCGCACGAGGCCCGCGGCGCACAGCTGGTCGAGCAGGCGCACGAGCGAAGGGCCTTCGATGCCCACGTGCTCCGCAAGCGTCACCTGGCGCACGGCTTCGCCAAGGCGCCCGGCGGTGAGCAGCGGCGCGGCGCACGCCTCGGAGACGTTGTATGCGGTGAGGGCGCCGTGCGTCGTGCGCCGCCATTTGCGTGCCGCCACGACGAGCGTGCTGCTGACCGCAAGGCGTAAAGTATGAAGATTCGACATCGGCGGATCATAGCCCAAAGCGATTCGATAGCAAACTATCTTTTTCTTTCGCAGCGCCACGAATCGGATGGTATGCGACTCGTCGGCGGCCTGCTTTCTATCTGATGCGGGGTGATGCGTACGGCCAACAGTGCGCGAGGCGCACGGCTTTTTTGGCGTTGTTTCGTACGCGCTTAACTATTTGACCAGCGGGAAAGCAGGGCGGGAAGCTGCACCATGTCGGTGAATACGTGTGCGACGCCCGCCTCGAGCAGCGCCTGAGCGCTGCTGTGGCCGGGCTCGGGCGGGCTGAAGCCGAACACCGTGGCGCCCGCGGCGAGGCCCGCGCGCGCGCCCGTGACCGTGTCCTCGATGACGGCGCAGCGGGCGGCCTGCACGCCGAGGCCGGCCGCCGCCGCGAGATAGACATCGGGATGCGGCTTGCTGCGCGGCGTTTCGTGGCCGCTATAGATGTGGCCGGCGAAGCAGTCGAGCAGGTTCACCTTGCGCAGCTGCAGCTCGACCTTGCGCCGGTCCGCACCCGAGGCGACGGCGATGCGCCCGTTCATTGCCGCGTGCACCGCGCGCACGGCGGCGGGCGCGCCCGGAATCTCGACGAGATCGCGCTCTAGCGCGTCGTTGCGGCGCGCGCGAAAACCTTCGAGCCAGGCGTCGGTAATCGCGAACCCCGTATGCGCTTCGATGCGCGCGGCCTCGTCTTTCACGGCCTTACCGACGAAGATGCGCATGGCTTCGTCCACCGTGAGTGTCCAGCCGAGTTCGCCCAGCATCTGCGTGAGCACCACGTGCGTAATGCGTTCTGAGTCGACGAGCACGCCGTCGCAGTCGAAGAGGATGGCGTCGAAGGGGATGGGGGACATCGTTTGCCTGCGGTTGCTTTCAGTTGCCTGCGGTTGCGTCATGCGGCGCGCATCGGGATCGCGCACGCAAGAGCGCGATGATAACCGGGGTCGCGTTTGCGTGGCTTTCTGTCGGGCAAGCCGTGCAGGGTGCGGCGTTGGTCGGCCCGTGCGAAACGATGGACAATAGCGTACCCAATCGCTACCCCACCGCTCTGATGTCCACCGACGAAAAGACCCCCAACGAACTCCCCGGCCGCGCCAGCTACACACAATTCGCCGACCGCTACGCCGAGCAGGCCCCGGTCAAGCCGCACAACGCGCTCTACGAACGGCCCGCCACACGCTCGCTGCTAGGCGCGGTAGCGGGGCTCGACGTGCTCGACGCGGGCTGCGGGCCCGGCATCGTGAGCGCGGAGCTGGCGGGCGAGGGCGCACGGGTGCAGGCCTTCGACGTCACGCCCGCGATGGTCCAACTGGCGAAGGCGCGCTGCGCAGGCCTCGCGGTCGACATCGCGCAGGGCGATCTCGGTCGGCCGCTCGACTGGCTCGCGAGTGGCTCGGTCGACCGCATCGTGTGCTCGCTGGCCCTCGACTACGTCGAGCACCTCGCGCCGACATTTCAGGAGTTTCACCGCGTGGCGCGCCCCGGCGCACTGCTGGTGTTTTCGATGTCGCATCCCATGCGCGACTGGATCGACACGCGCACGCGCGGTTCGCGCACCTACTTCGAGACGACGCGATTCGGCCTGCATTGGGGCGGCTTCGGCGAGCCGAAGCCGTGGGTGGAAGCGTTCAGGCGCCCGCTTGCCGATATCTTCAACGCGCTCATGGAAGCGGGCTGGGCCATCGACCGCGTGCTCGAACCCATGCCACAACCGGAAATGAAGGCGGTGTCGCCGGCGCTGCACGCGGAACTGGCACAGGCCCCGGCGTTCATCTGTGTGCGCGCACGGCGCGTTTGACTGGTCGAGCGGCGCCATGGCGCCGCAAGCGCCTAGCGCCGCGCTTCGCGCGAGCCGGCCGAAAGCGACTCTTCGAGCGCGGCAACTCCGGCGGGCAGATCGACCTTCACGCCGAGATCGCTCATCGTGCGACCAAGCGCATGCACGGTGCGAAAGAGGTTGTGCTCGCGGCACTGTTCGCCCATCTGCCCGATTCGAACGATCGGGAGACCGAACGATCCGGCAATCTCCACCTGGTATTGCTGCGAGATGTGATTGCACACCTCGCGGGCGGTGACGCCCTCGGGCAGCCCGATGCCGACCACGGAATTCAGGCGGCACGTTTGCGGCGTATAGAGCGCGAGACCCAGCGCGCTCACGCCGCTTTGCAGCGCGAGCGAGCAGCGCAGGTGGCGCGCAAAACGCTTTTCGAGCGTTTCCGTGCACACGAGGCGCAATGCTTCGTGCAGCGCCAGCACGCCCGAGACGGGCGCTGTGTAGTGATAGCCGGCGTTGTGCCAGAAGTTTTCGGCGAGTATGGCGTCGAGGCACCAGTGCGTGTTCGGCGCGGTGCGCGTACGCACGCGCTCCCAGGCGGCGTCCGAAAAGGCGATGAGCGAAACGCCAGGGATCGAAGAGAGGCCCTTCTGGCCGCCCGTGATGACGACGTCGATGCCCCAGGCGTCCATTTCGAGCGGCATGGTGCTCAGCGTGCAGACGGCGTCCACCACCACGAGCGCGCCGGCGGCTTTGGCGAGCTGCACGATTTCCTTGAGCTCGCGGTTCCATACCGTATTGGAGGTTTCGCCGTGCACGATCGTAACGACGGCCGGGCGCGTGCGCTCGATGGCTTGCGCCACGGCTTCGAGCGAGGCGATTTGGCGGTCGGCGACGTCGAGCGTGGTGACCTCGGCGCCCACGCGGCCCGCCATTTCGGCCATGCGCTGGCTGAAGAAGCCGTTGACGATGGAGAGCACGCGCGTGCCCGGCCACGCGAGGTTCGAGATCGCCATTTCCATGGCCGCCGAGCCGGGGCCGGCCACACCGAGCACCCAGTTCGAACGCGTCTGGAACACGTAGCGCGCCATCGTCTTCACCTGGTGAATGACGCGCGCCATGGTGTCGCCGAGGTGATTGATGACGACGGTATTGGCCTTGGCCACGGCGTCGGGAATCGGCACGGGGCCCGCACCCATCATGAGGAGCGGCTCCTCGGGCAGGATGCGGTCGAGCGTTTCGACGCTGGGGCAAGGCACGGGCGCGGCCTCGGCCGCTGCCGCCGCTGTGCGCGAAGTGGCCAGCGGGTCGGGGTGGAGCGCGTTGTCGTTCATCTTGAGTACCTGGTTTTACCTTGAAGGGAGTTGCGTGAGACGCGCGATTGGCGCGCCATCAGGCAGTGTTGTGTGGCGCGGCAGCGCTGACCATGTACAGTTGCGCGGAATTTCGCTGAACAGTCGTACGGGCGGCGCAGCGGCCCGCTGCGGCATTGCGGCAGCCACCCTATAATCAATCGCATCGCCCGATAATGCAAGGAAGACCGCGTATGTCGCAATTCGCCGTGGACAACCCGTTTCTTGAAACGCTCGGCGTGAGCGTCGCGCAGTGGCGCGAGGGCTACGCGGAGCTCGTGATGCCCATCGACGCCTCGAAGCTCAATCGCCAGGGCGTGCTGCAAGGCGGCGCGATTGCCACGCTGCTCGACGCTGCCGCCGGCTACGCGGGACTCTTCGCGCCGGGCGGCGACCCGCCGCGTCATGGCTTCACCCTCTCGCTCACGACCAACTACCTCGATAAGGGGCTTGGTCAGTTCGTGCGCGCGAAGGGGTTTCTGGAGCGCGGCGGCCGTTCGATCTTCTTTGCGCGCGCCGAGGCGTGGGTGGACGATCGTTTGCTGATCGCGAGTGCGCAGGGGACCTTCAAGTATTCGTATCCGAAGAAGGCATGACCGAAACGCCGCCCATTTGAATCGGTATCCGAAATAATTTCGCTGAAAAGCAGAAGCCCGCCGCTTCGACTGAAGGGCGGGCTTTTTAACGCTGGGCGCGGGCACTTATCCCAGCAGCAGCGCGTCGTCGTCGAGCTTCTCGTGGCGGGTCTGCTCGAACATGCGCAGGAGGTCCGGCACGTCGAGGCCGCGGCGCGCATCGCCCAAGACGTCGAGCACAACCTGCCCCTGGTGCAGCATCACCGTGCGTTGTCCGTAGTCGAGCGCCTGGCGCATGCTATGCGTGACCATCATGGTCGTGAGCTTGGCCTCTTCCACGATCCGTGCGGTCAGCTCCAGCACGAACGCGGCCGTTTTCGGATCGAGCGCCGCCGTGTGCTCGTCGAGCAGCAGGATGCGCGAAGGCTGCAGCGACGCCATCAGCAGACTCACCGCCTGGCGCTGGCCGCCCGAAAGCAGGCCGATGCGATCGGACAGGCGATTTTCGAGGCCCAGATTCAGGAGGCGCAGCTTCGCGCGGAACAGCTCGCGATCCTGCTTTTTCAGCGCGGGGCCGAAGCCGCGGCGCTTGCCGCGCGCCATCGCGAGCGCCATGTTCTCTTCGATGGTGAGCGCCTCGCAGGTGCCGGCCATCGGGTCCTGGAACACGCGCGCGACGAGATGCGCGCGGTCCCATGCCTGTTTCTTCGTGACGTCCTGGCCGTCGATGGTAATCGTGCCGCCATCCACCCTCTGGTCGCCGCTGATCGCGTTGAGGAAGGTGGACTTGCCCGCGCCGTTCGAGCCGATCACGGCCACGAACTGGCCGCTCGGGATGTCGAGCGTGAGGCCGCGCAGCGCGCGCGTTTCGATCGGCGTGCCGGGGTTGAAAGTCAGTTTGAGGTCTTTGGCGCTGAGCATCTCATGCCCTCCCGTTCTTGCGGCCAAACAGCTTCTTGCGCGTGGCGGGCAGCACGAGCGCGATCGTCACGAGCACTGCAGTAACGAGATTCAGGTCCTGCGCCTTGAGGCCGATGAAGTCGCTGTTGAGCGCGAGCGCAATGAAGAAGCGATAAAGAATCGCGCCGAGCACGGCGGCGAGCGTGGTCAGCATGAGCCGGCGCGCGGGCAGGATGCTCTCGCCGATGATCACGGCCGCAAGCCCGATCACGATGGTGCCGATGCCCATCGAAATGTCCGAGCCGCCCTGGGTTTGCGCGAAGAGCGCGCCGGCCAACGCGACGAGCGCGTTGGAGAGCGCCATGCCGGCGAGCGTCGCGCGGCCCGTGGCGATGCCCTGTGCGCGCGCCATGCGCGGGTTCGCGCCCGTCGCGCGCAGCGCGAGGCCGTATTGCGACGAGAAGAACCAGTCCACGCCGAACTTCGCAGCCAGTACGACGACGAGGAGCGCGAGCGGACGCAGCACGTAGTCGGGCAGCCAGGCGGGCTGGATGATCGTGAATACCGTCGACTCGGAGATGAGCGGCACGTTCGGCGCGCCCATCACGCGCAGGTTGATCGAATAGAGCGCGATCATCATCAGGATGCTCGCGAGCAGATCCATGATCTTCAGGCGCACGTTGAGCCAGCCGGTGATGAAGCCGGCGATGGCGCCAGCGACGACCGCACAGGCGGTGGCGAGAAACGGATCGTGACCGGCCGCGATCAGCGTGGCGGCGACGGCGCCGCCCAGCGGGAAGCTGCCGTCGACGGTGAGGTCGGGGAAGTTGAGGATGCGAAACGAGATCAGCACCCCGAGGGCCACGAGACTGAAGATCAGGCCGATCTCGAGCGCGCCCAGAAGCGAGTAGAGGGACATGGGGAAGAATCCTGTTGCGGTCTGCGGCGGCGGTGCGCCGGAATCGACGCGCGGCGCACCGCCCGGATGGGGCGGCGCGCCGTTGCGCGTGTAATGGCCTTTATCGGGCCAGGCAGTGTGCCTGCGTGCGATGCGCCATGCCTGCGCCTTACTTCACGACCGTGGTCGCGTCTTTGAGCAGGTCGGCCGAGAGCGTGACGCCCTGCTTTTGCGCGGCGGCCGGGTTCACGAACAGTTGCAGCTGGCTGCTGGTTTCCGAGGCGATCGTGCCCGGCTTCTCGCCCTTGAGAATACGCACGACGACCTTGCCCGTCTGGTGGCCGAGGTCGCTGTAGTCGATGCCGAGCGCCGCGATGGCGCCGCGCTTCACGCTGTCCGTATCGGAGGCGACGAGCGGGATCTTCGCGTCGTTGGCGACCTTCACGAGCGCTTCGTAGGCCGAAACGACGTTGTTGTCGGTGTTCGTGTAGATCACGTCGACCTTGCCGATCAGGCTCTTCGCTGCGGGGCCGATGTCCACGGTGCGCGGCGCGGCGGCTTCCTTGAGCGTCATGCCCTGTTGCGCGAGCAGTGCCTTGAGCGCCTTCACGACGACGACCGAATTCGCTTCGCCGGGGTTATAGACCATGCCGACGGTCTTCGCATTGGGCACGACGCGCTTGATGAGCGCGACCTGCTTGTCGAGCGGCAGCTTGTCGGAAACGCCGGTCACGTTCGTGCCGCTCGGCGTCCACGTCTTGACGAGCTGTGCGGCCACCGGATCGGTCACGCCCGAGTACACCACGGGTACGGACTTCGTTGCGGCCACAACGGCTTGCGCCGACGGCGTCGCGATGGCCACGATCGCGCTCGGGTTGTCGCCGACGAACTTGCGCGCGATCTGTGCGGCGGTGCCCGTGTTGCCCTGCGCGCTCTGGTATTCCCACTTGAGGTTCTTGCCGGCGTCGTAGCCCGCGGCCTTGAGTTCGTCGCGCACGCCGTCGCGGATCGCGTCGAGCGCGGGATGCTCGACGATCGACAGCACTTCCACGGTCGCGGTTTCGGCGGCGCGTGCGGCGGCCGAAGTCAGCGCGAGTGCGGCGGCGCCGGCGAGCAGGGAAAGGGTGGCGGCAGCGGCTGCCTGCTTGAAGGTCTTCATTCTGTTTGATCTCCCCCAGTGCTGGGTTCTTGCGGTTTTTTCGGATCTGCACGGTGTGGCGTCGCCGGCTTCACGCGTGGCGCGAGAGCACGCGGCATGCGCCGTAGTGGTGCATGCGGGCGCGGCGAGGGAGCGAGGATACCACCGTCTCTTGCGGGGCTGGAACGCGGTGCCGAGCCAGTGAGGCGGGCGCGCCACGGTGTCGCGCGGATTAATTCGAACTCACTCGATTCGATTATGAGAAAAATTCGTGCTTTAACGAAAGCTTTCGCGGTTCCATAGTGGAAGGCGGAAAAGTAGGGCGGTGTGAGATTTATGGTGCCAGTTCAGCGAATATAGAACTTCAATTTTAAGGATTTCGTAATATTTGTTCTTTGAAATCAATGATTTGGCGCATTTTGCATTTAGGGTAATCCCGATTGATCGATTATGGGATCGACGCTTTTATCGCGATAAAAGATTAACTTTTAAAGTTATTGCAAGATGCCATTCGTCGATCAGATTTCATTGGAATTAAAATAACGATCGACAGCGCGTAAAAATCAAGAAATGCAGGAATTCCATACATCCGCGCCAGTCGGTCATCGCAGCCCGGTGACTAGTCTGCCGTCCGCCCGAAAGACTATTTTCACGAGCGTTTTCAAGCGCTTTCCGACATGCCCCTCTATTGACCGATTTCAAAACTCAACTCGATATCCGAAAAAACCCCTGGTTGCGGTGAAATGGGATTATTGATAGCATCCGCCGGTCGCTGATTCAGGCCGGTCCACCTTTCCGGTACGAATTGCAGCGAACGGGGCAGGCGGAATGCTTGCGCAACAGAGTCTGTAACTCAGCAGTCTCTCCGAACTCAGCCGCCTACCAGGGCGCTGATACACGCCGGGCCCCGTCACGTCTTTTTTCTCTGGTGCTCGTCGTGGTTGTTCCCCATTGAAGATCATTGGGGCGCTGTTCGTTTGCGCAGGTCATTCCGTCTGACCGGTTGACCCGAAAACAATCGAGGAGCTCCTGATGATGTCGTTGTCCCGCCTTACCTCCGTTTCCGTGGCCGCCGCGCTGCTCGCATTTGGTGCAAGCGCAAACGCCGACACCGTGAAGATCGCCATTGCCGGCCCGTTCAGCGGCCCGGTCGCCCAGTACGGCGACATGGTCAAGGCGGGCGCGCTGACTGCGATCGAGCAGATCAACGCCGCCGGCGGTGTGAACGGCAACAAGCTCGAAGCCGTCCTGATGGATGACTCGTGCGAGCCGAAGCAGGCTGTCGCCGTCGCCAACAAGATCGTTTCGCAGCACATCCAGTACGTGGTCGGCCACGTCTGCTCGGGCTCGACGATTCCCGCTTCGGACATCTACGAGAACGAAGGCGTCGTGATGGTCACGCCGTCGGCCACCGCGCCGCAGCTGACCGAAGGCAAGAAGCGCCAGTTCATCTTCCGCACCATCGGCCGCGACGACCAGCAAGGTCCGGCTGCCGCCGCCTACATCATCAACAAGGTCAAGCCGAAGAAGGTCGCGATCCTGCACGACAAGCAGTCGTACGGCCAGGGCATCGCCACCTCGGTCAAGGCCGCGCTCGACAAGGCGCACATTCCTGTCGTCGTGTTCGAAGGCATCAACGCCGGCGATTCGGACTACTCGGCAGTCGTCACGAAGCTCAAGTCGCAGGGCGTGGACTTCGTCTACTTCGGCGGCTATCACCCGGAAATGGGCCTGCTCATGCGCCAGTCGCGTGAACAGGGCGTGAAGGCCACATTCATGGGTCCGGAAGGCGTGGGCAACAAGGACGTGACGGCCATCGCCGGCCCGGCTTCGGAAGGCATGCTCGTCACGCTGCCGGCCGACTTCGCTTCGGACCCTGCCAACGCCAAGCTCGTGAAGGCCTTCGCCGACGCCAGGCGCGACGCCAACGGCCCGTTCCAGATGCCGTCGTACGCGGCAGTCGAAGTGATCGCCGACGGCATCGCCGGCGCGAAGAGCACGGACCCGACCAAGGTCGCGGCCTACCTGCACAAGAACGCGTTCAACACGCCGATCGGCAAGGTCGAATACGACGCACAGGGCGACCTGAAGTCGTTCCGCTTCGTCGTCTACACGTGGCACAAGGACGCCACCAAGACCGCTGCGAACTGATCCCGGCGCTGCACGCTGCCAACGCCCCGCCTTCTCGTGGACGGGGCGTTTTTATAGCGGTTGTGCGCGCAACTAAAAAAGGGTTGGTACGGTTCCAAAGGTCTCTCCACAGGTCTCTCATCGGCTTCACGGCCGCGGGGCTTACGCATGAATGATTTTCTTCCTCAGTTCACCCAGCAGCTCGTCAACGGGCTCACGCTGGGTGCGATCTATGCGCTGATTGCCATCGGCTACACGATGGTCTACGGCATCATCGGCATGATCAACTTCGCTCACGGCGAGATTTACATGATCGGCGCCTATGTGGGCCTCGTCACGCTCACGGCCATCGGCACCTCGGCGGGTTATCCGCTGCCGCTCGTGCTGGGCGCGGCGCTCATCGTCTCGGTGGTGGTCACCGGGCTCTACGGATTCTCGGTCGAGCGCGTGGCGTACCGGCCGCTGCGCGGCGGGCCGCGCCTCGTGCCGCTCATCTCCGCCATCGGCATGTCGATCTTCCTGCAGAACTATGTGCAGATCGGGCAGGGCGCGCGCGACGTGTCCGTGCCGATGCTCATTTCCGGCGCGCTCGACTTCAACATGGGCGGCAACTTCGAAGTGACGGTTCCGTACTCGCGCATGCTGATCGTCGGCGTGACGCTCGTGCTGATGATCGCGCTCACGCTCTTCATCTCGCGCTCGCGCATGGGCCGCGCGTGCCGCGCCTGCGCGGAAGACATGAAGATGGCGAACCTGCTCGGCATCGACACGAACCGCGTGATCTCGTTCACCTTCGTGCTCGGCGCCATGCTCGCGGCGGTGGGCGGCGTGCTGATCGGTCTCACGATCGGCAAGCTCAATCCGTATATCGGCTTCATCGCGGGCATCAAGGCGTTCACGGCCGCGGTGCTGGGCGGCATCGGCAGCATTCCGGGCGCGATGCTCGGCGGCGTGCTGCTCGGTCTCGCCGAAACCTTCGCGTCGGGCTACATGCCTGCAGAGTACAAGGACGTCGTGGCCTTCGGCCTGCTCGTGCTCGTGCTGCTATTCCGTCCCACCGGCCTGCTCGGCAAGCCGGACGTCGAAAAGGTGTGAGGTCGAAATGAGTCAGACTGTTTCGGTTCGCGTGGCAGCAGTTGGCCCGTCCTCCTCGCAAACGGTGAAAGGCGCGCTCGCCGCCGCCGTGGCGACCATCATCCTCACGGCCCCCATCCTGGGCCTGCAACTCACGCTGGATGGCTATCAGGTCGTGCTGCAGCAGCACTGGCGCCCGGTGTGGATCGCGGCCGCCGTAGTGTTCGTGTTCCAGCTCGTCAAGCCGATGTTCGTGCGCGCCACGAGTCACGTGCGCTTGCCCCGGGCCCCCGCGCTCGGCGCGCGTCAGCAGCGCGTGGCGATCTGGGTGCTGCTCGCGTTCGGCGCGGTGTTCCCGTTTCTCGGTTCGCGCGGCGCGATCGATGTGGCGACGCTCGCGCTCATCTACGTGATTCTCGGCCTCGGCCTCAATATCGTGGTGGGCTTCGCGGGTCTGCTCGACCTCGGCTACGTGGGCTTCTATGCAGTGGGCGGCTACACGTATGCGCTGCTCAACCAGTACTTCGGCTTCACGTTCTGGGAATGCCTGCCGCTCGCCGCGCTTGCCGCGGCCACCTTCGGCTTCGTGCTCGGCTTCCCGGTGCTGCGCCTGCGCGGCGACTATCTCGCCATCGTCACGCTCGGCTTCGGCGAGATCATCCGCCTCTTGCTCAACAATCTCACGAGCATCACGGGCGGCCCGGACGGCATCTCCAGCATTCCCAAGCCCACCGTGTTCGGCTTCGAAATGGCCCGCCACGCGAGCGTGGAAGGCGCGAAGACGTTCAACGAGTTGATCGGCATCGAGTACAGCGGCGAGCACATGGTGATCTTCCTGTACCTGCTCGCGCTCGTTCTGGTGGCGTTCACGCTGTTCGTCACGAGCCGCCTGCTGCGCATGCCCATGGGCCGCGCCTGGGAAGCGCTGCGCGAAGACGAGATCGCGTGCCGCTCGCTGGGCCTGAACCCCACGCGCATCAAGCTCTCGGCGTTCACGCTGGGCGCGTCGTTCGCGGGTCTCGCCGGTGCGTTCTTCGCGGCGCGCCAGGGGCTCGTCACGCCCGAGTCGTTCACCTTCATCGAGTCGGCGCTGATTCTCGCCGTGGTGGTGCTGGGCGGCATGGGCTCGCAGCTGGGCGTGGTGCTCGCCGCGGTCCTGCTCACGGTACTGCCCGAAGTGGCGCGCGGCTTTGCCGAATACCGCATGCTGATCTTCGGTCTGGTGATGGTGCTGATGATGATGTGGCGTCCGCAGGGCCTGTTGCCCGCGAGCCGTCCGCACGTGGAGTTGCCGCAATGAGCGCACAAGCGTTGTTGAAAGTAGCCGGCTTGCAGATGCGCTTCGGCGGTCTGCTGGCCGTGGACGGCATCGACTTCGACGTGCGTCCGGACGAAGTCTTCGCGATCATCGGGCCGAACGGCGCGGGCAAGACCACGGTGTTCAACTGCGTGGGCGGCTTCTACAAGCCCACCGCGGGCGACATCGTGCTCGAAGGCCACGCCATCACTGGCCAGCCGAGCCACCAGGTCGCGCGCCGCGGCCTCGTGCGCACGTTCCAGAACATTCGCCTCTTCAAACAGTTGACGGTGCTGGAAAACCTCATGGTCGCCCAGCACCTGAAGGTCAACCGCAACATGCTGAGCGGCCTGTTCGCGACGCCCGCCTATCGCCGCGCCGAAGGCGCCGCGCTCGAGCGTGCTGCGTACTGGCTCGAGCGCGTGGGCCTGAAGCAGGTCGCGAATCGCGAAGCGGGCACGCTGTCGTACGGCCATCAGCGCCGGCTCGAAATCGCGCGCTGCATGATCACCGATCCGCGTCTTCTGATGCTCGACGAACCCGCGGCAGGCTTGAACCCGCAGGAAAAGGTCGAGCTGCAGCAGATGGTGGACGGCCTGCGCAACGAGTTCGGAATCTCCGTACTCCTGATCGAGCACGACATGAGCCTCGTGATGGGCGTGTCGGACCGCATCCTGGTGATGGAGCACGGCAAGCCGATCATGATCGGCAAACCCGACGAAGTGCGCAACGACCCGCGCGTGATCAAGGCCTATCTCGGAGAGGACTGATGCTGAAGCTGGAAAAGGTCCATACCCACTACGGCGCGGTGCAAGCGCTGGCGGGCGTGTCGATCGAAGTGAACAAGGGCGAGATCGTCACGCTGATCGGCAGCAACGGCGCCGGCAAGACCACGCTCATGATGACCGTGTGCGGCACGCCGCGCGCATCCGCGGGGAAAGTGACGTTCGAAGGCGAGGACATCACGCGCATGCCCACGCACGAGATCATGCGCAAGGGCATGGCGATTTCGCCGGAAGGCCGCCGCGTCTTCCCGAGCCTCACGGTGCTCGACAATCTGCAGATGGGCGGCTTCTTCGCCTCGCAGCACGAGATCGATGCGGGCATCGAGCACGTGTTCAAGCTGTTCCCGCGCCTGAACCAGCGTGCGAAGCAGCGCGCGGGCACGATGTCGGGCGGCGAGCAGCAGATGCTCGCCATTGGCCGCGCGCTCATGAGCAAGCCGCGTTTGCTGCTGCTCGACGAGCCCACGCTCGGCCTCGCGCCGCTCGTGATCGCGCAGATCTTCGACATCATCCGCACGATTCGCGAAGAGGGCGTGACGGTGTTCCTCGTCGAGCAGAATGCGAACAAGGCGCTGCACGTGGCCGATCGCGGCTATGTGCTGGAAACCGGACGCGTCGTGCTCGCCGATAGCGCCGACAATCTGCTCGCCAACGACAACATCAAGCGCGCCTACCTGGGCGGTTGATCGTCGCGGACAAGACCGCACTGCGGCCCGCGCCATCCGCGTTCGTCGAACGCGGGATGCGCGGGCCGCTTCTTTTGCGTCGACGAAATGTCGAATCAATCGCCGCGTGCAATCGCAAGCTGCGCGATCAGACGCATCAGCTCGGCCTGGCGGCGCGTGGTGGTTTTCGCGAACACGTGATGCAGATGCGTGCGCACCGTCGAGGGCAGCACCTGCAGCACTTCGGCCACGTCCTTAGGGTTGAGGCCCTTGCCGACCTCGCAGGCCACGCGCGCTTCCGCGGGCGTGAGTCCAAACAGCGCGATAAGACGCGTTTCCACGCCGCGCCGCGACGATTGCGGATCGATCACGATGAGCATGGCCGTGCCGGCGCGCGAGCCGTGGGCGAAATAGTCGGCGTGACGGTGCTCGCCTAGCGGCGAAATGAGCGCCTGCAGCGGTTCGTCGGGCGGCTGGCGGGCGATCAGCATCGCGCCGCCGCTGCGCCCGCGCACGTCGCGCCCCGCGGCTCGCGCAATCAGCGAGCGCAACTGCTGGGTGGCGGCAGCCGTGGCGGCGCTGAGCACGGCGTGTTCGGTGCGCAGCCCGTTTGCGCGCGCGAGCTGCGCCGTGGCGGCGCGATTCGCGAACACGATGTGCGCATCGGCGTCGACGATCAGCACGCCATGCGCGAGCGCGTCGAGTGCGTCCGCGGGGGCATTCGCGCTTTGATCGCGCGAGGCGAGGGTGCGCGCCGTGTGCCGCTGCACGCGCAAGGCATTGCGCAGATGTGGCAGCAGCGTGCGCAGCGCGTCCAGTTCGTCTTCGCTATAGAAGCGCGTTTCATGGCGCAGCGCGCCGAGCACGGCGGCCATATCGCCTTCACGCAGCACGTTGGCGAAGGCCACCGTGTAGAAGCGCTGCGGGCGCACCCACTCCTGCACGAAGGCGCTGCGTTGCAGACTCCCCTGCGAGTGGATCATCGTGTCGGTGACGAGCGTGCCGGCGGCCCAGCGGCGCACCTGCGGCACGAGCGGATCGAAGCCGCCGTAGTGCTGCGCGTACGATTGGGCAAACGAAGCGTCGATGCCGTCCCACTCGGCGAGCGAGAACGTGCTTTCGGGCGGCAGCATGGTGAGATTGACGTGTTGCGCGCCGATGCGTTGCGCGATGCGCGCACACACATCCGGCCAGCGTTGCGCGTCAAAGCCGGCATCGTAGATCGCGTCGATCAGGCCGCCGGTATCATCGGGCTCGCCGTACCGAGCGCGCGCGCTGTGTGCCACAGTATCGATAGCCGCGGCGTGTGCGGCCGTGGTGGGCCCCATGATGGTCTCCAGGCTGGAAATTATCGACGGCAGAAGGCCGCAGGGCAGGCCGCACGAGGCTGCATACAGGGCCATGTGGCACTGCAACGACGCAAGGGGGCGCTCAGGGCTTGAATCCACGTTTGCAAACGGCGGGCGGGAGGGGATGCACTGCAACATCCCGGGGTACCTATTCTGAATGAATAGACGATCAAACCTACGATTCGCTTTCGTCAGAAGAGATTTCGGGTTTCGTTACATCCGATGCATTGCGGGTACTGGACAAGCGCGCCGCGCTCACGATAATTGAGCGTCCAAACAGGCGCGCCGCACGGGGAAAAGGCGGTGCGCGTCAGTGAAAGTCAGAGAAAGCGGAGAGTCTTTGGATGTCTGAAGAGTACGAAGTGCATGGACCGCACGACCACGCGGTCGAACACGCCGCGGCGGGCCATGGCGGCCACGGCGAAGGCGATCCGTTCCCGGGCCGCATGGCGGTTATGACCGCCATCCTCGCTTCGATTGGAGCGATCTTTGCCTACCAGAGCGGCAACAGCGAGAACCAGGCGCTCTACTACAAGAACGAAGCGGCGATCCGCAAGACCGAAGCCGCGAATCAATGGGCTTACTATCAGGCGAAGGGCGAGAAGCAGAACCTCGCGGAACTGGGCGCGCAACTCTCCGCGCTAGCGCCGAATTCGGACGCTGCGCAGAAGCGCTTTGCCGCCGACGCCGACCGTTATCGCCAGCAGAAGGAGCCGATCCGCGCCAAGGCGGAGGCACTCGAAAAAATCGTCGAGCAGGACGATGCGCTCAGCGAGCACGTGCTGCATGGCCATCATCGCTGGGCACAGGCCACGACGCTCATCCAGATATCGATCGCGCTCACGGCGATTACGCTGCTTACGCGGCGGCGCTGGCTCCTCAATACGTCGGTGGGCGTCGCGATCGTCGGGGTGGGGCTGGGCGCGTTGGCGTTCTTCGGCGGCTGAACGCTCACCCGCCGCACACGATCGCCGTGAGCAGCAGCGGCACGACCGATTGCACGGTGGCGTCGCTGTTGGTTTCGCGCACGCGTGAGCGCACCTTCTCCGCAGGCGCGGACACCACCACACCGTAGAGCGGCGAGGTGATTTCCTTGCCGGCGCCGCGCTTGAAGAGCGTGTCGTCGCGGTCGTAGCCGAGCACCACGTAAATGGGGAACCCGAACGCGCTCAGGCGGCTGCCGCGCACCGGGCTGAACGCGTTGACCGAATTCGCTTCGACGCGGCTCGGCTCGGGCTCGATGGATTTTTCGTCAATCAGCGACGAAATGAATGTGTGAGGATCGGACTTGCAGTCGAACTGCTGGTCGTGTGTGGCGGATTGCGTGGCTTGCGCATGCGCGGCCACCGGGACCAGCAGGGCGGCAAAAGCGGCAAGGCCGCTCAGCGCACTCCGCAGCGTGGCGGCCGGGAGCGCGAATATCACGGGAGTGTAGTGCTTGGTCATAGCTACGAGCAGCAATGCCGAGAGAAGACCGGATGACTCCATTCGACAGCCGGACTTCGTTCGTGTTCAAAGCTTACGGCACATAAATTGCGCGGGCCGTGCGCCCGCGCACATCTTCATGCTGGATGGGGGCGGCTAGAGCATTGACTTCGCCTGGCTCAGGATCTTGTCGCAGACCTGCTTCGTGGCCTCCTCCTTGAGGCCGCCGCCCGTGAGGTCGAGCTTCTGTCCGTTGCCGGCCGTGAGGATGCCGCTCGTGCCCTGCGTATAGCCGCTATCCGTCGTGTTCGCGCCGCCGGGCAGCTTGCCGAGCAGCGAATCCTTCACGTTGCTCGCGGCGTCGGCGTTCAGGTAATTGTTCTTGATGCAGTACTGCAGCACGCCGGTGACATTGCCGAGACTGTTCGAGGTGAGCGAGGGTGCCGAAAGCGAGTTGCCGAGGCCGCCCAGATTGCCGAGCGCGCCCTGTGCCGAACCGCTGTTGCTGCCGCCCTGGTTGAGCAGGTTGCCGAGCTGCGCCTGTGCGGCGCCCCAGGGGGCGAGCAGCGCCAGGGTTATGGTGGCCATCAACGCCGAGGCGATGCGCGGCGTGGCGACGCCCGGAACAGACGTTTGCATACACGAATCTCCGTGGTGGTTCAGTGCGCCCTTACTATAGACGGATTCGTTTAGCTGGCTTCGCTACGTGACGCCGCACGAGCGTTCGGTTGGCGGCGGTGCAACCGCTGCGAGGTGCGACCGCCGGGACTCGCCGTGAACGTTTCATGATGCATCTGATGTTTTCATCGCCATGTCATTTGTTGCGGGCACAACGATAGCGCTGCAGGAGCAAATCTGGCGTTCGTCGAGGCGGATATGTCTTAAGTGGTATGCATGCGTTCGGAATTGCGTAGGGCGCGGTTCGTGTGCCAGCTACGCAACGATTGAACCTGTTACAAGTGTATCTGCGCTGTAAACACTGCGTTTCAGGCCTTTTTTGGCGATCTTTCCGGCTATTCAAGGGTGAGATTGTTTCGAACCGTAACACTTATTACGGCCCTCCTCATCGGCTGGTTTCAGGTGGTATGCTTCCTGCACAATTCTCCCTTGCACGAGTGAGACCACGTGTATTGCGTCAATACAGTGAAAGAACGCACTGCCAGAGTGCGCATCGCGACGCAAATGAACACGTCATACAAGCATATGGTGCAACCGAGCTAGCCAACGCGGGCAACAAGATCCGCAGGCCAGTGCTCCGTCACTGCAGCCCCGGTCCGGCTGCGTGGAGAACAGCATGAATTTCGAAGAACTGAGCGACGACGAGTGGATGCAGGTGTCTTCGCTCGTGTCAGATGAACCTCCAATCAGGCTCAACCGGCGCGGCCGCCCTCGTGCCGAGCCGCGCGTCGTGGCCAATGCCGTCCTGTGGATTCTCACCACCGGTGAGTCGTGGTCGCGTCTGCCCGCGCGTTATCCGTCCGGGCCTACCTGCCGTCGACGTTTCGAGGAATGGCATAGTAGCGGCACGCTGATCGAACTGGTCGAGCTGCTCTCGCAGCGCGGCCGCAAGTTCGTTTATGTGCCGCAGCCGGCGCAGGCCGATGCGCAACCCGTTGCAGTCGCAGTCGAGGAAGTCGCCGAGGACGATGGCCAGCCGGCCGTGTTCTGGAAGAGCCCCGAAGCCTGGCAGGCGCCCGCTGCGCTCGCCGACGCGCCGCTTGCCGATCCCATGGAAAGCATGATGCGTCAGCTCGCGGGCGGCGAAGCGGCATTGCCCGTTTCGATCGACGCGCCTGTCGTGTCGGCCGCAACGAGTGCAACGACTGTTGCGAGTGCGACGCGTTCGCAGAACGATGCGCCGTTCGCACCGTTCTCGCCTTCCCGCGTGAGCAAGCCGGTTGCGACTCGCGCGATGCCGCGCGACGCGTCGCATCGCAGCGCGCATCCGGCGGGCGGCGTGGTGCAGGTCGCGGAATGGCGCGGCTATACGATGAGCCTCACCGTGCAGCCCGTGCGCAACCGCATGTTCCGCGGGGCCGTGGAAATTCTCAAGGATGGCAAGCGCATCGAGCGCTCGGGCCTGATCGGGCCGCCGTTCCAGGATCGCGAATCCGCCAGGAATTTCGCCTTCGACTGGGCGCGTGAATGGCTCGATCGCGAAGGCATCGCTGAGTCCGCGTCCGGCGTTTCGTGGCCGGGTTCGCATCCGGCCAAACATGCCGCGTCGAAGGGCGCTGCACCGAGCGCTTCGCAAACGGCGCTGCCCGACGTCGCACCGCACGCGCCCATCCAGGCGCCAGGCGTGACGCGCGGCGATCCGTCCAATGCCGCCGCCGCGCGCGCGTTGCCTCCGGCGGTGCCGGGCAGTGTGCGCCTTGCGCCGCTGCAAGCGCCGGTACAGCGTTACACCGCCACGGGCGCACTGCTCACGGGCAGCGAAGCCAATACGACGTCGTCCGGCACCGCCGAGCGACGCACCGATGGCACGACCGGAACGCGCTACCGCACGCTCTCGCGTTGATCTTGCAAGGCCGCGCGCGTGATGCGCGCGGCCTTCCTGCATGGCCGCTACTGCTTTCTTCACTGCCTGCCGTACTGATCGTCGAGACGCACGATATCGTCTTCGCCGAGATACGAGCCCGACTGCACCTCGATGATTTCGAGCGGCATCTTGCCCGGATTTTCCAGTCGATGCGACACGCCAAGGGGGATGTACGCTGACTCGTTCTCCGAAACGATGAAGCGTTCTTCCCCACGCGTGACGAGCGCCGTGCCGCGGACGACGACCCAATGCTCGGCGCGATGGTGATGCATCTGCAGCGAGAGACGTGCGCCCGGTTCGACCACGATCCGCTTGACCTGGAAGCGCTCGCCGCTGTCCACGCTGTCGTAGTGACCCCATGGGCGATGCACGAGGCGGTGCGCCACGGCTTCGGTGCGGCGTTCCTGCTTCAGGCGCTGCACGATCTTCTTGACGTCCTGGGCGCGCGAGCGGTCGGCGACGAGCAGGGCGTCCGGGGTCTCCACGACCACGAGGTCCTTCGTGCCGAGGCAGGCCACGAGCCGGCCGTCAGAATGCGCGAAGGTATCGCTGGCGCCTTCGAACATCACGCGGCCGTGCGCGACGTTGCCTTCGTCGTCCTTCGGCGAAACCTGCCAGACGGTGTCCCATGAACCGAGGTCGGTCCAGCCTGCCGTCAGCGGCACGACTACGCCGCTCGCGACCGTCGGGTCGCCGGAGAGCGGTTCCATCACGGCGTAGTCGATCGAGTTCGAAGGCGAACGTGCGAACGCTTCGCTATCCACGCGGAAGAAGTCGCCGTCGGCCTTGCCGTTCTCGATCGATTCCGCGCATGCGGCGTAGATGGCCGGATGGAAATGGCGAATCGCCTTGAGCCAGGTCGATGCGCGCACGATGAAAATGCCGCTGTTCCACCAGTAGCGCTGCGAAGCGACGTACTGCTGCGCCAGCTCGAAATAGGGCTTTTCGACGAAACCGTTCAGACGCCGCGCACCGTTGGGTTCGCCATTCGCGAGCGGCTCGCCCACGTGAATGTAGCCATAGCCCACTTCGGGATGCGTGGGCACGATGCCCATCGTCACGATCTGGCCATTCGCGGCATGACGCACGCCTTCGGCCACGGCGTTCTGGAACGCTTCGAGGTCGGCAAGCGCATGGTCGGCCGGCATCACCACGAGAATGCCGTCTTCGTGCTTTGCCGCCACCGACATCGCGGCGATCGTGAGCGCGGGCGCCGTATCGCGGCCCACGGGCTCGAGAATCAGACGCGCCTGCTTGCCCGCCGCGCGAACCTGGTCGGCAGTGGTGAATCGATGTTCTTCATTGCAGACGATCAGCAATTCCTCTGCGAGCGTTACGCGCTCGGCGAGCGCATCGAGGCGGCCCGCGGTGTTGGCCAGCAGCGACTGCTCGCCAACGAGGTTGATCATCTGCTTCGGATATTGCTCGCGCGACAATGGCCACAACCGCGAGCCCGCGCCGCCCGCTAGCACTACAGGGCACACCTGCAATGCACTGCGCGTTTCGGCACGCGTCTGGGACGCTTTTGCCGATGCCGTAGCGGAACCCGTATCCGTCATCTCGCTCTCCTGTAAAAGGTATCGGTGATGCGATTTGTAGCATGCTTAAAATCGTCATAAATCGAGTCGTAAAGAAGAAAACGGAAAATATTCGAATTAAATTTAAATCATGCTTCCGTCACAACAGAATTCAGATAAAAAATTCAATAAAAATTCCGTTGCAGGTCGCCGCAATTTCTTGTCGGAACCCAAATTCAGGCGTCATGGCAGGAAAAATCTGCCGGAATGACCGGGTTGTGAACCAATGCAGGCGTGTGTTCCGGTAATCTTTGCCGACAAAAGCCGCGAAAAATTGGCCCGCAAGGGCCGAAACAATTGGAGATACTTTTAAGGCTTGCGGCCAGAATTTTTATCGCGCCTTATTAGGGTTTATTCGGATCAGAATTCGCGACGCCAGACGTTTTTTTTGTGGCGACGCAGTCCCAGAAACTTTTGAAGCGACCGGCCATGATTTGCAGTGCGTGGCCGCGATTCATTTTTTTAAACCCGAGGTGCCGGACATGCTCAGCGTTCTAGCCAGAATTTTCGACGTTGCCGCCATCGCCGCTGGAGCGCTGCTCGCGGCCGCCTTGCACCGTGGCCAGCTCGTGCCGCTCACCGACGCGGAGAGCGTGGCGCTCGCGTTCAACTGCGTGCTCGCGATCTGGATGTTCCCGGCGTTCGGCATCTACAAGTCGTGGCGCGGCAAGTCGCTCTACGTCCTCTTTGCCCGCGTGTGCGCAGCCTGGCTCGCCGTGGAGGGCACGGGCATCCTGCTGAGCTTCAGCCTGCACCGCGCCGATTCGCTCTCGCGCCTGTGGCTCGCGTACTGGGTCGTCGCCTCGGTGGCGCTCCTGATCCTCTCGAAGGCGCTCGTGCACATGGTGCTGCGTGGCATTCGCCGCGAGGGCTACAACCAGAAGGCCGTGGCGGTGGTGGGCGGTCCGCGCTACGGCCGCTTCCTGATCGAACACATGCGCTTTCACCCGGAAGCGGGCTTTCACCCGGCGCTCGTGTTCGACGAGGACAGCGACGCCGATGGCGCCGCCGCAATCGACGGCGTGCCCGTGGAGCGCAACCTGCAGGCGATGCTCGAGTTCGTGCGCAAGAACGAAGTGCGCGAGCTGTGGCTCGCCTTGCCGATCACCAAGGAGCGCACGATCCATCGCATCGTCACGGCCTTGCGCAACGACTTCGTGAACATTCGCTTCATTCCGGACGTGCGCAGCCTGTCGTTCTTCAGCCAGCCCGTGGTCGATCTGCTCGGCGTGCCGGCCATCAATCTCGCGGCCTCGCCGGTCACGGATCTGCGCGTGCTGCCCAAGCGCGTGTTCGACATCGTGTTCGCGGGCGGCGTGCTGGTCGCGCTCGCGCCGCTGCTGGCCGTGATTGCGCTTGCCGTGAAGCTCACGTCGAAGGGCCCGGTGTTCTTCAAGCAGCGCCGCAAGGGGCTGGATGGCAACGAGTTCGAAATCTACAAGTTCCGCTCGATGAAGGTCCATGCGGAAGTCGCGGGGCAGATCACCCAGGCGCGCCGCAACGATCCGCGTGTGACGCGCGTGGGCGCGTTCCTGCGCCGCACGAGCCTCGACGAGCTGCCGCAGTTCATCAACGTGCTCAAGGGCGAGATGTCGGTGGTGGGTCCGCGCCCGCACGCGCTGGCCCACGACGACATCTACAAGGACCTCGTGCGCGGCTACATGGCGCGCTATCGCATCAAGCCGGGCATCACGGGCTGGGCGCAGGTCAACGGCTTTCGCGGCGAAACCGATCGCGTGGAAAAGATGCGCGACCGCGTGCGCTTCGATCTGCACTACATGCAGCACTGGAGCTTCGCGCTCGACCTGCGCATCGTGGCGATGACCATGTGGAAGGGCTTCGCAGGCCAGAACGCATATTGAGGCGAAGCGAGTGCGCGCGATGCAAATGTGCGCAACGTTTCGCGTGACATGAAGAATCAATCACTTTTGAGGTGGGCATGAATCTGACGATCATTGGCAGCGGTTATGTGGGTCTCGTGACGGGCGCCTGTCTTGCCGACATTGGCAACGACGTGTTTTGCCTCGACGTCGACGAACGCAAGATCGACCTGCTCAATCAGGGCATCGTGCCGATCCACGAGCCGGGCCTGAAGGAAATCATCGAGCGCAATGTGCGCGCGCGCCGGCTGAAGTTCTCGACCGACGTGGAAGCGGCGGTCGCGCACGGCGACGTGCAGTTCATCGCCGTCGGCACGCCGCCCGACGAAGACGGCTCCGCCGACCTGCAATACGTGCTGGCGGCCGCGCGCAACATCGGCCGCCACATGACCGGTTTCAAGGTGGTAGTGGACAAGTCCACGGTGCCGGTGGGCACGGCTGCGCTCGTGCACGACGCGATCGCCTCCGAACTGCGCAAGCGCGGCGAGAGCCACATGTTCTCGGTGGTCTCGAACCCGGAGTTCCTCAAGGAAGGCGCGGCAGTCGAGGACTTCGCGCGGCCCGACCGCATCGTGCTCGGCTGCAACGACGACGTGCCGGGCGAGCGCGCGAAAGAGGTCATGAAGCGCCTGTATGCGCCGTTCAACCGCAATCACGAGCGCACGCTGTACATGGACGTGCATTCGGCCGAATTCACCAAGTACGCGGCCAACGCCATGCTCGCCACGCGCATTTCGTTCATGAACGAACTCGCGAATCTCGCCGACCGCGTCGGCGCCGATATCGAGGCCGTACGCCGCGGCGTGGGCTCGGACCCGCGCATCGGCTACGACTTTCTCTATGCGGGCTGCGGTTATGGCGGCTCGTGCTTCCCGAAAGATGTGAAGGCGCTCATGCGCACTGCCGAGGATTTCGGCGAGCCGCTGCAGATCCTGCGTGCCGTGGAGTCCGTCAATGAAGCGCAGAAGCAGGTGCTCGCCCAGAAGATCGTTACGCGCTTCGGCTCCGACCTCACCGGCCGCACGTTCGGCGTCTGGGGGCTCGCGTTCAAGCCGAACACCGACGACATGCGCGAGGCGCCGAGCCGCACGCTCATCGCCGAACTGCTCGCGCGCGGCGCCACGGTCAAGGCTTACGACCCGGTTGCGACCGCCGAGGCGCAGCGTGTACTCGCGCTCGATCTCGCGCACGCGCCGGAACATCAGGCGCGGCTGTCGTTCGTGAACGACGCGATGGAAGCCGCGAGCGAAGCGGATGCCGTGGTGGTCGCCACCGAATGGAAGGTGTTCAAGGCGCCCGATTTCGAAACGCTGAAGTCGCAGCTGAAGATGCCGATCGTGTTCGACGGCCGCAATCTCTACGAGCCGTCCGCGCTGCAGGAACTCGGCATCGAGTACCACGCCGTGGGCCGTGCGAGCGCGACGCAGGCAAGCCGCGCGCGCGCCGAAACCGCCGCAACGCAGGCAGTGGCCTGAGCGGTGCCGGGCTTCGTGCTTAGCGCCATGTAAAGGAAGGGAGTCACGCGATCATGATCAAGAACGTGCTCATCGTCTGCCACGCCAACGTCTGCCGCTCGCCGGCGGCGGAACAGCTCTTTCGCGAGCGTCTGAGCGAACAGACAGGCTCACGGCCGGATTCGTTTCAATCGGCGGGCCTGCGTGCGCGCGATGGCGACGACATGGACCCCGTGATGCAGTGGCTCCTTGCCGAGCGCGGCGTGAAGGTCGGCGGGCACCAGTCGCGCCGCCTCACCAGCCGCCTCGTGCGCTCCGCAGACCTCGTGCTCGTGACCGAGCGCCGCCAGGTCGCCGCGGTCGAGCGCATTGAACCCACCGCGCGCGGCAAGGTGTACGCGCTCGGTAATTGGGAAAACTCTGATGTCAGCGATCCGCATGGACTCCATGAGTCCGCGTATCGCCAGAGTCTTGAATTGATGGATCGTATGGTTAAGGGATGGTTGAGCCGAATATGCCAATGACAAAACTGAAACTGACGGCGGTGGTCGCGTTGAGCGTCTTCGTTTCCGCGTGCGCGACGGCGCCCGGCAATTATCTCGACACGTCGAGCCTGAAAGAACAGCCGAACAACCAGCCGCAGCAGCAATTCAACGTGACGCTCATCACGCAGCAAGTCGTGCTGCAGCAGGCGCAAGCGGCCGCAGCCCAGCCGAAGGCGCCGCTGCCGCCCTCGAAGTTCTCGAGCGCTGCCGACTACACGTATCACATCGCGCCGCAGGACATTCTTGGCGTGACCGTGTTCGATCACCCCGAGCTGTCGACGCCGCAGGGCTCGACGTTCTCCACGGGCGGCAACACGACGCAGACGGTGGGTCAGGCGCTCACGCAGCCCTATACCAACGCGCTGCCGGGCCAGGCCGACCCGTACGGACAGACCGTGGCCAAGGACGGCACGATCTTCTTCCCGTTCGTGGGCCGCATCATGGCCGCGGGCAAGACGCCCGGCCAGATCCGCGACCAGCTCGCGTCCGGCCTCGGCCCCTATGTGAAGAACCCGCAGGTGGACGTGCGCGTGCTCGCGTACCGCAGCCAGAAGGTTCAGATCACGGGCGACGTGAAGACGCCGGGCCCGCTCTCGATGAGCGACGTGCCGCTCACGCTGGTGGACGCCATCACGCGCTCGGGTGGCACGACCGACAACGCCGACATCAACCGCGTGCGCCTCACGCGCAACGGCAAGCTGTACATCCTCGATGCGAACCGCATGCTCGACGGCGGCGATTCGACTCAGAACGTGCTGCTGCAGGACGGCGACGTCATCAATATTCCGGATCGTTCGGACAGCAGAATTTTCGTGATGGGCGAAGTGAAGACGCCGCTGCAGACGAACCTGATTCGCGGCGACCTCACGATCGCCGACGCGCTCACCCAGGCGGGCGGCATTCTCGATACCGACGCGAACCCGCGCCAGATCTTCGTGATGCGCGGCATGAAAGACAACCCAACGCAGCCAGAGATCTATCGTCTCGACATGACCAAGCCCGACGCGATCATGCTTTCGTCGCAGTTCCAGCTCAAGCCGCTGGATGTGGTGTACGTGGGCACGGCCGCTTCGACGACCTTCAACCGTGTGTTGCAGCAGGTGCTGCCGACCATCCAGACCGTCTTCTATCTGAAGCAGATCGCGAAGTAAGCACGTGATCGAAAAGCTTCGAAAGAGGACCCAGGAGCAACACCTAAACAACGGGATTGAATCGTGACCATACAAGCCAATAGCCAGGCGGCCCCGGCGGCCCGCACCGAGGAAGAGGACGTCGTCCTCGGCCAGTTGCTGCGCGTCATCATCGACGACATCGGCTGGCTCATCGCGATCGCGGCGGCGGTGATCGCCATGGCCGTGTTCTACTGCTTCATCGCCAAGCCGGTCTATACGGCCGACACCCAGGTTCGCGTGGAGCCTTCCGACTACACGTCGCAGGCCCTCACGCAAACGCAAACCGGCGCGAACATCAGCTCCGGATCGTCGACGGGCAGTCTGCCCACCGACGCCGAGATCCAGATGATCAAGAGCCGCAGCGTCGTCGAGCCGGTGGTGAAGCAGTTCAAGCTGAACACCACCGTCACGCCGGTCATGCTGCCGCTGATCGGCAGCCTGTCCGCGCGTCTCGCGACGCCGGGCACGCCGGCGCGTCCGTGGTTCGGGTTGAGCAACTGGCTCAGCAATTTCGCGTGGGGCGGCGAAGTCATCAACATCGACTCGATCGAGGTTACGCCCGAGCTCGAAGGCAAGAAGCTCACGCTCACCGCGCTCGACAACGACCGCTACGTGGTTTCGACCCCGGACGGCGCGCGCCTGCTCGAAGGCGCCGTCGGCCAGGTCGAGCAGGGCGGCGGCGTCAAGCTGCTCGTCAACAAGCTCGTTGCGCGTCCTGGCACCCGCTTCAAGGTCGTGCGCCTGAACGACCTCGACGCGATCAGCGGTTTCCAGAACGCGATCCAGGTTCAGGAGCAGGGCAAGCAAACGGGCGTGATCGACATCTCGCTCGAAGACAACGACCCCGAGCACGCGGCAGCAATCGCCAACGCGGTGGCGCAGTCGTATCTGCGCGAGCACGTAGCGACCAAGCAGGCCGACGCGAGCAAGATGCTCGACTTCCTGCGCAGCGAACAGCCGCGCCTGAAGTCGGACCTCGAGAACGCCGAAGCGGCGCTCACGGCTTATCAAAGCAAGTCGGGCTCGATCAACGCGAGCGACGAAGCGAAGATCTATCTCGACGGCAGCGTGCAGTACGAGCAGCAGATTTCGGCGCTGCAACTGCAGATCGCCTCGCTCCAGCAGCGCTTCGGTGACCAGCACCCGGTGCTGATCGCGGCGCGCCAGCAGCTCGCGCAGCTGCAGGGCGAGCGCGCGAAGTACGACACGAAGTTCCGCGACCTGCCGGCAACCGAAGTGAAGGCCGTGCAGCTGCAGCGTGACGCGAAGGTGGCCGAGGACATCTACGTGCTGCTGCTCAACCGCATCCAGGAGCTTTCGGTGCAGCGCGTGGGCACGGGCGGCAACGTGCATATCGTCGATCCGGCCCTGCGCCCCGGCAATCCGTCGAAGCCCAAGAAGCTGCTGATCGTCTCGGCGGCGTCGCTGCTCGGCATCATTCTCGGCACGGGCTTCGTGCTCATGCGCCGCAACATGTTCAAGGGCATCGTCGATCCGGACCAGATCGAGCGCTCGTTCCAGCTGCCGGTGTACGGTCTCGTGCCGCTTTCGCCGGAGCAGCTGGCGCTCGAAAAGCGGGCCCCGGTGCGCGGCGGCACGCGTCTGCGTGAAGTGCTCGCGAACTCGCGCCCGAAGGACCTCACGGTCGAAAGCCTGCGTAGCCTGCGCACCTCGCTGCAGTTCAGCGTGATGGACGCGCGCAATCGCGTCGTCATGCTGACGGGTTCGGTGCCGGGCGTGGGCAAGAGCTTCCTCACCGCGAACCTCGCCGTGCTGCTCGCCCATTCGGGCAAGCGCGTGCTGATGATCGACGGCGACATGCGCCGCGGCGCGCTCGAACGCCATCTGGGCGGCCCCCAGGAAAACGGCTTCTCCGAGCTGCTCTCGGGGCAGATTTCGCTGGACGAGGCGATTCGCGCGACCGAAGTGGACAACCTGCACTTCATGTCGTGCGGCCGCCGTCCGCCCAATCCTTCCGAGCTGCTGATGTCGCCGCGTCTGGGCCAGTACCTCGAAGGCCTGTCGAACCGCTACGACGTGCTGCTCATCGACACGCCGCCGGTGCTCGCCGTGACCGATGCCGCCATCATCGGCGGCCATGCGGGCTCGACGTTCCTCGTGCTGCGCTCGGGCATGCACACCGAAGGCGAAATCGCCGACGCGCTCAAGCGTCTGCGCAATGCCGGCGTGCGCGTGCAGGGCGGCGTGTTCAACGGCGTGCCGGCGCGTACGCGCGGCAACTACGGCTATGGCTACGCGAACGTGCGCGAGTACCTGAGCGCATGACGCAAACGCCCCCATCAAGCACAGCAAAGGAGAACTCGCGATGAAAGTGACCGTGCTCGTGCCGACCTATCGGCGTCCTGACGATCTGTCGCGCTGTCTTTCAGCGCTGCTGCGCCAGCAGCGCGCGCCCGACGAGATCGTGGTGGTGGCGCGTGCCGACGACGAGGCGACGCACGCGTGCCTCGCCGAACACGTCACGCCCCGCGTGCTCAACGTGGAAGTGGCCATCGTCGAGGAGCCGGGGCAGGTGGCGGCGCTCAATCGCGGCATCGAGGCCGCGACGGGCGACGTGATCGCCATTACCGACGACGACGCCGCGCCGCGTGCCGACTGGGTCGCGCGCATTGCGGCGGCCTTCGAATCGGACCCGAAGCTCGGGGCGCTGGGCGGCCGCGACTGGGTGCATGAAGGCGGCCGCGTGATCGACGGCGAGCGCACGCTGGTGGGCAAGCTGCAGCGCTCGGGCCGCATCATCGGCAACCATCATCTGGGCGCGGGCGGTGCGCGCGAAGTCGATCTGCTCAAGGGTGCGAACATGAGCTATCGACGCGCGGCGATCGGCGACCTGCGCTTCGACCGGCGCCTGCGCGGCACCGGCGCGCAAACGCACAACGACATGGCGTTCAGCCTGAGCGTGAAGCGCGCGGGCTGGAAGCTCGTCTACGACCCGCTCGTGGCCGTCGACCATTACCCCGCGCCGCGCCCGGGCGAAGACCCCCGCAACGCGCAGACGCTCGCCTCGATCCGCAACGCCGCCTACAACCTGCATCTGATCCTGCTCGGCCATCTCACGCCGCTGCGCCGCGAAACCGCCTGGTGGTGGTACGCGCTCGTCGGCACGCGCGTGTATCCGGGCCTCGTGCACACGGGCCTGAGCGCCGTGCGCGGCGATTCCGCGGGCGCGGCGTTCGCACGCTGGCGCGCGGTGCGCGGCGGCGCACGAGAGGCGCGCCGCGCGCTCGTTTGACTGGCGCGGCCAACGACTACAGGGAGGACCCCGAATGAGCAGTACGCAAGTCCACGTCCACCTTTTCTATGGCGCCGATCCGCGCCGCTATCGCAAAGGCGAGAACATCGGCAGCCTGTATGGCTACCACCACGCGGAATCTGCGGAATTCGCCCTCAATTACGCGCAGGACGCGAGCGAAAGCACGCCCATGCGCTTCATGCGGCGTGCGCTGAAGGCCGCGGCCGGTTTCGACTTCATTCACGCGTGGCGCAATCGCCGCGCCATTCTGCAGTCCGACGTCATCTGGACGCACACCGAGCAGGAGCATCTGGCCGTGGCGCTGGTGCTGCTGATGAACGCGAAGAAGGGCGGCGCGCGCCCGCTGCTGCTCGCACAAAGCGTGTGGCTGCTCGACCGTTGGCCCGGCTACGGCGCGCTGCGCCGTGCGATCTACAAGCGGCTGCTCAAGCGTGCCGATCTGCTCACCACGCTCGCGAGCGAGAATGCCGCGCTGTGCGGCGAGTATTTCGGGCGCGAGGCGCGTCACGTGCTCTATGGGCTCAATACCAGCGATTTTCCGCTGCGTCCGCCTGCGCAGTGGACGCCGCATACGCCCGTGCGCGTGGCCGCGATCGGCAACGACCGCGACCGCGACTGGACCACGCTCGTCAGCGCGCTCGGCAACGATTTGCGCTACGAGGTACGTATCGCCACGCGCCGGCGCATGCCAGCATCGGCGCGCGCGGACAACGTCGAGATCGTGCGCGTTTCCGGCATCAAGCAACAGCACGCGCTGTATGACTGGGCGGACATCATCGTCGTGCCGCTGCGTCCCAACACGCATGCTTCGGGCATCACGGTGATGCTGGAAGCCGCGGCGCTCGGCAAGCCGATGATCGCGACGAAGGTCGGTGCGCTCGAAGATTACTTCGACGACAAGGCCGCCTCGTACGTCGAGCCGTTCAACGCACAGCAACTGCGCGACGCGGCGAATGCGCTCGTGGCCGACCCGGCGCGGGCGCTCGCCCAGGCGCGCGAAGCCTGCGAGCAGCTGCGCACGCGCGATCTCACGACTGAGCACTTCGCGCGGCAGCACGCGCAGCTCACGCGCGAGATGCTGCACGAGCGCGACGCGCGCAACGGCGAGTCGATCGCGAGCGAACCCCAAGGCCGGGGCGTCGCCGCGCGCGGGATGTGATCATGGACGTCACGACCGCTATCCCCGCACCCGCGCCGGCGAGCCAGCCGGGCCGCCGCCGCGGCGGCCTGCGCAGCCTGCTCGGCCGCGATACGCTGCCGCCGCTCGCCTTGTGGGTATTCACGGTGCTGCTGATCGGCGCGCACCAGGGCACCGTGCTGACGCTGGCGTTTCCCGTGCTGTCGATCGCGGTGGGATTCTGGCTCTACTTCGTGAACCCGGTGCGCTATATCGGCTTCATGTGGTGGCTGTGGTTCCTGAGCCCCGAAGTGCGGCGCCTCGCCGACTACGGCAAGGGCGGCTTCACGCCCACCAGCCTCATTCAGGTCGCGCCGCTCGCCGTCACGATGATCAGCGGTATTTCGCTGCTGCGCTACTACCCGATCCTCGGGCAGCGGCGCGGTCTGCCGCTCCTGCTCGCGCTGCTCGGCATCGGCTATGGGTTCGTGGTGGGCGTGGTGGGCAGCGGCCCGGCCGCGGCGGTCTATGACCTTGCCAACTGGATCTATCCGTTCCTGATCGGCTTTCACATCATGGTGCTCACGCGCCAGTATCCCGAGTGCAGCAAGACCATCATCAACACCTTCATCTACGGCATGCTCGTGATGGGCGCGTATGGTCTCGTGCAGTTCTTCATCATGCCGCCATGGGATGCGATGTGGATGATCGGCTCGGACATGAACTCGCAGGGCGACCCCGTGCCGCTCGGCGTGCGTGTGTTCAGCACGATGAACTCGTCGGGCCCGTTCGCGTTCGCGATGATGGGCGCGATGGTGTTCGTGATGGCCGCGAAGCATCGGGTGCGCTGGATCGCGGCGGCGTTCGGCTTCTTCTCGTTCGCGCTCTCGCTCGTGCGCTCCACCTGGGGCGGCTGGGCAATCGCCATGGTGATCCAGCTGATGAAGTCGAGCAACAAGGTGCGCATTCGCATCATCGTCAGTGCGGTCGTGCTGGCGGGTGTATGTGTGCCGCTGCTTACGTTCGGTCCCGTGGCGGACCGCATGCAGCAGCGTCTGAATACGCTCGTGAACCTGAAGGACGACCAGAGCTACGAGGCGCGTAACCAGTTCTATGCCGACTTCGCGAAGAAGGCCTTCACCGACGTGACGGGCGAGGGTCTCGGCGCCACCGGCGCATCGACCAAGCTTTCCAGTAATAACGGCCAGCTCGGCCAATACGGCAGCTTCGACAGCGGCGTGATGAACATTCCGTTCGTGCTGGGCTGGCCCGGCACGCTGCTCTACATGTCGGGCGTGCTGTGGCTGCTCGTGCGCGCGGTGCGCGTGTCGATGCGTTTTCCCGAGGACCGCTACGTGTGCGCGTGCCTGAGCCTCGCGATATCGATCTTCGCCATGCTCGTGTTCACCAACTCGCTCGTGGGTACCGGCGGCCTGCTGCTCTTTTCGAGCGTGTTTTCCATTCTCAGCGCGGGGCATTGGGCGAAGCTGCAACGCCAGGCCCCTACCACGGAGGTCTCCGATTGAGAGTCGCAATCGTCACGCATGTCGTGCGCCACAATGACGGCCAGGGCCGCGTCAATCATGAAATCGCGCGCGCCGCGCTCGACGAGGGGTTCGAGGTGACGCTGGTCGCCTCGCATGTCGCGCCCGAGCTGCTTGCCCACCCCAAGGTGAAATGGGTGAATGTGCAACCTTCGCGCGCGTGGCCCACCAACCTGCTGCGCCAGCAGGTATTCGCGGTGAAGAGCGCGCTGTGGCTGCGCCGCAACCGGCGCGCATACGATGTGCTCCATGTGAACGGCTTCATCACCTGGGCGCACGCCGACGTCAACACCGCGCACTTCGTGCACGGCGGCTGGGCGCGCAGCAAGTACTACCCGTTCGGTCTCACGCGCGGCGTGTGGTCCGCTTACCAGTTCGTCTACACGCGCGCCAATGCGGTGCTGGAGCGCTGGGCGTATCGGCGCTCGCGCGTGATCGCGGCCGTTTCGCGCAAGGTCGCCGACGAAATTCGCGCATCGGGCGGCAACCCCGTGGAGCGGCTCGACGTGATCTACAACGGCGTCGATACGCGCGGCTTCTCGGCCGCGAGCGCGGACCGCGCGAAGTTCTCGCTGCCCGCCGACGCGTTCCTGCTGCTCTTCGTGGGCGATCTGCGCACGCCGCGCAAGAACCTCGGCACGGTGCTGCACGCCATGAAGCAGATGCCCGACAACGTGCATCTGGCCGTGGCGGGCTACCTGCCGGGCAGCCCGTATCCCGACCTCGCACGCGAGCTGGGCATCGAGTCGCGGGTGCATTTTCTCGGCCTCGTGCGCGAGATGCCCACGCTCATGCGCTCCGTCGATACCTACGTATTTCCTTCGCGCTACGAAGCAATGAGCCTCTCGCTGCTCGAAGCGATGGCGGCGGGCTTGCCCGTCGTCACCGCGCTCACGGCAGGCGGCGCCGAAATCATCACGCCCGATTGCGGCATCGTGCTCGAAGACCCCGACGACGTGCCCGCGCTCGCCAACGCCGTGAAGACGCTCGCCACCGACACGCCGCGCCGGCTCGCGATGGGCGAGGCGGCGGCGGAACTGGCCACGCAGTTCGGCTGGGCGCGCATGGCCGCGCAGTACATCGCGCTCTACCGGCAACTGGCCGGCGACGCGAGCGAGGCCGTACGCCGCGAAGAACCCGCGTTCGCTGCTGCGACGCTGCCGGGCGGTCAAACGCTCCAGCGCGCAGAGACCCCCCGATAACCGCATACGTGCAGAATAAGGACACGCGATGACCACACAATCCATTCAATCGCTGCAGATCGGCATGCACTGGTTTCCCGAGCGCGCAGGCGGCCTCGACCGCATGTACTACTCGCTCGTCGGCGCGCTGCCCGGCGCGGGCGTGCGCGTGCGCGGCGTCGTGGCCGGCTCGCCCAAGGTGGCCCAGGACAGCGGCGGCGCGATTCACGGCTTCGGCTCCGCTTCGCGCTCGCTGCCGTTTCGCCTCATGGACGCGCGCCGTGCGCTGCGCAGCGAGATTCGCCGCCACCGCCCCGACGTGATTTCCTCGCACTTCGCGCTGTACACCTTCCCCGGGCTCGACGTCACGCGCGGCATTCCACAGGTTTCGCACTTCCAGGGCCCGTGGGCCGACGAAAGCTTCGTGGAAGGCGCGGCCACGCTGAGCCAGCGCATCAAGCACTCGCTGGAGCAGTCGGTGTATGAGCGCTCCTCGCGGCTCATCGTGCTGTCGAAGGCGTTTGGCGACATTCTCACGCGCCGCTACGCTATTTCGCCCGAGCGCGTGCGCATCGTGCCGGGCTGCGTGGATACGGCGCATTTCGACCCGGCCTGCACGACGGCGGAAGCGCGCCTGAAGCTCCAGTTGCCGCAAGGCCGCCCGATCATCCTCGCCGTGCGCCGCCTCGTGCGCCGCATGGGCCTCGAAGACCTGATCGACGCGATCAAGATGGTGAAGCAACGCCACCCGGACGTGCTCCTGCTGATCGCGGGGCGGGGCCGTCTGGAATCCGAACTTCAGCAGCGTATCGACGAAGCAGGGTTGGCTGACAACGTGAAGCTGCTCGGCTTCGTGCCCGACGCGCACCTGCCTTCGCTCTATCGCGCGGCCACACTGAGCGTGGTGCCGACAGTGGCGCTGGAGGGCTTTGGCCTGATCACGGTGGAGTCGCTTTCCGCGGGTACGCCGGTTCTGGTGACGCCCGTGGGCGGTCTGCCGGAGGCGGTGGCGGGTCTGTCGCAAGATCTCGTGCTGCCGAGCACGGGCGCGAACGCGATCGCCGATGGCATCGACGGCGCGCTTTCGGGCCGCATCAAGCTGCCGGATGAAGAGGCATGCAAGGCGTACGCGCGCGAGCACTTCGACAACGCCGTGATCGCGAAGCGCGTGGCCGGTGTGTACGCGGAAGCGATTGCCGCTCACTGAAGCGGGTCGATCGACCCAAAGAAAACCGCCGCTCGGGAGAGCGGCGGTTTATTTGTAGAGCAAGAGGAAGCAAGCAGCGCTATTGCGTTTCGACTACGCGTTCGCGGGCCTCTTCGTACATCCAGCGCAAGGTTTCTTCGAGGTGCTTGCGCGAGCTGTCGCCGACGATGGAACGCAGCTTCGCATTCGACCCGATCAGCTGACGCACTTCGTTGGCGCGCACGAACCGCGGATCGACATGCACCTCGATCTCGTAGCCGGCGATGCGCGCGAGCATGTCGAGCAGCGCACCGAGCGTCTGACCGCTGCCCGAGCAGACGTTGACGGTGGTGCCGCGCGGCGCGACTTCGACGAGCCGCGCATAGGCGTTCACCACGTCGCGCACATCGGAGAAGTCCCGGGCCACGTGCAGGTTGCCGAGCGAGATCTCTTTTTCGCCGCGTGCGTAGTGCTCGACGATCTTCGGGATCAGGAAGTCCGGCGACTGGCCCACGCCCGTGTAGTTGAACGGGCGCGCGATGATGATCGGCAACTGCGCCTGAAAACGCCTCGCGACGTATTCCATCGCGAGCTTGCTGACCGCGTAGTCGTTGGCGGGTTGGGGATCGACCTGTTCGTCGATCACGCCGTTCGTGGCGTTGCCGTAGACGTTCGCGCTGCTGGCCAGCAAGACGGCGCGCGGCACGTGCTTCTGTTGCGCGAGCGCCTCGAGCAGATTGCGCGTGCCGACGATGTTCACGACGTAGGTGCGTGCCACGTCGCTGTCGGCCACGTGGGCCACTGCGGCGAGATGCACGACCACGTCGGGCTGCACGGTTTCGAGCGCATGGGCGATCGCGGCGCGGTCGAGCAAGTCCGCCTCGATTGCGGTGGCGCCGAACGGGAAGGCTTCCGCGTCCAGCGATTCGCCCGCCCGCACGGTGCCCCACACGCGGTAGCCGTCCGCCGCGAGGCGAGCGGCCATGTAGCGGCCCGTAAAGCCGCCAATGCCCGTGATGAGCGCGCGCGGACGGCTAGCGGGATCAGAATGTGTCATGGCGTTCGTTACGCGCAAGGTCGGCCGTGACCATCATCTGGCAGAGCTGCTCGAGCGAAGTCTGCGGTTTCCAGCCGAGTTTCTCCTGCGCCTTGGTCGCGTCACCGATGAGCAGATCGACTTCGGCGGGGCGGTAGTAGCGCGGGCTCACGCGCACGAGCGTGCGGCCCGTGGCGACGCAAATGCCGGTTTCGCGCTCGCCCTTGCCCGACCATTCGAGCTGGAAACCGGCGGCGGCGAAGGCCATCTTCACGAAGTCGCGCACGGTTTCGGTGCGGCCCGTGGCGAGCACGTAGGTGTCGGGCTCGTCGGCCTGCAGCATGCGCCACATGCCCTCGACGTATTCGGAGGCGTAGCCCCAGTCGCGCTTGGCGTCGAGGTTGCCGAGTTCGAGCATGTTCAGCTTGCCGAGCTTGATCTTGGCAACACTGTCGGTGATCTTGCGCGTGACGAACTCGCGCCCGCGCAGCGGCGACTCGTGGTTGAAGAGAATGCCGCTCGTCGCGAAGATGTCGTAGGACTCGCGGTAGTTGACCGTGGACCAGTGCGCGAACAGCTTGGCCACGCCATAGGGGCTGCGCGGATAGAACGGCGTGTCCTCGCATTGCGGAATGGCCTGGACCTTGCCGAACATTTCGGAGGTCGAAGCCTGGTAGAAACGCGCCTTCGGATTCACGACGCGAATCGCTTCGAGCATGTTCAGCACGCCGATGCCGGTGACTTCGGCGGTCGTGGCGGGCTGGTCGAACGACACGCCCACGAAGCTCTGGGCGGCGAGGTTGTAGACCTCCTGCGCCTGGGCGCGTTCGACGAGGCGCAGGGTCGAGCCCGCGTCCGTGAGGTCGTGTTCGACGAGGTCGAGCGACGGATGGTCGAGGATCCCCAGCTCGTTCATGCGCCAGAAGTTGACGGAACTGGTGCGGCGATAGGTGCCCGTGACGTTGTAGCCCTTGTCGAGCAGAAGACGCGTGAGGTAGGCGCCGTCCTGGCCGGAAACACCGGTGATGATCGCTTTGCGACGTTCGTTCATGTGATGTGCCTTTGAAGTATCGAACGGGATTCAGGAATTACGACTGCGGGCTCGACTGGCTCACGCGCGCGGTGAGGTCGACCGGCTCAACCGCTGGGCGGCGGCGCGGACCGCGCGTGAGGCGGCGCTCGAAGAGAAACCAGCTCGCGCTCGCATAAGCGAGCGTGAGGACGAGCGCAATCGCGGCGCTCTGGATGCGGCCGTAATGGAGCGGCCACACGGCATAGAGAATCGTGAGATGAATGAGGTAGATCGTGTAGCTGATCGTGCCGATATACACGAGCACCGGGTTGGACAGCAGGCGCCGCACGATGCCTTTCGACTGCAGCGCGAACACGACGATGGAGGTGCAGAGCACGAGCGAAACGCTATAGAGCATGGCGTTGGAGAGCGGCGTGTTCATGCCTCGAAAGCGCGGGTAGTGCAGGTGCAGCCAGGCCAGCACGCCGAGCGCCGCGAAAAAGAGCACGGCGGCGGGCCATTTGAAGGGCTCGAGCGCATTGCGGTCGCGGCGCACGAGCACGGCGAGCAGCGCGCCGGCGGCCAGCAAATCCATGCGGAACGGCGTGAGGTAGTAAATGGGCCAGTACGAGTCGAACCACGGGGTCGCGACGGCGCGCAGCACGGGTACGACAAAAATGAGCGCGGCGGCCACGACGGCCATGAGCCGTTGCGGCAGAAGCAGCACGACGAAGGGCCACACGATGTAGAACTGCTCTTCGACGGCGAGCGACCAGAGAATGTTGAGGCTGTCGTGCCCGCTCTGGCCGAGTGCGTCGCCGATATTGGTCGCGAAGAACGCATACCACGGCCAGTAGTGTGCCCAGCCGAAGCCGAACAGCAGCGACGAAACGATGAGCAGCAGCACGTAGGGCGGCAGGATACGGCGCACCCGGCGCGCATAGAAGTAGCTGAAATACGATTGCCCGCGCGCCTTGCGCTCGAGCAGGATGCCGGTGATGAGAAAGCCGCTCAGCACGAAGAACAGGTCGACGCCCATCCACAGCGGCGCGCGCAACGCGTGCTGCGCGAACACGGCGAGCACGGCGAAGGCACGCAGACCATCCAGCTGGACGATGCGGTGGGAATGGTCGGCGAGGCCTTGTTGACTGACTGGGCGGCTTACGGTCATCGGTTCTCCGGTGGGGTCATGCATGCGCGATTGCTTCGCGATTCATTCTAGAAAGAATTAAATGTTCAAAAAGCCGAAATATATTGATTCTGGATTTTTGAATTTAAATGCCGGAATTTGCGCGATATGAAATACGCATTGCCGAATGGAAAGTGTGGCGGGCGTGCCGAACACCGCGCCGCACGGCTTTTTGGCGTGATATCCGGTGTTCGGGAGTTTATTTCCGGATGACTCAGAAATGGGTCATAAATACTGAATTTTTTTGAATTATTTTCCCTTTTTTGGAGGCGATTTTTCAGCGGATTTGTACGGCATGATCCTGGCAGATTGCCGTCACTTGACCGGAGGAATTGCCTTGCCGTTATCGAATCCCGATCGCCGCTTGCGCAGGACGTTGGCACTGGCCGCGATGTGCACGTTTATCTGCACGTCGTCGGTTCAGACCATCGCCGCGCCGCAACTCAATGTGACGACCTCGTGGATCGGCAATAGCTTTGGCAACGGCCAGGGCACCTGGATGCAAATCAACGTCACGGCCATCGCCGTCACGCCCGAAGGCAAGGTGTTCACCAATGCGCCGTGGGACGAGAGCGGCGCCGAGATCAGCGCGTACCAGGACGGCAAGCCGCTCGGCTTCGCCGGCGGCACGCATGGCTGGGGGGGAGCCGGCGGCAACGCCGTGGCCGTGAATCATCGCTATCTGTATGCAGCGGTCGGCGTGGGCAACGAGAAGGGTCATCTGGTCGGCAGCGGCATCTGGCCTGCGAAGGGCAGCCAGTGGTACGGCATCACGCGCCGGCCGCTCGACGAGCCCAAGCGCGCCGCCGCATTTCAGGCTTCGCCCGATCCGCTCAATCCGCATGCGCAGCTTTCCGCGTCGTTCCTGAAGATCAACGACGTGCCCATGGGCACGCATGCCGACATTGGCGGACTCGCCGCGACGGATTCGACGCTCTATGTGAGCAACACGCCGATGAACCGCATCGAGGTGTACGACGCGAATTCGATGCAGCGCAAGGGACAATGGGACGTGCAGGCGCCGGGCCGCATCGCGCTTGCAGCCGACGGGTCGGTGTGGGTGCTCACGGGCACCGAAGCGGGTAAGGGCGCCGCGCATCCGCGCGTCGAGCACTACTCGGCGGATGGCAAGCGCCTCGACGACACGCTCGCGCTACCCGACGATTCGGTGCCGGTGGATCTTGCGTTCGATCCGCAGCAACGCCTCCTGATCGCCGATAACGGTCCGCGCCAGCAGATCCTCATTTTCACGCGCAACGGCAAGAGGTGGACGCAGAGCGCCACGCTCGGCGAGAGCGGCGGCATTTTTTCGGGCGTCGCGGGGCGGCCGGGGCCGGGCCGCTTCAATGGCCTCACGGGCGTCGGCACCGACGCGCGCGGGAACATCTACGTCTCGACCAACGGCGTCGGACCGCAGCACGAAGACAACATCGGCGCGGGTCTTGGCGCAACGCTGGAGGCCTATACGCCTGCCGGCAAGCGCCTGTGGAACCTGGAAGGCCTGCTGTTCGTGGACGGCGCGTGGGTGGACCCGCAGCGCCCCAACAGCGTCTACACGGGCAACAAGCGCTTCGAACTCGACTTGTCGAAGCCGCCGGGGCAGGACTGGAAATATGTCGGATTCCTGTCCAATCGATTCCGCTATCCCGACGATCCCGTTTTCCACACGGACCAGTGGCCGGGCCTGCCAATCGCGCGCGTGTTGAACGGGCACACGTTCCTGTTCCTCACCGACATGTACGCGGACCACCTGAAGATCTACCGCTTCGACGCGCAGCGCGACGGCGAGACCGCGATTCCCTCGGGCTTCATTGCGGGCCGCGGCCGCGGGGTGCAGAACGTGCCGAACGCGCCGCCGCCCGGCGGCGACTGGATCTGGCGCGATGCGAACGGCAACGGTGCCTTCGACGCCGACGAATTCACGCGCAATCCGGGCCGCGACCATCTGGCAGGCGGGTGGGGCTGGTGGATCGACACGCGCGGCGACATCTGGCGCGCGCGCGACGACAAGGGCATCTGGCGCTTCCGCTATGGCGGGCTCGACGCGAAGGGCAATCCGATCTACTCGTACGACAAGCTCGACAAATACGCGGTCCCCGCGCCGTTCACCGAAGTGCATCGCGCGATCTACGAGCCGCAGACCGACACGCTCTACGTGACGGGCTATACGGCCGATGCGCCGCACGATCCGGGCTTCTGGAAGGAAGCGGGGCGCGTGCTGGTGCGCTACGACAAGTGGTCGAGCGGCCACCCCGAGCAGCACTACATGCTGCGCCTGCCGTGGGACCCGAAAGCGAAACCGCCCGTCACGCCCGCGGGGCTCACGGTGGAAGGCCAGTACGTGTTCGTGGTCGAGCCCGCGGGCAACGTCCACGTGTACGACAAGGACAGTGCGAAGGAGATCGGCACCTTCGGCCCGGGCGCGGAAGTGGGCAACACCTCGGGCTGGGTCGACGTGCCGTTCGGCATCACCGCGCATCGCGAAGCGAACGGCGAATACCTCGTGTTCGTCGAGGAAGACGCGCGCGGCAAGGTGCTCATGTACCGCTGGAAACCGGCCTGACCCGCTACGGGCCCCGCAACTGGATACCCAATGGATAAAGGCATACTGCGCAACGTCGCAATCAATCTGTTCGGTCTCGTGCTGCCGACCTTCGTGTCGCTCGTCACGGTGCCTTCCTATATCCGCCTGCTCGGTGTCGAGCGCTACGGCGTGATCGCGCTCGTCTGGACGCTGATCGGCTACTTCAGCGTGCTCGACCTCGGCATGAGCATGGCCGCGCAGAACCAGATCTCGAAGGCGTATGCGTCGAAAGACGCCGACGCCTGCGAGCGCGTGTTCTGGAGCGCGTTCTGGCTGAACTTCACGACCGGCGCGATTGGCGGCCTGCTGATCTATTCGGGCGGCGCGCTTTATACCGCGTATTTCACGCACGTCACGCCCCAGTTGCGGCACGAAGTCTATCTCGCGCTGCCCTGGCTCGCCGTGGCGATTCCGGTGGCGAACGTCTCGTGGGTGTTCGCGGGTGCGATCAACGGCGCGGAGCGCTTCGGCATCTACAACACGAACCAGACGCTCGGCACGTTCCTGTTCCAGCTGCTGCCGCTTGCCGCTGCCTGGGCGTACGAGCCGAATCTGCAGACCGTGCTGGCCGCCGCCGTATTCGCGCGTCTGGCCGCCGCGATCCTGCTCGGCCGCTCGGCGCTGCGCGTGCTCGGCATTCGCAAGGTGCGCGGGCCGCGCCTCGATACGTCGAAGGCGCTCTTCAATTTCGGCGGCTGGATGCTGGTCGCGAGCATCACGACGATGGTCGCGGACTCGCTCGACCGCATGATGCTGGGCGCGGGCCTCGGTGCGCGCTTCGTCACGTATTACACCGTGCCGCAGAACCTCGTCACGCGCCTGAACATGGTGCCCAATGCGCTCGTGCGCACGCTGTTTCCGCGCCTGTCCGCGCTGGGCCGCGAGCATGCCGATGAAATCGCCGCGCAGTCGCTGCAGTTTCTCAATGCCGTGTTCACGCCGATCGCCATCGGCGCGATCGTGGTGCTCCAGCCCTTCCTGCATGCGTGGGTCGGGCCCGTGATCGCCGCGCATGGCGCACCGGTTGGGCGCGTGCTGATCATCGCCGTGTGGCTCGTCGGGCAGGCGGGCGTCACGCGCATTCTCATCCAGTCGCAAAACAATCCTGCCGCCGCCGCGCGCGTGGGGCTCGTGGAGCTGCCGCTCTTTGCCGGTCTGCTGTGGCTCGGCATTTCGCGCTTCGGCTTGCCGGGCGCGGCCGCCGCCGTGCTGTTTCGCGCACTGTTCGACTACGTCGTACTGCTGTGGCTTTCGCGCATTCATAGCCGCACGATCATCGTCGATATGTTCGCTCACCTGAGTTTTCTCGCCGCTGCGCTCGCTCTTGCGTGGTGGCTGCCGGACGCGCTGTACGCAATCGGCGCCGGTGTCGTGCTCGCACTTGCCAACGTGGTGTGGTCGGTTGCGACCACACCGATGCTGCGCGGCTACGCCCGTTCCCTTCTCTTTCGACTGAATTCACGGAAAAGCGCATGAGTCACGAACTGATCGACGAAGCGGCGCCGTCCGAAAGCGCTGCCGCGCCCCTTCAACGGCGCGACGCCACCAAACCGCGACGCTCCGAAACGGGCGCCGTCATGCCGCTGCGGCCACTGCGGCCAGCCTTCGCCGCAGGCCGTGCGCCGCGCGTGGCCATCGTGCACGACTGGCTCGTGACCTACGCGGGCGCGGAGCGGGTGCTAGAGCAGATCCTTGCCTGCTTTCCGGATGCAGACCTGTTCTCGGTCGTCGATTTCGTCGATGCGAAAGACCGCACGTTCTTGCGCGGCAAGCGCGCGACGACCTCGTTCATCCAGAAGCTGCCGGGCGCGCGCAAGCGTTATCGCGCGTACCTGCCGTTCATGCCGCTCGCCATCGAGCAGCTCGATGTGTCGGGCTACGACGTGGTGATTTCGAGCAGCCATGCGGTGGCCAAGGGCGTGCTCACGGGACCGGACCAGTTCCATATCAGCTACGTGCATTCGCCGATCCGCTATGCGTGGGACCTCCAGCATCAGTACCTGCAGGAGTCGAGCCTCACGCGCGGGCCGAAGTCGATGCTCGCGCGCCTGATCCTGCACTACATCCGCAACTGGGACGTGCGCACTGCGAATTCGGTGGACCAGTTCGTCGCCAACTCGGAGTTCATTGCGCGACGCATTCAGAAGGTGTATCAGCGCCAGGCCGAGGTGGTCTATCCGCCCGTGGATATCGACGCGTTCGAGCTGGAAACCACCAAAGACGACTTCTATTTGACGGCCTCGCGGCTCGTGCCGTACAAGAAGATCGACCTGATTGTCGAGGCATTCGCGCGCATGCCCGAGCGGCGCCTCGTGGTGATCGGCGACGGCCCCGACATGCACAAGGTGCGCGCGAAGGCGACGCCCAACGTGGAAGTGCTGGGCTATCAGCCGTTCGCCGTACTGCACGACCGTATGCGCCGCGCCAAGGCGTTCGTGTTCGCTGCGGAAGAAGACTTCGGCATTTCCGTGGTCGAGGCGCAGGCTTGCGGCACGCCCGTGATTGCATTCGGCAAGGGCGGCGCGCTCGAAACGGTGCGCGACACCGGTTCGCGCCCCACGGGCATTTTCTTCGAAGAGCAAAACGCGGACGCGATCATCGACGCCGTCGAGTCGTTCGAAAGCGATCCTGGCCGATTCCGCGCCGAGGATTGCCGCGCGAATGCCGAGCGCTTTTCTTCGCGGCATTTCCGCGAGCAATTCTTCGCGCGCGTGGCGAAAGCGGTGCCGGCGATCGCGCAGGCGGGCTCGGCACACGGCGCAGCGCCGTACGAGATCGAAGCGGACGCAGCGGACGCGCCGCGCGTGCTCGCCATCGACCAGAGCGGCGTGCTGGGCGGCGCCGAGCTATCGCTGCTGGAAGTGGTGAAGGGCTTGCGCTCGCGCATCGACGTGCTGCTCTTCAACGACGGGCCCTTCAGGGAGGCGCTCGACAAAGCCGGCGCGCGCGTGGAGGTGATCGATTCGGGTGCGTTGAACAAGGTGCGCCGCGATGGCGGCACGGCGCCGCGACTGGGCGTGCTTGCGGGCATTGCTGCGCTCGTGCGCGAGACGCGCCGCCGCGCGCGCGAGGCCGACGTGCTTTACGCTAACACGCAGCGCGCGATGGTGATCGGCGTGCTTGCGGGCAAGCTCGCGCGCAAGCCGGTGGTCTGGCATTTGCGCGACATTGTTAGCGACGAGCATTTCGGCCGCGTGCAGCGCGCGGTGATCAAGGGCTGCGCGAAGCTGGGGCTCGCGCATGTGATCGCGAACTCGCATGCATCGGCGAAGGTGTTTGCGCAGCTCACGCGCTTCGACGCGAAGCGCATCGACGTGGTGCACAACGGCGTGGATGAATCGCCGTTCCGTGCGCTCGCGCGCGTGCCGCAGGCTCAACTGCGGGTGCAGATCGGGTTGCCCGAGGATGCGTTCCTGGTTGGTGCTTTCAGCCGTCTGGCGCGCTGGAAAGGCCAGCATGTGCTGCTCGAAGCTTTGCTCTACGAGCCGCGTGCGCATGCTGTGTTTGTTGGTGCGCCGCTGTTCGGTGAGGACGCTTACGCTGCCGAGCTGCGTGCATTCGTCGAGGCGAACGGGCTGCAGGAGCGTGTGCATTTTCTCGGCTTCCGGCATGACATTGCGGCTTGCATGCGGGCCGTCGATGTGATCGCGCATACGTCTATTACGCCTGAACCGTTTGGGCGTGTGGTCGTTGAGGGGATGCTGGCGCAAAGGCCTGTGGTTGCTTCTCGCGATGGTGGTGTGACTGAGATTGTCGAGCATGGTGAAAGCGGGCTGCTTTGTACGCCAGGTGATGCCAAGGAACTGGCTGCGACCATCGGCAGGTTGCACGACGACGCGGCGTTGCGGGATCGGCTTGCTGTGCAAGGGCTGGCTACTGCCCGGGAGCGGTTTGGGAAGCAGCAGTATGTCGATGCTGTCGAGCGGGTGCTCGATGGGGTTGTTGCTCGGGGCAAGTAAGTTTTTTTGCTTTTTTTAGGCCTTTTTTCGCGGCTTCTGGCCGCGTTGGCCTTTCCTTGTGTTCGCGTCGGTATGCAAGTGTTGCCCCTGTGCGGGGCGGCACCTACTTTCTTTGCGGCGGTGTATGGACCGGAAACATGGGTAACAGGTGTGCGGGGACATGGGTAACACTTCGGGCGAGTGATTGGCCTGGAGCCGTTCATGCCCTGGAACCCGAGAAACACCATGAACCTGCGTCTGGAATTCG